>NZ_BQXL01000005.1:0-250639 GCF_030159015.1 Acidovorax sp. SUPP3434
ACGAGCAGCGGCCCCACCTGTCCCTAGAATACAAAACGCCCGATGCGGTGCACCGGGCGTCTCTTGCAAGCCAATTACGGCTAGGGTTCAGTCCCGCATAGGTGTCAACCTATTCCAGGACGGGTCAGGGGCGCCGTGGGCGCCCCGCCGTCAGACCGCCTTGCGCGCCGTGACGATGAAGCCCTGCACGGGCGCGTTGTTCTCGTAGCGCAGCACGGTGTCTTCCACTTCCACGGTCTCGAAGCCCGCCGCCTTGCACAGCGCCACCACATGGCTGCGCTTGTGGGCGTAGCGGCCGCTGGGCTGCAGCACCATGTCCGGGCCCGCTTCGTCCGAAGTCTCGCACGAGAAGATCAGCTCGCCCTGGGGCACCAGGATGCGCAGGGCGTTGGGAACGGTCTCGGTCAGGTCGCCCGTGTAGATGAACACGTCCAGCGCGGCCAGCACGTCGTAGATGGCGTCGGGCGTTTCCTGCAGGGCGTCGAGCAGGTTGACGTGGTGGAAGCGGTCGTACACGTTGTGGCGGCCGGCCTGCTCGATCATCTTCATCGAGATGTCCACGCCGATCAGAAAGCCGTCCAGCCGGCCCAGGCACACGCCGAGCAGGCCCGTGCCGCAGCCCAGGTCCAGCAGGTTGAGCTTCTTGTCCGGAAAGCGTTCGAGGATCTTGTCCGCCACGCGCTTGGGCAGCTGGTAGCGCAGGCCGCGCACCATGTGCTGGTCGTACATCTCGGCCAGGCTGTCGAATAGGCCGCGGTTCAGTTCCGGCGGCTGGTGCTTCGGCGTCACGCCATGGGCCAGCGCGGCGTAGTAGGCATAGACCGAGTCGCCAGGGGCCAGTTCCAGCAGCGTGGTGGTGTCGGCGACGGCACGGGCGGGCGTGCCCGCGGCGAGGTGCGCCTTCACGCGGCCGAGCAGCGATTCGGTGTCGGCCGGGTTCTCGGCGATCAGGCCGCTCCACAGCTCGACGGATTCGGCGTGCGCGCCCTGGCCGCTCAGGTCGCGCGCCAGCTGGCGGCGCAGCTGCGCATCGCCCGGCACGAGTTCCAGCCCGCGGCGCAGGTGGCGCACGGACATGTCCAGGTGGCCCGCGCGGTGCGCGACGTCGATCACGCCGGCCAGCACCACCAAGTTGTTGGGCTCGATCAGGGCGACCTTCTCCGCGGTGCTCACCGCTTCGTCGAACTGGTTCTGGCGCGCCAGCAGCAGGGCCAGTTCCAGCAGGCCAGGGCCCCAATCCGGCGAGATCGCCACGGCATGGCGCAGCGCCTCGAACGCCTTGGGCAGGTTGCCGGCCTTCTCCGCCATCAGGCCCGCCAGCATGAACACGCGCGGATCGTTGGGGGACTGCTGCTGGGCCTTGTTCAGCGTCAGCGCGGCTTTCTGGAGTTCGCCCTGGGCGATCTGCGTCCTGGCGGTTTCAAGGTGTTGGCGGTTGGGGTCTGCGAGGGGTGTTGCGCTCATGTCGGGAGGGGCAAATAGGGGGAGGCGCGCATGCTCGGCGCCTTCAGGATGGGTGGACGATTATCCCGGATTCGCTGCGGGCCCTGTTCGTGCATTGGCCGCGCTGCGACGAGGGCGTTGCACCATGCCTGCGCGGGGCCGGCCCGGGCCTGAAAAAAGGCCGCTGCGACCCAACGGGCGGCAGCGGCCTTCCACCTTTGGCGATCCGCGATCGTTCAGCGCGAGAGTTCGTCGCCCACGGCGCGCACCAGCTCGCCGCCGTCGCCCGACAGCTCCCAGAACATCATGCCGCGCAGGCGGGCCAGCTTCACGAAACGCGCTTTCTCGCGCAGGGTCTGCGCATCGTCGAAGGTCCAGAACGTGGTGCCGTCGAACAGCCAGGCCGAGCGCGCATGGGCATCCCAGTAGCGGGTGAAGCCCGGCTTGGCCTGGAGGGTCTGGTAGTCCTCGATGCCCGCCTCGTACGTGCCGGCGGGAATGCCCGTGGCCGGCTGGTACAGGCCGCGCTGGGCGTTGGTCACGCCCGTCCAGCCGCGCGAATACAGCGGCGCTCCGACGACGATCTTGTGCGCAGGCACGCCCGCCTGCAGGTATCGGCCCACGGTCTCGACCACCGAGAGTTTCTGCGTACGGGCCGGGTCGTTCGGGTTCGGCGCGAGCGCGGCTTGGTGGTTGGTGGTGCTTTCCCAGGCGCCGTGCAGGTCATACGCCATCACGTTGATGAAGTCGAGCGACCGGGCCACCTCGGCCAGTTCGATCTTGGCCGCGGTCTGCGGACCGGCCGGCGCGGCGATGGTCAGGCGCAACTGCGGATCGATCGCATCGAGCTGGCGGCGAAATTCCTGCAGCAGCAGCGTGAAGTTGCGGGTGTCTTCGGGCCGCACGGTGTTGCCCTCGGCGCCTTCCGCGGCCGGGTATTCCCAGTCGATGTCGATACCGTCGAACACGCCGGCGGCCGGCCCGTTGCCCGTGGTGCTGCCGTCGGTCCGGCCCTTGATGAACAGGTCGATGCAGGAGGTGACCAGCGCGCTGCGGGATTCGGCGGTGAGCGCGGCGTCGGAGAACCATTTCGACCCGTTCCAGCCACCCAGCGCGATCAGGACCTTGGTGCCGGGGTAGGCCCGCTTGAGTGCGAGCAACTGCTGGAAGTTGCCGCGCAGCGGCTGGCTGGCATCGACCCCCTGGCCGTCTACGCTCTCTTCGGCGGCCCAGGCGCGCTCCACGTCGGCGTAGGCATCGCCCAACTGGCAGACCACCGGGCCGGTGCCGCCGGCCTGCGCGGGCTGCACGTTGCCGAACGCGTAGTTGATGGTGGTCACCGCCGGAACGCCGCCCTGGGCAACCAGGTCCTTGACCTTGAAGTTGCGCGCGTAGATGCCCCACGAGGTGAAGTAGCCGACGACTTCGCGCGGTGGGGCGCCGCTGCCCCCGCCAGGGCCGTGGCCCGGTCCGTGGCTCCAGGCGCTGGTGGCCACGAGGGCCATCAGGGGGATGGCGGCAATCTGTCGGATCAAGGTGCGCATGGCGGGAAAACCTCCGGAACTGTTGTTGGGGCGGCCACTATAGCGAAATTCCACCTTTTGGAATGTGTGAAATTTCCCTGCAAAATGCCGGGCCGCGAGCGCCATCAACTTGTCATGCGGGCCCGCTAAGGTCCGGCGCTGTCCATCCCTGCCATCCACCTTGTCCGAAGAGCCGTCCATGTTCAGACCCCTTGCCTGCGCTGCCATCCTTTCCGTGTGCCTTGCCGCCTGTGGGGGCAGCGACGGCGGTGCCCGCGACATCAGCGTGCGCCTGATCGGCGAGCAGACCGTGCCTAACACGCTGCAGGTGGGCGGCACACTGGTGGGAGGGCTCTCGGGCATCGACTACGACGCCGCGCGCGACACCTGGGTGCTGGTCAGCGACGACCGCTCGGACAAGAACCCCGCGCGCTTCTATACCGCGCGCCTGCAGTTCGACCCATCCACATTCGCACCCGTGCAGTTCCTGGGCACCATGCCCTTGCGCCAGGCGGACGGCAGCGTGTACCCCGCGCGCACGGCCTCCACGGCGGCCAGCCCCGTGCCCGATCCGGAGGCGATCCGCATCGATCCGCGCGACGGCAGCCTGTGGTGGACCAGCGAGGGCGATCGCAGCCTGGGCCTGGACCCGTTCGTGATGCATGCCGATGCCAGCGGCCGGGCCCTGGGCGCGCTGCCCTGGCCTGCGGCTTACCGCATGTCGCCCACGCAGGCGACCGGCGCGCGCAACAACCTCACGCTGGAGGGACTCAGCTTCTCGGCCGACGGCGCATCGCTGTGGGCCGCCATGGAGGCCCCGCTCTATCAGGACGGCCCGGTGCCCACGCCCACGGCGGGCGCGTATTCGCGCATGCTGCAGTACAACCGCAGCGGTGCGCTGCTGCGCCAGGTGGCCTATCCGGTCGATCCCATCCAGGCGGTTCCGGGCACGGGCAAGAACGCGGACAACGGCGTGTCGGAAATGCTGGCGGTGGACGACCACCGCTTCCTGGTGCTGGAGCGCTCGGGCGTGCAGGGCAGCGACGACCTGTACCGCATGTACATCCGCCTGTACGAGATCGACACCCGGGATGCGACCGACGTGAGCGGCATCGCCTCGCTGGCCTCGGGCGGCTTTACCGCAGTGCGCAAGCGCCTGGTGCTCAACCTGAACACGCTGGGCCTGCGCACGCTGGACAACATCGAGGGCATGGCCTGGGGCCCGCGTCTGGCCAACGGCCACCGCAGCCTGGTGATGGTGTCCGACAACAACTTCAACGACACGCAGATCAGCCAGTTCCTCGCGTTCGAGGTGCTGTCCGAATAGCCGGCCGCGCCAGGCCCGCCCCGTCAGGCGAAGACGCCGGCCGTGTCCTGCATGCGCGCCGATACCTCACCCAGGTGGTGCAGCGTGTCGCCGTACGTCATCTCCAACTGGGTGAGCGTCTTGAAGTAGTGGCTGCCGATGTATTCGTCGGTCACGCCGATGCCGCCGTGCAGCTGCACCGACTGCTGGCCCACGAAGCGCATCGACTGGCCCAACTGCACCTTGGCGCGGGCGATGGCGCGGCGGCGCTCGTCCGCCGGTGCGTTGAGCTTGAGGCTGGCGTAGTAGCTCATCGAGCGCGCCAGCTCCAACTGCATCTTCATGTCGGCCACGCGGTGGCGCAGGGCCTGGAAGCTCGCGATCACCACGCCGAACTGCTTGCGCTGGTTCATGTAGTCCACGGTGAGCGACACGGCCTGGTCCATCACGCCCACGGCCTCGGCGCATACGCCGGCAATGCCGGTGTCCACCGCCAGGGCCAGCGCGTCCAGCCCGTCGGTGGTGACGAGCGTGGCGGGTGCGTCGGCCAACTGCACTTCGGCGGCGCGGCTGCCGTCCTGCGTGACATACCCGCGCGTGGTGACACCCGGCGCGCTGCGTTCGACCAGGAAGAGGGCGATCGCGCCATCCAGTTGGGCAGGCACCAGGAAGGCATCCGCGTGGTCGCCGGCCGGTACTATGCTTTTGATAGCTGTCACCGCATGTCCTGATTGCGCTGGGGCCGCTTTTGCCTCGCACACATCGAGGCGGTAGCGGGCCTTGCGCTCCTGCTGCGCCAGCACCACCAGGGCCTCGCCGCTGGCGATGCGCGGCAGCCAGTCGGCCTGCACGGTTTCGGGCGCGTACTGGCCCAGCACGCTGCTGGCGATGAAGGCCTGGGCGAGCGGCTCCAGCACGATGCCCCGGCCCAGTTCCTCCAGGGCCACCATGGCGTCCACCGGGCCCTGGCCCAGGCCGCCGTGCGCCTCCGGCACGGTCAGGGCCGTGAGGCCCAGCTCGGCCAGTTCGTTGTAGGCCGCGCGGTCGAAGCCGCCGGCCGCGACGATGCCGCGGCGGCGCTCGAAGGTGTAGCCCTTGTCCACCCAGCGGCGCACCGCGTCGCGCAGCGATTGCTGGTCGTCCGAGAAATCAAAGTCCATTTTTTCACTCCTGGCGAAGTTCTCGCCCTGGCGGGAGGGGGTGGGGTTCAGCCCAGAACGGTCTGGGCGACGATGTTGCGCTGCACCTCGTTGGAGCCGCCGTAGATGGTGGTCTTGCGCAGGTTGAAGTAGTTCGCGGCCAGCGGGGCGTTGGCCACCTCGCCGCCCGGGAAGCCGCCCAGCGCGCCGGCGCCCGCATCGCCCTGCCAGCCGGCCTCCATCGCCTCTTCGATGAAGGGCAGGCTGAAGGGGCCGGCGGCCAGCATCATCAGTTCGGCGTAGCGCTGCTGGATCTCGCTGCCGCGGATCTTGAGCAGGCCCGCGATGTCCAGCGAGTTCTTGCCTGATTTTTCGGCCGACAGCACCCGCAGCACCAGCATTTCCAGTGCGACGATGTCCACCTCCAGCAGGGCGATCTGGTCGCGAAAGCGCAGGTCGTCGTACAGCCCCTCGGCGCGGGCGATGCGCTTCAAGCGCTCCAGCTCGCGCTTGCTGCGGTTCACGTCGGCGATGTTGGTGCGCTCGTGGCTCAGCAGGTGCTTGGCGTAGGTCCAGCCCTTGTTCTCTTCGCCGATCAGGTTCTCGGCGGGCACCTTCACGTTGTCGAAGAAGACCTCGTTGACCTCGCACTCGCCGTCCAGCAATCGGATGGGACGCACGGTGACGCCGGGCGACTTCATGTCGAGCAGCAGGAACGAGATGCCGGTCTGCGGCTTGCCTTCCGTGCTGGTGCGCACGAGGTTGAACATCCAGTCGCCGTATTGGCCCAGCGTGGTCCAGGTCTTCTGGCCGTTGACCACGTAGTGGTCGCCCACGCGCTCGGCGCGCGTCTTGACGGAGGCCAGGTCGGAGCCCGCGCCGGGCTCGCTGTAGCCCTGGCTCCACCAAACCTCGCCGCTGGCGATGCCGGGCAAGAAGCGCTTTTGCTGTTCGGCATTGCCGAAGGCCATGATGACGGGCGCCACCATCACCGGGCCGAAGGGGATGATGCGCGGCGCGCCGGCCAGGGCGCATTCCTCTTCGAACAGGTGCTTTTGCACGGCGGTCCAGCCCGGGCCGCCGAACTCCTTCGGCCAGCCGAAGCCCAGCCAGCCCTTCTTGCCCAGGATCTTGGCCCAGCCCTGCATGTCGCCCCGCGTCAGGCGCAGGGCGTTGTGCACCTTGTGGGAAATCTCCGGGGGGAGATGCTCTTTGACCCAGGCGCGAATCGTTTCGCGGAAGGCCTGTTCTTCGGGGGTGAATGCGAGATCCATGCGGTGTGTCTCCTCGGGCTGCCGGTTCGAGCCGATCCGCCGGTTGTAGCACGGTCGTGCTTTTTAATCCTGTCCGGGCGGCGACACGGGCGCAGCGCCTTCCGGCTCCGCTGCCTCCAGCCCCAGTTCCTGGCAAAGGCGCTGCACCGTGGCGCGCAACTGGGCCACTTCGGCCTCCAGGGCGGCCACGCGCGTGGCCAGTCCCTGGGCGGCGGGGGCCTCGGAGGCCGAGGCACCGGCGGCGTACTGGCTCGCATCGACCGGGCCGCACAGCAGGTGGGCCCAGCGCTGCTCGCGGGCGCCGGGCGCGCGCGGCAGCTGCACCACCAGCGGGCCGCCTTTTTCTTCGCTGCGCGACTGCAGCTCGTCCAGGAAGGCCTCCACCGAGGAGATGTCGGCGAACCGGTGCCAGCGTTCGGAGTTGATGCGCAGCTCGCCCGCGGTCTGCGGCCCGCGCAGCATCAGGAGGGCCAGCAGCACCGCCGACTGGTCGGGCACGCCGATGCCGCGCGGGAAGTTGTGCTCGAACTTGGTCGCCCGGTTGCCGCCGATCTCGACCGCCAGCGTGCGCAGGCGCAGCGAATCGAGCGCCTCCTGGGCTTGGGGCTCGGTCAGCTGCATCACCGGGTCGCGGCTGCTCTTTTGGTTGCAGCCGGTCAGCACGCCGTTGAGCGTGAGGGGGTAGCTGTCGGGCACGGTGCGGGCCTTTTCCATCAGCGTGGCGAGCACGCGGGCCTCGGTGGGCGACAGGGGGCGGGTGCGGGGATCGAAGGGCATGGCGGGGGATAATTTCCGGCAATGAAGAACATCGTGATTTTGATCTCCGGCAGCGGCTCCAACATGGCAGCCATCGTGAATGCTTCGCGCCAGCAGGATTGGGCCGGCCGCCACGGCGCCCGGGTGGTGGCCGTGCTGAGCAACAAGGCCGACGCCGCGGGCCTGGCCTGGGCCCGGGCCGAAGGGATCGCCACGGATTCGCTGGACCACCGGGCGTTCGATTCGCGCGAGGCCTTCGATGCGGCGCTGGCCGAGCGCATCGACTCCCATGCGCCGGCGCTGGTGGTGCTGGCGGGGTTCATGCGCATCCTGACGCCCGGGTTCGTGGCGCGCTACGCCGGGCGGCTGGTCAACATCCATCCCTCGCTGCTGCCCGCCTTTCCGGGGCTGCACACGCACCAGCGCGCCATCGATGCAGGCTGCGAGGTGGCCGGCGCCACCGTGCACGAGGTGACGGCCGAACTCGATTGCGGCCCCATCCTGGCCCAGGGCGTGGTGCCGGTGCTGCCCGGCGACACCGCGCCGGTGCTGGCCGCGCGCGTGCTGGCGCAGGAACACGCCATCTACCCCCGCGCCGTGCTCAAACTGCTGCACCGGCTGGGCTGATCCGGACCGCCGGGCAGCGGCCCCCGCTCAGGACCAGCCGTCGAACACGCAGACCCGGTTGCGCCCCGAATCCTTGGCCACGTAGAGCGCCCGGTCGGCCCGCGCCAGCAGTGCGTGGGGATCGCTCACCTCTTCGAACCCCGCCGTGGCCACCCCGAAGCTGGCGGTGACCGGCCGGTGCGGCCAGGTGCTGGCATTCAATGCCGCATGCAGCTTCTCGGCCACGAGGCGGGCGCCGGTGGCGTGCGTCTGGGGCAGCACCACGCAGAATTCCTCGCCGCCGAAGCGGGCCACGAAATCGCCCGCCCGCACGTGGCTGCGGACCACCTCTGCCGCATGCCGCAGGATGGCGTCCCCGGCCGGGTGGCCCAGGTCGTCGTTGACGCGCTTGAAATGGTCCAGGTCCACCATCACCAGGCTGAGCGGCTGTCCGGCCCGCTTGCCTTCGTCCCAGCTGGTGCGCAGCTGGCGGTCCAGGCAGCGCCGGTTCCACAGCCCAGTGAGCCCGTCGGTCATGCTCTCCAGTTCGAGGCCGGCCATGGCCTGGCGCAGCTCCAGCTGGGTCACCACCTGGCGGGCCAGTGATTCGAGCGCGCGGCGCTCGGCGTCCGTCAGGGTGCGGGGCTCGCGGTCGATCACGCAGACGGTGCCGATGGGCATGCCGTCCGAGGTCACGAGCGGCGCGCCGGCATAAAAGCGGATGCCCGGCTCGCCGGTGACCAGCGGGTTGCCGGAAAAACGCGGGTCCAGGTGCGCATCGGGCACCTCGAAGACGTAGTCGGGCTGCAGGATGGCATGGGCGCAGAAGGCCAGCTCCCGCGGCGTCTCGGGCGTGTCGATGCCGGTGCGCGACTTGAACCACTGCCGCTCCGCATCGATGAGCGAAATCAGCGCGATCGGCGTCTGGCACACCGCCGACGCCAGCATGGTGAGGTCGTCGAATGCCTGCTCGGGGTTGGTGTCGAGCACCCGCAGCTTGTCCAGGGCCTCCAGGCGCTGGGCCTCGTTGAAGGGCAGGGGGGCGCCCTGGGCCGGGTCGGGGGCCGGGGGCGTGGCGTCGGCGGGAGCGTCGGGTTTCTGGGTGGGGGACATCAATGGCTTCACTGAAGGAACGACAGTGAGTGTGTACGCAGCATCCGGCCATTCCGTTGTATCCATTTGATACGGCCAGGGTCTTTTCCTGGGTCACCGAACGGCAGCAGCGCGGGTGTGTCGATGCTTTTGCTATAAAAAATATAGCGATATGCCATAGAAGATATTGTGCTGGGGCCGTTTTTGGCTCAAAGGCCAGCGGCGCAGGGCGCCGGTCCACGCAGCTCGTCCACTGACGGGCTGTGCAGCACTGCGTGGACCGGCAAAACCAGGGGCCGGGCGCCCGGTGCCTGCGGGCGCGGCCGGCTGCCCTCTCAGGCCAGGGCGCTCAAGGTGCTGGCGTTGCTGCTGGTGGTCCACGCGCTGGCGGCCGCCGCATATTGCCGGCGTGCCTGTTCGGCCAGCTGGGTCAGGTCCAGCCGCTGGCCGCTGCGGGAGGCGCTGGCGGCGCCGTCGTCCTGGCCGGTACTGCTGCTGCTGCTGCTGCTGGCCGTGTTGGTGGCATTGGCCGTCGCCCACTGCGTCAACTGGTCGATGAACGATGACGACTCGCTGGCGCTGAGCTGCTGGTCGCCGTCGGTGTCGATGGCATTGAACAGCGCGGTGACCGCATCCGTCGTGCCGCCGGATGTGCTGGTGGTGCTGGCCGCCGCCAGTTCCGAGGCCGACACGACACCGTCTTCGTTCGTGTCCAGCACGTCGTAGGTGGTGCTGCCGGACGATGCGCTCGCGCTGCTGGCGCCCCCCGCTCCGCCGGGCCCGCCCGGACCACCGGGTCCACCCGGAGGTGGGGGCGGCATGCCGCCCGCCTGCGGTCCGCCCGCGCCGCCCTGGCCCGAAGGCCGGCCCGCATCGAACTCCGCCTGCGACAGGCTGCCGTCACCATCCGCATCCAGCTGGCCGAACAGCTCGTCGCTGCTGGTGCCGGTGGCGCTGGCGGTGCCGCCGGAGATTTTTTCCAGGAGGGCTTGCAATTCCGCCTGGCTCACCTTGCCATCGCTGTCGCCGTCCACCTTGCCGAACAGGTCGTCGCCGGCCTGGCCGGTGGCGCCGCTGCCGGCGTCGCTGCGCGACTGGGCGAAGTCCAGGGTGGAGCGCTGCGGCAGCACGCTCTCCAGCGTCTTGGACAGCTCATCGCTGCTCAGGCTGCCGTTGCCGTCGCTGTCGTACTTCTGGATCAGGTCCGAAGCGCTGGTGCTGCTGTCCACACCGCTTTTCTTCGCCACCTTGTCCAGCAGCCCCTGCAGCTCGGTGCCGTCCACGCCGCCGCTGCCATCGGCATCCAATTTTCCGAACAGGCGCTCCGGCGAAGGTCCGGGGCGCGAAGCCCGCTGGACGCTCGCACTGGACCACGCGCTGCCGACACTACTGATGGTCGTCATCATCGTTCCTTTCGTTCCAAGGGTTGGCGGCTGCCGCGCCGTCGTGCGTCCCGGGAGCGGGGCGCGCGCACCGGCAGCAGCCTGCAGCCCATTCTTGGAAGCGCCGGTAACGGCGGTTTGTCCCGTTTGTATCGGGCCTGGTACGAAAGGGTCGGCCAAGGCGCGAACAGCGGGGAAAAAGCCCGCCAGTTCCCGCGCAGCGCCGCGCGGGCGCTGCGTACACTGGGGCGGCAACCCCGCTTTTCCGCCCGCTCCCATGCAACACATCCTGGTGGTCGATGACGACGACGACATCACCGCGCTGCTGACGCAGTACCTCGCCCGCTTCGGCTATGCCACCCATGCGGCGCGCGATGCGCAGACCCTGCGCGAGCGCATGGCCGCGCAGGCCATGGACCTCGTCGTGCTGGACATCATGCTGCCCGGCACCGACGGCATCACCCTGGCGCGCGAGCTGCGCGAGCGCTCGGCCGTGCCCATCATCATGCTCACCGCGCGCGCCAATCCGTACGACTGCGTGCTCGGGCTGGAAATGGGCGCCGACGACTACATGAGCAAGCCCTTCGAGCCGCGCGAGCTGGTCGCGCGCATCCAGAACGTGCTGCGGCGCGCGGCGGGCCGTCCCGCCGCCGCGCCCGCGGTGCCGGACGACGTGGTGCGCTTCGACGGCTGGGCGCTGCACAGCGTGGAGCGCCATCTCGTCTCGCCCTCCGGCGTCACCGTGCCGCTCACCAACGCCGAATACCGCCTGCTGTGCACCTTCCTGCGCATGCCGCGGCGCGTGTGCAGCCGCGACCAGCTCATGGAGCATGCGCGTGGCCGCACCATGGATTCGTTCGAGCGCAGCATCGACCTGCTGGTCTCGCGCCTGCGCCACAAGCTGTCGGACGACCCGCGCGCACCCGCCTTCATCCGCACGGTGCGCGGCGTGGGCTACCTGTTCCACACCCAGACCGTGCAGGGGCTGGCGGGCAGGGCGCAGTGACGCACGCCGCGGCCACGGCGCCGACGGCGCCCGCGCGCACCGGGTGGCGGCGCTGGCTGCCGGACACCCTGTTCGGCCGGCTGGCGCTGCTGCTGTTCGTGGCCGTCACGGCCAGCCACGTGCTGGCCCTCACGCTGATGTTCGAGCTGCGCCCGGCCGGCATGGGCCCGCCACCACCACCGGAGGCCGCCATGGATGGCGATGCCGCGCAGCGCCCGCCACCCGCCCGGCCGCCCGAATCCGGCGGCCCCTCGCGCGAACGCCGCCCCGGCTTCCTGCATGCGGGCCTTGCGCTGGACATCGGGGTGCGGCTGCTGGCCCTCATGCTCGCTGCCTGGTGGGGCGCGCGCTGGCTGTCCCAGCCCATCCACCGGCTGGCCCGCGCCGCGCGCGACCTGGGTGGCGATCTCCACGGCCCGCCACTGCCCGAGGACGGCCCCGCCGAATGCCGCGAGGCCAGCCGCGTCTTCAACCAGATGCAGGCGCGCATCCGTCAGCAATTGGCCGAGCGCGACGGCTTCGTGGCCGCCGTGTCGCACGACCTGCGCACGCCGCTCACCCGGCTGCGGCTGCGCGCCGAAACCCTGCACGACGACGGCGAGCGCGAACGCTTTTGCCGCGACATCGGCGAGATGGACGCCATGATCACCGCCACGCTCGACCACCTGCGCGGCGTGGCCCATGCCGAGCCGGTGGCGCCACTGGACATCGGGGCGCTGCTGCAGAGCCTGGTGGACGACGAGCAGGACTGCGGCCACGCCGTCACGCTGCAGGGCAGCGCGCGGCCGCTGCCGGCGCGGGTGGGCGCGCTGCGCCGCTGCATCGGCAACCTGGTCGGCAACGCCGTGCGCTACGGCGGCGGTGCCGAGATCACGCTGAGCGACGATGGCGCCGCGGTGCGCATCGCCGTGCGCGACCACGGACCCGGCCTGCCCGAGCAGGAGCTGGACCGGGTGATGCAGCCCTTCTACCGCGTGGAAGGCTCGCGCAACCGGCACAGCGGCGGCGTGGGCCTGGGGCTGTCGATCGCGCACGACATCGCGCAGCGCCACGGCGGCAGCCTGCAGCTGTGCAATGCGCCGGGCGGCGGGCTGGTCGCCACCGTCACCCTGCCGCGCGGGGGCGGGGCCGGCCAGGCAATGCGTTTGCTATAAAAAACATAGCTACGGAGGCAATCAATCTCCTGGCGCTGGCACGTCGGCGCATCGAATCGCCCTGGCAGGGGCCCGGCAGGGGATGGCCCGCGTCGCCCGCGCTCCGGCTAAGACCGTTGGAAGAAATGGCGCAGCCGCTGCGCGATTCCCCCGGAGGGGGCATGCGCTGGCGCGGTGGAGGCCGCCGCAGCGGCGCTGGCGGCCGCCGCGGTCGGCAAGCGGGTTTGCGCCTTGGCCTGGGCCTTGGCCCGCGCCTTGTCCTCGGCATCGAACAGATCCTGCAGGGTGACCCTCGTCGCTTGTGCCTCCAGCTCGGGCTCCTCGGCGATGGTGAACAGGGTCCGGCCTTGCAGTCGGGCCATCGCGGCTTGCACCTCGGGGCTCTCGTCGGCCTGGATCTCCTCGGCGTGTGCCGAATCCGGTACGGGCTGCGCTGCGGGCGGCGGCTCCTGCTGGATCTCCGGGTGCGTCCCGGAAGGGGCTTGCGCCGCCGGCGGCTCCGCTGCGGGGCGGGGGAGTGGGGCGGTAAAGGCCGATCCGGCGCTCACGTTCATGTAGCGGATGGCGGAGGCCACGTCGGACGCCCTCTGGCTGGCAGTGCTGTCCAGGGGCTGGCGCGGCCGGGGCGCCGCCTGTGGCCTGGAATGGCGCCCCACCAGGCCGGACAGCAGGCCGCCACCGCCGTGGCTGCTGCTGCTGCTGGCTTTGGGTGCCGTACCCGATGCTTTCCCGGACGAGGTCGACGGGGCCGCGTTCGGGGTGGGACGGGAGTGCGGCAGCAGTTTGGAAAATTTCACGGGCCAGGCCTTCGTTTCAACTGGCACAGGCCAGAGGATGAAACAGGATGGTGTTCCTGGCGCTGTGGAATTTGCTTTGCCGCACGAACACGCCATGGTCCATCCGAAGCTGGCGTATCGCAACGGATTAGAATTAATTTGCTATAAAAATAATAGCTATCAGGGCAATCGGATCTAGGGCATTAGGCACTTCTATGGCTTGGCCTCCGGCGCGGCTTCCGGCGATGCCTGCACCCGCTCGAAGCGCGGCTGCGCCCGCCCGTCGATCACCACGGTTTCCTCGAACATCGCGGCGGGCCGCACCCACAGCCCGCGCTCGCCGTAGAGCGCGCGGTACAGCGTCATGGGCTCCAGTGTCTCGCTGTGGCGCGCGGTGTCGATCACCTCGTACAGAAGGCCCTTGTAGTGGCGATAGAGGCCGGGCGGGGTGGGGCGCAGGGCGGGAAGGTCGTCGGTCATGGATACGATGGCGGATTGGCAAATGGGGGATGCGGGACATGGACCAGGCGGATTTCGTGCACATGGTGCGCATGAGCGAGCACGCGAGCGCTGAAGACTCCAGCGCGTACCGGCGCAGTGTCGCCGCTTTCGCGGCCCTGGGGTACGCCTGGGTGGTGGGTTGCCTGCTGCTGTCGGCGGGGCTGCTGGCCTGGGTGTTGCCCCAGTTGTGGCATGGCCGCTTTCGCGTGGCCTACGTGTGGGTGGTGCTCGGGGCGGGCGGCCTGCTGTGGACCTGCCTGCGCGCGCTCTGGGTGCGCATCGATGCGCCCGATGGCCTGCCCATCACGGCGGCCGATGCGCCCGGCCTGTTCGAGGCGCTGGAGCGCATCCGCACCAAGGTCAAGGGCCCGGCGCTGCACGGCGTGTACCTGGACGGCGACTTCAACGCCAGCATCCGGCAGACGCCGCGCTGGGGCCTGTTCGGCGGCGCGGTCAACCACCTCACCATCGGCCTGCCGCTCGTCATGGCGCTGGACAAGCCGCGCCTGATGGCCGTGCTGGCGCACGAATATGGCCACCTGCGCGGTGGCCACGGCCAATTCACCGCCTGGATCTACCGCACGCGGCTGGGCTGGCTGCGCCTGCACGAGGGCCTGCGCGACGGCAGCGGGCCGGTGGCGGCGGCCACGCAGGCCTTCCTGCGTTGGTACTTCCCGCGCTTCGCCGCGCGGACGTTCGCCCTGGCGCGCCAGGACGAATACGAGGCGGACGGCATCGCCGGCCGGTTGCTGGGCCCCGACGTGGCGGCCGCTGCGCTGGCCGAGATCGAGATCAAGGCCGCCTGGCTGGCGGACGAGTTCTGGCCCGGGCACTGGCGCACGGCAGCCGCCCACCCGCTGCCGGCGGGCCCCTACGGCGCCCTGCGCCGCCTGCTGGCGCTGCCGGTCGAGGCCGGCTTCGCCCAGGAGGCGCTGCGCCAGGCCGTGCGGCGCATCAGCGGCGTGGACGACACCCACCCGGTGCTGCGCGACCGGGTCGAGGCGCTCACCGGTGCGCGGCCTGCCCTGCCCGAGGGGTCGCGCCACGGTGCCCTGTCGCTGCTGGGCCGCGATCCGCAGCGCTGGATCGACCATTTCGACCGCCTGTAGTGCCAGGAAAACGCCACGGGCTGGAAGGAACACCACGCCTGGCTGACCCGGGTGCGCGAACGGGCCGAGGCGCTGAAAGCCAGCGCGGCCCGCAACAACGCCGACGAAACCGTGGAATGGGCCACGCTGCTGCGCCACCTGGACCCCGCCGCCGATGTGCGCCCCCTGTACGAGGCGGCCCTGCAACGCAGCAGCGAGCACGCCGGCGCGCTGCAGGGGCTGGCCCGCTGCCTGCCGCCCCCCGACCGGGAGGCCCGCCTGGCCGTTCTGGCGCGGCTGTGGGATGCGGCGCCGGCCCGGCGCTGGTGGGCGGCCAATGCCGCCGTCGCCGAACTGGAGACGACGCGGCCGGGCCTGGAATACGACGCCGAGGGCCTCAAGCACTGGCGCGAGCGGCTGCGCCAGGCGGGCGAGGCCGAGGAGCGGGCGTGGGAGGAGCTGTCCACCCCGCCGTACTTCAGCCGGGTGGCGCGGCACGATCTCTCGCCGTTCGAACTGAGCGAGGTGCAGTCCGAACTGGCCCGTTGCCGCCCGGTGGCGAAATGCTGGATCGTGTGCAAGGCCCTGCGGGAGTTTCCGCAGCGGCGGGCCTACCTCATCTTCGTGCTCCTGCCGGCCATGGACGATGAGGACCGCTACGGGCTGTGCCGTTGGCTGGAGCGAAACCTCAGCCTGCCCGGGCCGGCGCTCGTGCTGTGGGCGGGGGAGTCGCCCACGCTGCAGGAGATCGAGCGTTCGGCCTTCGCGCCGGTGCTGTCGAGATAGCACCGGCGAGGGCCCCGGCGGGCCGGGGCGGCGCCAGTGGGACAATCGGGCGATGCACCCCAAAGCCCTTCTGGACGCCTGCGCTGAACTCGTCAGGCTGACCTTGACCCTCGAACACCCCGCCGACGCGGTGGTGTCCCGTTTTTTCCGTGACAACCGCTCCCTCGGCCCGCGCGAGCGCGCCACCCTCGCCGAGACCGCCTACACGGTGCTGCGCAAGAAGCTGCTGTTCGAGCAGCTCGCCCGTTCGGGCAGCGGTCCCAAGGAGCGGCGCCTGGCCATCCTCGGCTTCGCGCACAGCCAGGACGAGCAGGCCCGCCGCGCAGGCGCAGGCAATGCCTCCGGTGCGCGCGACTTCCTGCGCGGCGCCCTGAACGATCAGGAAAAGAACTGGCTCGACCAGTGCGATGCCGTGCCGGCGGACGACCTTATGGACCGCCACCGCCACAACCTGCCCGAGTGGCTGGTGGCGCCGCTCAAGAGCCAGCTGGGCGATGGCTTCTGGCCCCTGGTGGACAGCCTCTCGCAAAGCGCGCCGCTCGATCTGCGTGTGAATGCCCTGCAGGAAAAGCGGGCCGATGTGCAAAAGGAACTGGCCAAGGCCGGCATTCCGGCGCAGCCCACCCCTTACTCCCCCTGGGGCCTGCGCGTGGACGGCAAGCCCGCACTCACCAAGCTCGATGCCTTCACGCGCGGCGCGGTCGAGGTGCAGGACGAAGGCTCGCAGTTGCTCGCGCTGCTGCTCGATGCCAAGCGCGGCGAGATGGTGGTCGACTTTTGCGCGGGCGCCGGCGGCAAGACGCTGGCCATCGGCGCGGCCATGCGCAACACCGGGCGCCTCTATGCCTTCGACGTGTCGGCCCACCGGCTCGACGCGCTCAAGCCCCGGTTGGCCCGCAGCGGCCTGTCGAACGTGCACCCCGCCGCCATCGCGCACGAGCGCGACGACCGCATCAAGCGCCTGGCCGGCAAGATCGACCGCGTGCTGGTGGACGCACCGTGCTCCGGCCTGGGCACGCTGCGCCGCAACCCCGACCTGAAGTGGCGCCAGAGCCCCCAGGCGGTGCAGGAACTGGTGGCCAAGCAAACGGCCATCCTCGCCAGCGCAGCGCGCCTGCTCAAGCCGGGTGGCCGGCTGGTGTACGCCACCTGCAGCGTGCTGCCCGAGGAGAACGAGGCCATCGCCGAGGCTTTCGGTGCCGCGCACCCCGACTTCGTGCCGGCCGATGCGGGCGAACTGCTCACCCAGCTCAAGGTCGAGCAGGCCGGCGCGCTGTGCAGCGGAACGGAATCGGGCACTGGTTATCTGCGCCTTTGGCCCCATCTGCACCAGACCGACGGTTTTTTTGCCGCCGTGTGGACGCGCAAGCCCTGAAGACCGCGCCGCGCACCCCCGCAAGACACCGGCGGTGTTGCGGGTATGCGCGGCATCGTGCCTGCATCGCCCCCTAAAATCATTCAGTTGCCCCCAAAGGGGGCGGCATTCACTTTGTTCGCTAGCGAAGGCTCCCTATGCTGTTACCCGACTGGGCTGTTCTGAACGCCGCCATCGACTGGCTGGGCTCCGGCCTGTGGAACCTGTCGTGGTGGCAGGTGGTGCTGTACACGCTGTTCACCACGCACATCACCATCGCGGCGGTGACCATCTTTCTGCACCGCGCGCAGGCCCATCGTTCGGTGGAGCTGGGCGCGGTGCCCTCGCACTTCTTCCGGTTCTGGCTGTGGCTGGGCACCGGCATGGTGACCCGCGAGTGGGTGGCCATCCACCGCAAGCACCACGCCAAGTGCGAGACCGAGGAAGACCCGCACAGCCCGCAGACCCGCGGCCTGGACACCGTGATGTGGCGCGGCGCCGAGCTGTATCGTGCCGAGGCGAACAATGCCGAGACGGTGCGCAAGTTCGGCCACGGCACGCCCGACGACTGGGTGGAGCGCAACGTGTACAGCCGGTTCGCCTGGCAGGGCGTGGGCCTCATGCTCATCATCAACCTGGTGCTGTTCGGCGGCCTGGGCGCCACGGTGTGGGCCGTGCAGATGCTGTGGATTCCCTTCTGGGCGGCCGGTGTGGTCAACGGCATCGGCCACTTCTGGGGCTACCGCAACTTCGAGGCGCAGGACGCCAGCACCAACCTCGTGCCCTGGGGCGTGGTGATCGGCGGCGAAGAGCTGCACAACAACCACCATACCTATCCGACCGCGGCCAAGTTCTCGGTCAAGCCCTATGAATTCGACATCGGCTGGATGTACATCTCCCTGATGCGCGCCGTCGGCTGGGCCACGGTCAAGAAGGTGCCGCCCAAGCTGCGCCTGGGCGCCGTGAAGCCGGTGGCCGACGAGCACACGCTGGAGGCGCTGATCGCCAACCGCTACGAAGTGATGGCCGGCTACGCCCGTGGCGTGCGCCAGGCCTGCCGCGAGGAGCTGGCGGCGCTCAAGGCCCGCAAGGCCGACGTCTCCGTGCTGCGCGCCGCCCGCCGCTGGGCCCACCGCGATGCCGAGAAGGTGCCCGCCCGCGCCAAGCCGCACCTGGCCCAGGCCCGCGCCGCCCATCCGGTGCTCGACAAGATGATGACCATGCGTGAAGAACTGCGCCAGCTGTGGCTCAACACCTCGCAGTCGCGCGAGCAGCTCACGGCCGACCTGCAGGCCTGGTGCCACCGCGCCGAGGAAAGCGGCGTGGCGGCCCTGCGCGAGTTTTCGCTGCGGCTGCGCGCGGCGCAGGTCTGACCCTCACGGATTGCCGGGTCGGCAACGCTTCGGCGTCCCTGGGTCGACCCGTGTCGGTTGCCGCTCAATGCGCTGCGCCGACCTCGCCGGACGCCCGCGCTCCGCTGGCTGCGGCAGCGTGCCACCGGGTCTTCATCCAGCCCCAAGCCTGCGCCAGGGCGCCGGGCTGCGGCACCGCTTCGATCAAGACAGCGCGCACCGGCCGGCGGCCCGGGTTGCCCAGGCGGACCCAGGTGGTGGGCGCACCGCCGCCCTGGGTGAGTGCCTGCCCGGCCACCAGCGTCTGCTGGCCCACATGCAGCACCTGCCCGCAGACCAGCGGGCCGAAGCCCAGGGCGATGTCGCCCTCCAGCGCCCGGAGCGTGCTGGCCGGGGGCAGGCAGGCCAGCACATGCTGCCCCGGCGCGATGTCCAGAACAAGGCGAAGGGCAGGGGTGGCGGCTGTGGTGGCGGTGGCGGTCGGGCGGGGGGCTTGCGTCATGGCGGACTCCTTCGGATGAGGGCTCCAGCGTAAGAAAAGCCGGCCTTCGGGGGCAGGTACAAGCGCCAGCGGCGGCAGGTAGAACAGCCGCGATCGGCAGGGGGCTGTTATGGTTCGCCATGTTCCATCCTGTATCTGTTCCGGCGCACCGTGCCGGGGCATGATGGGATTCCCGCTTGCCGCGCGCGGGGCCTGGCGCGCGGTTCTTCCGATGCCTGCCTGCCATGTCCCGCCCTGCCGATCCCCGAGAGACGACCCCCCTGTACCGCCAGCTGGCGGCCCTGTACGAGCAGGCGATCGCCGCCGGCAGCCTGCGGCCGGGCATGCGCATGCCGTCGGTGCGCGAGCTGTGCCAGCGCCACCAGGTGAGCCTGACGACCGCGCTGCAGGTGCTGCGGCACCTCGAATCCCAGGGCAGTGTGGAGGCCCGCGAGCGCGTGGGCTACTTCGTGCGCGAGCCCGGCGGCATGGCGCTGCCCGGCGCGCGCGAGCCCGAGTTGCTGGAGCCGCTGCCGGACGACCCGAGCGTGTTCGCCGGCATCAACGAGCGCATCTCCATGTTCCTGGAAAAGGCGCGCCGCGCCGGCCGGGTGCCGCTGGACCTGGGCAGCGCCATGCCGGCGCCCAGCCTGTTCGATGCCCGCGCGCTGAACCGGCTGGCGCAAAGCCTGCTGCGCGAGCAGCCCGACATCCTCGTCTACGGGCCGTCGGCGCCCACCACCCACGTGGAGTTCCAGCAGGCGATGGCCCGCCATGCGCTCACGTTCGGGGTGTGCCTGGCGCCTTCCGACATCGGTGCCACCCATGGCAATTCGGAGGCGGTCACGCTGGCGCTGGATGCCATCGCCGAGCCGGGCGACGTGATCGCGGTGGAGTCGCCGACGTTCTTCGGCATCCTGCAGGCCATCCAGGTGCGCGGCCTGAAGGCGCTGGAGATCCCCTGCAGCCCGCACACCGGCATTTCGCTGGAGGCGCTGGAACTGGCGGGGCGCAACGAGCCGCGCTTGAAGGGCGTGGTGGTGGTGCCCCACCTGCAGATGCCCCAGGGCAGCGTGATGCCCGATGCGCACAAGGAGCGCCTGGTGGCGCTGTGCGTGGAATACGGGCTGGCGCTCGTCGAGGACGACATCTACCGCGAGTTCGTCGAGTCGCCCCGCGCACTGCGGCCCGCCAAGGCCTGGGACAAGGTGGGCGATGCTGGCCAGGTGATCTATTGCGCCTCGCTCAGCAAGAGCTTCGCGCCCGGCCTGCGCCAGGGCTGGATGAGCGCCGGGCGCTGGCAGGCCCGGGTGCAGATGCTCAAGTTCGCCCGCACGCGCAACATGCAGACCTGGTCCCAGTTGCTGGCCGCGCGCAGCGTGGACTCGCCGGCCTACGAGCGCCACATGCGCCGCATGCGCACCCAGTTGCGCGTGCAGCGGGAGCATGCGGCGCGCGCGGTGGCACGGTACTTTCCGGTCGGCACTCGGCTGAGTCTGCCGCCGGGCGGCATCAGCCTGTGGCTGGAACTGCCCCCCGACATTTCCACCACGCGCCTGTACGACCAGGCCCTGCAGTGCGGCATCCGCATCGCGCCGGGCCCGATGTTCTCCAACACCGGACGCTACGAGAACTTCCTGCGCCTGAGCTGCGGCATGCCCTTCACGCCCGAGGTGGAGGAGGCCTACCGCACGCTAGGCACGCTCATGGCCCAGCAGCGCGCCGAGCCGGCCCTGCGCCGCGCGGCCTGACGCACCCGCGGCGGAGGAGGGTGCGCCGGGGGGGGGGGCGCGCCGGCAGGCGATCATGCACGGCGCAGGCAGGCAGGCATAAAAAAACCGCCCGGGGTGCCGGGCGGTTCTTGAAGGGGCCTGAGCTGAATTACTTCAGCTTCATTTCCTTGTATTCGACGTGCTTGCGAGCTTTTGGATCAAATTTCATGATCAGCATCTTCTCGGGCATCGTCTTCTTGTTCTTGGTGGTGGTGTAGAAATGGCCGGTACCCGCAGTGGATTCCAGCTTGATCTTGTCGCGTCCGCCTTTGCTTGCCATGGTGCTTCTCCTTAAGCCTGGCCACGTGCGCGCAGGTCTGCGAGCACGGAGTCAATGCCGTTCTTGTCGATCAAACGCAGGCCGGCGTTGGAGATGCGCAGGCGCACCCAGCGGTTTTCGCTCTCGACCCAGAAACGGCGGTATTGCAGGTTCGGCAGGAACCGGCGCTTGGTTTTGTTGTTGGCGTGGGAAACATTGTTCCCGACCATCGGGCCCTTGCCCGTGACTTCACATACGCGTGCCATGAGGACACTCCAATGTTTTCAACGGCCTTCGAGCGGGTGCCCTGCGGATCGCCAGCGAAGAACGCTTTGGATCGCAAGGCCTGCCGTCGGCCTCACCTCGCCAGTTCAGGGTGGCGGTAACCCGATTGCCGTGTCCAGGATGGCGCAAAGCCCGCCCAATTTCAGCAAAGCCGCAGATTATAGCCCGCTTTGTTCAGATGACGCCATCCTGCTCGAGAAAGCGCTGTGCATCGAGCGCCGCCATGCAGCCCGTGCCCGCGCTGGTGATGGCCTGGCGGTACACGTGGTCCTGCACATCGCCTGCGGCGAAGATGCCCGGCACGCTCGTCTGCGTGGCGAAGCCCTTGAGGCCGCCCTGCGTGACGATGTAGCCGTTCTCCATGGTCAGCTGGCCTTCGAAGATGGCGGTGTTGGGCGAGTGGCCGATGGCGATGAAGCAGCCCTGCAGCGCGATGTCCTCGGTGCGGCCATCCACGGTGCTTTTCACGCGGATGCCCGTCACGCCGCCGTCGTTGCCCAGCACCTCGTCCAGCGTGTGAAAGAGCTTGAGCTCGATCTTGCCGGCCGCCACCTTCTCGTTGAGCTTGTCCACCAGGATGGGCTCGGCCTTGAACCGGTCGCGGCGGTGCACCAGCGTGACCTTGCGCGCGATGTTGGACAGGTACAGCGCCTCCTCCACGGCGGTATTGCCGCCGCCGACCACGCACACGTCCTGCTCGCGGTAGAAGAAGCCGTCGCAGGTGGCGCAGCCCGACACGCCGCGGCCCATGAAGGCCTCCTCGGACGGCAGGCCCAGGTACTTGGCCGAGGCGCCGGTCGCCAGGATGAGCGCGTCGCAGGTGTAGGTGCCGCTGTCGCCCTTGAGCGTGAACGGCCGCTGGCTGAAGTCCACCTGGTTGATGTGATCGAACACGATCTGCGTCTTGAAGCGCTCGGCATGCTCCAGGAAGCGCTGCATCAGGTCGGGGCCCTGCACGCCGTGCACGTCCGCCGGCCAGTTGTCCACTTCCGTCGTGGTCATCAGCTGGCCGCCCTGGGCGATACCCGTGATGAGCACGGGGCTCAGGTTGGCGCGCGCTGCGTACACGGCGGCGGTGTAGCCGGCGGGGCCGGAGCCGAGGATCAGGACTTTGGCGTGTTGCGTGTTGGACATGGAAGGAAGGTAAATGTTTGTATGCGCCCGCGGCCGGGTTGGATGGGCAGATGGGACCGCAGCCGCGGAGTATCAACCCGCCGCCACCGGTGGGCGGCGCCGCTTTTTCAATCGCGCCCATTGTAAGAAGCGATGAAAAGCCGGGCGCTCCACCGGGGCGCTCGGCGCCGCGCCGGGTGGAAAAACCGCGCAATGCGCATGGGGTAAGCTTGGCCGCGCACGTTTATGACCTACTCCCTCAATACCCTCAATGCCTCCGCAGGCAAGTCGCCGCCCCGCAGCGGCGCCGCACGTTTCGGCCACGAGATCAGCCTGGTGCTCGGTCTCGTGGCCCTGGTCTTCTGGCTGCTGGCGTTGGCGACCTATTCGGGGCAGGACGCCGCCTGGTCCACCTCGGGCGTGGGCGACGGCCGGCTGATGGCCAACTGGGCCGGCCGTTTCGGTGCCTGGCTGGCGGACAGCAGCTATTTTGCGCTGGGCTTTTCGGTCTGGTGGTGCGTGGCCGCGGCGGTGCGGGCCTGGCTGTCTTCCCTGGCGCGCTGGATGCGGGGCGGCGAAGACGCCGGCGCCAATGCGCACAGCCCAATGGTGCGGCGCGCGATGTTCTGGGGCGGCCTCATCGTGTTGATAGCGGCCAGCACCGGGCTGGAGTGGTCGCGCCTGTACCGGCTGGAGTCCCTGCTGCCCGGCCATGCGGGCGGTGCGATCGGCTACCTCACCGGGCCTGCGGGCGTGAAGTGGCTGGGGTTCACCGGCTCGGGCCTGGTGGGCGTGATCCTGGTGGTGCTGGGCGCGGCGCTGGTGTTCCGCTTCTCGTGGGGCCACGTGGCCGAGCGGCTGGGCGGGCGCATCGATGCGCTGGTGCAACTGGGCCGGGCCAAGCGCGAGAAGGCCAAGGACGTGGCCGTGGGCAAGCGCGCCGCGCGCGAACGCGAAGAGGTGGTGCTGGAGGAGCGCCACGAGGTGGAGCAGCACCATCCGCAGCCGGTGCAGATCATCGAGCCGGTGCTGTCCGACGTGCCCCAGAGCGCCCGCGTGGTCAAGGAACGCCAAAAGCCCCTGTTCACCGACATGCCCGACAGCCGCCTGCCGCAGGTCGATCTGCTGGACGGCCCGCCCGCGCAGCGCCAGGAGACGGTCTCGCCCGAAACCCTGGAGATGACCAGCCGCCTCATCGAGAAGAAGCTCAAGGACTTCGGCGTGGAAGTGCGCGTGGTCGCCGCCATGCCGGGCCCGGTCATCACCCGCTACGAGATCGAGCCCGCCACCGGCGTGAAAGGCTCGCAGATCGTGGGCCTGGCCAAGGACCTGGCGCGTTCGCTGTCGCTGGTCTCCATCCGCGTGATCGAGACGATCCCGGGCAAGAACTTCATGGCGCTGGAGCTGCCCAATGCCAAGCGGCAGTCGATCCGGCTGTCCGAGATCCTCGGCTCGCACGTCTACCACGAGGGCAAGAGCATGCTCACCATGGGCCTGGGCAAGGACATCGTGGGCAACCCCGTGGTGGCCGACCTGGCCAAGATGCCGCACGTGCTGGTGGCCGGCACCACCGGCTCGGGCAAGTCGGTGGGGATCAACGCCATGATCCTCTCGCTGCTCTACAAGGCCGAGGCGCGCGATGTGCGCCTGCTGATGATCGACCCCAAGATGCTGGAAATGTCGGTGTACGAAGGCATTCCGCACCTGCTGGCGCCCGTGGTCACCGACATGAAGCAGGCCGCCCATGGCCTGAACTGGTGCGTGGCCGAGATGGAGCGCCGCTACAAGCTCATGAGCAAGCTGGGCGTGCGCAACCTGGCCGGCTACAACGTGAAGATCGACGAGGCCAAGGCGCGCGAGGAGTTCATCTACAACCCGTTCAGCCTCACGCCCGAAGAGCCCGAGCCGCTGCAGCGCCTGCCGCACATCGTGGTGGTCATCGACGAGCTGGCCGACCTGATGATGGTGGTGGGCAAGAAGATCGAAGAGCTGATCGCCCGCCTGGCGCAAAAGGCGCGCGCAGCCGGCATCCACCTCATCCTGGCCACGCAGCGCCCCAGCGTGGACGTGATCACCGGGCTGATCAAGGCCAATATTCCGACGCGCATCGCCTTCCAGGTGAGCAGCAAGATCGACAGCCGCACCATCCTGGACCAGATGGGCGCCGAGGCCCTGCTGGGCATGGGCGACATGCTCTACATGGCCAGCGGCACCGGCTTGCCGGTGCGCGTGCACGGCGCCTTCGTGTCCGACGAAGAGGTGCACCGCGTGGTGAGCTACCTCAAGAGCCAGGGCGAACCCGACTACATCGAGGGCGTGCTGGAGGGCGGCACGGTCGATGGCGACGACGGCCCGCTGGGCGACGGGGACGGAGGCAGTGGCGAGAAGGACCCCATGTACGACCAGGCCGTGGAAGTGGTGCTCAAGGACCGCAAGGCCAGCATTTCGTATGTGCAGCGCAAGCTGCGCATCGGCTACAACCGCTCCGCCCGCCTGCTCGAAGACATGGAGAAGGCGGGCCTCGTGAGCGGCCTCACCACCAGCGGCCAGCGCGAAGTGCTGGTGCCTGCCCGCGGCGGCGGCGAATGAGCCGGCGGCCCTGGAAAAGCCGGCACCCGGCCTCAGATACCGAGAACCCATGAAAAAAATCATCCTCACCGCCCTGATCGCGGCCGCTGCCCAGTGCGCCAGCGCCGACGGCCTCAAAAGCCTCGAGTCCTTCATGAAGGGTGCGGCCGCCGGCCGTGCCGATTTCACGCAGACCGTCACCGCCCCCCCGAAGGACGGCGAGGCGGCGCGGACCAAGACGTCCAGCGGCACCTTCGAATTCCAGCGCCCCGGGCGTTTTCGCTTCACCTACCAAAAGCCGTTCGAGCAGACCATCGTGGCCGACGGCAAGACGCTGTGGCTCTACGACGCCGATCTGAACCAGGTCACCCAGCGCGCGCAGGCCCAGGCCCTGGGCACCACGCCGGCAGCGCTGCTGGCCTCGGCGCCCGACCTGCAGGCGCTGCGCGCCGACTTCGCTCTGGAGTCGCAGCCCGAGCAGGACGGACTGCAGTGGGTGCTGGCCACGCCGAAGGCCAAGGAAGGGCAGCTCAAGAGCGTGCGCGTGGGCTTCCAGGGCGAACGGCTCGCGGCGCTCGACATCCTGGACAGCTTCGGCCAGCGCTCGGCCATCCGCTTCACCAACGTGCAGTCGAGCGCCTCGCTGCCGGCTTCGACGTTCGACTTCAAGCCGCCAGCAGGCGCGGACGTGGTCAAGCAGTGACCGGCTGAAAGTCTTTTTGCTATTGTATTTGTAGCGTGATGCCCTAGTGTTGATTGCGCTGGCGGCCATTTTGATGCATGGCATGCGCCCTGGCGCCGCAGCGCGCCGGATCAGGCCAGCAGCACCAGGGCCAGGCCCACGGCGGCCGGAATGGCCTGGATGAACAGGATCTTGCGGGACGCCGTGGCAGCGCCGAACACGCCGGCCACCAGCACGCACAGCAGGAAGAACACCTTCATGCCCAGGCCGGCCCCGCCCAGCCACAGGCCCCAGAACAGGCCCGCCGCGAGAAAGCCGTTGTAGAGCCCCTGGTTGGCCGCCAGCACCTTGGTGGCGGCGGCCCGTTCCGCGCTCTGCCCGAAGGCGCGCAGGCCAGCGGGTTTGTCCCACAGGAACATCTCCAGCACCAGGATGTAGACGTGGAGCAGGGCGATCAGGGCGACGACGGCATTGGCGGCGATGGACATGGGGGATCTCCTCCTTGGGTTTTCGAATCGAAACGGGCGCCGCGGCATTGTGCGGGAAATTCCCGCAGGCCCAGGGGGGCGAAGCGCCCCGCAGGGGGACGGAGAATAATCGGGCGTGGCAGGGCCGTGCCGCCTGCCTGCCTGCCGAGCGTCCTCCCGCGTCACCCGGTGCCTGGCCCGTTGGCGTTGGCCCTGGGTCTTTTGCTCCCATCGCGTTCACTACTTCTTCATTGAGCCTACCCATTGACCCCCACGCCCATGGCCGATCTCTTTTCCTCCGCCCCCACCGCGCCGCTCGCGGAGGCCCTGCGCCCGGCCAGCCTGGACGAGGTCATCGGCCAGTCGCACCTGATCGGTGCAGGCCGGCCGCTGCGGCTGGCGTTCGAGTCGGGCAAGCCGCATTCGATGATCCTCTGGGGCCCGCCCGGCGTGGGCAAGACCACGCTGGCGCGGCTCACGGCGAGCGCGTTCGGCTATGAGTTCATCGCCCTGTCGGCGGTGTTCTCGGGCGTGAAGGAAATCCGCGCCTCGATGGAGCAGGCCGAACACAATCTGGCGCTGGGCAAGAAGACCATCCTGTTCGTGGACGAGATCCACCGCTTCAACAAGAGCCAGCAGGACGGCCTGCTGCCGTTCGTGGAGTCGGGCCTGGTGACCTTCGTGGGCGCGACCACCGAGAACCCGTCGTTCGAGGTCAATTCGGCGCTGCTCTCGCGTGCCCAGGTGTATGTGCTGCAGGTGCTGACCGACGACGAACTGAAGCAGCTCGTGCGCCGGGCGCAGGACAAGGTGCTCACCCACCTGCAGCTGGACGACGCGGCGGTGGACACGCTCGTGGGCTATGCCGACGGTGATGCGCGGCGCCTGCTCAACCTGGTCGAGCAGACCGACACCGCCGCGCGCGCCGCCGGGGTGCAGCGGGTGGACGCCGCCTTTCTGGAGAGCGCGCTCACCCTCAACGCGCGCCGCTTCGACAAGGGCGGCGACAACTTCTACGACCAGATCTCGGCGCTGCACAAATCCGTGCGTGGATCGCACCCCGACGCGGCGCTGTACTGGCTCAGCCGCATGCTGGATGGGGGAGCGGATGCGAAATACCTCGCGCGCCGCATCGTGCGCATGGCCTGGGAGGACATCGGCCTGGCCGATCCGCGCGCCATGCAGATCGCCAACGACGCGGCGCTCACCTACGAGCGCCTGGGCTCGCCGGAAGGCGAACTGGCACTGGCCCAGGCCGTGATCTACCTGGCCGTGGCGCCCAAGAGCAACGCCGGCTACATGGCCTACAACCAGGCCAAGGCGTTCATCAAGAAGGACAAGTCGCGCCAGGTGCCCAACCACCTGCGCAACGCGCCCACCAAGCTGATGAAGGAACTGGGCCACGGCAAGGCCTACCGCTACGCCCACGACGAGCCCGGCGGCTACGCGGCGGGCGAGACCTACCTGCCCGAGGACATGCCCGAGCCCGGCTGGTACCAGCCGGTGCCTCGCGGGCTGGAGGCCAAGATCGCCGACAAGCTGGCCCAGTTGCGCCAGCTGGACCAGGACGCGGCCAAGGATTGAGGGGGAAGGGGAGGGCGCTGCGAGGCTGCGCCCCCCGGTCCCTCACCGGGCAGCATCTCCGCCCGGCCCACCGGCCGCCCCCTCGGGCGGGGCGGTTGGCGGCTGCTGAACCGTATAAGCCACCCGGGCCAATCCCTCGGCTGCATCACCCCGGCTAATGGTGACGTCGCCCCGCTGATGGCGCGCGAGTCCAAGGGAAAACCCCGCCAAACGTGCTAAAGGCGCACGGTTTCGACTGGCTACAATCCCGTCCACCAAACCCGCACAGCTTTGCTCCTGGCGGGTTTTTTGCTAGGTGGCATTGGGGGCTCACAAGGCACTGCCGATCTTGGCTTGCGAAGTGCGCGCGTTACAAACACGAAGGACTTTTTTTATGGACATCTTGCTGCAGCAGATCATCAACGGTCTGGTTCTCGGCAGCATGTACGCCTTGATAGCCTTGGGCTACACGATGGTGTACGGCATTATTCAGCTGATTAATTTTGCCCATGGGGAAGTGCTGATGATCGGCGCTCTCACCAGTTGGAGTTGCATTGGCCTGATGCAAGAGGCCATGCCCGGGGCTCCGGGCTGGATCATCCTTCTCCTGGCCACCCTGATCGCCTGCGTTGTCGCCGCAGCGCTGAACTTCGTCATCGAGAAGGTCGCCTACAAGCCGCTGCGCAGCAGTCCGCGCCTGGCGCCCCTGATCACCGCCATCGGGATGTCGATCCTGCTGCAGACGCTGGCCATGATCATCTGGAAGCCGAACTACAAGCCGTATCCCACCCTGCTGCCCACGACCCCGTTCCAGGTCGGCGGCGCGGTGATCACCTCCACCCAGGTGCTGATCCTGAGCGTGACGGTGGTCGCACTGGCTTCGCTGGTGTATCTGGTGAACTACACCAAGCTCGGCCGCGCCATGCGCGCCACCGCGGAAAACCCCCGCGTGGCCTCCCTGATGGGCGTGAAACCCGACATGGTGATCTCGGCGACCTTCATCATCGGCGCCATCCTGGCGGCCATCGCCGGCATCATGTATGCCTCCAACTACGGCACCGCGCAGCACACCATGGGCTTCCTGCCCGGTCTGAAGGCCTTCACGGCCGCGGTGTTCGGCGGCATCGGCAACCTGGCCGGCGCGGTGGTGGGCGGCATCCTGCTCGGCCTGATCGAGGCCATCGGCTCGGGCTACATCGGCACCCTCACAGGCGGCCTGCTGGGCAGCCACTACACCGACATCTTTGCATTCATCGTGCTCATCATCATCCTCACGCTGCGCCCCTCGGGCCTGCTGGGCGAGCGTGTGGCCGATCGCGCCTGAGGAACCCATTGTCATGAAGCAAAACAAAACCGCACAGTGGATCGTCGGCGGCATCGCGCTGCTGCTGCTTCCTTTCATGCTGCAGTACTTCGGCAACGCCTGGGTGCGCATCGCCGACCTGGCGCTGCTCTACGTGCTGCTGGCCCTGGGCCTGAACATCGTGGTGGGCTACGCCGGCCTGCTGGACCTGGGTTACGTGGCGTTCTACGCCGTGGGCGCCTACCTGTTCGCGCTGATGGCATCGCCCCACCTGTCGGAGACCTTCGCGTCGTTCGCGGCCATGTTCCCCAACGGGCTGCACACGTCGCTGTGGCTGGTCATACCGCTCGCGGCGCTGGTGGCCGCGATCTTCGGGGCGGTGCTCGGGGCCCCCACGCTCAAGCTGCGCGGGGACTACCTGGCCATCGTGACGCTGGGTTTCGGCGAGATCATCCGCATCTTCCTGAACAACCTGGACCACCCCGTCAATCTGACCAACGGGCCCAAGGGCATCGGGCAGATCGATTCGGTGAAGGTGTTCGGGCTGGACCTGGGCAAGCGCCTGGAAGTGTTCGGGTTCGACATCTCGTCGGTCACGCTGTATTACTACCTGTTCCTGGTGCTGGTGGTGCTGAGCGTCATCATCTGCTATCGCCTGCAGGACTCGCGCATCGGCCGCGCCTGGATGGCCATCCGCGAAGACGAGATCGCCGCCAAGGCCATGGGCATCAACACCCGCAACATGAAGCTGCTGGCCTTCGGCATGGGCGCTTCGTTCGGCGGCGTGTCCGGCGCCATGTTCGGTGCCTTCCAGGGCTTCGTGTCGCCCGAATCGTTCAGCCTGATGGAGTCGGTCATGATCGTCGCCATGGTGGTGCTGGGCGGCATCGGCCACATCCCCGGCGTGATCCTGGGCGCCGTGCTCCTGTCGGCCCTGCCGGAAGTGCTGCGCTACGTGGCCGGTCCGCTGCAGGCCATGACGGACGGCCGCCTCGACTCCGCCATCCTGCGCCAGCTGCTGATCGCGCTGGCCATGATCATCATCATGCTGCTGCGTCCCCGCGGCCTGTGGCCCGCGCCCGACCATGGCAAGAGCCTGACGCAAAAGACCTGAACAGCACTGAAAGTTAGAAATGGCAGAGAAATCCAACGATGTGGTGCTGAAGGTCGCCGGCATTTCCAAGCGCTTCGGCGGCTTGCAAGCCCTGTCCGACGTCGGCATCACCATTGAACGGGGTCAGGTCTACGGCCTGATCGGTCCCAACGGCGCCGGCAAGACCACGTTCTTCAACGTGATCACCGGTCTTTACACGCCCGACAGCGGCAGCTTCGAGCTGGCAGGCAAGCCCTACCAGCCCACGGCCGTGCACGAAGTGGCCAAGGCGGGCATCGCCCGCACGTTCCAGAACATCCGCCTCTTCGCCGAAATGACGGCACTGGAGAACGTGATGGTGGGGCGGCACATCCGCACCAAGTCGGGGCTGCTGGGCGCCGTGCTGCGCACCAAGGGCTTCAAGGAAGAAGAGGCCGCGATCGCCCGCCGGGCGCAGGAGTTGCTCGACTACGTGGGCATCGGCAAGTTCGCCGACTACAAGGCGCGCACCCTGAGCTATGGCGACCAGCGCCGCCTGGAGATCGCCCGCGCCCTGGCCACCGACCCGCAACTGATCGCGCTCGACGAGCCGGCCGCCGGCATGAACGCGACCGAGAAGGTGCAGCTGCGCGAGCTGATCGACCGCATCCGCAACGACAACCGCACCATCTTGCTCATCGAGCACGACGTGAAGCTGGTGATGGGCCTGTGCGACCGCGTCACGGTGCTCGACTACGGCAAGCAGATCGCCGAAGGCACGCCTGCCACCGTGCAGAAGAACGAAAAAGTGATTGAGGCCTACCTGGGCACCGGAGGACATTGAGAATGGCCGAAAAATCCAACAACGTGTTGCTCAAGGTCTCGGGCCTGAAGGTGGCATACGGCGGTATCCAGGCCGTGAAGGGTGTGGACTTCGAGGTGCGCGAGGGAGAGCTGGTGTCGCTGATCGGCTCCAACGGCGCCGGCAAGACGACCACCATGAAGGCGATCACGGGCACGCTGCCGTTCGCCGATGGCGACATCGAGTACCTGGGCAAGAGCATCCGGGGGCAGGGCGCCTGGGACCTGGTGAAGAAGGGCCTCGTGATGGTGCCGGAAGGCCGTGGCGTGTTCGCGCGCATGACCATCACCGAGAACCTGCAGATGGGCGCCTACATCCGCAACGACAAGGCCGGCATCGCGGCCGACATCGAGAAGATGTTCACCATCTTCCCGCGCCTGCGCGAGCGCAAGGACCAACTGGCCGGCACCATGTCGGGCGGCGAACAGCAGATGCTGGCCATGGGCCGCGCGCTGATGAGCCAGCCCAAGGTGCTGCTGCTGGACGAGCCCTCCATGGGCCTGTCGCCCATCATGGTGGACAAGATCTTCGAGGTGGTGCGCGACGTGTACGCCCTGGGCGTGACCATCGTGCTGGTGGAGCAGAACGCCAGCCGCGCGCTGGCACTGGCCGACCGGGGCTACGTGATGGAGTCGGGCCTCATCACCATGACGGGCCCCGGCCAGCAGCTGCTGAGCGACCCGCGCGTGCGCGCCGCCTACCTGGGCGAGTGATCCCCCTCCACCGCTGCCTCCATGCGCTGCCAAGCGGCGCACGAAGGCCGGCGTCTGGAATCGGGATGAAAGCGCGTGAAGCGCACGAAAAAAGGGCCCTGCGAAGGGCCCTTTTTGTTGGGGGTACGCGTGCGTACCTGCGCGCTCAGTAGCGGTACTGCACGCCCACCGTGGTCATGTCCACATCGGACTTGCCGTCGGCGAAGTTCAGGCGGTGGCGCTCCCATTCGACCACGGCCGCCCACTGCGGGTTGAACGCCCAGCGCACGCCGGCGCCATACGAGAGTCCGAAGCCGTTGTCATCGCCGGTCGTCACGCCGAAACCGGGGTTGCCCGAGGTCTTGGTGCGGCCGTAGGTGGTACCGACCTTGCCGAACACGTCGAACTGCTCGCTGAGCGGCAGGCGGCCGACCAGGCTGAGGTTCAGGCCCTGCGCCTTGGTCTCGCCGCCCACGCGGGTGGCGTTGCCGAAGTTCAGATAACCGAACTCGATGCCGAAGTTCTGGTTGAAATAGCCGCCGGTGTAGATTTTCCAGGCGGTGTCGTTGTCGTCGAACGCGAAGCCACCCGTGCCGCTGCGCAGATCGTATTTGGACTGGCCGCCGCTCAGGCCGACGTAGCCTTGCTGCGTGCTGGGAATGAACGAGTCGCGGTTGGAGGCGCGATTGGCCGTCTGCGCGTGGGCGCTGACGGCACCGAACGCAAGCGCGAGAACGCACGGAAGAACGCGAAGCGTGTGTTTCATGGGGAAATCCTTTGGCATGGCAATGAAAGAGGCGGTTGCGTCTGAGCGTCTGGAAGAGGGCGGATCAAAGACTGCCGATTCAATGTAAGCCGCGCCTCGGCAGGGTCATGTGGGCAGCGCGGCGCGATGTTTGTAGGAGTTGCCTGACACGCCCGCCGCCACCCGTCGGCACACGATGGGCCGGAGTGCATGCAAACGGCGCGGTTAAACTCGCGCCTTTCGCAAAAGTGTCATCGTCCTGTCACATCCGTGGCGACCGTGGGCGATGGGTCCGTCTGTTCAGGAGTCCGCATGTTTTTTGGAAAGCTGTTGCCCCGCGAGGGCAATTTTTTCGAGATGTTCAATCAGCATGCTGACCGCATCGTCGAGGCCGCCCGCGCTTTTTCGCAGTTGGTGGCCAATTACAACGATCCCCACCTGCGCGACAAGTACAACCAGGACGTGGACAACGCGGAGCGCGCCGCCGACCGCGTGACCCACGAGGTCAACCGCTCGCTGCACAAGACCTTCATCACCCCCATCGACCGCGAGCAGATCCATTCGCTCATCAACACGATGGACGACGTGGCCGACCTGATCCAGGACTCGGCCGAAACCATGGCGCTGTACGACGTGCGCCACATGACCGAAGAGATCACCCGCCTGACCGACATCAGCCTCAAGTGCTGTGAACGCGTGCGCGACGCGGTCAAGCTGCTGGAGAAGATCGCCGACCCGGCCGTGGCCGAAGCCGCGCTCAAGACCTGCGAGGAAATCGACCGCCTGGAGGGCGACGCCGACCGCGTGATGCGCAGCGCCATGAGCAAACTGTTCCGCGAAGAGCCCGACGTGCGCGAGGTGCTCAAGCTCAAGGCGATCTACGAACTGCTCGAGACGATCACCGACAAGTGCGAAGACGTGGCGAACCACATCGAGGGCATCATCCTCGAGAACTCCTGATCCCGGCCTGCCAGAAGAAATACACGCTCTCTACGCATGGAAACCGTCCAAACCGCCCTGTGGGTCGTGATGCTGCTGGTGGCGCTGGCCATCCTGTTCGACTTCATGAACGGGTTTCACGACGCCGCCAACTCGATTGCCACCGTGGTCTCCACCGGGGTGCTCAAGCCGACGCAGGCCGTCCTCTTCGCCGCGTTCTTCAACGTCATCGCCATCTTCATCTTCCACCTGAGCGTGGCCGCCACCATCGGCAAGGGCATCGTGCAGCCCGGCGTGGTGGACACGCACGTGATCTTCGGGGCCCTGGTGGGCGCCATCACCTGGAACGTCATCACCTGGTACTACGGCATTCCGAGCAGCTCGTCGCACGCGCTGATCGGCGGCATCGTGGGCGCGGTCATCGCCAAGGCGGGCGCGGGGGCGCTGATCTCGGCCGGCATCCTGAAGACGGTGGCGTTCATCTTCGTCTCGCCGCTGCTCGGCTTTCTGCTGGGCTCGCTGATGATGGTGGCGGTGGCGTGGATCTTCCGCCGCGCGCGCCCGAACAAGGTGGACAAGTGGTTCCGCCGGCTGCAACTGCTGTCCGCGGGCGCGTACAGCCTGGGCCATGGCGGCAACGATGCGCAAAAGACCATCGGCATCATCTGGCTGCTGCTGATCGCCACGGGCTACGCGTCGGCATCCGACGCCTCGCCGCCCACCTGGACCATCGTGTCCTGCTACCTGGCCATCGGGCTGGGCACCATGTTCGGCGGCTGGCGCATCGTCAAGACCATGGGCCAGCGAATCACCAAGCTCAAGCCCGTGGGCGGGTTCTGTGCCGAGACGGGCGGGGCGATGACGCTGTTCGTCGCCACGGCGCTGGGCATTCCGGTGTCGACCACCCACACCATCACGGGCGCCATCGTCGGCGTGGGCTCCACCCAGCGTGCCAGCGCCGTGCGCTGGGGCGTGGCGGGCAACATCGTCTGGGCGTGGATCCTGACGATTCCGGCCAGCGCGTTCGTGGCGGCCATCGCCTACTGGGTCAGTCTGCAGCTCTACTGATCGCGATCCAAGGGACGTTTGCTATTATTTTTATAGCTGCCACCGCATGATTTTCTAGGGCATTGGGCATATTTGGTGCCCAATGCCGTCACTGGGAGATCTTGCGGGCCTCTTCGATCTGGTATTCGAAGTAGCGCTGGAAGCTGAAGGCCAGGCTGGCCATCAGCACCGCCGTGCCCACCAGGAGCGACAGGGCGATGGCGAAGATCGTGAACCAGTGCGTGCGCCCCGCCGCGGCATCCGGTGCCGCGGCCGGGTTGAAGCGGGCGTTCCATTGCTCGGGCGTCATCAGTCCATAGAGGATGGCGCGCAGCGCGCAGCCTGCGATGGTGAAGCCCAGCAGCGGGATGAGCAGCCAGCTGGCGTGGTCGTCCTGCCCCATCGCCTGCACGCGCTGGATGCCGTAGATGCCCAGCGCCGTGGGAATGGGCAGGAGCCAGCCCAGCATGTCCGACAGGCCGTGCAGATAGAAGCGGTGCAGCCCCAGGGGCCCGCCGACGAAGGCCAGCCACGCGGCGACGGTCTTGTTCTTCATGAGGGGCTCATTCCGGCGACGTGGTGTCGCCCGCGCCCAGGGTCTTTTCCATCAGCACGATATCGCGCCAGGCGCCGAACTTCCAGCCCACCGAGCGCATCACGCCGATCTCGGTGAAGCCGGCAGCGCGGTGTACCCCGATGGAGCCGGCATTGGCGGAATCGCCGATCACCGCGAGCAGCTTGCGAACCCCCGCCGCCTCCGCCTGCTGCGCCAGCGCATCGAGCAGCTTGCGGCCCAACCCCATGCCCCGGGCGGTGTCGGCGACATAGATGGAGTCTTCCGCCGAGAAGCGGTAGGCCGGGCGGGGCTTGAACCAGTTGGCGTAGGCGAAGCCGAGAACCTCGCCATCCTTTTCCGCCACGATGTAGGGCAGGCCCCGGGCCAGCACGTCGGTGCGGCGGGCGGCCATGTCGGTTTCGGTCGGTGGGTCCACCTCGAAGGTGCCGGTGCCGTGCAGTACGTGGTGTTGGTAAATGGCGGTGATGGCAGCGATATCTTCGCTGCGGCTGTCGCGGATGGTAGGCATGTGGGGTGAAGTGGCTATAATCGCGGGCTTTGCAGCGTGTCGCTGGCCGGGTGGCCATGTCGCGTGTCTCAAACGCAGCAAAAAACCATGCAGCTTTACGCTGCGACCACCCGAAGGATTCATTATGGTCGTTATTCGACTCTCCCGCGGCGGCTCCAAAGGTCGTCCGTTTTTCAACATCGTCGTGGCCGACAAGCGTGTGCGCCGCGATGGCCGATTCATCGAGCGCCTGGGTTTCTACAACCCCACGGCCAAGGAAAGCGAAGAAGGCCTGCGCATTGCGCAAGACCGTCTGACCTACTGGAAGAGCGTCGGCGCCCAGTCGTCGCCCACCGTGGACCGTCTGATCAAGCAGGCTGCCAAGAAGGCTGCCTGATCCGCGTCCTCCGGACAAAAGGCGGGTTCCGTTGGTTTTTCTGACGGGCCCCGCCTTTTTTCATTTCCGAAACCCCGTTGCACACCATGCCCAATCTGCCCGTTCTTGAGTCTGCCGAATTGCCGTCCGATGCGGTGGAGATCGGCCGCATTGCCGATGCCTGGGGTGTGAAGGGCTGGTTCAAGGTGCTGCCTTACAGCGCCGATCCGGAAGCGCTGTTTTCCTCCAAGCGCTGGTTTCTGCAGCCCAGCGAAAAGGGCGCCAAGAGCTTTTTCGAAGGCACGGTGGTGCTGGCGGTGAAGCAGGCGCGAGAACATTCCGATACGGTGGTCGCCACCGCCCAGGGCGTGGACGACCGCGATGCGGCCGAGGCGCTGCGCGGCGCGCGCATCTTCGTGCCCCGCTCGAGCTTTCCGACCGCCGCCGAGGACGAGTACTACTGGGTCGACCTGATCGGCCTGGCGGTCGTCAACCGCGAGGGCGTGGACCTCGGCACGGTGCGCGAGCTGCTCTCCACCGGCCCGCAGACCACGCTGGTGCTGGCTTACGAACACGAGGGCAAGGCGCAGGAGCGCATGATTCCCTTCGTCTCGGCCTTCGTCGACAAGGTGGAGCTGGCCGAGCGCCGCATCACGGTCGATTGGCAACCCGACTACTGATGGATCGACCGACCGATTGAAGGACGGGCCGCGTCGCCATTCCTTCGGCGGCCCTGGCCCCCTCTGCCCATGCGTTTCGACGTCATCACCCTGTTTCCCGAGCTGTTCGCGCCGTTTCTGGCCAGCGGGGTGACGCGGCGCGCGTATGCGTCGGGCCAGGTCGAGGTGCGGCTGTGGAACCCGCGCGATCACGCCGAAGGCAACTACCGCCGGGTGGACGATCGGCCCTTCGGGGGCGGCCCCGGCATGGTGATGATGGCCGAGCCCTTGTCGCGGTGCCTGGCGGCCATTCGGGCCGACCGGGCCGAGGCGGCGGGGCAGACGGCCCCGGTGGTGCTGTTCTCGCCGATCGGGCAGGTGCTCGATCACGCGGGCGTGACCCGCTGGTCCGGCAGTGCGGGCGCCATTTTGCTGTGCGGGCGGTATGAGGGCATCGACCAGCGCTTCATCGACGCGCATGTGCAGATGCAGCTCAGCCTGGGCGATTTCGTTCTGTCGGGCGGCGAGATCCCGGCCATGGCCCTGCTGGATGCCGTCGCACGCCTGCAGCCGGGCGTGCTGAACGATGAGGGGAGCCACCAGTTCGACAGCTTCAACGAAGCGCTCGACGGCTTGCTGGACTGCCCCCACTACACCCGGCCCGAAGAGTGGGAGGGCCTGCGGGTTCCTGCGCCGCTGCTCTCTGGCCACCATGTGCAGATCGAGCGCTGGCGCCGGGATCAGCGCCTGTCGATCACCGCGCAGCACCGTCCCGAGCTCATCGACGCGGCGCGCGCGCAGGGGCTTTTGGGCAAGGCGGACGAGGCCGTTTTGGCAAAGAACGGCAACTTGCTATAATCGCGGGCTTTTCGATCCTCTGGCCGGCCGCTTTCGCCTTTGCTGCGAAAGCACCCCCACGTCAATCCCGACGCTTGCCAATCTTGGCGCGGACATGATCGTTGGATGCAAACATGAATCTGATCCAGACTCTCGAGCAGGAAGAAATCGCCCGCTTGAACAAGACCATTCCCGAATTCGCCCCTGGCGACACGGTCATCGTGAGTGTGAACGTGGTGGAAGGTACCCGCAAGCGCGTGCAGGCCTACGAAGGCGTGGTGATTGCCAAGCGCAATCGCGGCCTGAACAGCGGCTTCACGGTGCGCAAGATCTCCAGCGGCGAAGGCGTGGAGCGTACGTTCCAGACGTACAGCCCCCTGATCGCCAACATCGAAGTCAAGCGCCGTGGCGACGTGCGCCGTGCCAAGCTGTACTACCTGCGTGAACGCAGCGGCAAGTCGGCACGTATCAAGGAAAAGCTGCCTTCGCGTGTCAAGGCCGCGCCGGTCGCAGCCGCATAAGGCGCCTTGCGCACTGCCCCGAAGCCGCTACAGCGCAAGCCGTAGCGGCTTTTTCTTTGGCCGCCTGGCCGACCAGGCCCACTCCATGACGCCGCCAGATTCTTCGCCCCCTTCACCCTCCATGCCTTCGGTGATCGCCCCGCTGTCCTCGCTGCCGCAGTTCGACCCGCGCCGCGTGCCCGTGCTGGGGGTGGATGCTCATCTCCCCCGCGTTCCCGCTGCGGCGCAAACGGCGCAAGCGCTGCGGCTGCGCTTCGCCTCGGCGCCGGAGTGGGTGCCTGAGGTCGTGCATGAGCGTGCCTTCACCGACCGGCCGCTGCGCCATGCCGCCGTGCTGATCCCGATCGTGATGCGCGAACGCGCGACGGTGCTGCTCACCGAGCGCACCGTGCACCTGTCCACGCACTCCGGCCAGGTGGCCTTTCCCGGCGGCAGCGCCGACCCGGAAGATGCCAACCCTGCCGCCACGGCGCTGCGCGAGGCCTGGGAGGAGGTCGGCCTGGAGGTGCGGTATGTGGAGGTGCTGGGGGAACTGGCCACCTACAGGACGGGCACCGGGTTCAGCATCACCCCGGTGGTCGCTTTGGTGCAGCCCGATTGCACGCTGAATCCCAATGCCTACGAAGTGGCGGACGTGTTCGAGGTCCCGCTGGACTACCTGCTCGATCCGTCGCACCACCGGCGCCATGCGTTCGAATGGGAAGGGGTCACCCGCGAATGGTTTTCCATGCCCTATGAGGATGCCGCCGGCAAGACGCACTTCATCTGGGGCGCAACGGCGGGCATGCTGCGCAATTTCTACCGTTTCATGCTGGCCTGAGATCGGGCGATCTTTCCGGTGGCGACGACGGCTGGGCACCGAACCGGGCCGCTATCATTGCCCACCATGAGTTTCTTTGCCATCCTGTTCGCGTTGCTGATCGAGCAGGCACGCCCGCTGGCGCGCAGCAACCCCATCCATGCGGGCGTTCGCGCCTGGGCGCTGTCGATCAGCCGCAACTTCGATGCGGGCAAGGCCCACCACGGGTGGGTGGCATGGGCGCTCGCCGTGCTGGTGCCTTCGCTCGCGGTGCTGGCGGTGCACTGGCTGCTGTTCTACGGGGTGGGCTGGCCGGCGGCGGTGGTCTGGAATGTCGCGGTGCTTTATGTCACCCTCGGGTTCCGGCAGTTCAGCCACCATTTCACCAACATCCGCGATGCGCTGGAAGAGCGCGACGAAGACAGCGCGCGGGCCCGGCTCGCGGCCTGGCAGCAGGTGGATGTGGGCCAACTGCCCCGCAGCGAGATCGTGCGGCACGTGGTCGAGTATTCCGTCATCGCCGCGCACCGCCACGTGTTCGGCGTGCTCGCCTGCTTTTCGGTGCTGGCCGCGTTGGGACTCGGGCCGACCGGTGCGGTGCTTTACCGGCTGGCTGAATTCGTCTCGCGCTACTGGAAGGCCGGCAGCCCGCATCCGGCCAGCGCATCGTTGCAGCGTGCCTCGGCGCGGTCCTGGACCGTGATCGACTGGTTGCCTGCCCGCCTGACGGCCCTCAGCTTCGCCGTGGTGGGCAGTTTCGAAGAGGCCATCGATGGCTGGCGCTTCCATGCGCAGCGCTTTCCCAACGACAACGATGGCGTCGTGCTGGCGGCCACGTCCGGCGCCATCAACGTGCGCCTGGGCGGTGAGGCTTTGCGGGCGCGGGTGGACCCGCTCTCGCCCGCCGGCTTCGATGGCGACATTGAGGCCGCAAGCAGCGACGTGACGCCGGGGCGGGAGCCCGAAGTGGGGCATTTGCGCAGCGTGGTCGGCCTGGTCTGGCGCTCGGTGGTGGTATGGATGCTGCTGCTCGCCCTGCTGACCCTGGCCCGGTTGCTGGGCTGAGCCGGGCCTTCTTTTTGAAGTTCGCGGCGAAGTCGCTCCGCCTTTGACGCGGCCTTGTTCGTTACCGATGCCCTGCCCCCGAGCAGGTGCTACCAGGACTGTCCATGAACCGAACTGAATCTCCCTCCCGCGAGCCTTCCACGCAGGAAATGTCCGCCGCCGCGGACCGCTTCTGGGCTGCGGTCCTGGGCGAACGGGCCGATTTGCAGGGCCTGGAGTCCGTTCCGTTCATGGAGCGCCTGAATGCCCTGCTGGAGCCTTGCGTTCCCGGGGTCACGGTGGAGGTGGCCGGCGCGGGCAAGGAGGGGCCCGTGGAAGGCCTGGCCCGGCTGGTTTTCACGGCCCACGGGAGTGCCGAGCGGTTTGCCGATGTGCAAGCGTTGACCGCACAGGCACCGGCGCAGTTGCCATGGCGGGTGGAGGCCTTCCGCCAGCGGATGCCCGGTGGCTTCGGCATGCGCATGGACGGATTCGATCTGGCCACCCATGAGCTGCTGGTGCGCGTGGGCCAGATCGATGGACGCATCGCATTGGCGCTGTCGTTTTCCAAGCCCGTGCCCATGGACCTGCAGGACCATGCCCGCCACATGGCGTTCATCTTGCTCGACCACATGCTGGGCGAGTACGATTTTTCGGTGAAGGTCGGGGTGGTGGAATTCGACACCGATGGGCTCAGCGACGACGCGGGCTTCGAGGACTGGGAGCCCGCGTCGCTCGATGACAGCGTTTCGCGCATCGACACCTTCTGGCGTGAGACCCTGGGCCGCTCGGCGGTCTATCCGCCCGAGCCGGTGCGCTGGGCCGCGCTGGAGGGGCGGGATGCCCAGGGCGATCCCATCATGGTGCAGGTCAATCTGAGCGCCAATGCCTTGGTGTCCCGCGCGGATTTCGGCTGGCGCGTGCAGGCCAGCCTGCCGGCGCAGGACAAGTCCGCGCTGCAGCAGGCGCAGGATTTCGAGGATGCCTGGGTCAATGCGGCCACCATGTACCAGCAAGGCATCTGCAGCCACATCGTGCTGCGCGGTGGCACCCGCACGGTGCATTGCTACGTGACCAGCGCCGACCATGCCCTGGAGGCCGCGCGGCGCGCTGCCGAAGCGGTGCCGGGCATGGACCCCCCCGTGCTGGAGGCCGAGCACGAGCCGGCCTGGAGCGACTATCTGGGGTGGTACGTCGAGTGCCGGGACTGAGCGCCGCCGTGCCGTCCCATCACCAATGCCGGTGCTCGCTCAGTTCGGCAAACAGGTTGCTATAAATTTGGTAGCGATTCGCGCTGATGGAATCTGCGCCGGTGCGTGATTCGCCTTGCAATCCGTCCACCTGCGCCATGACCGCGCAGCCGGGCTCGTGTAGGTGCGTGCAGTTGTAGAACTTGCATCCCTGGGCATGCAGGCCGATGTCGGGCATGTAGCGCGGCAGATCGGCTGGTCCGATGTGGTGCAGGCCGAATTCCTGGAAGCCCGGCGAGTCGATCAGGGCGGTGTGGCGTTCGGCGTCCACCCAGTACCAGGTCGTGGTGGTGGTGGTGTGCTTGCCGGAATTGAGCGCTTGGGAGATCTCGCCTGTGAGCGCCGTGGCGCCCGGCACCAGCAGGTTGATGAGCGTGCTCTTGCCCGAGCCCGACGGGCCGAGCACCAGCGTGGTCTTGCCCGACAGGCGCTCCATCAGTGCGACCTTGTCCACCTCGCCTGACTCGGACAGCGACAGCGGCATCACGCCATAGTGGTGTCCGTCCGCTGCGCTGCCGCCCATGTGGCGGTAGGGTAGCAGCCGCTCCCACGCGCGGGCGAAGGGCTCGACCAGGTCGCTTTTGTTCAACGCGATGATCGGCGTGATGCGCTCTGCTTCCGCAGCGATCAGCGCACGGGCCAGTTGGCTCTCCGAGAACACGGGTTCGGCGGCGATCAGGATCAGCACCTGGTCCAGGTTGGCGGCGAAGGACTTGGTGCGGATTTCGTCCTGCCGGTAGAACAGGTTGCGGCGCTCCTTGACCTTCTCGATGGTGCCTTCGTCTCCCTGGCCGGCTGGCGCGGCCTGCCAAAGGACGTGATCGCCCACCACGGCCTGGCTCTTTTTCCCGCGGGGATGGCAAATGCGGCGCTGGCCGTCGGGCGATTCGACCAGGCAATGGCGGCCGTGGCTGGCCACCACGATGCCGTCGAACAGGGCGCTGCGCTCAGCCATGGCGGGGAAGGGGTGTGGTCATGCGGCGAGCAGGCCATCGAAGCGCGATGCGCATTCGATGTCGGTCGCCGAGATGCCATTCACGTCGTGCGTATTCAGTCGCACCACGCAGCGGTTGTAGTGCACTGACAGGTCCGGGTGATGGTCCTGCGCGTTGGCGACGAAGGCCACGGCGTTCACGAACGAGATGGTCTCGTAGTAGTTGGCGAAGCGGTAGGTCTTTTCGATGGCCACATCCGCGCCGTCGCCGGTCAGTTTCCAGCCGTCGAGGTCGGCCAGCTTGGCGACGATTTCCGTCGCCGTCAAAGCACGTCGCGTCTGCGTGGACCAGTCTTTTTTCTTGAGCATCGAAGTCATGGTGTCGGGGCCAGGTTGGGCATGCGCGCCAGCCGTTCGGTGGCCGGCGGATGCGAGTAATAGAACTTCACGTACACCGGATCGGGCGTGAGGGTGGAGGCATTGTCTTCGTAAAGTTTCAGCAAGGCCGTGGCGAGGTCGCTGCCATTGGTCTGGGCCACGGCATAAGCGTCGGCCTCGAACTCGTGGCGGCGCGACAGCTGCGCAAACAACGGTGAAATGAAGAAGGTGAACACTGGCACCGCCAGCAAAAACAACAGCAGCGCCAGGGCATCGTTGGGCGCAGAGCCGGCCACGCCTTCCAGCGACAGGTTGGGCAGCACGCCCAGCCCCGTGTAGAACCAGCCCTGCGTGGAAAGCCAGCCCAGCAGCGCAAAGCCCGCGAGGCTCAGCGCGAAAAGGCTCACGATGCGCTTGACGATGTGGCGGTGCTTGAAATGCCCCAGCTCATGGGCCAGCACCGCCTCGACTTCGCCGGGGGATAACTGGCGCAGCAGGGTGTCGTAGAACACCACGCGTTTGGCTGCGCCGAACCCCGTGAAATAGGCGTTGGCATGGGCGCTGCGGCGGCTGCCGTCCATCACGAAAAGCCCTTTGGCTGCAAAGCCGCAACGCTGCATGAGGGCCGTGACGCGGGCCTTGAGGGATTCGTCTTCCAGCGGCTGAAATTGGTTGAACAGCGGCGCGATGAAGATCGGATAGACCACCATGAGCAGCAGGTTGAATCCCATCCACGCGCCCCAGGCCCAAAGCCACCACAGGGGGCCGGCCGCACCCATGAGCCACAGGATCAATGCCGCGATGGGCAGGCCGATGGCCGCGCCCATCAAGGTGGACTTGGCCAGGTCTGCCAGCCACAGGCGCGCCGTCATCTGGTTGAAGCCAAAGCGTTGTTCGATCACGAAGGTTTGGTAGAGCGTGGCGGGCAGGTCGATCAACCCGCTGATGGCCGCGAAGGCCGTCAGCAGCGCCAATTGCTGCAGCATGCCGCCACCCAGTGCATCGAGCAGGAACTGGTTCAGTGCATCCAGTCCGCCCAGCAGGGTCCAGCCCAGCAGTACCGCGGCGCCCAGTGCCATCTCCAGCAGGCCGAAGCGGGCCTTGGTGATGGTGTAGTCGGCCGCTTTCTGGTGGGCTGTGAGTGGTATGCGGTCGGCGAACGCGGCAGGCACGGCGTCGCGGTGCCGTGCCACATGGCGGATCTGGCGCGATGCCAGCCAGAACCGGAGTGCGAGCCCCGCCACCAGAAAGGCGGCGAACAGCAGGGTGAGAAGGGTGGAGGGCGCGAGCAGCGAGGAAGGGGCAGGGGTGGGCATGTCCGGCGAGTTTAGGCCATCGGCGACAATGCCGGCCATGTCCGATATCGCCAACCCCACTGTGCCTGTGCTACCCAAATCCGACCAGAACCTCGTCTGGCTTGACTGCGAAATGACCGGTTTGAACCCGGAAACCGACCGCCTGCTGGAGATCGCCGTCGTGGTCACGGGGCCGACCCTCAGCCCTCGTGTGGAGGGCCCCGTGTTCGCCATTCACCAGTCGGATGCGCTGCTCAACGGAATGGACGCATGGAACAAGGGCACGCACGGCCGCAGCGGCCTGATCGACAAGGTGCGCGCCTCCACGGTGACCGAAGCCGAAGCAGAGCAACAGATCATCGAATTCCTCTCGCGCTATGTGCCGAAGGGCACGGCGCCCATGTGCGGCAACAGCATCGGGCAGGATCGCCGTTTTCTGGTCCGGTACATGCCACGGCTGGAAACGTTTTTCCACTACCGCAACCTGGATGTCAGCACTCTCAAGGAACTGGCCAAGCGCTGGAAGCCCGAGGCCTACACCACCTTCAAGAAGGCGCAGCGGCACACCGCCCTGGCGGATGTGCACGAGTCGATCGACGAACTCGCGCACTACCGCACCCACCTGCTGGCGCTGTGAGCGCTGGGGGCACTCATGGCGGGGCTGCAACGCACGCGGATCGTTCGATTCGGGCAGGGCGGCTCTAACGCGTTATTTAACCGATTGCATTGCGGGAAAACCCCAGCCGTGCAATAATCGCCGGCTGCGCGGAAATATCGCGCAGTTTGTGCATCTCCCTTCACACACTGGGCCTGCGGCCTGCTGAACCCTTCAGCCTGGATCCCGCGCTAATGCCCACCTGCCCAGCAACATGCTGGCGCTGGTTTCGTTTGATGGTTGATGTTTTTTAACCATTGACGAAGCCTCCGCAGGCCACGCCTGCGGCCGTCTTCGTGTGAGAAAAATATGACCGACACTTTGCAAGTGCAGGGCGAATTCGCGCCTGCTGAATCTTCCATGGCCGTTGAAACGCTGGAATCGTCCGCGATCGAAACCGGCGAATCCATCGAATCCACTGAATCTGCCGCCTTGGCGGAAGACTCGGCACCCGCGTTGCCCAACGGCTTCGTGCGCCTGGGCCTGGCCCCCGAACTGGTGCAGGCCGTGGCCGACTTGGGCTACACCCAGCCCACCGGTGTTCAGGAGCGTGCCATTCCTCTGGCCATGGGTTCGGGCGATGAGTCCAGCCAGTTCATCGACCTGATGGTTTCGAGCCAGACCGGCAGCGGCAAGACCGCCGCGTTCCTGCTGCCCGTGCTGCACACGCTGATCCGCCAGCAGGCCGAAGCCGATGCCGCCGCCCGCGACGAGTTCGACCGTTCCGTTGCCGAAGCCCTGGCCCGTGGCGAGCCGGCCCCCAAGCGCAAACGCAAGGACCCGACCAACCCCCGCAATTTCAAGGCTGCCGCCCCTGGCGCCCTGATCCTGTGCCCCACCCGCGAACTGGCCCAGCAAGTGGCCCATGACGCCATCGAACTGGTCAAGCATTGCCGCGGCCTGCGCGTGGCCAATGTGGTGGGCGGCATTCCGTACCAACTGCAGATCGCCAAGCTGCAGAACGCCAACCTCGTGGTGGCCACGCCCGGCCGCCTGCTGGACCTGCAACGCTCGATGCAGATCAAGCTCGACCAGGTGCAGTTCCTGGTGGTGGACGAAGCCGACCGCATGCTCGACCTTGGCTTCTCGGACGATCTGGCCGAACTGAACCAGCTGACCGCCCAGCGCCAGCAGACCATGATGTTCAGTGCCACGTTCGCACCGCGCATCCAGCAACTGGCCATGCGTGTGATGCACGACAACGGCGCTTCGGTGAAGAAGATCCAGATCGACTCCCCGCAGGAAAAGCACGCCAACATCAAGCAGGTGCTGTTCTGGGCCGACAACGCCCAGCACAAGCGCAAGCTGCTGGACCACTGGCTGCGTGACACGACGATCAACCAGGCCATCGTGTTCGCCAGCACGCAAGTCGAATGCGACGGCTTGGCCAACGACCTGCAGCAGGAAGGCTTCTCGGCCGTGGCGCTGCATGGCGCCCTGAGCCAGGGCCTTCGCAACCGCCGCCTGATGGCGCTGCGCAGCGGCCAGGTGCAGGTGCTGGTGGCCACCGACGTCGCTGCCCGTGGCATCGACGTGCCCACGATCACGCACGTGTTCAACTATGGCCTGCCGATGAAGGCTGAGGATTACACCCACCGCATCGGCCGCACCGGCCGTGCAGGTCGCGATGGCCTGGCGGTGACGTTCGCCGAGTTCCGCGATCGCCGCAAGATCTTCGACATCGAAGGCTACAGCAAGCAGCAGTTCAAGTCGGAAGTGGTGCCTGGCCTGGAGCCGCAGCAACGCGCGCCGCAGGCCCGTCCCGAGTTCGGTGGCCGTGGCCGCCAGGGTGGCTACGAGAGCCGTGACGGCTTCTCGCGCGATCGCAAGCCGGCCGGCGCAGGCCGTGGCGGTTTCGGTGGCCGTGGCGCTCCCGCTCCCCGTGCTGCTGGTGGCGGCTACCAAGGTGCTGGCGGCCATGCCGCTCCGCGCGATGACCGCGGCTTCGGCGGCGGTGCCCGCCGCGACGGCGATGGCTATGGCCGCAAGCCCGGCTTCGGCGACGCAGCCCGTGGCAATGGCTTCGGCGGTGGCCGCAACGAAGGCGGCGCTCCGCGCGGCGACTTCGCTCCGCGTGGTGATTTCGCACCCCGTGGCGAATTCGTTCCCCGCAAGCCGGCGTTCGCGAAGCCCGGAGCCGGCGGCGGCAAGCCTTTCGTGCCGCACGATGCACGCAAGCGCCCTGCACGCCCTGCCCGCTGATCGGCGCGCGGACTGCCGCTGACTGCAAAAGCCAACCCTTCGGGGTTGGCTTTTTTTATGGGCGGACCACACGATGGAACGGTGCCGTCGGCGTCTGCCCGACAATCGTCCGCTTGATTGGAGGTTCCAGATGCCGTCTTCTTTGCCCTCGTCCTTGGACGCGGACTTCGAACACATGTTCGACCTTGCGCCCGTGTCGCTCTGGCTGGAGGACTACAGCGCGCTCAAGCAACTCTTTGCCCGCTGGCGCAGCGAAGGGGTGCAAGACATCGCCGAGCACGTCCGAAACGACCCCTCCTGCCTGCGGCAGTACAGCCATTGCCTCAAGGTCATCAAGGTGAACCAGCGGACGCTGGAGCTGTTCGCCGCGCCGGACCAGGCCACGCTGGAGGCCTCTCTCGGTCAGGTGTTTCGAGACGACATGCACGAGCAGGCCTTGCCCGAGATCCTGCAGCTGTGGTCCGGGGCGACCGAGTTTTCCAACCAGGCGGTCAACTACACGCTCGATGGCCGCCGGCTCGACGTGCAGATCCGCGGACGCATCCTGCCCGGGCATGAGGACGACTGGAGCCGCGTGCTGGTGTCCCTGGAGGACCACACCGCGCAGCACCAGGCAAGCCGTGCCCTGAAGGAGAGCGAACTGTATGCGCGCGGCCTCTTCGAGAATTCGCCCGTGTCGCTGTGGGTGGAGGACTTCAGCGCGGTCAAGCGGCTGCTGGATGACGTGCGTTCGCAGGGCATCCGCGATTTCAAGACCTTCCTCAAGGTGCACCCCGAGTTCGTGGTGCGGTGCATGCACGAAATCCGCGTGATCGACGTCAATCAGGAAACCCTGTCGATGTTCGGGGCCGATTCCAAGGAGATGCTGCTGCACCAGATCGGCAAGGTGTTCCGCGGGGAAATGCAGGAGTCCTTTGCGGAGCAGTTGCTGGACTTGTGGGACGGCAGGCTCTTCCAGCAGCGCGAGGTGGTGAACTACTCCCTCTCCGGCGATGCCGTGAACATCCACATGCAATTCGCCATCCTGCCCGAGCACGCGCACGACTGGAGCATGGTGCTGCTGTCGCTGGTGGACATCACCGCGCGCAAAAAGGCAGAGGCGTACCTGGAATACCTGGGCAAGCACGACGTGCTGACCCAGCTGCGCAACCGGGCCTTCTATGTCGAGGAACTGAATCGGCTCACGCGCAAGGGCCCCTGGCCGGTGGCCGTTCTCGTGATCGACATGAACGGCCTGAAGTCGATCAACGATGAAGAAGGCCATGCGGCCGGCGACGCCATGCTGCGCCGCGTGGGCGAGGTGCTGGCCAAGGCCGTGGATGCGCCGGCATGTGCCGCGCGCATCGGCGGCGACGAGTTCACCGTGCTGATGCCTGCGACCGACGAACGGGGTGCGCATTCCCTCATGGAACGCATCAACTCGCTGCTGGACCTGAACAACCAGTTCTACCCCGGCCGGCCGCTGAGCCTGTCCATGGGAACGTCGAGTGCCTCGTCGGGCGACCAGCTGGAGGCCGCGGTGAACCGGGCGGACCAGGCCATGTACGCCGAGAAGATGCGCTACTACCAAGCCCGCGAGACGGATCGCCGGCGGGGCAACTGAGCCGGCGGCTCGCGCTGCGCCCGGCGGGGCATGCCCCGATCCGGGTCAGCCCGCCGATGCCGTGCGGCCGACGTCCGGCCAGCGGTGGTGCAGGTAGACCCAGGCACCCAGCCCCACGCACATCATTCCCAGTGAGGCACCAGCCAGCCACAGCGTGGAATGCATGACCAGCGGCGCGACGACCCCCGCCACCAGGCCGTTGGCGGACGACCCCACGAAGGCCTGCAGAGACGAGGCCATGCCGCGCCGCTCCGGATGCAGGTCCAGCACCAGCAGGGTGACCACGGGCACCATGAGCGCCCATCCGAACGCGAACACGGCGATGGGCAGCAGCGCCCAGGACACGTGCGCCTTGAACAGCCAGTTCGCCAGCAGGTTCAGGATGGACATGGAGAACATGATCAGAAAGCCGTGGCGGATCTGCCGCTTGGGCGCGATTCGCCCTGCCAGCCGCCCGCTGAGCCAGGCGCCGCCCATGATGCCCGAGATCGTCAGCACGAAGAACCAGAAGAAATGCGTGGGAGCCAGCCCCAGGTGGTCGCCCAGGAAGGCCGGTGCGGCCAGCACGTACAGGAACATGCCGTTGAACGGCACGCCGCTGGCCAGTGCCAGCAGCAGGAAGCGGGGGCTCGAGCCCAGCTCCCAGTAGCCCCGCAGCAGGTGCCGCGCATTGAAAGGCTGGCGCTGCTCGGCATGCAGCGTTTCCGGCAGCAGGCGGTAGTTGGCCAGCCACAGCGTCGCGCCGACGCCGGTCAGGAACCAGAACACGCTGTGCCACCCCGCATGCACGAACAGCCAGCCGCCGATGATGGGCGCGATCGCCGGTGCCACGCCGAAATAGATGGTGACCTGGCTCATCACCTGCTGCGCCTGGGCGGGCGGGAACATGTCGCGGATCACCGCGCGCGACACCACGATGCCCGCGCCCGCCGAAAGGCCTTGCAGCGCGCGGAAGATGACCAGCTGGCCGATGCTCTCCGACAGGGCGCAGCCGGCCGACGCCAGGGTGAACACGGCAATGCCCCACAGCACCACGGGCCTGCGCCCGAAGCTGTCCGACAGCGCCCCGTGGAACAGCGTCATGAAGGCGAAGCCGAACAGATAGGCCGACAGCGTCTGCTGCATCTCCACCGGCGATGCGCCCAGCGCGGCGGCGATCCCCGAGAACGCGGGGATGTAGGTGTCGATCGAAAATGGGCCCAGCATGCCCAGCAGCGCCAGCAGGACGGCCAGGGCCCAGCGCGGTGCGCGCCAGATGTTGTGGGCTTCAGGGTTCATGGATTCGGTGTGGAGCAGGGGACGGGCGAAAGGGCCGTGCCGCCGTGGGGTCGGGGAACGGTCCGCATGCCTGTTGGCACGCCTCGTCGCCGCAGGGCACAGGGTCACGATTATGGTGCAGGCTCCACTTTGGGAGGTGTGCAGGCCGCGCCGCCTGTCCCGCGGGGGACGGCTCGGCGGGTTCCCGGATAATTCCGCAGTCACGCCGTCTGCGGCACCGAAAGAACCGATATGCAAACGTCCAAGATTCCCGCCACCATCGTCACCGGCTTCCTGGGCAGCGGCAAGACCACGCTGCTGCGCCACATCCTCGACAACGCCGACGGCCGCCGCATCGCGGTGATCGTCAACGAGTTCGGCGAACTCGGCATCGACGGCGAGATCCTCAAGGGCTGCGGCATCGGCTGCGACGACGCGGGCAACGAGCGCGAAGGCGCACTCTACGAACTGGCCAACGGTTGCATGTGCTGCACGGTGCAGGAAGAGTTTTTCCCGGTGATGAAGCTGCTGGCCGAGCGGCGCGACCAGATCGATGCGGTGCTCATCGAGACCTCGGGTCTGGCGCTGCCCAAGCCGCTGGTGCAGGCCTTCCAGTGGCCGGAGATCGCCAACGTGTTCACCGTGGATGCGGTGGTGACGGTGGTGGACACGCCGGCCGCCGCCAGCGGCCAGTTCGCCGCCAACCCCCAGGCCGTGGACGCCCTGCGCCGCGCGGACCCCAATCTCGACCACGAGTCGCCGCTGCATGAATTGTTCGAGGACCAGCTCTCCGCTGCGGACCTGGTCGTGCTCAACAAGACCGATTTGGTGGACGCCGACGCGCTGGCCCGCGTGCAGGCGCTGGTGCGCGAGGAGATTCCCTCGTCCGTGAAGGTGGTGCAGTCCGAGCAGGGCCGCCTGCCGCTGGATGTGCTGCTGGGCCTGTCCAAGGCGTCCGAGGCCTCCATCGACCAGCGCCAGAGCCACCATGACCATGAAGAAGACCACGACCACGACGAGTTCGACGCGCACGTGATCGATCTGCCGGCCGTGGACCGCGACCGCCTGTTGACCGCCTTGGCGGGCCTCGTGGAGCAGCACGCCATCCTGCGCGTGAAGGGCTTCGCCGCCATTCCGGGCAAGCCCATGCGCTGGCTGCTGCAGGGCGTGGGCCGGCGCCTGGATCACCACTTCGACCGCGCATGGCGCGAGGGTGAGGACCGCCGCACGCGGCTGGTGTTCATCGGCCAGGCGCTGGATGCCACCGCGCTGCGGGCCGGGCTCGACGGCGTGGCCGCCTGATGCGGGCGCGATAGTCCGGCCCGGCCCGCCCGCATGCACCTGCTGAGCACCCGCCCGGGCGGCTTCGTCGAGGACGAGACCGTCATCACCCGCCTGGACCAGAGCCCGGCGGACATCGTCGTGCTCAGTTCGGCCGACACCACGCTCTCGCTGCTTTCGGCCGCCTGTGCCGAACTGGCGCGCACGCAGCCGGGCTTTCCCTCGGTGCGGGTGGCCAACCTGCTGTACCTGCGCCAGCCCGCGTCGCTGGACCTGTACCTGGACGAGGTGCTGCGCCACGCGCGCGTGGTGATCGTGGACCACCTGGGTTCCGAATCGGCCTGGCCCTACGGCATCCAGCAGATCGGCGCGCTCGCGCGCCGGCAGGGGCTGCGACTGGCCATGTTCTCGGGCGACCTGCAGGAAGACCCGCACCTGGTGGAGCGCAGCACGCTGCCCCCTTCGGTGTGCCATGGGCTGTGGCAGTACCTGCGCGCCGGCGGCGCGGGCAATGCGATGCAGTTCCTGCGCGCGGTGGCCTTCCACGGGCTGGACCATGGCGATGCGCCGCTGCCGCCGCGCAGCCTGCCGCAGGCCGCCGTGCATGTGCCGCCGGCGCTGGGCGTGGCGCGTCCGGCGGGGCACACCGTGCCCGGCATCGACGATCTGCGCGCGGTCTGGGCGCCGGGCGCGCCGGTGGTGGCGCTGGTGTTCTACCGCTCGCACCTCATGGCGGGCAACACCGCGGCGTTCGACGCGCTGGCGCTGGCGCTGGCCGGACAGGGGCTCAACCCCTTGCCGGTGGCGCTCGATTCGCTCAAGGACCCGCTGTGCCTGTCCACCCTGCAGGACCTGTGCCGCCAGCATGCGGTGCAGCTCGTGCTGAACACCACGGCCTTCGCGGCGCTGGAGGAGGGGGCCGCGCTCGCGGGCGATGCACCGGTGCTGCAGGTGATCGCCAGCGGCGGAAACCGCGAGGACTGGTGGGCGGACAGCCAGGGCCTGCGCCCGCGCGACATCGCCATGCAGGTGGTGCTGCCCGAGATGGACGGGCGCATCGTCACGCGCGCCATCAGCTTCAAGGGGCTGTCGCACCGCTGCACGTTCACGCAGGCCGACGTGGTGGCCTACCAGCCCGAGCCCGACCGGGTGGCGTTCGTCGCTGCGCTGGCCCAGCGCTGGTGCCGGCTGCGGGGCCTTCCCAACCCGGACAAAAGGCTGGCGCTGGTGTTGGCCAACTACCCCGGCAGCGAGGGGCGCCTGGGCAGCGGCGTGGGCCTGGACACACCCGCGTCGGTGATCGGCATCCTGCAGCGCCTGCGCGCCGAGGGTTACGCCCTGGGCGACGCCGCGGCCGCGCCGGCCGATGGCGATGCGCTCATGCGCGTGCTGCAGCAGGGCATTGCGAACGACCCCGCGCAGTGGCCGCTGCGTCCCGCCTGGCAGAGCTACGCCCTGGCCGACTATCGCGCGCGGCTGGACGCATTGCCGGAGGGCATGGCGCAAGCCATCCACGACCGCTGGGGCCCGCCCGAGGCCGACCCGCTGCTGCGCCAGGGCCGCTTCATGATCGCGGGCCTGCGGCAGGGGAATGTGTTCATCGGCATCCAGCCGGCGCGTGCCAATGCGGCGGCGCCAGGACAGGGCACTGCCGGTGCGCAGGACTACGCAAGCTACCACGATGCCGAGCTGGTGCCGCCGCATGGCTACCTGGCCTTTTACTTCTGGCTGCGCGATGTGTTCGCCATCGACGCGGTAGTGCACGTGGGCAAGCACGGCAACCTCGAATGGCTGCCCGGCAAGAGCCTGGCACTGTCGCAGGTGTGCTGGCCTGATGCGATCCTGGGACCGCTGCCCCACCTGTACCCTTTCATCGTGAACGACCCGGGCGAGGGCGCGCAGGCCAAGCGCCGCAGCCAGGCGGTCATCATCGACCACCTGATGCCGCCGCTCACCCGCGCCGAAAACCACGGCCCGCTGCAGGACCTGGAGCGCCTGGTGGACGAGTACTACGACGCGCTGCTGGTGGATGCGCGCCGCGCCACGCTGCTGCGCCGGCAGATCCTGGATGCGGTGCGCCGCCAGCACCTGCTTGAAGAGCTGGACCTGGCCGCGCCGGCCGGTAGCGCGCCGGACGACGATGCCATCCTCGCGCGCATCGACGCCTACCTGTGCGAGCTGAAGGAAACGCAGATCCGCGACGGCCTGCATGTCTTCGGCGCCTCGCCGACGGGGCGCCAGCGGCGCGACACGCTGCTGGCGCTGGCCCGCTACCCGGCCGGCGACGGGCAGGGCGCTCAGGCCGGGCTGCTGCAGGCCATGGCCGACGACCTGTTGCCCGGCGATCCCTTCGACCCGCTGCAGATCGAGGCGGCGCAGCCCTGGCAGGGCCCACGGCCCCAAGCGCTGCAGGCCGTGGACGCCAGCCCCTGGCGGCACCACGGCGACACGCGCGAGCGGCTGGAGCTGCTCGCCCAGCAACTGCTGGAGGACGGCGCGCCGGCCGCAGCCTGGCCGCGCACCCAGGCCGTGCTCGCGCGGGTGCAGGGCACGCTGGCGCCCGCGCTGGACGCCTGCGGTGGCCAAGAGTTGGGGCAGCTGCTGCGCGGCCTGCGCGGGCTGTTCGTGCCGCCGGGCCCGAGCGGCTCGCCGTCGCGCGGCCGGCCCGACGTGCTGCCCACGGGGCGCAACTTCTACACCCTGGACACGCGCGCCATTCCCACCCGGACCGCCTGGGAGCTGGGCCAGCAGTCCGCCCAGCGCATCCTGGAGCGCTACCTGCAGGAGCACGGCGAGTACCCGCGCACGCTGGGCCTGTCGGTCTGGGGCACGGCCACCATGCGCACGGGCGGCGACGACATCGCCCAGGCCTTCGCGCTGATCGGCGTGCGGCCCCGCTGGGCGGCGGGCAGCCAGCGCGTGGTCGATTTCGAGGTGGTGCCGCGCGTGGGGCTGGGCCGCCCGCGCATCGACGTCACCCTGCGCATCTCGGGCTTTTTCCGCGATGCCTTCCCCGGCACGGTGCAGATGTTCGATGCGGCCGTGCAGGCCGTGGCGGCGCTGGAGGCCGAGGACGCCGAGGAAAACCCCATCCGCGCCCGCATCCTCGAAGAATGCGCCGCGCTGCAGCAGCGGGGCGTGGACGCGGCCGCTGCACGCCGCCAGGCCGGCTGGCGCGTGTTCGGCGCACCGCCCGGCCACTACGGCTCGGGCCTGAACGGCCTGTTCCAGACCGGCGACTGGCAAGACGACGGCGACCTGGCACGCGCCTACGTGGGCTGGAGCGCCCATGCCTACGGGCAGGACGCCGCGGGCGAGCCCGCGGGCGATGCGCTCGCGCGCCGACTGCAGGGCCTGGACGTGGTGGCGCAGAACCAGGACAGCCGCGAACACGACCTGCTCGACTCCAGCGACTACTACCAGTTCCAGGGCGGCATGGCCGCCGCCGTGCGGCACCTGTCGGGCCGGCAGCCCGCCCTGTACCACGGCGACCACGCCAACCCCCAGGCGCCTCGCATCCGCACCCTGAAGGAAGAGATCGGCCGGGTGGTGCGCGCGCGCGTCACCAACCCCAAGTGGATCGACGGCGCCAAGCGCCACGGCTACAAGGGCGCCTTCGAAATGGCGGCCACGGTGGACTACCTGTTCGGCTTCGATGCCACCACGCGCCAGGTGAGCGACCACCACTACGCGCTGGTGGCCGATGCCTATGTGCTGGACGCCGGCACCCGCGACTTCGTGCGCGCCCACAACCCCGCCGCCTTGCGCGACATGCTCGAGCGCCTGCTGGAGGCCATGCAGCGCGGCCTGTGGCAGGTGCCGGGCGACTACCGCCAGGCGCTGCAAGACCTGCTGCTGGAGCACGAGCAAGCGCAGGAGGGCGCCCGCGGATGACACCCCACGCACCCCGATCTGCGCAACGGCCCGCAACACGGCCCGCAACATCGCCCCTGGCAGCCGGACCGCATCGACCGCATGGCCAAGGCCGCGATCGGCGCTGACATCGCCTCTCCCACCCCTCCCCATGCAAGACGCCACTCCTTCCCTGCCCGCGCTTTTTCCCTTCGCCGCCGTTGCCGGCCAGCCGCAACTGCGCCAGGCGCTGCTGCTCGCCGCCATCGATCCGCAGCTGGGGGGCGTGCTGATCGAAGGCCCGCGCGGCACGGCCAAATCGACCGCCGCGCGCGCCCTGGCCGAGCTGATCGAAGGCGCGCCCTTCGTCACGCTGCCGCTCGGCGCATCGCTGGAACACCTTGCCGGCACGCTGGACCTGGAACAGGCCATGGCCGGCAACGCGGTGCGCTTTGCGCCCGGCCTGCTGGCGCGCGCGCACGGCGGCGTGCTCTACGTGGACGAGATCAACCTGCTGCCCGATGCGCTGGTCGACGTGCTGCTGGACGCGGCCGCCAGCGGCGTCAACGTGGTGGAGCGCGACGGCATCTCGCACCGCCACGCCGCGCGCTTCGTGCTCGTGGGCACCATGAATCCGGAAGAAGGCCAATTGCGGCCGCAGCTGCTGGACCGGCTGGGCCTTTGCGTGCGCTTGGCCAACGTAGTGGAGCCGGCCGAGCGCCAGGCCATCGTGCGCTCGCGCCTGGCGTTCGACATGGACCCGGAAGGCTTTCGCGCGCGCTTTGCCGACGCCCAGGCCGACCTGTCGCAGCGCCTGCGCGCGGCGCGCGAGCGCATCGCCCAGCCCGGCGCGCTGCCGTGGCCGGATGCGGTGCTGGCCGATGTCGGCGAGCGCTGCATCGCCGCCCTCGTGGACGGGCTGCGCGCGGACATCGTGATGTTGCGCGCCGCCCGCGCGTTGGCCGCGTGGGAGGGCGCCTGCGCCGTGGAGGCCCGCCATGTGACGCCGGTCGCGGAACTGGTGCTCGCGCACCGCCGCCACGCGGATGCCGAGGCGCCTCCACCGCCCCTGCCGGCCCTGGGGCCGAGCGTGGAGAAGCCCCCGGGCACGCAGCGGGAGGGCCGCCCGAGCGAAAGCGCCACACCAGGGGATGGGAGCGAGGGAGATGGCCCTGCCGACAGCGGCGGCGCCCTTTCCACCGGGGCTGCGGACTGGGGCGCCTTGCCCCCCGAGCCCGTGGGCACCCAGGCCTTCAAACCCGTGCGGCCGCTGGTGCCGCGCGGCGGACAGGACAGCGCACCAAAAAAAGCCTGAGCCCCCGCCCCGGGCGTGCCGCGGCGCGCCAGGGAGACCGGGGGCGGGGCGATGGAACGCCTGACCTGCGCGGCAGCGAGCCGGGGCCCTGGGATTGGCCGCGCACCTTCATGGCGCGGGGTGCTGCCGTCCAACTACAGCGGGAACACCTGCGCCACCAGCCCGTACAGGTCCGCACGGGGCGGCTGCATTGCTTCGTGCTGGACTGCTCGGCCTCCATGGTGGCGAGCGGTGCCCTGGCGCGCGCCAAGGGCGTGCTGCTGGCGCTGATGGGCGAGGCTTACCGCCACCGCGACGACGTGGCGCTGCTGTGCTTCGGTGGCAGCGGCGTGCAGTTGCGCGTGCCGCCCCAACGCGCGCCCGCCTGGAGCGACGGCTGGGTATCGCCCATCGGCGGCGGGGGCGGCACGCCGCTGCACGGCGCGGTGGACCTGGCGGCCCAGGTGCTGCAGGGCGCGCGAGAGCGGCAAGGGTGGCTCTGGCTGCTCACCGACGCCCGAACGCGCGAGCAGCCGGGCCGGCCGGCGGTGGCGCGCGAGGCCTGCGTGGTGGACTTCGACGTGGCCCGCGTGCCCTTGCACCAGGCCGAGCGGCTGGCACAGTTGTGGCAGGCGCGCTATTGGAGGGCGGATGGCGTGGAGGACCTTCCAGCCGCTATGGAAAAGTGAGCTGCCACCGCTGAATCAGCGGCGTTCTCAGTGCCAAAATGGCCTGGAGGACAATTGATACTAGGGCATATCGCTATATTTTTGATAGCGATCTTGCCTGTCCGTGCCATCGCTGCCGCCATGGCGGCCACGGCCCTCACGGTGGCGTGGAGCGCCGGTCCACCGATGCCAGGCAATCCAGGATTTCCCGCGCTGCCTCGTCGATGCGCGGACCCGGCCGCACCATCACGTCGAAGTGCGATTCGGCGATGCGGCAGAACCGACCGCGCTGCACCGCCTCCATGGTGCCCCAGCCCGGGCGCGCGGCGATCGGCGGCGTGCCGCGGCCTTCGTTGGTGATGAGCAGGTCGGGCTCGGCCCGCACCGCATATTCCGGGCCCAGCTTGGGAAACGCGCCCAGGCTGCCGGGCACCACGTTGCGCAGTCCCAGGCGGGCCAGCGTTTCGCCAATGAACGAGGCCTCGCTCGCCGCTGCCGAGCCGCCGTGCAGTTCGAAGTACACGCGCCGGCCCTGCCACGCGGCCGGCACCCGGGCGCGGGCTTCGTCCAGCCGCACGTCGGTGCGGTGCCACAGCGCTTCGCCCGCGCCCGGTTTGCCGATGGCCTGTGCCACCGCCTCCATGTTGCGCCGCATGTCCGCATGCGTTTTGGCGTCCAGCGCCAGTACCTTGATGCCCAGGCCCTCCAGCCGCTCGACCACGCGGTTGCGCGGGCGCACCAGCACCAGATCGGGCCGCAGCGCGATGATGCGCTCCACGTGCGCGTCCGCCAGGCTGCCCACCTGCGGCAGCTGGCGCACCGACTCGGGCCAGTTGGAGTGCCGGTCCACGCCGACGAGGCGATCGCAGGCGCCCAGGGCGCAAAGCGTCTCGGTGAGCGAGGGCTGCAGCGACACGATGCGCGCCGCCGGCCGTGGCAGCTCCACGGTCTGCTGCCGGTCGTCGGCGATGCGGATGCCTGCGTGCGCGGCGCCCGCCATCCACCAGGCCAGCAGGCACCACCACACAGCGGACGATCGAAAGGGGTGGGAAGGGCGCAAGGCGGTAGGCAAGGGGTGGGGCGGCATCGTGGGCGAGCGCGGTATTGTGCCGGTCCGCGGCCCTGGCCCGTGCCTTGGCCGAGCGCGCGAGGCCCAAAAAAGGCATGGCGTGCTGCGCGCTGCACGCCATGCCGCTCGCCAGATCAGTGCTTGTGGTCGCCGTGGGCCGCCGGTGCCTGGCTGGCGCTCACCGCGCGCGCCTGGGCCTTCACCTCCAGCGACTCGCGCTTGCCGTCCTGGCCTTCGAAGACCAGCGTGAGCGGCACCGTGTCGCCTTCCTTCACGGGCTTGGGCAAATCCATCAGCATGACGTGGTAGCCGCCGGGCTTGAGGTCCACGGCCTTGCCCGCGGGCAGGTCGATCGCGGGCACCTCGCGCATCTTCATCACGTCGCCTTCCATCTTCATCTCGTGGATTTCCGCCAGCGGCGCGGCGGGCGAGCTGACCGATACCAGGCGCGTGCTTTTCGCGGCGTTCAGCCGCATGAAGGCGCCGGTGGCCTTCTGGTTCGGCACCGAGGCGCGCACCCAGGCGTCCTGCACGGTGACTTGGGAATGGGCGGCCGTGGCCGTCAAAAGGGCCATGGCGATGGCGAAAGCGGAAAAGGGGGTCTTGGGCATGAAAGCTCCTTGAATGCGGAAAACGGATCAACGGCATGCGCGGGGCTGCGCAGAAGGCCAATGCCCGCAGCGGTCCGTTAACGGGGTGGCGGGGGCAAGGCGACGGGCCGGTCAGCACGGTGGGGACCGGCCCGGTGTTCATGCCGCCAGCGGCGGTGCCCGAGGGGGAAAGGGCGCACCGGCCAGCGTGGTCTGCGGAGCGCGGTAGAGCGGCGCGGGAAGGTGCGTCGGCAGCGCCTGGGCATGCGCGCTCGCCTGGGTCGAGGGCGGCGGCAGTACCGTCGGCAGGCACAGCGGACACTCCAGGCCATGGTGCGCAGGCACGGCGGCATCTTCGCCCGCGCCGGCCACCATCCACCGCGGCTCGCCACCTGCCGAGCACACCCATTCGATGCGCTGCGGATGCATCAGCGGTGCCGCCACCGCCACGCCGAGCGACGCCACGAACCACGCCAGGATCAGGCGGGCGAGGAAGCGGACGTGGCGCAGGGAGGGCATGTGCGCTGCATTATCGCCGCGTGCTTTATTGGGCCTGAAACGCGCTGGGTCCAGGGGGTGGTGCGTCCCCGAAGCGGGCACCCCGTCGATCGCAAGGCCGTCCCCGAGGGACCGCTTGCATTCGGACGGCGCGTTTTCCGACGCGATCGCCCGGGCTGCGCACGCAGCCTTGGGTGTCTTCGTCGGCCGGCCCACCCTTCAGCGGGCGCGCCGTGCCACGGTCCGCCATTCCCTCAGGAGCCTTTCATGCCCACCTCTCCCTCCTCCAAAGCCAAGACCCGCAACGGCACACCCGGTGCCACCAAAGCCCGGGGCAACGCCCGCACGGCGGAGAGCCCGGACACCGAAGCGGTCGCACGCAAGCAGGTGCGAATTCAGCGCGAGCAGGACGCGAAGGACCAGGCCAAACCCTCTCGACCTGCCGCCCCAGCCAAGAAGGGCGCTGCGGCCAAGACCGCCGCCCCCGGCGCCGGCCGTGCAGCCCCCGTGCCACCCATGCCGCGGCAGCACCTGGAAAAGCCGGGGCGTGAGGCCGACATGGAACTGGCGCCGCAGTTCGAGGCGCCCCAATACCGGGGCAGCGGCAAGCTCGACGGTTTCTCCGCCATCGTCACGGGCGGCGATTCCGGCATCGGCCGGGCGGTGGCCGTCCTATTCGCCCGCGAAGGCGCCGACGTGGCCATCGTCTATCTCAACGAACACGAAGATGCCGAGGCCACGCGCCAGCATGTCGAGCAGGAGGGGCGCCGCTGCATCCTGATCCCCGGCGATGTGAAGAGCGCAGCGTTCTGCCAGCGTGCCGTGCGCAAGACGGTGTCGGCGTTCGGCAAGCTGGACGTGCTGGTCAACAACGCGGCCTTCCAGGAGCATGCCGAATCCCTGGCGGATCTGACTGAGGAGCGCTTCGACGAAACCTTCAAGACCAATGTCTATGGCTATTTCCACATGGCCCAGGCGGCGCTGCCGCACCTCCAGCGCGGGGCCGCGATCATCAACACCGGCTCGGTCACCGGGCTGCGCGGCAGCAAGGAACTGCTGGACTATTCCGCCACCAAAGGCGCGATCCATGCGTTCACCAAAGCGCTGGCCAGCAACCTGGCCGAGCAAGGCATCCGCGTCAACGCCGTGGCGCCCGGCCCCGTGTGGACACCGCTGAATCCGGCGGACCGCAGCGAAGAGGGCATTGCCGAATTCGGCAGCAAGACCCAGCTGGGCCGGCCCGCGCAGCCGGAAGAGATTTCGCCGGCCTACGTGTTCCTGGCCTCGCCCGTGTGCTCCAGCTACATCACCGGCATCGTGCTGCCGATCACCGGCACGGCGGGCGACGGGGGCTGATGCCCTCCTGGGCCTGCATGCTGATGGGCTGCTGTACGCGCCCTGCGTGTGCAGGTCCGCCCCGGGCGCGCCAGGCGGCGCAATGGCATCAGACGGTGATGTCGCCGCCGTCTTCGCCATCCCAGTAGTGGATGCGGGAGGCTTTCACCCGGATCATCACCAGCCCCTGGGTATCGATGCCATCCTTGAACCAGTGGTCCAAGTCGGGCGTCCAGTGCTCGGCGAAGGCGGCTCGGTCACGCACCAGCTCGGCGTTCCCCTGCACGGCCACCAGGAAGGCCTTGGCGCCTTGGAAGGCGAGCGATACCTGGGGCGCACGTTCGATGTCGGCCACCATGCGGGATTGCTCCCAGGTGAAATAGCACGACGTGCCGTCGTAATCGACCTCGCGGTTGTTGCTCATCGGCCGGCCGGCAATGGTGCCGCCGTCGGTGTGGGTGGACAGCATGGCGATGTCGATGTCGCGCATCTTCTCGGCCAGATCGGCCAGGGTCTTTTGGGTCATTGAGGGCGATCGGCGGGGTTCAGCGATCAGCGCCGAGCTGTTCCACGCGGTCATCGTTGGTGATGCTGCGTGAACCCTTGAGGTGCATCTCCACATCGGCCGCCTTGTCGCCGACGGCTTGCACGGCCTCTTTCAATTGCAGCTCGCTCACTGCGAGCTTGTCGGCCCATTGGGTGACGAGGGCGGCGTCGTTGACGTCGATGCGATCGGGTTGCACACCTGCGGCTTGGTTCATGTCGGTCTCCTGAAGAAAAGAAGGGGGAAGACATGAACCTAAGGCGCACGCAGCGGCGGCGGCTGTAGGCAGAACGCGCCCACTGCCGGAGGGATTGCCCGACAGGACGCCGTGGCGTGCATGGAATGCAGAGGTGCTGGGTGCTTTCCACGAAGCGGCGGCGGAAATGCAAAAAGCCGGCGCTATGTTTGATAGCGTCGGCTTTTTTTGCCTTGCGGCTTGTATAAGTGGTGGGTCCTGAGTGACTCGAACACTCGACCTACGGATTAAGAGTCCGCTGCTCTACCAACTGAGCTAAGAACCCACTTTTTGAAAAGTTGTCTGCATTGCTGCAGAGCCTTGAATTATGCACCAAGATTTGAGGCGTCTGCAAGTCCCGCAGAAAAAATTGCCGTCATCACGTGCTGATCGCCGGCCGTCCGGCGGTCTTTCACATGAGCAGATGCTCGCCTGCGTTGTCGCCACCCAGGATCACGTAGTTCACCTTGCGGATGTCCATGAGCTTGCGGCCGCCGGAGTAGCTGATCGAGCTTTGCACGTCCTGCTCCATCTCCACCAGGGTACTGGCCAGCGTGCCCTTGATGGGCTCGAGGATGCGCTTGCCCTCCACGTGCTTGTACTCGCCCTTGTTGAAGTCGCTGGCAGAGCCGTAGTATTCCTTGAACAGCGCGCCGTCCACTTCCACCGTCTGGCCCGGGGACTCTTCATGGCCTGCGAACAGCGAGCCGATCATGACCATGGTCGCGCCGAAGCGGATGCTCTTGGCGATGTCGCCATGGTCGCGGATGCCGCCGTCCGCGATGATGGGCCGGGTCGCGACGCGCGCGCACCATTTGAGCGCCGACAGCTGCCAGCCCCCGGTGCCGAAGCCGGTCTTGAGCTTGGTGATGCACACCTTGCCCGGGCCGATGCCCACCTTGGTCGCATCGGCACCCCAGTTTTCCAGGTCGATGATGGCCTCGGGCGTGCCGACGTTGCCGGCGATGACGAACGCGCCAGGCAGTTTGTCCTTGAGGTAGCCGATCATGTTCTTCACCGTGTCGGCGTGGCCGTGGGCGATGTCGATGGTGACGTACTCGGGCACGAGGCCGGCGGCGGCCAGTTGGTCCACGGTGTCGTAGTCGGGCTGCTTCACGCCCAGCGAGATGGAGGCGAAGCACCCCGCCGCATGCATGTCGCGCACGAACTGCACGTTGTCCAGATCGAAGCGGTGCATGACGTAGAAGTAGCCGTTCTGCGCCATCCAGCGGCAGATTTTCTCGTCCACCACCGTTTTCATGTTGGCCGGCACCACGGGCAGGCGGAAGCTGCGCTGGCCCAGCGTCACGCTGGCATCGCACTCGGAGCGGCTTTCCACGCGGCATTTGCGCGGCAGCAGCAGGACGTTGTCGTAGTCGAAGATTTCCATCAGATTTCCAAGCTCCATTGAAGGACGCGGCGGAAGGATTTCCGCCACGGTGGGCGCTTGGCTTGCTGACCGGCTCTGCGGGTGCCGCCGCAATGGACGGCACCGGACCCTGCTGTGCGCAGGCACAAAAAAACCGGGCGTCAAGAAACTTGGGCCCGGTGACTGATTCTACCCGCCGCTCAAGACCCTGCTGCGCAGCGGGACTGCGCCGCGGCCACGATGCGGCCCTGCGCATCCTGCAGCCAGCCGGCGACGAACAGGCGCTCGGCGTCGGTGCCTTCCGGGGTGCGCATGGAGCGGTTGTCGATCCAGGCGGATTGCTCCTTTTTCGATAGCGGAATGCCGGCGTTCCAATTGCCCTGGAGGGCATTTCGAACCACATACCGTTCGACCGGCGTCCCTGCGGTGCCCGCGGGCACCCGCTCCACCAGCACCAGCGTGTACGCGTAGCTGCCAGCCGGCAGCAGATTGCGGGGCGCGGGCTGGAAGGCGATGCCGGTGCCGAGGTAGTCGTTCATCGCCAGGCCGTTGGCCACGCGCAGCCGGCCGGGCAGGGGCTGCACCTCGGCGGTGTGGGTGTCTGAAAATGGTGGCACGCTGCGGCCGAGGTCCTGCAGTCGCTGCAGGGCATCGCGCGTGGCGGCGGCGGACAGGGGGGCATCGTCCGCCAACCCACCGGGCACGATCCAGTCGAGCACCAGCGCGCTGGCGCCGGGTACGTGCGCAGGCGGCCCGGCCCAGCACGATTCGCAGTCGGCGTTGATGAAGCGCTCGTACAGCGCCACGGGCTGCGCCACGCCGTCGCTGGAGCAGGACGCCTGGGCCTGGGCCAGCAGCGGGGCGCCGCCGAACGTGGCCAGCAGGGCCAGGGCGGTCAGGGAGTGAAGGGGTGGGCGCATGGGCAGCGGAGCAGCGGCAGTGGTGTTGCGCGCCATGTTCCCACAGATGCGCCGGGCTTGGGTGCCGCCCGCGCATGTGGAGCCCCGGCCCCGAAGCGGCGTGGGCGGGGCGGGATGCCGGGTGCGCGGCTTACTCGGGCTTGACGTTGGCGCGGCGCACCACGTCGCCGTAGGCCACCAGGCGCTCGGCCATCATCTTCTCGAAGCCGGCCGGTGCCATGTCCTCCGGCGCGATCACGCCGCGGCCGCGCAGGTTTTCCAGCATGGAGGGTTCCATGGCTGCCGTGCGGATGGCCTTGTGCAGCGTGGCCACGATGGCGGGCGGCGTGTTGGCGGGCGCGGCGATGCCGGTCCACGACGTCTGGTTGAGCGGGGCCTGGCCCAGCTCGGCGAAGGTGGGTACGTCGGGCAGCTGCGGCAGGCGCTGGGGCGACGCCACGGCCAGCGCGCGCAGCTTGCCGGCCTGGATGTGCGGCAGGAAGATGACCAGGTTGTCGAGCGTGAACTGCACCTCGTTGGCCAGCACGGCGGTGATGAGCGGAGAGCCGCCGCGGTAGGGCACGTGCACGGCCTGTGTGCCGATGGCCAGCTGCATCATTTCGACATTGAGCTGTCCCATGCTGCCGGCGCCGGCGCTGCAGAAGTTGAGCTGGCCCGGGCGCTGCTTGGCGTAGGCCACGAACTCGGCGAAGGTCTTCACCGGCAGGCTGGGGTGCACGACGAGCACGTTGGGCTGGCGGCCCAGGATGGCGATGTTGTCGAAGTCCTTGATGGGGTCGTAGCCCAGGTTGGGCTGCACGAGCGGATTGGCCAGGTGGCTGCTTTGCGACGAGACCACGAGCGTGTAGCCGTCGGCTTTGGAACGGGCCACGAACTGCGCGCCGATCGATCCGCCCGCGCCGGGCTTGTTGTCGATGACCATGGGCACGCCCAGGATGCGGCCGAGCGGCTCGGCGTATTGCCGCGCCATCACGTCCACAGAGCCGCCGGGCGGGAAGGGCACGACGAGCGTGATCGGGCGCGCGGGGTAGGTCTCTGCCGCGTGGCTGGCCACGGCGGGCAGGCCGGCCAGGCCCAGCCCGAGGCTGGAGGCCAGGATCTGGCGGCGGGTCAGGTGGCAGGCGTCAGGCGAGGAAGGGGCGTTGCGAACAGGCATGGCAGGGGCAATGGCAAATGAAAAGACAAAGGTGAAAACAGGGCGCGGCCTGGCCCGCCGTCAGCCCAGCGCGAGCAGGGTGAGGGCCAGCGCCTGGGCCCGTGGCACGAAGGTGGTCAGGTCGCAGAACTCGCGCTCGCTGTGGGCGTATCCGCCCACCGGGCCCAGCGCGCACAGCGAGGGAATGCCCATCGACGAGGTGATGCCGCTGTCGGCGGCCCCGCCGGTGAATTCGCCCTCGACCGCGAAGCCAACCTGCGCCGCGCTGCGCTGGTAGGCGGCCAGCAGGTCGGCCGGGGTTTTGGCCATGGGCAGCGTGCCGGTCTGCTCCACGATGCGGCCACTGGTGCGGGGCAGCGATTCTTCTTCGATCACCGCGCGGATGCGGGCCAGCACGGCCTCGAGGTCGTTCTCGGCCGTGTAGCGCAGGTCCAGATGGGCCCGCGCCAGCGGCGCGACGACGTTGGAGGCCATGCCGCCCTGGATGAAGCCGACGTTGAGCGTCACGCCCGGCTCGCAGCCGTTGAGCGCGTGCAGGGCCACCGTCTTGCGCGCCAGGGCCTCGATGGCGCTGGCCCCCTGCGCGGGGTTGATGCCGGCATGCGCGGCCACGCCCTGCACCTCGAAATCGATGCGGTACGAGCCCTTGCGCTCGACCACCACGTTGCCCGTGATGCGGCCGGGCTCGGCGTTGAGCACGGCGCGCGCGCCCTGGGAAATTTCGCGGATCACCGTGCGGCAGGCGGGCGAGCCCACTTCTTCGTCGCACGAGAAGAACAGGTGCACGGGCGAGGCGTTGCCGCCGAACCGGGCCAGCGCCTCGGCCACGAAGACGTTCATGACCAGGCCGGATTTCATGTCCGCCACGCCGGGCCCGAAGGCCTTGCCGGCTTCCACCCGCCAGGGGCGCTCGGCGGCCGTGCCCAGGGGGAACACCGTGTCCATGTGGCCCATGAGTTGCAGGTGGCCTGCGGCCGTTGGGTTGCTGCCCGGAATGCGGGCCAGCAGGCATTCGCCCCAGCCCGGCTGCGGCAGGGTCTGCACCGCGATGCCAGCCGCTTCCAGTCGCCCGCGCAGCAGGGCCGCGACCTGCTGCAGGCCTGCCACATGGCCGCTGCCGCTGTCGGTGTCCACCACCTGCCGCAGCAGATCGAACATGGCGCTTTCCTGCGATGCCAGCCAGGCCAGCAGGGGTTGCGCAGCCGGCGGCAGGGCCTGGCCGGTGGCAGGGGAGTCGGCTTCGATGGTGGTGGTCATGGGCATCGCGAGTGAAATGAATATTTCAATAATCATATATTCATGAAACAGTCATTGCAATGTGCTCGCGGTGCTTCGCCATGCGGGGCTGCGCTGGATTACGCTCACCCATCCCCGTCGATTTCTCCATCCCTGCCATGCTCCTGACCGAACGGCTCGTCCTCCACGCCCCCACCCTGACGGCCAGCGAACGTGCGCTGGCGGACGACCTGCAGCGCCACTACCCCGATGGATTGCTCGACTCGGCCAGCGCCATGGCCGCGCGCGCGGGCACCAGCGCCTCCACCGTGGTGCGGCTGTTCGCCAAGCTGGGCTATGCCAGCCTGGCCGAGGTGCGCCGCGAAGCCCGCAGCGAGGTGACCGTGCTGCTGCAGACGCCCGCCCAGCGCACCCGAGCCACCATCGGCAGCGACCGCACCCTGGCCGAGTGCGTGGACGATGCGCTGCTGCACGACCAGCACAACCTCACCGCCACCCGGCAGGGCCTGGACATGGGCGTGTTCGGGGCGGTGGTGCAGGCCATCAGCGGCTGCCAGGGGCGTGTCTTCGTGATGGCCGAGAAAAACAGCGTGCCGGTGTCCTCCTACCTCACCACCCACCTGAACATGTGCCGGCCGCAGGTGCTGGAACTGGGCGCTGGCGCGCCCTTCGCGGTGGACCGGCTGCTGTGGACCGAGCCGCAGGACATGCTGCTGGTGTTCACCATCCGCCGCTATTCCAACGGCGCGCTGCTGGCCGCGCAGCATTTCCGGCAGCAGGGATGCACCGTGGTGGCGATCACCGACAGCGCGGCGGCGCCCATCGTGGCCTGCGCCCACCACAGCCTGCTGGTGGGCACGGCGAACGCGTCCCCGTTCGACTCCTACACCGCCGCGTTCTTCCTGTGCAACGCGCTGGTGTCCGCCGTGGCGCAGCAGCGGCATGGCGAAGTGGCGCAGACCCTGCAGCGCCGCGACGCGCTGTGGAAGGACTTCGAGGCCGATGCGGTGGACGGCCTGCGCCGCATGCCCCCGCTGCCGGCCCGCCCGCGCAGTGGGGGGTAGCGCCGAGCAGCCCCACGGCGGAGGGCGGCCGGTGGAGGTTCCTACAATGGCGCCATGCTCCCACACGACCTGTTTTCCGGCGCGCCAGCGCCTTTCGGTGCTGGCGACGCCGGCCCCGCGCCCCAGTCCGATGCCGCCTCGCCCCTGCTGCAGAACCTGAACGACGAGCAACTGGCCGCGGTCACGCTGCCTGCCGGGCATGCCCTGATCCTCGCGGGCGCGGGCTCGGGCAAGACCCGGGTGCTCACCACCCGCATCGCCTGGCTGCTGCAAAACGGCTACGCCACGCCCGGCGGCATTCTGGCCGTCACCTTCACCAACAAGGCCGCCAAGGAGATGGTCCTGCGCCTGTCGGCCATGCTGCCGGTGAACGTGCGCGGCATGTGGATCGGCACCTTCCACGGGCTGTGCAACCGCCTGCTGCGGGCGCACTACAAGCTGGCCGGCCTGCCTCAGGCCTTCCAGATCCTGGACACGCAGGACCAGCTTTCGGCCGTCAAGCGGCTGTGCAAGCAGTTCAACATCGACGAGGAGCGCTTTCCCCCGAAGCAGGTGCAGTACTTCATCAGCGGCTGCAAGGAAGAGGGCCTGCGCCCGGGCGACGTGGACGCACGCGATGCCGATGCCCGCAAGAAGGTCGAGCTGTACCAGCTGTACGAAGAGCAGTGCCAGCGCGAGGGCGTGGTCGATTTCGGCGAACTGATGCTGCGCAGCTACGAATTGCTGCGCGACAACGACCCGGTGCGCGCGCATTACCAGCGGCGCTTCCAGCACATCCTGGTGGATGAGTTCCAGGACACCAACAAGCTGCAGTACGCCTGGCTCAAGCAGCTCGCGGGCGACGTGGCGGACGGCCAGTTCCAGGCGCGCGGCAGCGTGATCGCCGTGGGCGACGACGACCAGAGCATCTATGCCTTTCGCGGTGCGCGCGTGGGCAACATGGCCGACTTCGTGCGCGAGTTCGACGTGCAGCGCCAGATCAAGCTGGAGCAGAACTACCGCAGCTACAGCAACATCCTCGATTCGGCCAACGCCCTCATCAGCCACAACAGCAAGCGCCTGGGCAAGAACCTGCGCACCACGCAGGGCCCTGGCGAGCCGGTGCGTGTGTTCGAGGCCACCACCGACCTGGCCGAGGCGCAGTGGATGGTGGAGGAGATCCGCCAGCTCGTGCGCAGCGATGGTTTCGAACGCAAGGAAGTGGCCGTGCTGTACCGCAGCAATGCGCAGAGCCGGGTGATCGAGTCGGCCCTGTTCAATGCCGCGGTGCCTTACCGCGTGTATGGCGGCCTGCGCTTCTTCGAGCGGGCCGAAATCAAGCACGCGCTGGCCTACCTGCGCGTGCTGGAGAACCCGCACGACGACACGAGCTTTCTGCGCGTGGTCAATTTCCCGCCGCGCGGCATCGGCGCGCGCACGGTCGAGGTGCTGCAGGACGCGGCGCGCAGCGCGGGCTGCTCGCTGCACGATGCCGTCACCGCGGTGCCGGGCAAGGCCGGCGCCAACCTGGGCAGCTTCGTCGCCCTGGTCGACGTGCTGCGCGAGCAGACGCAGGGCATGACCCTGCGCGGCATCATCGAGCAGATGCTGGAGTCGAGCGGCCTGCTGGAGCACTTCCGCTCTGAAAAGGAAGGCGCGGACCGCATCGAAAACCTGCAGGAGCTGGTGAACGCGGCCGAGAGCTTCGTCACGCAGGAAGGCTTCGGGCGCGACGCCATCGCGCTGCCGGTGGATGAGCACGGCACGCCGCTCACGCAAAGCCCGGCGAGCCAAGGCCTGGACCCGTCGCTGCCCACGACCGACGAGCCGCTGCCCGGCGGCGTGGCGGGCATCGTGGACAGCGATACCGGCGAGACACTCTCGCCCCTGGCCGCCTTCCTGACCCATGCGGCGCTGGAGGCGGGCGACAACCAGGCGCAGGCCGGCCAGGATGCCGTGCAGCTCATGACCGTGCACGCCTCCAAAGGCCTGGAGTTCGACGCCGTGTTCATCGGCGGCATGGAAGAGGGCCTGTTCCCCCACGAGAACGCGATGAGCGACCGCGAAGGGCTGGAGGAAGAGCGCCGCCTGATGTACGTGGCCATCACCCGCGCGCGAAAGCGCCTGTACCTGAGCCATTCGCAGACCCGGCTGCTGCACGGCCAGACGCGCTACAACATCAAGAGCCGGTTCTTCGACGAACTGCCCGAAGCCGCGTTGAAATGGATCACGCCCAAGCAGCAGGGGTTCGGCACGTTTGCTCCTAATTCAGGAGCGGGCGGTGCATATGGATCTAGCGCGAGAGGCGGATTCGGGTCCAGGTCGGAATCGTTCGCCAGTCCACCGGTCCCGGCGCAGAAGGCCGCGCCGTCGCACGGGTTGCGCGTGGGACTGGGCGTGTTCCACACCAAGTTCGGCGAGGGCAAGGTGCTGGCGCTGGAGGGCACCGGCGACGATGCGCGCGCACAGGTGAACTTTCCCCGGCATGGCACCAAATGGCTGGCGCTGTCGGTGGCCAAGCTGACCGTGGTGGATTGATTGGACACCGCGGGGCGGGGTGGCATGCGCCGCCCCGCGGCGTTCCTCAATTTCGGGACGGAAAGGTCCCTGCGAGTGCGATGATGAAGTTGAGGGAGAGATAGGGCTGCATGTTGTCGTGCGGCAGGCTGCTCCCGGCCAGCCCCGTCGTGACGCCGGCCAGGTTGCCGTCGGGGGCCTGGTTGGTGTATTGGTTATCGCGCCGGTCGGAAGCGGCCAGGTAGCGGCCGTTGGGCGCTGCCGAGTTGCCCGCGCCGCTGCTCACTGCCACGGACGTGGTGTGGTTGTGCATCGGCATGTTGTTGATGTTGAGCGTGACGCTCTCCTGTCCAGCCATCTGCCCCAGCACGTAATTGCTTCCGCTGGGCGACATTCCCATGCCCAGCGGTACACGGCCGCGCAGATCGGGCAGCGCGAAGGTGGTCTGGCCATTGCCTCCGTAGGTGGTGCCCAGCAACGAGAACAAGGCGGCATTACTGGAAATCGCCATCAATTGGCCCCAGCAAAAAGCCCAGTTTCGGGGCGCATAGTTGCCTGCGAACACAGAGATTTCACCGATGAATGGGTCTGCAGCCATGATGTTCTTCCATTAAGTCACGAGATAAGGGGTGGTCCAGCCGCTGCAGCCGGGGGCTCCGAGCGGCGCGCCGGGACCGCGCGTGGCCCATGCCATTTCGGTGCTCCCCCCCGTTGCGGGTGTGCCGGCGCGAAGCCAGTGGGTGCCGTTGCGATCGCCGCTCGCCAAGCCATGGGGCGGGTCTCCACGGGGGCCGCTTTCCGAAGGCGTTCGCAGGATGGTCAGTTGCTCGACCCCCGCGCCGTTGCTTTGCCACTGCGCGAAGCGCTGCCCGGCCTCGAAGCCGAGCAGGGCCGGGCCGCTCAGCTCCGCCAGCGGATCGGAGCCCGAAAGCGCGCAACGGGCGGCGATCGACCGGCAGGCGTCGGACCCGGCGTTCCAGGAGGCCACGCTGGTCCAGCCTCTCGGCCTCGACCCGACGGCTTCTGCCGGCCCCTGCGAGAAGAGGGTGCCCACCACGGGGAACTGGCTGTGCGGCTGCAATTGGCTCCACTGCCGCTGAAAGCGCAAGGCCTGCGCGCCGGAATACAGGGCCACCACGAAGTCTGCGCGGGCGGCATGCCAGGCCGAACGCAAGCCGGCGAACTCGTCGGAGCCGTCGGGCAGGCCGGAGACGTGCATTGCCGACACCGTGCCGCCTGCGGCCTCGAACGCGCGGCGAAATTCATGCGGAAAGTCGTAGCCGCTTTCCAGAAAGCCCATGCACAGCAACGCGCGTGTGCCCCAGCGCCGTGGCGCTTCCCGCCCCAGGACCGCGCAGGACTGCCACAGATCCAGCGAGTGGGCAATCAGCCAGGGCGAACGGTCGGCCAGGTGCGTGGGCAGCCGGTCGGCCCCCGTGTCGCTGGCCAGAAAAGGGATCTGGTTCGCTTCCAGGAGCGGCACCAGATCCCGGGCCGACTGCATCGGCAGCCATCCTGCCAGCGCGTCGACCGCGCCGGAGCCGACGGCGGCACGTGCCTGCCGCAGCGCGGCCTGGGGACTTCGCCCGTAGGGCAGCGGCAGCCAACGCGGGGAGTGTTCCGAGGCGTCGGCGCCCGCTTCCAGGCCGGCCAGGAACTCCGCGGAAAGGGTGGGGTAGCGCGACGATTCCGGCAGCAGGACGCCGACCGTCCGCCGGATGCCGTGTCGCGCCGGGGGCTGCCGGTCCGTCGGCGCTGCCAGGGCCGGCGCAGCGGCGCAGGCCACGGTCGCTGCCGTGGACACGGAGGCGCCCAGGAAGCCACGTCGGCCGAGTCGCGCAGGGGAGGGGGGCGAAAAAGTCATTGCGTGGTCAACCGGCTTCAAGGGCTTCGGAAGGGGTCCCGCCGGCGTGCATGGAGGCCTTGCCTGCCGCCGCGCGCATGGCTTCCAGGGCGCGGTAGTGGGGATCGATCCATTGCATGGCCAGTTCGTGCAGGCGAGGCGAAGCCTGGCTGTGCTTGCGCTGCGCGTCGGGTGCGAACGGGTGGTTGGGGTGCTTCGCATGGACAGCGAAGGTGAGTTCGGCCTGCTCGGTGGCCGCAGCGTCGAGCGCCATGCCGAAATGCGGCGCGACCTTCGTGAGGATGGCCGATGGAAGCTGCCGGTAGTCGAGCAGCAGCGTGCGCTCCGGCCGGAACTGCTGCACCATGGTTTCGTAGAGGGCGCCCAGGCTGCGGGCGCAATAGGCTTCGGGCCCCATGTGCAAGGCATCGTCGAACGCGATGCCGGCGGGGTTGACGCCGAGGGGCCCGCCCGCGATCAGGTAGGCCGCGCGCTGCTGCAATTGGGACACCAGCACTTCCAGCGGGTCCCGGTACAGGAAAAGCCACGGCGTGTCGGGCCAGGCTTGCGCGATCTGGTCCGCATAGCCTGTGGCCCAGCAATCGCATTTGATGACGAGGTGGCTGCGCCTTGCCCCGTGGCCCGGCCGCAGCGGCTGCGACCAGGCGCTTGCCACCGCCCTGGCCGCGGGAACCGCCAGTGCCCGATCCATGCCGGGCAGCAGGGCGTTCGCGCGCATCAGATCGTCCAGCAGCGGAGGCTCCGAGAGGGTGACGTGGCTGTCCAGCGCTGCGAAGGCCTGCGTCACGAGCGTCGAGCCGCAGCGCGACACGTGAAAGACGATGCCCGAGGGCGCCAGGCCTGGCGAAGCCTGCGCCCAGTCGAGCAGATCGGACAGCGGTGTCTGCCGGCGAAACCCTTGGTGGAAGGGGTGATGCATCGCATCCTGCACCCCGTCCGAGAAGAAGGGCGTGCGCGTGACCTCGGGCGGCGTGCGCATCCAGTCGACCAGCGTCTCGCCGCCGGCCCCCGGGTAGATGCGGATGGGCGACCAGCCCTCGAAATTCAGACGACCCATTGCTGCATCCATGCCTGCCGCCCGGAGGCCATGGCGGACAGGACTTCCGCCTCGGTGAAGGCCCATCCACGGGCCTGGCCCATTTCCATGCAGGCCTGCGCGAATGCCTCCCGCGAGTGGATGCCCAGCAGGCGGTCCTGCAGCGCCGGTTCGTCGAAGACCTGTTCCCGAAACCGCGCGAACCGCCACTGCGGGTCCTGTTCGGGCGGGTAGGGCCGCCCGGTATCGCCCGCGGCGATGGCTTGGCGCAGGCGGGGCGTCGCCTCGCAATCCACCACCAGGTGCAGCCGCTCGACCGTGCCCCGGTTGCAAACCCGGTGCGGCAGGGAGAAATCGGCATACCACCACTCGCCCGTGCGCATGGGCACCCGCTGGCCACCCACATGGAAAAAGACTTCGTCATGCGTCTGCAGCGGCAGGTGCAAACGCACCTCGCCATCCCGCAGCCCCACGCCGGCATCGGCGTGTTCCAGGATGGTGCCACCGGGCGCCAGGCGCAGCACGCGCACCGATTTGAGCGGCGCGCCTTCCGTGATGCCGGCCACCAGGGTCCGAATGGCGGGGCATTGCGCCATCGTGGCTTCGTCCTGGAAGAAGTCCGCGGCGAACTCGCCTGGCGCGGCAGGCAGCGGCGAGCGGGATGTGCTGCGCAGGGCCGCCACGTGCCAGCCGCCGTTGTGCTTCGCCAGATTGAAATGCGGGCCCCAGAGGCTGTCCGGCAATGCATGGACCTCTTGCAGCGCCGCAGCCACTTCGGCCATGCCGTGCGCCAGCCGCCGCATGGGCGGGAAGTCGTTGGGCGCAAGGGGTGCCACGGTGGGCTGGGCGGTCATGGGGCGATGCGGGCCGTGGGTGAAGCCAGCGCCGTTACTGGGCGCAGATCGCGTAGGCCGTGCAGCTTTGCAGGTCCGAGCGATAGGAGTTGAGGGCGCGGATCGTCCAACCGAAGGTGCCCGCATTGCCGCCGCAATTGGCCACCGGGCGGCTCTCGCCCAGATAGACGCCGATGTCTTCGGGCGATGTCTGGCCGGTGCTTGCGGAATGGCCGCCGCCCAGCACCTTCTCACCCGCATTGCAGCAGGAGGTGACGGCGCAGGCCTGTGCATTCACCGGTTGCAGCGTGATCTCGCGCACGGTGACGCCCGTGCTCACCGAGCCTGCCGCGCCGGTCGGGCCCGCAGGGCCGGTGCCACCGGTGGAGCCTGTGGCGCCCGTGGCGCCTGCCGATCCCGTGGGGCCCGTGGGCCCGGCCACTCCCGCGCTGCCCGTGGGGCCGAGGGCCCCCGTCGCTCCGGTGGTGCCCGTGGGCCCTGTCACACCGGTCGCCCCGGTGGGCCCGGCACTGCCCGTGGCCCCGGTGGCGCCGGACGGGCCGGTGGTCCCCGTCGGGCCGGCGATGCCCGTGGGGCCGGTCGGACCCGCGATGCCGGTCGCCCCGGTGGCGCCGGCCGGGCCCGTAGCGCCCGTGGCACCTGTCGCGCCGGTGGCCCCCACCACGCCCGCACAGTTGCCGAGGGCGCCCCCGGGGCCATGGCATACCGGCGTCGCCTGCAACGGCGCCGACGCCAGTCCGGGCACCGTGACGGCGCCTGACGCCTCGTCCACGCGCAGGCGGATCTGGGTTTTGTCGGTGTTGGTCACCGTGAAGCCGCCATTGGGCGGCGGTGCAAGCACGATGTCCGCCGCCATCACTGCATGGCAGTGCAGGGCCCCAGCCACCAGGGCCGCGATCAGGTGTTTGCGTTGCGGAGGAAGAAAGGACATGGGCACCCCGTGATAACCGGCGGAGTGTAAGGAAAGGCGTTTCCTTTTTGTCGTTTTGTAATGACTCCGATAGTTTTTATTTTTATGTTCCGCAATGCAACATCGCTTTGAGGGGATGGCACAGGGTTTACCCGGTGACGTACCAGTGGTTGTCCACACGCGCCTTGGCCAGGCCGCTGCGGTGGAGATGGGGCTGCGGTGCGGCGCCGCGGGCGTCTTCGAGGGTGTGGTCCAGTCCGGCAGCCCAGAGCGCGGTGCCGTTCACGGCGAGTGCGCAGACCTCGGGCAGCGCCACCAGGCGCTGCCAGTCCCCCTGCGGGCTGAAGGTGGCGATGCCCTGGGCGCGCGGGCAACTCACGGCCCATCCCTCGGGGGTGGCGGCGATGCTGCCGCCATACCCCCGCAAACCGCCTTGCAAACCGCCCCGTGGGCCGCCAGGCCCCTGCGCGGGGACGGGCGCGGTGGCCCGCAACGCCTTGCCATCGAAAAGCGCCAGCACGGGCGCCGCCTCCCGGTCCGGCTGGCCATCGTGCTCGGCTTGCAGGGCGATGCCCAGCACGCGGCCATCGGCGCTCCAGGCCAGGTGCCGAAGGCTCAGCCGCCGGTCGTCCAGCCGCCATTGGCCCAGCACGTCGCCGGTGCGGCCATGCAGCCGCACGACGGACGAGTCCATGGTCTCCAGCGCGCGTTTCACGCGGCCGGTCTCCGGTGCGGTGGGCACGCCGCCGTTGGCGACGATCAAGGTGGGCGCGCCATCGGCGAGCGTATGGCGGTCCCAGAGGAGTTCGTGCGCGTCGATGCCCTGCGTGGGCCATTCGCTCACCGCCTCCAGCCGCTCGGCGCTGCGCTGCACGACGAGGCTCTGGCCGGTGTCGGCATCGGTCTCGGTGGTGTAGAGCAGGCGTCCGTCCGGCGATGCGATCACGTGGCCGTTGAACGAGCGGGTGCCGTCCGTCCACTGCCAAACGGGTTCGCGCGGGGTGCCTGGCCACCAGCGCACCAGCCAGTCGCCGGGCCGGCGCGACGCCGCCACGATGCTGCCGTCCGGCAGGGGGCACAGGCCGTGGGCACGGGTGGGAATGTCCAGGGTGTGCGTTGCGCGCAGCGGTGCGTCCTGGCCGGGCCGGGCCTGCAGCACACCGATGCGGTAGCTGCTGTCTTCCTGCTGCCATGTCGCTGCCAGGCGCAGCGAGCCCGCGGCGGCGGCCGGTCCGGCCCAGGCGGCGGCCAGCGGCACGGCCAGCCCCAGGCCTGCGCCGAGCCGCAGCGCCTGCCGGCGCGACAGCGGTGCCGAGGCGGCAGGGATGCGTTCCGGTCGCTTGGCTGGCATGGCGTCAGTCCCCGTCGGCGTCCGAAAACCCGATGCTGACCTGCAGCGCCGGCGCGATCTCGGCCTCGGCCAGGCGCTTGAGCGCGGTCAGTTCCTTGGCCGCCTGCAGCACCTGCGGCCCGGTGTTCTTGCCGGGCTGCGCCAGGGCGGCAAAGGCGGTGTCGATGCGCTGCGTGGCCTGCAGCAATTGGTCGGCCAGAGGGTTCAGGCCCCGACCGCGCAGGTAGGTTTCCAGCGGCACGAGGGCCTCGCCCGGCTTGGGCAGCGCGGCGCCCTGCGGCAGCACGGCCAGCGTGCGCAAGGCCTTCCATTCGGCGGCCCAGGCTTCGGGCGTGAGGCCGCTGGCGGCGCGCGGGTAGTCCGGCGCGCGGCTGCCCTGGGCGGCACGCAGCGGCTTTTCCATGTGGGCCCAGCGCAGGCGTTCGATGCCGCCCACCCACTGGTTGATGAACTCGCCCATGGCCTGGGTGGAGCGCTCCTGCTCGTCCTCGGCGGCCCAGTCGGTGGTGGCGGCGCCGTCGAACGCCGCCTTGAGCGCCACCGCCTCGCGCTCCACGTCCAGCGCCGCCTCCACCGCATACCGGCAGGCCGGCGTGGAGGGCTGGGCCGGCTGCGTCCACAGCAGCCATTCGAGCGCCGGCAGCCCCTTGGCGGGCGTGCCCACGCGCTCGAACGCCTTGGCACCCTGCGGCTGCGTCTTGATGGCGCGCTCGATGAGCGGGGGCCGGGTGGGTGCGAAGTCGATCTGGCGCTGCGTGCGCCGGGCGATCACCGGGCCCACGGCCACGGCGCCCAGGCTCTCCCACGCGAGCATGGTGCTGCGCCAGGCGCCGCGGGCGGCGTCCAGCGCCACGCCGGCCTGTGCCGGGGGCGCATCGCACAGGGCCCGCACCGCGGGCGGCAGGGCCTGCGCCGCGGTGGCGAAGTCGCCCGCGCGGGGCAGGGCCCAATGGCCGTAGAGGCTTTGCAGGGCGTGCGTGGTGTCGTAGAACGGCACGGCGTCGTGCCGCCAGTTGGTCTGCGCGGTGGCCGCAACGCCGGCCAGGGCGCACAGCGCCACCGCGGCCAGGCGGGGCAGGGGGCGCAGAGCAGGGAATTTCGTCATAGCGACTCCACGAATTGCACGAGCGCGTCGCGCTCGGCCTTGTTCATCTTGAGCACGTTCTGCTTGGCTTCCTCGGCCTCGCCGCCGTGCCACAGGATGGCTTCGAGCACGCCGCGCGCGCGGCCGTCGTGCAGCAGGCGGGTGTGGCCGTTCACGTCCTGGATCAGGCCCGTGCCCCACAGCGGGGGCGTCTTCCACTGCCGGCCGTTGGCCGCGAAGTCGGGTCGGTGGTCGGCCAGGGCTTCGCCCATGTCGTGCAGCAGCATGTCGGTGTAGGGCCAGATGCGCTGGCCCGAGACGGCCTTGCTGGTCAGGCGCGGGAACGGCCCTTCCTTGGTGACGTAGCTGGGCCGGTGGCAGGCGGCGCACTGGGCCTGGGCGAAGAGCGCCTGGCCGCGCTGCACCTGCACGTCGTTCACCTTGCGGCGGGCGGGTGGGGCGAGCGTGGCCTGGTAGAACACCACGTCGTCAAAGGTCTTGTCGTCGATCTCCACGCCCGGCTGGCCCTGGCGGCCCGCGCTCTTGCCGCTGGGCGCGGCCAGGCAGTCCTTTTGCGCGGGCGTGCAGGCCTCGTGCGGGAAGTGGCGCGAGGTGATGCCCATGTCGCCCACGAAGGCGCCGCCGGTCTGGTGCGCGATGGTGGCCACGTTGCCCTTCCAGCCGAAGCGGCCGATCATCATCCGGGCCGATGGCGCATCCCACACGCGGTTGGGCACGCCCTTGATGGGGCCGGGCGCCTTGGCCTGGTCGGCGGCATTGGCCAGGATGTCGGCCTCGTCGATGGCCTCCAGCAGGCCCACGCCGATGATCTGCGGCGCGATGCGCGGGCTGACCATCACGTCCGGGTGCATCGGCCCGTACCCTAAGTCGGCAAAGCCGTATTTCGGGTCGAGCAGGGTGTAGGGCGTGCCGTCGGCGAACTGGCCCTGGATGGTCTGGTAGCGCAGGGTGACGCGGCCCTCGGGCTTCACGCCGGTGATGCCCGCGTTGTTGAACTGGTCGCCGTACACGGGCTCGTGCAGCGGCCCGCCGTGGCCGTCGGCACCGGGGATGGACAGGCGGATCAGCAGTGCCACCGTGGGGTCCTTGGTCTCGCCCAGGCGGTTGAAGATCTCGGGCGGCGCGCCGCGGCCGTCCTGCACATGGCAGCCGCCGCACGAGCGCGCGATGAAGTGCGGCCCCAGGCCGTCGCGCGCCTTGGTCGAGGCGGGTGCCTCCACCCAGTTGCGGCGAAAGAACGAGTTGCCGATGACGAAGCGCGTGCGCTCGTCGTCCGGCAGGTTGGCCGCGGGGAACGAGAAGGCGTTGCGCCCGGTGGCGAACACGGTGGTGTCGCCGCCGGGCTTCTCGCCCAGCGGGTCCGGATGGCCGCTGGCCACCAGGCCCGTGGCGGCCGCCGCCAGGCCTGCGCTGGCGGTCGCGAGGCGCCAGGTGCGGCGGCGGTGGAAGGCTTTCAGGAAACGCATCGCGGGATCAGGGTTGCACAAGGGTCAGCCGGGTGATGCCGATGGCGTTGGCGGCGGCGACCAGGTCCTTGGACTGGGCGCTCAGGCTGTCGATGGTTTTCTGGATGCGCTGGCGGCCCGGCGCGTCCTTCTCGCCGATGATCTCGCGGTCGAACGGCGCCTGGATGGCCTCGGCCGCCTTCACCGACGCGGCGATCTGCTGCGTGGTCTTCTCGGCCAGGGCCGCATCCTTGGCGGCCACCAGGTCGCGCAGCGAGGGGCCCTGCACCTGGCTGCCGTCGGCGCGCCGGTACTGGCCCAGCCACACGTTCTGGATGCCCTGCGCATTGGTCACCGCGTCGCGGTGCGTGTTGTCGGAAAAGCAGGAGTGCTCGTCTTCCTGGTCCTGGCTGTTGAGCGCGACCTCCAGCCGCTCGCCGGCGAGCTCACCGCGCGAGAGCGAGCCCAGGCCCACCAGCATCTTGCGCACCGATTCCTGCCCGCCCTTGGCGAACTTGGCGCGGTAGTTGTTCTTGGCCTTCGGGTCCCAGGCCTTGACGAGGAAGGTGAGGTCGTCGATCAGCAGGTCGGTGACCACCGTCAGGTACTGGCGGCGGCGGTCGGCGTTCTTGCCCTTGCCATCGACGAAGTCCTCGAAGTTGCGGTCGCCCGGGCCGGTTTCCGAGAGGTCCTGGCCCCACAGGAAGAATTCGATGGCGTGCCAGCCGGTGGCGATGTTCTCCTCGCCGCCGCGCTCGTTCTGCGCGGCGAGGTTCTTCTTGGTGATGGCGAATTGGCGGTTGTTCACCAGGCCGGCGTCGGGCTTGCCTTCGACGCTGTCCACGTACGACTCGTCCATGGGCCAGGCGTTGATCTGGCCTTCGGGGCCCTTGTCGTCGTCGATCGGGCCGCCGTAGAAACGGAACGCCTCGGTCTGGCCATAGAACTCGCGCGCGGCCAGCCAGGTCTTGCGGGCTTCGGCCAGCGTCTCCACCGACGGCTTGGCCGTGAAGGCCTTGATGGCGGCCTGCATGGCCTTGGCGGCGTTCAGCGTGTCTTCGTAGTTGGCGTGCACCAGCGTGGCGTAGTGGGCGGCCACGGCATTGGCGGTGGCGGGCTGGGAAGCCTGGACGGCGGTGCCTTGTGCCTGGGCCACGCCCACGGCGCCGAGCGGACTGGCGGCCAGCAGGGCGGCGAGGGCGGCGGTTCTGAACAAGGGGGTCGTCATGGGCATCTCCAGGTTGGGTAAAAACGGACCGGGCGGACGCTTTCCAGCCTGCCGGAGGCAGGGCGCCGGGCCGCGTGCCGCCGGGCTCGGGCCCGGGGCAGCGGCCGGTGGAAGCGGCAGCGGGAACAGGCGGCAAGGTGGGGGCATCCGGCCGCCGGTCGGCAGCACGGCGCCCGGTGCGCCTGAGTGAGCGGGCATTATAAGAATGCGATTTATTATCATTTGAAGACAACCCTTCGCCCCGTACCGCCATGCGCGGAGCGGCCGAGAAGGGCGGGTCTCCATGGGAGAGGCTATTTGCTATTGTTTTTGTAGCTGTATGCCCTAGAAGAATATGTGCTGGAGCCGGTTTTTGCTCCAATCTTCTGTAGCGGTGCGCCATGGGTGCCGCCGTGTGCCAAACCCATGAAAAAAGCGAGGCCAAGGCCTCGCTTTTGGGTGGGCACCGGCCGTGCCGCGCTGGCACGGGTCCGGGGCCGGAGGAGCGGCTGCGCTCAGCTCAGCTTCATCTGCGACGGCGTGCCCGTCAGGTAGCCCACGGCCGAGCCGAACTTGTCCTTGTAGTTGGCGCGCACCAGCGGGTCCAGCGTGTCCTTGACCTTGCTGTGGATGCTGCCCCAGTCGCCAGCGTGCTGGAAGTTGCTCATGATGTAGGTGAAGCCGTTGATCTCGTCCACCGCATGCAGACCGGTGGATTCGCCGCCCGCGGGCACCGACATCAGGCGCGACAGCTGCTTGGTGTCCACGTTGTACGCCCACAGGAAGTTGTTGACGTGCTGGCTGCTGTCCTCGCCGATGAACAGCGTGCGCAGCTTTTCGGAGAACTTGAGGTTGTCCGGGTTGGCGATGTTGTTCGGGTTGGCGGTGTTGCCCAGGGCGTCGGCCGTGATGTCTTCGCCGGCCAGCAGGGCCTTGGTGTCCACGGGCATCCAGTCGCTGTTGATCGCGGCACCGGTGGTGTCCTTCTGGCCGCCGCGCAGGTTCAGCGCCATCACGGCGCCGGCCACGAGCTGCTTGGGCACCGAGATGCCGTTGCCCGGCACGTTGGCCGCGTTGCCCGCCACCATCGAGGTCTGGATGTTCTGCAGTGCCGAGTAGGCGATCTTGTCCTTGGCGTTGACCGTGGTGCCTTCCATCTTGGTGAAGCCCAGGCTGGCGCCCAGCAGGGCGGCGTAGCGGTGGGTTTCCAGGAAGGCGGCGGCCTTTTCCATGCCGGCGTTCAGCTTGATCCACTCGGTCTTGCCGTTGGCGACGATCTTGGTGAAGGTCGTGTCCTTGGGGTCGGCGCTGGCCACGGTCATGATGTCCGTGGGCTTGAGCTTGCCGGCCAGGGCCTCGATCTCGGCGCTGGTGGCGGAGCCCAGCTTGATCCAGGTGAGCGGCGCGGCGGTGGTGGCAGCGGGGTCGATGGAGAAGCCCGCGCCGACCTTGGCGGCATACAGCGTGCCGGAGGACAGGTCCTTTTCCTTGTCGGCCACGAAGACGAAGTAGGCGCTGTTGGTGGCGTCGTCACCCATGAGCGCGGTGCGCTGGTCGGGCATGACCTGCACCAGCTCGTGCGAGATGCGGCCCATGCAGAAGTGCTTCTTGATGCTGGCCGTGCCGTCGGCGTTCACCGTCACTTCGGGCATGTGGCCGTAGTGGTAGGGGTTGGCCGCCGTCTCGCTGCCGTACAGGTTCTTGCTGTAGGCCTTGAACTGCGCGTTGGAGGCGATGGTGAAGGCGTCCGGCTCGTACTCTTCGCTGGACAGGTGGGTGCCCCAGGGCGACAGGCTCGCGCCGCAGGTGATCCACAGGCCGTGCACCTTGGAGGTGTCCACGTTGTGGTACTTGACCAGCGACAGCTTGCCAGTGGCGGGGTCCTGGTCCAGGCTCAGCACGGCGATGGGGGAGGGCAGCTTGCCGTACATGTCGGTCTTGCCGTCCTGCGCCCAGGTGGTGTATTCGAACTGCACCACGGCGAACACGGGGTTGCCCTTCACGCCGTCCACCTTGGCATTGGCCACGGTCAGCAGCGAGGTGCCGTCCGGCGAGTCGGAGAAGAACTGGCGTTCCTTGCCGGCCACGGTGGTGTCGGTGATGGCCTTGTTGTTGATGTCCACATAGCCGCCCGCGAGGATCTTGCCGCCCTTGCCGTCGGACACCATGTCGCCCGTCACGAAGAAGGGCTGGTAGGCCAGCTGGTAGTTCTGCACCGAGTTGTCGCTGAACTTCACGCTCATCGTGGAGCCCACGGACGTGGTTGCCATGGCAGCCGGGTTGGACAGCGTGGGCGCGGCCATCGAGCTGAAGCTGGCCGATGCGAACGTGGCGCCATCGCTGCCGCCGCCGCAGGCGGTCAGGAAGGATGCGGAGGCGCTGGCGCCCAGCGGCAGCATTGGCACGCCGGCGAGGAATTGCAGGGCCTTGCGGCGGGTGGGCATCGGGGTGTGGGACATCGTTTTGTTCCGGAAAGGAGAGGGGTGCGATACGCCGCCGGCAACGGCCGTGGGGAGCGGCAGGCCGGCGAGCCAAACGCGGAAACGACGCAATGCCGCTTCCACTGCCCGGATGCTAGGAATCGCCCGTGACAGCGATTTGAAGGAATGGTGACAGCCATGTGACGCTGGCGGCTGCATTGACCGCTGCATCGCGCCCCATGCAGGGGATCGGAGCGATCGACGGGCGGGTGCGGGCCCGTCGGCCGGACCGGACTGCGCTCGTCCGGCCGGGGGTGGCCCGGGGGGCTTTGGCCCCGTGGCCGGGCCCCGAAGGGCATGCGCGTCAGAGCGGGCCGGGCGGCTCGGCGGCGGCTTCGGACGGAGTCGGGACCAGGCGCCGCTCCGGTGGCTCGAAGCAGTCGCGGAACGAAAACACCACCGAGGTGAAGAACATCGCCGCCAGCATGAGCGCGGTCGCCACCATGATGCCGCCTGCCACGCCGCTGCCCAGGCCCAGGAGCGCCAGCAGCGTGACGCCGATGCTGACCACGATGCCCGCGCCCAGGAACACGCCCGTCCACACCAGGCCATAGACGGTGAAGGCGCTGAAGTTGCGCAGGCACGCCACCATGCTGAAGAACAATGCCTTCACGGGCGGCACGCCGTGCCAGTGCACCAGGCCCGGCGCATGCCAGAACAGCAGCGACAGCGGCACGTACAGCGCCAGGGCCAGCCACATGGCGGCCTGGAAGTCCCCCGCCTCGGCCACCTCGCGCGTGAGCTGCTCGCCACCCAGGTACACGCGGGCGAACTGCCCGTCGTCCACCAGGGCCGAAATCGCCATCACCGCCAGAAAGCCCACGGCGTACAGGGCGCCCAGGATGAGCATGTCGCGCAGCCGCTGGCGCCCGGTGCGAAACGCCACCAGCAGCAGCGCCGGCGTGGGAAAGCGCCCCTGTGTGGCCTCGCCCGCGGCCACCATCATGGCCAGCGTGGCCGAGGGCAGCAGGGCCAGCGCGACGGCCGGGCCGATCAGGGGCAGCAGGGTGGCCAGCGACATCGCGGCCATGGTCATGAAGAACAGGGCCGCCAGCGCCATCGGCTGGCGCCAGAAGACGCGGATGCCGAGCCGGACCCAGTCAAGGCCGGCACGGGCGGGAACGATGTGGAGTTTCATGGGTGGATTGTGGTGGAGGGGCCCCAAGCCGTGCACGGGCCAGGGACATGCGGCCGGCGGCGGGCCGCCCGCGTCCGTTCAGGCATGCACGGGGTGTGCCAGGCGTTCGCGCAGTACGCGCTCGAAGTGCGTGGGGTCGTGCGGCGTCAGCAGCGAGGCCTCGCGCGGTAAGTGGAAATCCCACAGCCGCGAGATCCAGAAACGCAGCGCGCCAGAGCGCAGCATGGCGGGCAGCAGGGTGCGCTCGTCGGCGGTGAGCGGGCGCACGCTTTGGTAGGCGTCCAGCATCGCGCGGGCCCGCGCGTCGTGGTGCGCGCCCGTGGGCAGGTCGATGCACCAGTCGTTCAGGCACACGGCCAGATCGAACAGGAAGGTGTCCACGCCCGCGAAGTAGAAGTCGAAGAAGCCGGTCAGCTCTTCGCCGTCGAACATCACGTTGTCGCGGAACAGGTCGGCATGCACCGGCCCGCGGGGCAAAGCGGCATAGCCGGCGGAGGCCGCCACATGGTTCTGGTAGGCCAACTCGGAGCGCAGCAGCGCGGCCTGTTCCTCGCCCACGTGGGGCAGAACGGCGGGAACGGTCTCGTTCCACCAGGCCAGCCCGCGCAGGTTGGGCTGGCGGCGTTCGTAACCGTGCCCGGCCCGATGCATGCGCGCCAGCGTGGCGCCCACGGCGGCGCAGTGCGAGGCTTCGGGCGCCAGCTGGCTCATGCCGCGCAGCTTGCTCACCACCGCGGCCGGCTTGCCGGCCACGCTGTGCAGGATGTCGCCGTGCTTGTCGGCCCGCGGATCGGGCACGGGAATGCCGGCGTGCGCCAGATGCTTCATCAGGTGCAGGTAGAACGGCAACTGATCGGCGGTGAGCCGCTCGAACAACGTGAGCACGTACTCGCCCTGGTCGCTGGTGAGAAAGTAGTTGGTGTTCTCGATCCCGCCCTCGATCCCGCGCAGCGATACCAGCGTGCCCAGTTGCAAACGGCGCAGCAGGTCGCGCGCCTCTTTCTTGGAGACTTCGGTGAAGACGGCCATCGCTCAGCGCAAACGAAGAAAAGGAAAAGGGAGGGGAGAGGAAAAAGGCACGGAAGTGCGAACGCAGGGAAGGCAGCCGAAGCCGCCGCGCGCCGGATCGCCCGGTGGCCGCGCCGTGGCGGGCGGCCGGGGGCTCAGAACTTCATCACGTTCCACACGCGCGGGGCGGTGTTGGTCTCGGCGCCGTTGCGTGGGCGGGTGCGGGCGCCTTCGCCGGGCTGCACTTCGTATTCGGGCATGCTGCCGGTCTTGGGCTGCACGGTGATGCTCTGCGTCTGGCCGCCCACCCGCAGCTCGTTCACGCGACTGCCTTCGTCTTCGACCTGGATGCGCTCGACGCGCTGGTTCTGGCGGCCTGCCGCTTGCTCCTGATTTGGTAGCTGCTCGCGCTGATCAGTCGTGCGCTGGGCCGCGTTTTGATCGGGGGTCTGGGCCAGGGCGGGGCCGGCGATGAGGGCCAGCAGGAGGAGGGTGTGGGCAGCGCGCATGGGGCGGATTGTAGAGCGCTGCACCTGGGGGGCGCGCAGCGCGGGGCACAATCTGCGGCTATGAGCAAACCCAAGACCCTGGTGCTGGTGGACGGCTCCAGCTATCTGTACCGCGCCTACCATGCCATGCCCGACCTGCGGGCCGTGCCGGGCGACCCCGCCAGCCCGGCCACGGGCGCCATCCGCGGCATGGTCAACATGATGCAGGCCCTGCGCCGCGAAGTGCGCGCCGACTATGCGGCCTGCGTGTTCGACGCATCGGGCAAGACCTTCCGCGACGACATCTACCCCGAATACAAGGCGCAGCGCGCGCCCATGCCCGACGACCTGCGCAGCCAGATCCCCGCGATCCACGAGGTCGTGCGCCTGCTGGGCTGGGCCGTGCTCGACGTGCCGGGCGTGGAGGCCGACGACGTGATCGGCACGCTCGCCGTCACCGCGGCGCGGCAGGGCGTGGAGGTGATCGTCTCCAGCGGCGACAAGGACATGAGCCAGTTGGTGGATGCGCATATCACCATCATCGACACCATGAGCGGCAAGAAGCGCGACATCGCCGGCGTGACGGCCGAGTTCGGCGTGCCGCCGCACCTGATGGTGGACTACCAGACCCTGGTGGGCGACACCGTGGACAACGTGCCCGGCGTGCCCAAGGTGGGCCCGAAGACGGCCGCCAAGTGGCTCATGGAATACGGCTCGCTCGATGCGCTGATGGAGCGCGCCGCCGAGATCAAGGGCGTGGCAGGCGAGAACCTGCGCAACGCGCGCGACTGGCTGCCCACCGGGCGCCAGCTGGTCACCATCCGCACCGACTGCGACCTGGAAGGGCATGTGGCCGGCCTGCCGTCGCTGGACGCGCTCACCACCGGCGCGCAGGACGCCGCGGCCCTCAAGGCCTTCTACGAACAGTACGGATTCAAGGGCCTGGCACGGGCCATCGACATCCAGGAAACCGCCCCCGAACTGCTGGAGGAAGGGGCCGCCAAGGCGTCCAGGGGACGTGGCGCCGCCATGGATCCCACGCCCGGCCTGTTCGACGAGCCCGCCGAAGTGGCCGCGGCCAAGGTGAGCAACCTGCAGTACGACACCGTGCTCACCTGGGAGGCGTTCGATGCCTGGTTCGCGCGCCTGCAGGCGGCCGAACTGGTGGCGATCGACACGGAGACCACCTCGCTCGACGAGATGCGCGCCGAGGTCGTCGGCATCAGCTGGAGCGTGGAGGCCGGCACGGCCGCCTACGTGCCGCTCATGCACGACTACCCCGACGCCCCGGCGCAACTGCCCCGCGACGAAGTGCTGGCGCGGCTCAAGCCCTGGCTGGAGGACGGCGCCCGCAAGAAGCTCGGCCAGCACGTCAAATACGACCGCCATGTGCTGGCCAACCACGGCATCGAAGTGCAGGGCTACGCCCACGACACCATGCTGCAGAGCTACGTGCTCGAAGTGCACCGGCCGCACGGCCTGGGCAGCCTGGCGGAGCGGCACCTGGGCCGCAGCGGCATCCATTACGAAGACCTGTGCGGCAAGGGTGCCAAGCAGATTCCTTTCAGCCAGGTGTCGATCGAACTGGCGGCCGAGTATTCGTGCGAAGACTCCGACCAGACGCTGGACGTGCACCGCGTGCTGTGGCCCCAGCTGCAGGCCGACGACAAGCTGCGCGGCATCTACGAACTGGAGATGGCCAGCAGCGAGGCGCTCTACCGCATCGAGCGCAACGGCGTGCTGGTGGACGCGCCCATCCTCGCGCAGCAAAGCCATGAGCTGGGCCAGCGCATCCTGCAACTGGAGACCGAGGCGTACGAGATCGCGGGCCAGCCCTTCAACCTGGGCAGCCCCAAGCAACTGGGCGAGATCTTCTTCGACAAGCTGGGCATGCCGGTGGTCAAGAAGACCGCCACCGGCGCGCGCAGCACCGACGAAGAGGTGCTGGAAAAGCTGGCCGAGGACTACCCGCTGCCCGCCAAGCTGCTGGAGCACCGCAGCCTGTCCAAGCTCAAGGGCACCTACACCGACAAGCTGGCGCAACTGGCCCATCCCTCCACCGGCCGCGTGCACACGCATTACGCCCAGGCCGTGGCGGTGACGGGGCGCCTGTCCAGCAACGACCCCAACCTGCAGAACATTCCCATCCGCACGGCGGAAGGGCGGCGCGTGCGCGAGGCCTTCGTGGCGCCGCCCGGGCGTGTGATCGCCAGCGCCGACTACAGCCAGATCGAGCTGCGCATCATGGCCCACCTGAGCGGCGACGCCTCGCTGCTGCATGCCTTCACCGAAGGGCTGGACGTACACCGCGCCACGGCGGCCGAGGTGTTCGGCGTCGAGGTCGGCCAGGTCAGCAGCGAGCAGCGGCGCTACGCCAAGGTCATCAACTTCGGGCTCATCTACGGCATGAGCAGCTTCGGCCTGGCCAAGAACCTGGGCATCGAACCGAAGGCCGCCGCGGCCTACATCGACCGCTATTTCCAGCGCTATCCCGGCGTGAAGCAGTACATGGACGACACCAAGGCCCTGGCCAAGACCAAGGGCTATGTGGAGACCGTTTTCGGCCGGCGCCTGTACCTGCCCGAGATCAACTCGCCCAACGGCCCGCGGCGCAGCGGCGCCGAACGCGCCGCCATCAACGCGCCGATGCAGGGCACCGCCGCCGACCTCATCAAGAAGGCAATGGTCGCCGTGCAGGACGTGCTGGACGCCGAAAAGCCGGGCGTGCTCATGATCATGCAGGTGCACGACGAACTGGTGTTCGAGCTGCCCGAGAGCGAAGTGGACTGGGTGCGCCGCGAGATCCCCCGGTTGATGGCAGGCGTGGCGGACCTGAAGGTCCCGCTGCTGGCCGAAGTCGGCGTGGGGCCGAACTGGGACAAGGCGCACTGAGGCGGGCGGGCTGGGGCCGGTCAGGGCCGGCCCGACTCCGGCTTTACTGCCCCATCAACGCAGGCAGCGCCTTTTCGCACGCGGCCTGGCAGAGAAACCGCTGCGTCTGGCCGGTGGCCTCGGCCGTCAGGTAACCCGCTCCGGCTGCGTGGATGCGCCACGCGTATTTCGCCCCGCCTTTCATGAGCGTGCCGGAGAAGCTGCACGGAAGGATGATCGATTCGGCATGGAATGTCGCGGCAGAGACTTCCGTGGCGGTCGAGAAATAGATGGCTACGTCTTTTGGCGTGAGGGACAGCGTTTCGCAGCCCATGGTGTCGGCTGCTCCACTGTCCGCATGCCGCTGAATGCCTTCAGAGTCCACGTGTACCGGCTGCGCACGGGGGCTCGGCAAAGCCGTCCAGAGCGCGCCCAAACCGACGGCCACACAGACGAGCATGCCAATGGCGCTGAGCCCTGATGCGTTCAAAGGCAAAGTGCGACTCGGAGCGTTCCTTTTCGATGCCAGGTCGAAAGCCGCTTCACGAGGCTGGACAGTCCGGCGTCACGTCCGCTCCCAGCGGAAGGTAGTAATGCGCCTTCGGCACCCATCGCCCCTTGGCGCCGCTCTCTGCGACCTTCACGTGCATGCCTTCGCTGGACAGGCAGTGGTCCACGCGCAGGCGGGCCTTGCGGTCCGGCCATCGCAGCACCACGCGGTGGGCATGGGTGCGTGAGACCACGGCGTTCTTCGCCAGCAGCAGGCCCACGAAGCCTTCTTCGGGCGCCTTCTGGAATTTCGCATCCCGTTCATCCACAGGGACCGCGTCTTCACCGCGGTATTGCAGGATGGAGGCGTCCTGCACCGCCGCGCCCGCCTGAACGCAGCACTCCGGCTTCTTGTCCATGGGCGGAGACAGCCGAAGGTAGTGAAGTGCCTCGCCTTCAGGCTGGGGCTGGCCCAGCACCAGCCGGGGCGCGTCGGGCCGGCGGGCGTCGAGAAGGCCCACGCGCGATGACACGGGCGATGCCGAAGGCACGGGCTGCGCGGTGTCGGCCTGCGCGCAGGTGCCGCCGAGGAGCAGCCCCGCCAGCGCCAGAAGGACCGAGGCCGTGGACCGGCTGAAAAAACGGCCGTCGGGTATCTGGCCTGCCGTACCGCTCAAGGGGCTGCGGGGGAGGATGCGCTCAGTGGCCATCATCGGACCAGTGCGGCGGGTCGGACGTGAGCTTGTAGACCCCGTAGGTCGCGCCCAGGGCATGCAGTTGCGCAGCGGTGGTGACAGTGGTGCTGGTGCCTGTGGCATCTTTGAAGGCCTTCCCTGAATAGTTGGTGATCGTCATGTCGATGGCGCGCCCCTCGGAATGGCGCGAGGTCAGGGCGGGTGCATACACGATGCCATAGCCTGCCACCATCTGGTTGGCGGCGACCCGCGCCGCGCCCGCATTGACCGCGCCCGTGGCACCGCGGTGGACCCATTCGATGTCCACGCCCGCCATCGCGGGCACCGTGGCGGCGTCCGCGTTTTCGCGGGCGATGCGCCAGGCGTGATGCATGAGGTAGGCACGCTCCGGCGGGCGCAGCGTGGCGGAGATGGAGACCGAGGCCCCCCCGGCTTCCAGCGCGGCGATGAACGTGTCCACCTTGGTGCGGAAACTGGCGATCAGATCGCTGGTGGAGGTACTGGTCGGGAACCGGGCAACCCACGCGCTGCCACTTGAATCTGCCATGTGCCTTGTCTCTTTCTGAAGGAAGGGAAGCGGGCTGGATGGAATCCAGGGGAATGGGCAACGCGGCGCGCCGACGGGGTCGAGAGACGGCAGGCCTCCCAGGGCCACCGGGGCCGTGGGTTGTCACGCACCGCGGCGAGCCTATCCGCACCCCATGACCGCACCGCGACATTTGTTTCCAATTGCGTCCTGCGCACAGCGGGTGCAGATGCTTTTTGATGCAATATGGTCAGATGCCCTTCTCTCGAAAAAGCCTGCCTTTGCCATGCGCCTGCGCCACATCGAAGTCTTCAATGCGGTGATGCTTACCGGCAGCGTGAGCGCGGCCGCGCGGCTCATCAACGTCACCCAGCCGGCCGTGAGCCGCATCCTCGCGCATGCCGAACTGCAGCTGGGGTTCGCGCTGTTCCATCGCATGAAGGGGCGGCTCGTGCCCACGCGCGAGGCGCAGACCCTGTACCCGCACATCGAGCGGCTGTTCAACCAGCTCGACGACGTGCAGCGCCTGGCCAACAGCCTGCGCGGCCAGCAGCGCGAAGGCGAATTGCATGTGCTGAGCGTGCTGGCCCTGAGCCACGAGGTGATGCCGCGCGCGCTGCAGGCCTTCCGTGCGCAGCACCCGGACGTGGTGGTGCGCATCGATGCGTTGCACTCGCCGCAGATCGTCTCGGCCCTGGTGCTGCAGGAGGCCGACATCGGCTTCGTGTTCAGCGCGCTGGTGCACCCCTCGCTGGTGCAGGAGACGCTGGCGGAAGGGCGCGTGGTGTGCATCGCTCCCAAGGGCACGCTGGGTGCGGACGTGGTGCATGCCGGCGTGGTGCACCTGGCCGATCTGGCCCACACGCCGGTGATCCGCCTGGAGGCGAACGACCCGCTCGGCACGATGGTGAACCACGCCAGCCGCGAGGCCGACGTGGGCCTGCAGGCGGCCTTCACGGTGCAGACCTACCACGCGGCGCTCGCGCTCGCGCACCACGGGTTGGGCGTGGCGCTGGTGGATGTGTGCACCGCGGCGTCGGCCGACCGCACGCGGGTCGACGTGCTGGCGCTCGCGCCGCGCATCGCGGTACCCGTGAAGGCGCTGCGCAGGGTGAGCCGGCCCGCATCACTCCTGGCGGACACCATGGTGCGCTGCATGCGCGATGCGGTGGCGCAGACGCTGGCGTCCGCCGGCCTGGCAGAGAGCGAATGACAAGCCGAACGCGGCGGCGAACGCGCGCCGGCCTCCCTCCGCCGTGACTCAGGCGGGCGCGCAGGCCTGCAGCATCTGCTCGGCCACGATGGCCGCGGTACCGAACGCCAAGGTGAAGCCCAGCGCCCCGTGCCCCGTGTTGAGCCACAGGTTGTCGGCCTCGGCGGCGCGGCCGGCGATGGGCAGGCCCGTGGGCGTGGCGGGCCGCATGCCGGTCCAGGGGTGCAGCGATGCGGCGGGCGCTTCGTGCCCCAGCACGGTGCGCACCGTGGCACGCAGGCTGTCGATGCGTTCGGGGTGGATGCGGCGGTCGTTGCCCACCAGCTCTGCCATGCCGGCCACGCGCAGGCGCTGGCCCAGGCGGGCGAACACGACCTTGCGCCCTGCGTGCGTCACGCTCATGCGGGGCGCCCAGGGTGCATCGGCCGGGGCGTCGAGGGTGATGCTGTAGCCCTTGATCGGATAGACGGGCAGATGCACGCCCACCATCCGGGCCACGGCTACGCTGCCGCTGCCCAGCGCCAGCACGAAGCGGTCGGCCTCGATGGTGCCGGCGCTGGTGCGCACCGCCGCGATGCGCCCCTGTACCCGGTCGAACCCCTGTACCTGCGCACCCAGTTCGAAGCGCACGCCGCGCTGCGCCAGCAGGGCATGCAGCCCATCGCACACCTTCTGACAGTCGGCCGCGCACTCGCTGGGCGTGTGGATCGCGCCGGCAATGTGGGGCGCATGGTGGGCGAGCGCGGGTTCCAGCTCCACGCAGCGCTGGGCGGACACCGAGGCCTGCTCGCTGCCCCAGGCCCGCTGCAGTTCCATCTGCCGCTCGGCCGCGGCCAGGCCATCGCGCGTGCCGTACAGCACGAGCTTGCCGGTGCTGGAGAAGTCGCATTCCAGCGCTTCGCGGGCGCGCATGGCTTCGAACCCGGCGCGGCTGCGGGCCGCCAGCGCGAGCAGTTGCGCCGTGGTGCGGCGCGAGGTGGCGCCGTTGCAGGCCGCCAGAAACTGCAGGGCCCAGCGCCACTGGTGCGGGTCCCGCTGCAGCCGCACCTGCAGCGGCGATTCGCGCGACAGCAGCAGCTTGGGCAGTTGCGCCCACAGGCCGGGGTCGGCCAGGGGCTGCACGTAGCTGTAGCTCAGCTGGGCGCCATTGCCGCCGCTGGCGCCGCCGCCCACGGGGCCCTGGTCGATCACCATGACGCGCATCCCCTGGCGCTGCAGCGCGTAGGCCGTGGCCAGGCCCACGATGCCCGCACCCATCACACATGCATCCATATCGCTCGATTCCCGTTGGTTGTCCGTCCTGGGCACTCTAGGGACGCGCGCGGCCTTTGAACAATGCCAAACCGCGGGGCAGGCATGCCGGGAAGTTATGCGCCGGCGCCGGGCGCGAAGATTGCATGGGGACCCCCTGGCCGATGCGGATGGCATAACTTTTCGTCATGGCCCATGCTGCCGAATGAATTGTTCAAAGCCGCGCCGAGTTCCTAAAGTGCCTGGGCACCTGCACCGTTCCATTCCCCTTTTTGTTCCCGTCAAGGAGTTCCCCATGAAGCCATTCCTGTCTGCCGCCGTCCTCGCTTGCGGCGTGTGCGCTGCGGCCACCGCGGCCCACGCCGACACCCTGCAGAAGATCGCCGACTCGGGAAAGATCACGCTGGCCTACCGTGAATCGTCGGTGCCCTTCAGCTACCTGGCGGGGCCGGGCGAGCCGATCGGCTTCTCGGTGGACATCTCCAACGCGGTGGTGAATGCGGTGCGCGCCAAGCTCAAGAACCCGGCGATCAAGGTGGAGCTGCAGGCTGTCACGTCGCAGAACCGCATTCCGCTCATCACCAACGGCACGGTGGACCTCGAATGCGGCTCCACCACCAACAACTCCGCGCGCGGCAAGGACGTGCAGTTCGCCGTGAACTATTTCTACACCGGCACCCGGCTGCTCACCAAGAAGACCTCGGGCGTGCAGAACTACGCCGACCTGGCCAAGAAGAAGGTCGCCAGCACCAGCGGCACGACCAATGCGCAGGTGATCCGCAAGTACAGCCGCGAGAACAACCTCGAGATGGACATCGTGCTCGGCAAGGACCACGACGATTCCATGCTGCTCGTCGATTCGGGCCGGGCCGAGGCGTTCGCCATGGACGACATTTTGCTGTTCGGCCTGAAGGGCAATGCGCGCAACCCCGCGGACTGGGTGGTGGTGGGCGATTCGCTGCAGATCGAGCCCTATGCCTGCATGCTGCGCAAGGACGATCCGCAGTTCCAGGCGCTGGTGAACGGCGTGATCGGCGGGATGATGAAATCCGGCGAGTTCGAGAAGCTCTACACCAAGTGGTTCATGTCGCCCGTGCCGCCCAAGGGCCAGAACCTGGGCCTGCCCATGTCCAAAGAACTGCGCGACAACCTGGTGGCGCAAAGCGACAAGCCCGCCAACTGATCGCCCCCTGCGCCAGCGCTTTCCAGAGGTTGTCCATGACACCGTCGATCCCCCCGATCTCCCCGGTGCCCCACATGGTGGGCATCCTGGGCGGCATGGGGCCGGCCGCCGGGGCCGACTTCGTGCGGCTCTTCGTGGAGGCGTGCACGCGGCGCATGGCCGCGCTCGGCATTCCCGTGCGGGACCAGGCCTATCCGGAGCACTGGCTGGCGCAGGTGCCCATTCCCGATCGCACGGCGGCCCTGGGCGACCGCACGTCCGGCGCCCACCAGCCGGCAGAGCCGATGGCGCAGGCCACGGGCCGGCTGGTGGCGCTGGGGGTGCAGGCCGTGGCGATCGCATGCAACACGGCCCATGCGTGGCATGGGGAGCTGCAGCAGCGGTTTCCGCAATTGCAGGTGTTGCACGGCATGCGCGAAGTGGCGGCCGGGCTCGCGGCTGCGCAGGTTCCGCGCGTGGCGCTGCTGGCCACGCGAGGGTCGTACGACAGCGGGCTGTACCAGGCCGAACTGCAGCGCCACGGGGTGGCCTGCGTGCTGCCGCAGTCCGGTGAGCGCGAGCAGCTCATGCAGGGCATCTACGACGGCGTGAAGGCCGGCGACTATGCGCTGGCCCGTCACCGCTTCGCGGCGGTGGCACAGGCGCTGCGCGAACGCGATGGGGTGTCGACCCTCATCATGGGCTGCACCGAAATCCCACTGGCCCTGGACGAGGCCGCGGCGGGCGCCCGCCTGGTCAACCCGTCGCAGGTGCTGGCCGAGGCACTGGCGCGCTGCGCCTATGCCGGGATCGAGCCGCGAACGCCCGCGCGTGCGGGCGCCGACGCCATCGCCTGAACGGCGATCAGCCCCACAGCGCGGGCTTGTGCACCATCAGGAAGAACACGGCCAGCATGGCCACGAAAGCCGGGTAGCCCAGCGCCTCCCACCAGCGTGCGTAGCGGGTGTAGAGCGCCGGCATCGGCGTGCCTTGCGCGGCGGCGTCCCGTGCCATGGCAGCCATGCGCCACTGCAGCCACAGCACTGGCAGCCAGCACAGGCCGGCTATTGCATACAGCGCGATCGAGGTGGCCAGCCATGGCGTGGACAGCGGCCAGCCGGCCATCATCGCCATGGCGACGCCGGTGACCGGCTGCACGATGCCGGCCGGCGTGGTGAACCACGTGTCGGCCCGCACCACCAGCCGCGACACCACGGCCTGGGCGGCCACGCTGCCGCTGCGGTTGGCGAAGAACAGGTAGAACGCCGAGCCGAAGCCCGTGCCCACCAGCAGCACGCTGGACAGGATGTGGATCCATTTGAGTGCGAGATAGGTGTTCATGTGCGTGGCGCTTTCAGCAGGACGACGAGGATGGCGGCAATGGGCAGGTTTTTGAGCAGTGGCCCCAGCGGGTCCAGCCACAGAGCGGGCAGCAGCACCGTGGCGACCACCGTCATCACGCCCATCAAGGCCAGGGCCAGGGCATCGGTGGCCCGGCCGGGGCGCAGCCACAGCGCGAGCCCGATGGCCGTGTCGGCGGCGATGCCGCCCCACACCAGCGCCTGGATCCAGGCTTCGCTCTGCAGCCCGCCACGCACCAGCAGATCGCGGCCCTGGCCTTGCGATTCGATGGCACTGGCCAGTGCGGTGCCCAGCCACACCAGGACGAGGCTGGCGCGCAGCCAGCGGGTGGTTTCGGCGTTCATCGTGCGGACGGCGCCCAGGCGCTTTCGACCAGATGGCGGTAGTGCGTCGCTTCATGGCCCAGCAGGCGCCGCAGCGCGGCCGGGTCTGCCGTGTTGTCGCTGCCCAGCAAGGCGAGCGTTTCGCTGCACCAGGGCAGGGCCGGCACCTGGTCGCCCAGGCGGGCGCTCAGGTGGCTGAGCGCATCCGGCAGGCGCAGTACGCGGGCGGGAGCGTGGCCCGATTGCTGGCGCAGGCTGGCGATCAGTTCGGCCATGGGCACCGCCTCGGGCCCGCTGCATTCGATGAGTCCGGTCGTGTCCAGCGCGGTGCCCATCAGCACAGCCACCGCATCGGCCAGATCGTGAACCGCCACGGGCTGCACGCGGGCCTGCAGCACCGGCCCGGGCAGCACCAGCACCGGCAGGCGTGCCAGGTTCATGAAGAGCGCGCTACTGGCGCCACCCCGGCCGAACACGATGCTGGGCCGCAGCACCACGCCCGACACGGCCCCTTGTGCGGTCAGACCGAGCAGGTGGGTGTCGGCCGCGTGTTTGGTGGTGGCGTAGCGTGTGGCGCTGCCGGCAATGCCCAGCGCCGAGATCTGCACGATGCGTCGCACGCCGGCCTGGGCGCAGGCGTCGAACAAGGCCACCGGTGTGTGCTGGTGCAAGGCGTCGATGGGGCGTGCGCGGGTGTCGCGCAGCACGCCGACGGCATTCACCACGGCGTCGATGCCTGCCAGGCGCGGCAGCCACGCGGCGGGCGCCGTGTCGTGTGCGAAATCCATGGCGACCTGGCCGGGGCGGCCTGCCGCGCGGCGCGGCGAGACGCCGCCATGCACGGTGTGGCCTGCACGTTCGAGCGCGCGTTGCACCGCGCGGCCGATGAATCCGGTGGAGCCGGTGAGAAGGATGTGCATGGAACTGCTCCGTGAAAGGTGTAAGGGGCGTCGTCAGAGCCGGCACTGGTCGTCGCCCGGCCCGCAGCGGCGGGCAGCGGCCCGGCGGGCGGCCGCGCCGCTGGCCTTCTCGAACAGGCCGTGCACCAGCCACTGCGGCAGGCGGTAGCGGTTGCGAGCCAGCACCGGGTACACCCGGTCGGCCAGCGGCCCGATGACGGGCCAGCGCGTGGCGGCGGTCAGCCACCCCAGGCCCACGGCCTCGTAGGCCGCGCGGAACACCGCGACGCCGCGCAGCAGCCGGCCGTCGGCCTGGCGCGCATGGATCAGGGTGAGCAGGTCGTCCCGCGTGGTGCCCGCCGGTGGACCTTCGAAGTCCGGCGCCCACACGTCGGCAAAGCGCAGCAGGCCGCCGGTGTTGCGCAGCATCAGGTTGCCCATCTCGGCGGCGCACAGGCGGCAGCGCGAGTCGAAGTAGAGGGTGAGGGGATAGATGGCGGGGTTGGGGGTGGCTGCGGCATTCATGTTCAATCCTTCCGAAATTTCATTCAAAACAGAAACATCAGGGCAAAAAAAGGCCTAGCCCGGGGATGCCTTGTCGGCCGCTCCGCCGCGCACGAACTTCTGCACGCTGGCCCCCAGGCGCAGCACCTTGTCGAGCGTGGCGGGGGACAGGCGCAGCATTTCGTCGGCCCACACCCCCAGCGAATCCATGAGGTGCAGCGTCTCGCGCACGCGGTCCTGGGCATCGGCGGTTTCGCTGGCGAAGTCGGGGCGGGCCACCAGTTCGCGCAGCATGCGCACGGTGGGGTCGAACTCGCGTTCCTTGCGTTCGCGCACCACGGTGCGAAACAGCTCCCACACGTCGGTGGAGGTTTCGAAATAGTCGCGCCGGTCGCCCAGCACGTGGGTGGTGCGGATCAGGTTCCAGTTGAGCAGCTCCTTGAGGCTGTTGCTGGCGTTGGAACGGGCCACGCCCAGCGTCTCGCAGATTTCCTCGGCATGCAGCGGGCGGCCATGGAAGAAGAGCAGCGCATGGATCTGGGCCACGGTGCGGTTCACGCCCCAGGCGGTTCCCATCTCTCCCCAATGGACCACGAAGCGTTGGGCGATGTCGGTCAGTTGCATGGGGGCAGTTTAGGTTTTCTTTTATTTCTGTCAAGACAGAAATAAAAGCCACGCCATCACTACACCTTCGCTGCACCGGCCCTGGGCGAACGGCGGCAAACCCGTTCAGCCCCGCGGGTCATGCTGCCACGCGCCGCAGGCCCTAGACTCTTGCGCTGCCGATCCTTTCACCCAACCAGGAGCCAGACCATGCTGCGTGATGACCTCAAGACCGATTTCGACGCCCTCTTGCCGGGCCAGAGCACCGAGGCGGGAGCCACCCGCCGAACCGCGATGCGTGTCGCCCTGGGTGCCGGTTTCGGCGTGGGCTATGCCGCCGCGGCCATGCCCGTGATGGCGCAGACCGCGATCCAGACGCCCGCAGACGGGCTCACGGCGGGCAAGGTCAGCATCGAGGTCAACGGCTTCAAGGTGCCGGCCTATCGCGCCGCGCCCGCCGGCAAGACCGACCTGCCGGTGGTGCTGGTGATCCAGGAGATCTTCGGCGTGCACGAATACATCGCCGACACCTGCCGCCGTTTCGCCAAGGCCGGCTACCTGGCCATCGCCCCCGAGCTGTATGCCCGCCAGGGCGACCCGCTCCAGTACACCGAAGCCGCCAAGCTGATGAGCGAGCTGGTCTCCAAGGTGCCTGACGCGCAGGTGCTCGCCGATCTGGACGGCACCGTGAAGTGGGCGGGCGAGAACGGCGGCGACCTGAAGAAGGTCGGCATCACCGGTTTTTGCTGGGGTGGCCGCATCACGTGGCTGTACGCGGCCCACGGCCCCGTCAAGGCGGGCGTGGCCTGGTACGGCCGGCTGGTGGGACAGGCCAGCGAGCTCACGCCCAAGCACCCGGTGGACATCGCCCCGATCCTCAAGGCGCCGGTGCTGGGCCTGTACGGCGAAAAAGACAGCGGCATCCCCCTTGACACGATTGATAAGATGAAAGCGGCTCTCCAGACCGGCTCCGCCGCCGCCAAGGCGTCGCAGTTCGTCGTGTACCCCGACGCGCCCCATGCCTTCCATGCCGACTACCGGCCCAGCTTCCGCAAGGAAGCGGCCGAGGACGGATGGAAGCGGGCGCTGCAGTGGTTCAAGACACACGGCGTGGCCTGAGAGACCATCGCCGGCGGCGTTCCTGCCCCAGCGGTCCCGCCAAAGCCCTTCGGGGCTTTTTTTGCGCGCCGTGCGCGCCGAATCGATTCGATACAAAAGGCCGACAGGCCTTGCAGGGAAAGCACGAGAAGCCATGACTTTGGTAGCAATCATCCTGGCCACGCTGGCGGCCGGCATCGGCAGCGTGTGGGTGGCCGCCCTGTTGATGCGCGCGGGGCTGGGCGACGGCCGGCGCGGCGTGGGGCCGCAGCACCTGCTGAGCCTGGCGGCCGGCGCGCTGCTGGCCACGGCCTTCATGCACCTGCTGCCCGAGGCGTTCGAGAGCCAGGCCGGCGCGCACGACCTGTTCGCCACGCTGCTGGTGGGGCTGGTGTTCTTCTTTCTGCTTGACAAGGCCGAGCTGTGGCACCACGGGCACGAGCACGGCCACGGACACGGCCATGCGCATTCGCACGGGCATGCCCATGGCCATACGCAGGGGCACGGCCACGCCCATGACCACGCGAACGGCGATGCGCACGCCCATGCCGAAGGCGAAGCGCGGCGCGGCGGCGGCTGGGCACTGCTCACGGGCGACAGCGTGCACTGCTTCGGCGACGGCATCCTGATCGCCTCGGCCTTCATGGCCGACCTGCGCCTGGGCGTGGTGGCGGCGCTGTCGGTGCTGGCGCACGAGGTGCCGCACCACATGGGCGACCTGGTGGTGCTGCGCCAGGCCAGCGCCAACCGCCGCATGGCGCTGCTGAAGGTGTCGCTGGCCGGTGCGGTCACCGCCCTGGGCGGGGTCGTGGGGTATTTCCTGGTCGGCGAACTGCAGGACTGGCTGCCTTACTTCCTGGCCATCGCCTCCAGCAGCTTCATCTACGTGGCGCTGGCCGACCTGATCCCGCAGCTGCAAAAGCGCCTGAGCGCGGGCCAGACGGTGGCGCAGATCGCCTGGCTGGTGGCGGGGATGACGGTGGTCACGCTGGTGAGCGGCATGGCCCACGCGCACTGACCGGCCGTGCGGCCCCGGTGCGGCGGCGCGTCAGGACCTGAGTTTGCTATTAAATCAATAGCGGTATGCCGGCGGTTTGATTGTGCTGGCGGCCTGAAACACCTTCAGTCTTCAGCCGGCCAGTTCTTCGCGCACGGCCGCCACCTGCCGGCGCGACACGGCCAGCAATTCGGTCAGCCCGTGCAGCCGCACGGCCCAGCCTTCGCCCTCCTCGGGGTCGTAGTGCTTTTCCAGCGCCCGCACCGCGCGGCGGGCCACCAGCGCGTTGCGGTGGATGCGCAGGAATCGGTCGCCGTGGCGTGCCTCCAGCTCGCTCAGCGAGCCGTCCAGGATGTAGCTGCGCACGGCGGTGCGCACCGTCAGGTATTTCTGCTCGGCCTTGAAGTACAGCACCTCGGCCAGCGGCACGCGCTCGGTGCGGCCCCGGTCCTGGATCAGCAGGGTCTCGCCATCGGGAATGGGCGCCGTGGGCGCGGGCGTGGCGCCCGGGTGCCGGGCGCGCAGGGCCTTGCCCAGGGCTTTTTCCAGCCGCTCGCGCCGCACGGGCTTGGTGAGGTAGTCCACCGCGTCCAGCTCGAACGCGCTCACGGCGTGGTCCGCATGGGCCGTCACGAAGACGATGGCCGGCGGGTAGGGCAGGGTGCGCATGGCATGGGCCAGGGCCAGGCCGTCCTGCCCGGGCATGTGGATGTCCAGCAGCACGGTGTCGAAGGCGCGGCCGCCCGAGGGCTGCAGTTGCGCCAGCGCGTCGGCGGCGTTGGCGGCCTCGGCGGCGGTGTGTCGCGCGTCGCAGTCGGCCAGCAGGGTGCGCAGGCGGCTGCGGGCCAGGGCTTCGTCGTCAACGATCAGGATGTGCATGGCAGGGGCGAAGGGGGAAAGGTCAGGACCGCGCGGGCAACGAAATGCGCACCTGGTAGCGGCCATTTTGCATGCCGGCGCTGAACTCGCACTGCACGTCGTGCAGCAGCCGCAGGCGGTCGCGCACGTTGGCCAGCGCAATGCCATGGCCGCGCGGCCTGCCGCCCTCGCGCTGCGGCGCGGCAGGCACGGTGTTGGTGATGACCACGATCACGCGGCTGCCGCGCAGCTCGGTCACGATGCGCAGCCGCCCGCCCGTGGCGCTCGGCTCCACGCCGTGCTTGACCGCGTTTTCCACCAGCGGCTGCAGCAGCAGCGGGGGCAGGCGGGCACCGTCGGCGCGGGCGTCCAGCGACCACTGCACGCGCAGCCGTTCCTCGAAGCGCACCTGCTCGATGTCCAGGTAACGGCGCGCCAGGGTGATCTCTTCGCCCAGCGTGGCCGACTCGCCCTGGTCCACCAGCGCGTGGCGGAACAGGTCGCTCAGGTCCTCCAGCAGCGCCTCGGCCTTGGCCGGCTCCGCCCGCACCAGGGCGATGGCGCTGTTGAGCGTGTTGAACAAAAAATGCGGGCGGATGCGCGATTGCAGCTCCGACAGCCGCGCCGTGGTGGCCGCGGGCGTGCGGGCGCGGGCGCGCAGCACCAGTGCCGCCACCAGCGCCGCCGACAGCAGGGCGCCGCTGGCGGCACTGGCCAGCCAGGGCGGGTCGGCCGCCACGCCCACCAGCGCGAGCATGCCGCAGGCATACAGCCCGGACAGCGTGCCCAGCGCCACGCCCGCCGTGTATTGCAACGCCACCGGCAGGCGCTGCAGCACGGTCTTCAGGCTGCAGGCGGTGACCAGCCAGGCCAGCGTGGCGGGCAGGGCGCCGCCCGTCAGCAGCGACAGCCGGCCGAGCCATTCCAGGGGCGTGGCGGTGTTGAAGAGGGCGCCCACGCCCAGCACTGCCTCCACGAAAAGCACCGCGCGCAGGATCACCCCGACATGGCAGGCGTCGAACACCAGCACCCGCCGGCCCAGGGGCTGGCGGGGGTCTTCGGTCAGGGCCTGCGGCCGGGTCGATAAAATTTGCGTCTCTTGCATTGCGGCATCCGGGTGTTCCGGGTGTCTGAACCACCGGATTATTGCCCTCCATGTCCACCAGCCCCGCCTCCAGCCCAGCGTCCGCCCCCTCCCACAACCAGCTCGACACCAAGGCCCAGGCCTGGTCGGCGCTGTTTTCCGAGCCCATGAGCGACCTGGTCAAGCGCTACACGTCGAGCGTGTTCTTCGACAAGCGCCTGTGGCAGGCCGACATCGCCGGCAGCCTCGCGCACGCCGACATGCTCGCCGCGCAGGGCATCATCTCGGCCGCCGACCACGCCTCCATCCAGCGCGGCATGGCGCAGATCAAAGAAGAGATCGAATCCGGTGCTTTCGAGTGGAAGCTCGACCTGGAAGACGTGCACCTGAACATCGAGGCGCGCCTCACGCAACTGGTGGGCGACGCCGGCAAGCGCCTGCACACCGGCCGCAGCCGCAACGACCAGGTGGCCACCGACGTGCGCCTGTGGCTGCGCGGCGAGATCGACCTGATCGCCGACCTGCTCAAGAAACTGCAGGTGTCGCTGGTCGACGTGGCCGAGCAGAACGTGGAGGTGATCCTGCCCGGCTTCACCCACCTGCAGGTGGCGCAGCCGGTGAGCTTCGGCCACCACATGCTGGCCTACGTGGAGATGTTCGCGCGCGATGCCGACCGCATGGCTGACGTGCGCCGCCGCGTCAATGTGCTGCCCCTGGGCGCCGCCGCCCTGGCCGGCACGACCTACCCGCTGGACCGCGAGCGCGTGGCCAAAACCCTGGGCATGGACGGCGTGTGCCAGAACAGCCTGGACGCCGTGAGCGACCGCGACTTCGCCATCGAGTTCACCGCCGCCGCCAGCCTGTGCATGGTGCACGTGAGCCGCCTGTCGGAAGAACTCATCATCTGGATGAGCCAGAACTTCGGCTTCATCAAGATCGCCGACCGCTTCACCACGGGCTCGTCGATCATGCCGCAGAAGAAAAATCCCGACGTGCCCGAACTGGCGCGCGGCAAGACGGGCCGCGTGGTCGGCCACCTGATGGGCCTCATCACGCTGATGAAGGGCCAGCCCCTGGCCTACAACAAGGACAACCAGGAAGACAAGGAACCGCTGTTCGACACCGTGGACACGCTGAAGGACACGCTGCGCATCTTCGCCGAGATGGTCGGCGGCCAGCCGAACCCGGCCACGGGCAAGAAGGAAGGCGGCATCACCGTCAACGCCCCTGCCATGGAGCAGGCCGCGCTCAAGGGCTACGCCACCGCCACCGACCTGGCCGACTACCTCGTCAAGAAAGGCCTGCCGTTCCGCGATGCGCACGAGACCGTGGCCCATGCCGTGAAGGCCGCCGTGTCGCACAACGTGGACCTGTCGGAGCTGCCCCTGGCCGTGCTGCAGGGCTTTCACCTGCAGATCGAAAAGGACGTGTTCGACGCCCTCAGCCTGCGCGGCTCGCTCAACGCCCGCAACACGCTGGGCGGCACTGCGCCGGCCCAGGTGCGCGCCCAACTGGCCCGCCACCGCGCCCGCCTGGCCTGATTGCTGCTCACCTCACCCCGTCCGCACACTTTCACGGAGCCCTCCATGCATCGTTCTTCCTCGCGCCGCCACTGGGTCTTGCGCATGGCCCGCGCCGCGGTCTGGGTGGGCGCCACGGCGGTCGCCGCCGTGGCCTCGGCCCAGACGCCGCCGGCCGGCCCGACGATCCGCATCCTGGTGGGCTTTCCGCCGGGCGGGGGCACCGACGCGATCGCGCGGCTGCTGTCCGACAAGCTCAAGGACGAGCTGGGCGCCCCGGTGGTGGTGGACAACCGCCCCGGCGCGGGCGGGCAGATCGCCGCCCAGGCCCTCAAGGCCGCGCCGGCCGACGGGCACACCGTGTTCCTGTCGCACGACCACACCATCTCCATCCTGCCGCAGGTGGTCAAGCACCCGGGCTACGACCCCGTGCACGACTTCGTGCCGGTCGGCGGCGTGGCCACCTTCGTGAATGCCTTTGCCGTGTCCGGCGCGTCGCCGGCCGGGTCGTTCAACGACTACGTGCAGTGGGTCACCACCCAGGGCGGGGGCAAGGGCGCGGTGGGCATCCCGGCCCCGGCCTCCACGCCGGAGTTTCTGGTCAAGCTCATCGGCGAGAAGTACCGCATCGACCTGGTGGCGGCGCCATACCGCGGCAGCGCGCCCATGATCGCCGACATGCTGGGCAACCAGATTCCCGCCGGGGTGGCTTCGGTGCAGGACTTCATCGAGAACCACAAGGGCGGCAAGGTGCGCGTGCTGGCCGTGCTGGGCACCCAGCGCCAGGCCGCGCTGCCGGACGTGCCCACGTTCGACGAACTGGGGCTCAAGGGCTTCGAGGACCTGCCCTACTACGGCTTCTATGCGCCCACCGGCACGCCGGCCGCGTTCGTCACCCGCTTCTCGCAGGCGCTGGCCAAGGTGGTCGCCCAGCCCGACGTGAACCGGCAGCTCACGGCCCTGGGGCTGACGGTGGCGTCGATGACGCCCCAGCAACTGGCGGCGCGCCAGCAGGCCTACACCCAGGCCTGGACGCGCATCATCCAGCGCAGCGGCTTCGTGCCCCAGTGAGGGTTGCGCGCTGTCCCGCCGCGGCGCCGCAGGCCGGCCCGCTGGGCCCGGCGTTGCCCGCCTTGAGGTGACGCAGGCCCGCCATGTTCTATGCCATCCCGCTGGACAACCGCCCCACCTGGCGCAACCCGCCATGGATGACGGTGCTGATCATCCTGGTCAACCTGCTGGTCTTCTGGGGCCCGCAGCGCTGGGAGGCCAAGGCCGTGGACCGGGCGGCGCAGGTCTATCTGGACAGTCCCTTGCCCGGCATCGAACTGCCGCCTTTCGTGCAGTGGCTCAAGGACGCCGGCCACCGCGATGCCGAGCAGGCGCGGCGCATGCTGGCAGCGCACCGGGAGCACGCGCTGCTGCGGTGGATGGAGCACGAGGAAGGCTTTCAAAAGCGCCTGCACGCCCGCCTGGTCGTGCGCGCGGACGACCCGCAGTACGCCGACTGGAAGGCCGCCCGCGCCCGGTATGAGGCGGCGCTGCCCGAGCCCTTCACCCGCCGCTGGGCGCAGAGCTACGAAAAGGACGCGCCCCCGCGGCCCGTGACCTGGATCACCGCCGCTTTCCTGCATGCCAGCACGGGCCACCTGCTGGGCAACATGGTGTTCTTGTTCCTCTTCGGCTTTTCGGTCGAGCTGGCCCTGGGGCGGTGGCGGTACCTGGCCTTCTACCTGCTGGGGGCCGTGGGCGGGTCGCTGATGGCCGGGTGGGCCTATGCAGGCCAAGGCAGCTACGGCCTGGGGGCGTCCGGTGCGGTGTCGGCCCTCATGGGCATGTACGCGGTGCTGTACCGGCTGCGCCGCGTGCGGTTCTTCTACCAGCTGTTCTTTTATTTCAACTACGTCACCGCGCCCGCGCTGCTGCTGTTGCCGGCGTGGATCGCCAACGAGTTGCTGCAGCACTGGCTCAGCGGACGGGGCGTGGCCTACATGGCCCACCTGGGCGGGCTGCTGACGGGCGCCGCGCTGATGTGGGGCGCCGGTCTGGTGCGGCGCAAGGCGATCGAGGCGCCGCCGCCCGAGGCAGCCGCCGCGCCGGACGACGGCTTCGATGCCCACGTGGCCCAGGCCCGGCAGTCGGCCCAGGCGATGCAGTTCGAGCGGGCCCTGGTGCAGTGGCGGGCGGCGGCGCAGTTGCGCCCGCGCGATGTGCCGGTGCTGAGCGCCTGGTTCAAGACCGCCAGCCTGTGGCCGGCGGGCGAGGATTTTCACCGTGCCGCCCGCCGCATCTTCCGGCTGCCGGGGCAGGACGCCGCCACGCTGGACTTCCAGCACGCCAGCTACCGCACCTACCTGGACCATGCCCGGCCCAGCGCCCGCCTGGTGCCCGACGACATGGCGGGCCTGGCGCGCCGCTTCGTGCGTGCGGGGCAGTGGAGCGACGCCGAGAAGCTGCTCACGGCCCTGCACCGCACCGCGCCGCAGCATGCGGCGCTGGGCGAACTGGTGGGCATGCTGGTCACGGCGCTGCTGCAGTCCGGGCGGCGCGAGCAGGCCATGGCTTGGCTGCCGCAGTTGCAGCAACTGGCACCCGGCAGCGCGCCGCTGCGGCTGCTCGAAGGCCGGTAGGGCGGGCCGCCTGCCAGGCAACCCTGGATTTGAAGCAAAAACCCGTTCCAGCACAATCAGTACTAGGGCGTATTGCTATTAATTCAGTAGCAAATCGATGGCGCCTGCCTGCGTCGCCTCAAGGCGTGGAGGGCGCTTCGCCGCCTGCCGCCGGCTGCGGCAAATGGGCGCGCAGCAGCCATTGCACCTCCGCCACCGAGGGGCTGTCCGCATGCCGCGCCTGCAGGGTGGCGAGCACCTTCAGGGCCATGTCGGGGCGGTTCATGCCCTGCAGCAGCACGCGGGCGACCAGTTCGTAGGCCTTGGGCACCAGCGCATGCCCCTTGAAGCGCCGGTCGAACCCGCCCAGCAGCGCGATGGCCTGCTTCGCATCGCCGCCGTTCCACGCCGTGTTGGCCAGGGCCAGGGTGTGGCCCGGGTCCGAAATCACGAATTGGGCGTCGCGCTCGCGGCAGGTGACGAACGCCTTGAGCGCCTCGGTCGTCTGGCCCGCGTTCAGCAGCAGCGGGATGAAGCGCTGGGCATGCAGCAGCAGGGTGTCGGTCTTGTCGGTCAGCGCCAGCACGCGGTGGTAGCGGCGCTGGGCGGGCAATTCATCCCCATGCATGCGCTGGTCTTCGTAGGCCGTGCCCAGGGCACCGGCCAGGTCGCCGTCGGTGATCTGCTGGGCCACCAGCGCGTCGGTCGCTTCCTGCGCGATCTGCCGGGGCGTGCGCCGGTCCGGCGGCGCATCGTCGTCCAGCCCGCCGCCGGGCAGCAGGTCGATGCCGAAGGCCTCGTGGTTCTGGTACATGGCGTAGCCCAGCAGGCTGCACATCACCCAGCCGAAATAGATGAACAGCCAGTTGCCCAGCGGCAGCAGCAGCCAGCCCTTGAACAGCGGCATCAGCAGCGCCAGCGCGATGGCCGCGCCCTGGCTGAGCAAAAACAGGAAAAAGCACAGCAGCCCATAGGGCCAGCCGATGATCCGCACCACGCCCCAGGCAGCGGCGGGGTTCAGCGATGCGAACAGGCTGCCCGTCTGCACCAGCAGGATCATGGTGGCCGGCAGCAGGAAGCTCACGGCCAGCCAGGCGAGTTCCGCCAGGCCCGTGCTGACCCGCTGCAGCCAGCCCACCACGATGCCCTGCACGAGCAGGATGCCGAACAGCTTCCAGGGCAGGGCGGTCCATTCGTCGTCCAGCCGGTCGGGGAAATCCTCGGCGCGCTGCAGGCCGCGCGAGCCCATCGCCACCACCTTGAAGCCGTAGCGCGACGCGGCCAGCAGGATGCCGACCTCGATCAGCAGCACGGCCAGTACGTCCGGCAGGAAGAACAGCACGCCGTACAGCATGCTGCACACGGCCAGCACGGTGCTGTAGAACAGCGGCTTGCGCTGCAGGGGGAAAGCGAAGAACTGGTTGAGCCGGTGCCAGAACGGCACGGGGCCCGCTGGGGCCTGGGAAGCGGAAGGCATGTCGATGGAAACCCGGCGGCCGGTGTTGGTGTAAATTTGTAAAAATTGTATGCTTGCGGAACGCAGGCCAGCACAATCGCTCACACGCCGCTGCAGTCCTTTTTGGAGTCGCCATGCATTCTCTTCGGGCTTTCCCGACGCGTTCCCTTGTGACCCTGGCTCTGGCCTGTGCGGGATTCGCCGCGCAGGCGACCCCCGCCGACTCTACCGCGCCGTCGGCTGCCGCCACGTCGCCCTCGGCCTATGCGCGCTGGCAGTCCAGCATGGATGCCTTCGCCGCAGCCGACAAAGAACGGCTCCCGCAGGCCGGCGGCGTCCTCTTCGTCGGCAGCTCGACCATCCGTTTCTGGACCGACGTGGCGGAGGACTTCCGCCAGTTGCCCGTGGTGATCAACCGCGGCTTCGGCGGCTCCACCATGGCGGACTGCAACCATTTCGTGAAAAACCTGGTGCTCCAGTACCGCCCGCGCCATGTGATGGTCTATGCCGGCGACAACGATCTGGCCGAGGGCCGCACGCCCGAGCAGATCCTGGAGAGCTTCCGCTCCTTCGTGCAGACCGTGCGCGCCGAACTCCCCGACACCCGCATCAGCTACATCTCCATCAAGCCCAGCCCTTCGCGCGTGGCGCTGATGCCCCAGATGCAGCAGGCCAACGCCCTGCTGGCGCAGTACGTACGCACCGTGCCCAACAGCGATTACATCGACGTCTTCTCGGCCATGCTCGACGCCTCCGGGCAGCCGCGGGCAGAACTTTTCGGCCCCGACCGCCTGCACATGAACGATGCCGGCTACGACCTGTGGCGCACGGTGATCGGCGCGTTCGTGGCGCCGGCCCCCGCGATACGGGCGGGCGGCGCTTCGCCCACCGCCACGGCCGCCATGCCTGCCGCCACGGTGGCCACCGGCAACCCCGCGCTGGTGCGGGTGAGCACCGGGCGCTGAGCCGCGCTCGGGCCGTCCCGGCCGGCACTGGCGCCGCCTGACGGCAGCGCGCCGCTGGCCACTGCGGCTGAGGGGCCGCCGCCGGTATCGGGTGCGGGCTGCACCGGGCGACCATCGTCGTTGGGCGGCTTGTCCACCCACAGGCTCACGCGGGCCACGGCATAGAGGGTGGCAAAACAGGCGATCAGCAGGGCGATGTCCTGCGGCCAGGGCCGCTCGTAGTCCGCTCCCATGAACACCAGGGTGAGCAGCACCACCACCAGGTGGGCGCAGAACACCGGCAGCGAGGCCGCGCCCAGGGTTTCCAGCCAGTGCTGGCGCGGCAGCTTCGCCGCCAGCGCCGGCCCGAAACGGATGGTCAGCGCCGTGAGGGCCATCAGGTCGATCAGGCGCAGCGGGCCCAGGGCCCATTTGTCGAACAGCAGGTTGAGCTGCGGGTTGGCGTCCCCGAACGGCACCTGGCCGACGACATGCCGCCACACCATGCACACCACGGCGATGGCGCCGGCCACCCACAGCGACCAGCGCGGGAACTCGAACGGCGGCGCCTCGGGGTCGTTGCGGCTCGCGCCCATCCACAGGCCCAGCACCCACAGGAACTGCCAGCTCCACATCACGAAGGCGCCGGTTTCGGTGAAGGGGATCGGCATGGGCAGCACCGCCGCGAAGCCGTCATAGAACCAGCGCGACAGACCGAACTGCGCCAACAGCCACAGCAGCACACTGCCGGCCATGATCGGCGCCCAGCCGCGACGCAGCGCGAACGTCATCAGCCAGGGGCTGGCCAGCATGAACAGCACGTACAGCGGCAGGATGTCCAGCAACGGCGGTTCGTACACCAGCAGCAGCCCGCCCACCAGGGCCTCCAGCGGGTGCAGCAGGTAGAAGGTCATCATGCCCTTGATGGCGGGCTCGTCCACGCGGATGCCGATGAAGGCGATCACCGTGAACAGGAACAGCAGCGTGGCCGCCTGGCAGCCGTAGATCTTGAGGGCACGGCGCCAGAAGGCCTGGCGCATGTCCGCCACGGTCTTGCGCCAGGCGAGCCGGCCGTAGACCATGCCGGCCATGTAAGCCGAGAGCAGCACGAAGCCCTCGGCCGCCGAGACGAAGCCGAACGGCTGACCGAGCGGCTGCGTGAGCCGGGTGGGCAGGTGCGTGACGGTCATCAGGGCGAGCATCAAGCCCCGGACGGCATCGATTTCCCAGCGGCGGGTGGAGGAGGGGGGTGGCATGGGCGCGCCCGGGGTGGAATTGAAACCATTCTCACGGAGCGAGAGGGTCGGGCGGTGTAGGCCATTTACAACTGCGTCAATGCGGTGGTGGTTCGCCGCCTGCCGATGGGCTACGCTGCCGGGTTCGAAAGGGTGCCGGTCCGTTGGGCCGGGCCCGTCGCCGTTTTTGCAAAAGCCATGACAACAACAACGCATTCCTTCCGCGCCCTGGCGCTGGCCTTGGCCCTGGGCGCGGCCGCCCAGGCCCATGCCCTGTCCATCATCAGCTTCTCGCCCCAGGGCGAGGTGTCCCGCGTCCGGCAGGCGGTGGCCAAGTTCGATGGCCCGGCGGTCAATTTCGGCGATCCCAAGGCCCCGGCCCCGCTCTCCGTGAGCTGCTCCGACGCCGAAGCTGGCCAGGGCACGGGCCGCTGGACCAGCGAGCGCGAATGGGTCTACGACTTCAAGGGCGACCTGCCGCCCGGCGTGCGCTGCACGGCCCAGGTGAAGTCGGGGTTCAAATCGGCCGCCGGCGCCGAGCTGTCGGGCACGAAGAGCTATGCATTCAATACCGGCGGCCCATACGTCCAGAACATCCGCCCCGGCACCTATCAGCCCATCGACGAAGAGCAGTTCTTCATGCTGCAGCTGAACGGCCCGGCGACCCTGGCCAGCGTGCAGGCCAACGTCTGGTGCGTGGCCGACGGCGTGGGCGAGCGGGTTCCGGTGCGCCTGATCGAAGGCGCCCAGCGCGAGGGGCTGCTGGCCTCCCAGGGCCTGGACAAGACAGCCGCCAAGGAGCCGCTCAAATACGTCACCCTGGCCTGCAACCGGCGACTGACCTCGGGCGGGCGGGTGCAACTCGTCTTCGGCAAGGGCGTGGCCACGCCGAGCGGCGTCGGCAACACCATCGAAAAGCGCTACGAGTACAAGGTGCGCGAGCCGTTCGCCGCCGATTTCCGCTGCGAGCGCGAGAACGCCCAGTCGGCCTGCCTGCCGATCCGCCCGATGTTCCTGTCGTTCAACGCACCCGTGCCGCGCAAGCTGGCCGAGGCGGTGCGCCTGCGCTCGGACAAGGAAACGCTCAAGCCCCGGATCGACGGCGAAGGCGATGGCGACACCGTGGTGAACGGTGTGCGCTTCGACCCGCCCTTCACGGCGCAGACGGCTTTCACGGTGCAGTTGCCCAAGGACTTCAAGGACGCCTCGGGCCGCACGCTGCGCAATGCCGACAGCTTCCCGCTCAAGGTGGGCACAGGCGCCATGCCGCCCCTGGCCAAGTTCGCCGCCTCGCCGTTCGGCGTGGTCGAGCGCTACGCGGAGGGCCCCAAAGAGCCCGCCTTGCTGCCCGTGACCTTGCGCAACGTCGAGGCCGCGCTCAAGGTCCAGGGCCTGGAGGCCGGCAAGCCCGCCGATGGCGCGGCGCCCGCCAAGGTGAGCACCCTGCAGCCCGGCAGCGACGCCGACATCATTGCCTGGTACCGCAAGGTGCGCCGCTACGACGGCTACCTCGTGAGCCGCAAGAGCGCCCGCCGCGACGTGAAGGGCGCGCTGCCCGCTGCGCTGGAGAGCGACAGCAGCGAGTACGTGCAGTCGCGCATGGTCTCGCTGCTGTCCGGCCAGGGTGGCGTGAAGACGCTGGACCTGCCCAAGCCGGTCAACAACGACCCGCGGCCCTTCGAGGTGGTGGGCATTCCGCTGCCCACGGGCTTCCATGTGGTGGAGATCGCCTCGCCGCTGCTCGGCAAGTCGCTGCTGGACGAGCGCCACGGCGAAGGCCGCACCATGTACGTGCGCACTTCGGCGCTGGTGACCAACCTGGGGGTGCATTTCAAGCTCGGCCGCGAGAATTCGGCCGCCTGGGTGACCACGCTGGACAAGGGCCAGGTGGTTGCGGGCGCCAAGGTGCGCGTGTCCGACTGCAACGGCCGCGAACTGGCCACGGGCACCACCGACGCGCAGGGCGTGGCGCTGTTCGACGGCCTCTCGCCCGAGCCGCCGTCCTGCCAGGGTGACGATGGCGGCGAGCAGGCCTACTTCGTGAGCGCGCGCGCTCCGGGCGCCGATGGCGTGCAGGACATGGCCTTCACCTGGAGCGACTGGCAGCGCGGCATCGAGCCCTGGCGCTTCAACCTGCCCACCAGCATGGAACCCCGCCCCGACGAGCGCGCCCACACCGTGTTCGACCGCACGCTGCTGCGCGCCGGCGAAACCGTGTCGATGAAGCACCTGCTGCGCACCGAGAACCGCAAGGGCTTCGGCCTGCCGGACGAGCAGCCCGACACCCTGGTCATCACCCACGTGGGCAGCGGCCAGCAATACACGCAGGACCTCACCTGGCGCAAGACCGCCACGGGTGGCCTGAGCGCAGAGAACACCTTCGCCGTGCCCCCCGCCGCCAAGCTCGGCGTGTACCAGGTGCAGTTGCAGGGCGGCTCGCACAGCCGCAACAGCTTCGAGTCGGGCCAGTTCCGGGTCGAGGAGTTCCGCCTGCCCGTGCTGGAAGGCCGCATCACGCCAACCGACAAGAAGCCCCTGGTGCGCGTGCGCTCGGTGCCCACCGACGTGCAGGTGAACTACGTGGCCGGTGGCGGCGCCGCCAATCTGCCCGTGCGCGTGTCGGCGCTGGTGCGCGGCAAATCCGCCCAGTGGAGCGATTTCGACGCCTTCAGCTTCATGCCGCCCAACCAGCGTGGCGCGCAGTCGCAAAGCCACAGCGACGACGAAGAAGCGGCCGCCGGCCAGGACGCCCGCGTCATCGCCGACAAGCTCGCGCTGACGCTGGACAAGAACGGGGCCGGCAAGCTGGCCATCGACAACGTGCCCCTGGCGCGCCGGCCGCAGGAGCTGGTGCTTGAGGCCACCTACGCCGACCCGAGCGGCGAGGTGCAGACGCTGCGAAGCACGCAGACCCTGTGGCCCGCTGCCGTGGTGGCGGGCATCAAGACCGAAGGCTGGGTCTCCGCCGCGCAGAAGATCCGCTTCCAGGCGCTCGCGCTGGGGCTGGATGGCAAGGTGCAGGAGGGCGTTCCGCTCCAGGTGCAGGCCATCGCCCGCATCACCACCACCAGCCGCAAGCGCATGGTGGGCGGCTTCTACAGCTACGACAACAAGACCGAAACCAAAGACTTGGGCACCGTCTGCACGGGCAAGAGCGATTCGCGCGGCTTGCTGCTGTGCGAGACCAAGCTCGAAGAAGCCGGCGAAGTGGAGCTCGTGGCCACCGCGCGCGACAAGGACGGCAACACGTCCGAGGCGGCCTCGTCCGTCTGGGTCACGCGCCAGGGCGAGATCTGGTTCGGCGGTGAAGACCACGACCGCATCGACCTGCTGCCCGAAAAGAAAACCTACCAGCCCGGCGAGACCGCCAAGCTGCAGGTGCGCATGCCGTTCCGCCACGCGACGGCGCTGGTGAGCGTGGAGCGCGAAGGCATCATCGACACGCGCGTGGTGCAGCTCAACGGCCAGGACCCGACCGTGCAGGTCAAGATCGAGGAGGGCTGGGGCCCCAACGTCTACGTGAGCGTGCTGGCCCTGCGTGGCCGCCTGCGCGAGGTGCCGTGGTACAGCTTCTTCACCTGGGGCTTCAAGGCGCCGACCGAGTGGTGGAGCGCCTTCTGGTACGAAGGCAAGGAATACGTTGCGCCCACCGCCATGGTCGATCTGTCCAAGCCCGCCTACCGCCTGGGCGTGGCGGAGATCCGCGTGGGCACTCAGGCTCACCAGATCCAGGTGAAGGTGGTGGCCGACAAGGAAAGCTACCCCGTGCGCGGCAAGGCGCAGGTCACCATCACCGCCACGCTGCCCGGCGGCAAGCCCGCGGCCGGCGCCGAGGTGGCCCTGGCCGCCGTGGACCAGGCGCTGCTGGAGCTGATGCCCAACACCAGCTGGAACCTGCTCGATGCCATGCTGCAGCGCCGCTCCTGGGGCGTGCAGACCTCCACCGCCCAGATGGAAATCATCGGCCGGCGCCACTACGGCCGCAAGGCCGTGCCAGCGGGCGGCGGGGGCGGCCACAGCCAGGCGCGCGAGTTGCTCGACACGTTGCTGCTGTGGCAGCCCGCGATCCAGCTCGATGCCAACGGCCAGGCCAAGGTGACCGTGCCGCTCAACGATGCACTCACCACGTTCAAGATCGTGGCTGTCGCCGATGCCGGCACGGGCTTGTTCGGCACCGGTGCGACCCAGATCCGCGCCACGCAGGACCTGCAGATCATCAGCGGCCTGCCGCCGCTGGTGCGCGAGGACGATCAGTTCCGCGCCCAGATCACCCTGCGCAACACGACCCAGGCCGCCATGAAGGTCGAGGTGGCCGCCCGCGCCACCCTGCTGCAGCTGGACAAGCAGAGCGTGGACATCCCGCCCGGCGAATCCCGCGAGGTGGCCTGGACCGTGACCGCCCCCGCGCAGCTGGCGCAGACGCGCACCGAGGCCATTCTGTGGGAGATCGAAGCCCGCGACACGGCGGGCGCCAACGGCGCGCGCGACGCGCTCAAGGCCACCCAGCGCATCATCCCCGCGGTGCCGCTCACGGTGCAGCAGGCCACGCTGGTGCAGGTGGACGGCAGCTTCAACCTGGACGTGAACCCGCCGGCCGATGCGCTGCCGGGCCGCGGCGGGCTGAAGATGTCGCTGCAGCCCAAGCTGGCCGAAGGCCTGCCGGGCGTGCGCGACTGGTTCGCCAACTACCCCTTCGCCTGCCTGGAGCAAAAGACCAGCAAGGCCGTGGGCCTGCGCGACGGCACCCTCTGGCAGACCGTGGTGGCGCAATTGCCCACCTACCTGGACGCCGATGGCCTGGCCAACTACTTCCCGCCCCAGGCCGGCAGCGCCAACCGGGGCAGCGACACGCTCACGACCTACCTGCTGTCGGCGGCGCACGAAGCCGCCAGCCTGCACCCCGAGTTCGCCCTGCCGGACGAGGCCCGTGCCGCCATGGAGCGCGGTCTGACCGCGTTCGTGGAAGGGCGCATCCAGCGCGACTTCTGGAGCCCGCGCAAGGACCTGGACATGCGCAAGATCGCGGCCATCGAGGCGCTGTCGCGCTACGGCAAGGCCTCCGGCCGCATGTTGGGCAGCGTCACCATCGCGCCCAACCAGTGGCCCACGCACACGGTGATCGACTGGCTGAACATCCTCAAGCGCGTGAACGACGTGCCCCAGCGCGACCAGCGGCTGGCCGAGGCCACGCAGGTGCTGAAGGCACGCCTGAGCTACCAGGGCACCAAGCTCATCTTCAGCACCGAGCGCGACGACTACTGGTGGTGGCTGATGCAGAACGGTGACGTCAACACTGCCCGCCTCATGCTCGCGGTGATGGACGACCCGGCCTGGAAGGACGACATGGGTCGCCTGGCCAACGGCTTCATCAGCCGCCAGCAGAACGGCGCATGGCACACCACCACCGCCAACCTGTGGGGCGGCCTGGCGCTGGAGAAATTCAGCGCCAAGTTCGAGGCCACGCCCGTCGCCGGCGTCACCCGCGCGGCCCTGGGCAGTGGCAACGCCAGCGTGGACTGGGCGAAGGTCGAGCGCGTGAAGGCGAGCGACGCCACGGGCGCTGCGCACCAGACCACCTGGTTCGGCGCACCCGCATCGCCCGGCAACTTCAAGAACAACAGCATGTTCTTGCCCTGGTCGCCCACGGGCGGCAAGGAGAACCTGGCGGTCACCCACCAGGGCACCGGAAAGCCATGGCTCACGCTGCAGTCGGTCGCGGCCATCCAGCTCAAGGCGCCGTTCGCGGCCGGCTACGCCATCAAGAAGACCATCACCCCGGTCGAGCAGGCCGTGCCCGGCAAGTACACGCGCGGCGACGTGCTGCGCGTGACGCTGGAGGTGAACGCCAGCGCCGACATGACCTGGGTGGCCCTGACCGACCCCATCCCGGGCGGCGCCACCATCCTGGGCAGCGGCCTGGGGCGCGATTCCGAGATCGCCACGCAGGGCGAGAAGCGTTCAGGCAGCGCCTGGGCGGCCTTCGAGGAGCGCAGCTTCGAGGCCTACCGCAGCTATTACGAGTACCTGCCCAAGGGCACCATCAAGGCGGAATACACCGTGCGGCTGAACAACGTGGGCGACTTCGCGCTGCCCCCGAGCCGCGTGGAAGCCATGTACGCGCCCGAGATGTTCGGCGAGACGCCCAACGCCCGGGTGAAGGTGGAAGCCGCCGCCCGCTGAGCGGGCTGTGCGCGCTGCACACGCTTGCCCATGCCATGGGCCCGGCCGATCCTGGGTGTGCTGCTGTTCGCCGCAGCCAACGGCGGCATGCCGACCTCGCAGGCCGCCGGGGTCTGCCCCGCGCAACCCGGCCAGCCCTTGCGGCAGGTCGATGTGTTCGACGGCCCGGTCGAACATCTGGCGACCCTGGTGCCCGGCGTCGCGAAGGAGCACGCGGGGCACTGGCAGCTCGGGTACGTGTATGCGGCGGGGGCGCACCGTCAACGTGCGCTGCCATTACGCCGATGCGCGCACGGTGGGTGTTGAATTGACCCAGAAAGTGGAACGCTGCGACTACCGCATCGACGCCCGCAAGACGCTCGATCTGCGCTGCAAGTAAACCGTTCCATGAAGCCGTTCGAGAAGCCGGCGCGGCAACGTTAAGCGCCTGGGCTATCACATCCCGCTCCCCTCGCCAACTGCTCCTTTCGAGCGGTTGTGGTTTGCCCGTCGCACCTCTCGTGCGAAGCGCTTGCTACGGCTGAGCCCCCCTTGGAGAATGCGCAGGCCATGCCGGCGCGCCCCTCAGCGAAATGCGCTGCCAGGGCACGATGCCGTGCTGGCGGACAGGCATGTTTCGAACACTTGGGGGACACGATGCGCAAGATGAATTTTCCGATGCTTGCATCGGCGGCGGTGATGGCCATGGCGGCGTCGGTACCCGCGGGGGCCCAGACGCCGCTGCGGGCCTGGAACACCCACCCCGACGGCTACCCGGTCACCGAGGCGATGAAAAGCTTCATCAGCGAGGTGGAAGCCTCCACCCAGGGCCGCTACACCATCAAGCTGTTTTCCGATGCGGTGCTGGGCGATCAGGGCAAGGCGGTCACGATGATGAAGGCCGGCGAGATCGACCTGGCCGAATTCAACCTGGGCCCGCTGGCCGAGGCCGCGCCGGGCCTGCAGGCGTTCAACCTGCCCTTCCTGTTCGGCGATGCCGCCCACATGTTCCGCTACCTCGATGGCGCCATGGGCGAGCGCCTGTCCGAGAAGCTGAAGGCCTCCGGCTTCGTGGTCCTGGGCTGGTACAACGGCGGCGCGCGCTCGTTCTACTGCGCCAACAAGCCGATCACCCGGCGCGAAGACCTGGCCGGCCAGCGGGTGCGCGTGCAGCAGTCGGAAACCTCCATCGAGATGGTGAAGCTGCTCGGCGCCACCCCCGTGGTCGTCCCCTACAAGGAAGTGCTCGACAGCTTTCGCAACGGCACCATCGATTGCGCCGAGGGCAACCTGGTCTCCTACGAATCGACCGGCCACTACAAGCTGGCCAAATACATGCTGCTGGACCAGCACACCATCTCGCCCGAGGCCCTGGTGGTGTCCACCAAGCTCTGGAACCGGCTGAGCGCGCAGGACCAGCAGGCCTTCCAGAAAGCGGGCAAGGCCTCCGCCGTGCTGATGCGCAACCTGTGGGAAAAGCGGGTGGTCTCGGCCCGTGCGAATGTGGCCAGGGAAGGCGTGCAGTTCGTGACTGTGTCCGACTTCTCTCCCTATGTGCGCCGCATGGCGCCGCTGTACAAGAAGTACACCGACAACCCCGACGTCCGGGGCGATCTGCTCACCATCATCTCCAACCAGTGAGCACCGCCCGGCCCCGGCGCAGGGCGCCCGGGGCCGGGCTCGGGCCTGTTACTGGACGACCGTGGCGCGCGGCGTGCCGTGCACGGTCCGCCGGCCCTTGAGCAGCGCGATCAGGACGTGGACCCCGAAGGCAACCGCCAGCAAGATCACGGCGCCCAGGCCCCACAAGGCCCAGGCCAGCACGGTGACGGCGCCGGCCAAGGCGGGCACGGTGTCCAGCGCCGCCTGAACCATCGGGCCGGCGGAGGCGATCATGGCCGCCAACTCCCGGGCCAGCTCGGGCGGTATCCAGCCCCTGATCCACTCCGGCAGCACCACGGCATTCATGGCAGACGTGCCCCCGGCCAGCGCGCCTGCGCTGGACACCGCCCAGACCGCCATGGCATGCATGCCCCAGCAGGCCAGCGACCAAAGGGCGAGAAGCGATAGAGAGAGAAACCAGCTGATGGCATAAAACATGGAGGTTGTCCTTTCGAATGGGCGAGCGCCCAGTATGGCCATGGCGGCATTTGATGGACACCAGCTTTTATCGAACATAGCATTCGGTTTTTCCGATCCGGGGGTCGCATGTTGAACTACCGCCATCTCTATTATTTCTGGATGGTCGCCAAGGAAGGCGGCTTCGCCCGCGCCGCGGACCGCCTGGAGATGGCGGTGCAGACCATCAGCGCGCAGGTGCGGGATCTGGAAAAGGACCTGGGCCACCAGTTGCTCAAGCCCTCGGGCCGAGGCATGGTGCTGACCGAGGCGGGCCAGGCAGCCTATGCGCGGGCGGAAGAGATCTTCCAGCTGGGGCAGGGCATTCCCGACGAGGTGCGGGAGGCGGCCAGCGCCAAGGTCGCCCGGCTGTCGGTGGGGTTGTCGGACGGCATTTCCAAGCTGGCGGCGCATGCCCTGCTGGAGCCGGTGCTCGCCACGCCCCACCTTCGCCTGGTATGCCACGAGGGCGAGTTCGACGAGCTGCTGTCCGAGCTGGCCCTGCACCAGCTGGACGTGGTGCTGGCCGGGCAGGCCGCGCCGCGCAATCCCACCCAGCGCCTGACCAGCGAGCGGATCGCGCGGTCCACGCTGCAGTGGTATGGGCCGGCCTCGCTGGTCAGGAAACACGCGCGCGACCGGTTCCCCCAGTCGCTGCAGGACCTTCCCGTGCTGTTGCCCACGTCCCATTCGCCGTTGCGGTCCACGCTGGACCATTGGTTCGAGGACATTGGCGTGCGGCCCCAGGTGGTGGGTGAGTTCGAAGACAGCGCGCTGCTCGCGGTCTTCGCGGCCCGCGGGCTCGGGGTGTTCCCCGTGAGCCAGCTGGGCGCGCAGGACGTGGGGCTGGTGCGGGGCCTGCGCCTGCTGGGCGATTGCCCTGACATCGGCGAGGAGGTGCACGCCATCTGGTCGCGGCGCGGGCAGCACCATCCGCTGGTGCGCCAGATGGTCGCGGCGGCCCACGCGGCGGCGCCAGCCTAGCCTTCGGCGGGCCCGTGCGCGGCCCTGTTCAAAGGCCGGCCGCGACCGGCGCGGCCTTGGGCGCATCGGATGCCTCGCCCATGCGCCAGTGCTTGAGTGCGGCTTCCATGATCCAGGTCTCAGCGGCCGCCAGGTGGTGGTCCGCGGTCGCCGCCGTGCAGGCGAAGTGCAGCACGCGCTGCTGCAGTTCGGGTTCGGTCACCTCGGCCATCAGGGCGGCCAGGGCGGCTTCGTCGAGGTTGCCGGTCAGCAGGCGGCGCTCGCGCGCCCCCATCAAGAGGTCTTCGCACAGCGCGTGCAGCACCTGGGCGAAGTCGCCGGGCGCCAGGCCGAGTTCGCCTTCGATGTCCAGCCGCTGCAGGGCGTCCGTTTCCGAACGGCTGACGTGGCCGTCCGAGATCAGCAGCAGGCCGACGATCCGGGCCGCTGCTTCGGGGCTGTTGGTGGGGTAGCTGCGCATGGGGGTTTTCCTTTGTGAAGTGTTGTGGGGGCGAACGGTGTTGGGCGAGCAGGCCGCGTCAATCGCGGTAGCGGCGGTGGCGCGTCGGCTGCGCAGGGTGTGCAGCGTCGATCCGCACGGGAACGCGCACCGGTGCACGCAACGCGCCGCTGCCGTGCGACACCTGCTGCAGCCACAGCAGGGCCTGGGCGCGCAGGGAGGAGAGCAGGTGGGAGACAAGGGGCAATGGCTTCATGGGGCGATTCATGGGGGCTTCCTGTGGTGGTAACAGCCTTGAATGTGCGGCCGGGTGGCCAATGGAAGAAGCAGGTTTTCTGAGATGGCTGCATCGGTTCACCCGAAACCTTGAGGCTGACGGGCTGGCTGCAAGGCAGCAGGTTTTTCAGAGGGTGTTGGCAGGGGAAAACTGCTGTGTCCCTGCAGGCGCGCGGGCTAAGGTGACTGCTCCAACGAAGGAGAACGCTGATGCAGATTTTTTTCCAGTCCCGCCATCCCGAAGCCACCGCGATGCGCGATACCGTCGATCGCCGCGTGCGGTTCGTGCTCCGGCGCCTGAGTGCGCAGGTGCCGCGTGCCGACATTCAGCTGGCCGACGTGAACGGCCCCCGGGGCGGGGTGGACAAGCGCTGCCGGATCGAGCTGCGCACCGACGGCGCGGGCCCCGTGGTGGTCTCGTCGGTGGCCAGAGACTGGCGCACCGCGCTCGACGAAGCCCTGGCCCGCGCGGCCCGGCATGTGCTGCGCGTGTGGCGCCGCGCGAACGCGGCCCGCAGGCCGAGCCGGCGCGCGCCTGAGATCGTGCCATGACGGCCCGCTGGAGAGCCTTGGGGCCGTACCCCACCGCACGACGTTTGGCCAGGGCACTGAGCAAATTTGAGGATTGAAACATTGCCTCACCACAAAGATCGACGGGCCTGCGCCGCCGGCGCGGCCGACAGATATAAATCCGCCGTGTCCATCGATTCTGAAAGGGAGTTTCATGAAGCAACTATTGGCCCGCTGCGTTCTCGCGGCGGCGATCGTCCTGCCGGTGGCGGCCCACGCCCAGGTGCCGGTGGTGGAGCAGCCGGACCACGAGCAACTGCTCATGAGCCACGACTGGCGGCTGGCGTGGAACAAGCGACTGGTCTACAACTTCTGGCGCGAGGTGTTCGAGGCGGGCCACATGGACCTGGCGCCCAAGTACATGGCCGAAGACTACATCCAGCACAACCCCACGGTGGCCACGGGCCGCGCGGCCTTCATCGCCTTTTTCTCGCAGTTCGTGCCGCCCACGCCCATCGAGCCGCGCGTGAAGGCGCCTTTGGTGGCGATCACGGCCGAGGGCGACAAGGTCATTCTGAGCTTCGTGCGCGAAATGACGGACCCGCAGGACCCGACCAAGAAATACACGACGACCTGGTTCGACATGTTCCGCATCGAGAACGGCAAGATCGCCGAGCACTGGGACGCGGCCACCAAGAACTGACGCGGTCGCCACGACGGACCCCGGGCGCGGCGCGAGGCCACGCAAAGTGGCCCGCGCTGCCGCCCATCAGTCCAGCGGCCAGAACCAGATTTCCTTGGAGTCGAAATAGCAGGCCGAGCTGCAGACGGCCGCCGCGTTGGTGGACTCCACCAGATCGATGTGGCCGCCGTTGTAGCTGGCCATCTTCCAGAAGAAGATCACGCCGCGCTTTCCCTGGATCTTTGCCTGCACGTTGTCGGGCGTGAGGATCTGCGGGTAGCCCAGCACGCCGCGCTGCATGAGCTGGTCGGCCAGCAATTTGGCGCCCGGCTCCACGAACCGGCCTTTGAGCGGGCCCTCCTTGATTTTCAGGCGCCCGGTGATGCCGGTGCCCGACTTCAGCAGCGCCAGGCTCATGCGGACCGCGCAGGTGTTTTCGTAGCCGGCGTTCTGCCGCTTCAGCTGACCCATGTCGTATCCGATCTCGCGGTACACGCTGTCGCCGTCCATGAATCGGGTCGGCTGCATGCGGTCGGAGGAATAGTGATGGGACTTGAGGTTCTCGAAGATGGGCTTGGTCAACGCGGGCTCCGGCAAGGGAATTGCTTGGACAGGATGGCGACCAGGGTTTTGGAGGCGCGCTGCTGCAGGGCTGGGCCTTCGACCTTCTTCAACTCGGTGAACAGGCGCTCGTCGATGGTGATGGTCTTGAGCGTGGGGTAGCCGCACCACGCACGCCCCTCGGTGGCGTCGAGCACGCCCGTGAGGTAGAGCTCGGCCTGCTGCCGCACCTGCGGCGCCGGGCTGACGTAGGCCTGCCGGAAATCGTCCGTCGTGATCTGCGTGTTGTTGATCATCGCGTTCTGCGTGGTGGGCAGCGGGGCCGACAGGCGCGGCGGCATGGCTTGGGCGAACGCGGCGCTGCCGGCCAGGCCGGCGGCGGTTGCCATGGCAGCGGCCAGGAAGCGGGGTGCGGAAAAGCAAGGCAAAGCAGTGGCCTTTCAAAGGGGTGGTGCGCAGGTGCGGGGCGTGTGCCGCACGGTTCAGAAGAGCGCATGAATGGCCCGCCAGCGCAGCGCGGGCTGCGGCCCGGGGCACGGCGAACATGAAAGCGGGAGGTCCCCTGGGGCATGGCACCAAGGCCCGCCGGAGAGGAGCCGTCAGCTGGCTCCGTGACCAATGCCGGAGCGAAGTGGCGTTGCGCCAAAGGTTACACGAGGGTGCGGCGCGATGCGCGAAAGTCCCCAGGGTCCGTTCAGGTCCTGCGCGGCGCGCGGCGGCTTCTGCGCGAGAATCGGAAGGGCCCGCCCTGCGTCTGCGATCCGGGGGTGTGGCCATCGCCCGGTGCAACGCCGGGTGGGACGGCGTCACGGGAGGAGGCGACAATCCCCGGTCGCCGCCGGCCTGCGGGCCGGCCTCCGCTCTCCTGTTCTCCGACCCATCCTCCTTCTTCCCATGCCCATGGATTTTCTCGCGGTCGTGCGCAGCATCGCCACCTGGCGTCGCAATGGGTGGGGCCGCCGCGATGTCTGCGCCGGTATCGGCACCGCCACCGTCCGCCATGGCGCAGTGGCCGTGGGGCGGGCGCTGCTCGCGCTGGGTCTGGCCGGCATCGCCGCCCCGGCCGCCTGGGCCTTGCCCTCCTTCAACGAGGTGCGTGCGGACTATCGCCCCTCCGACACGCTGGTGCTCTCGCGTGAGGGCGAGGTGCTGCAGCGCCTGCGCACCGATGCCACCGTGCGGCGCGGCCAGTGGGTGCCGCTGGCCGAGGTGTCGCCCGCGCTGCGCACGGCGCTGGTGCTCAGCGAGGACAAGCGCTTTTACGAGCACAGCGGCGTGGACTGGCGCGCGGTGTCGGCCGCCGCCTGGGGCAATCTGTGGAACCAGCGCACGCGCGGCGCGAGCACGCTCACCATGCAATTGGCCGGCCTGCTCGACGGCGACTGGCGCCAGGGCGCGGGTGGGCGCAGCGTGGTGCAAAAGCTGGGGCAGACCGTGGCCGCCCAGGTGCTGGAGCGGCGCTGGCGCAAGGACCAGGTGCTGGAGGCTTACCTCAACCTGGTGCCGTTTCGCGGCGAGATCGTGGGCATCGACGCGCTCTCGCGCACGCTGTTCGGCAAGGCCGCGCACGGGCTGGATGAGCGCGAGGCCGCCGTGGCCGCCGCGCTGGTGCGCGCCCCCAATGCCCGGCCCGCCCTGGTCGCGCAGCGCGCCTGCGGGGTGCTGCGCGAGATGCAAAAGCCGGTGGTGCCGTCCTGCGATGCGCTGGACCTGTTCACCACCGCCGCGCTGCAGCGCCGGGCCTTCGACGGCGCCGATGGCGTGGCCCCGCACTTCGCGCGCTACCTGCTGCGCCAGCCCGTGGCGGCGCAAGCGGTGCCTTCGGACACCCCGGCCGCGGACGCCGAGCCAGCGCGCCGCGAGCGCGTCACCTCCACCCTGAGCGCACCGCTGCAGCGCTTTGCGGTGCAGACGCTGCACCAGCACCTGCGGGAGCTGCGGGGCCGCAACGTGGAGGACGGCGCCGTGGTGGTGCTGGACAACGCCACGGGCGAGGTGCTGGCGTGGGTGGGATCGTCCGGCGCTTTGAGCCAGGCCGGCGAGGTGGACGGCGTGCTGGCCCCGCGCCAGCCGGGCTCCACGCTCAAGCCGTTCCTGTACGCGCAGGCGTTCGCCGAGCAGCGCCTGACGGCGGCGTCCCTCATCGAGGATTCGAGCGCACACATCCCGACGGCCAGCGGTCTCTACATTCCGCAGAACTACGACCGCCAGTTCAAGGGCTGGGTGTCCGCGCGCACGGCGCTGGCGGCGTCGCTCAACGTGCCGGCGGTACGCACGCTGGTCATGGTGTCGCCCGATGCGTTCTTTCGCCAGTTGCGCGCGCTGGGGCTGCCGCTGCGCGAGAGCGGCGACTATTTCGGCTACAGCCTGGCGCTGGGCAGCGCCGAGGTGCCGCTGCTGCACCTGACCAATGCCTACCGGGCGCTGGCCAACGGCGGGCGCTACGGGCCGGTGGCCGTGACGCCCGTGCAAGGCGGTGGCGCACCGCGGGCGGCCACTGCCACGCCCGCGGCGGCGCCGGCGATGGACCCGCGCGCCGCCTTCCTGGTGGGCGACATCCTGTCGGACGGCAATGCCCGCGCACGCACCTTCGGCACCGACAGCGTGCTGGCCACCCGCTTCTGGACCGCCGTGAAGACCGGCACCAGCAAGGACATGCGCGACAACTGGGCGCTGGGCTGGTCGCGCCGCTACACGGTGGGCGTGTGGGTGGGCAACGCGAGCGGCGCGCCCATGCACGACGTGAGCGGCACCAGCGGCGCCGCGCCCGTGTGGGCCGAGATCATGGGCTGGCTGCACCGCGCCGGCGCGGGCGCGCGCAGCCGCCCGCCCGCGCCGCCCGAGGGGCTGGTGCAGGCGGCCGTGCGCTTCGGCCCCGAGCCCGGCGGCGCGCGCCTGATCGAAAGCGCGCGGCAGGAGTGGTTCATCGCCGGCACGCAGCAGCCCCTTTTTGCTATCGATAACGTAGCAGAACAACCAATGAAAACCCCGGCGTCCGGCCCAAATCGTCCCAACCCGGCCGCCAGCGCACCCGAAGACGGCCTGCAGGCGCCGTCGCCGCGCATCCTCTCGCCCGCGCCCGGCACCATCGTGGCGCTGGACCCGGACATTCCGCCCGACCGCCAGCGGCTGCAGTTCGCGGCGACCCCGGTGCAGACCCAGGCGCACGCCGGCCTGCGCTGGCGCATCGACGGCCGGGTGCAGGGCCGGGGCGCGCAGTGGGCGTGGCTCCCGTGGCCCGGGCGGCACCGCGTGGAGCTGCTGGACGGCGGCGGGCAGGTGCTGGACACGATCAGCCTCGAAGTGCGGGGCGCAGGACTCAAGAAATGACACCATGCTTTGCGTTCGGCGCCTGTGCGCAGCTCCCCGGCGGCCGGTGCGTGCGGCCCCGCCGGGCGCCGGCCGTGGCGTGCGGGAGGGCGGCATGACCGCCATCGCGCCGCTGCTCTTCGTCGTCATCTGGTCCACGGGCTTCCTGGTGGGGCGGGGCGTGTCGGCGCACGCCGATCCGTTCTGGTTCCTGGCCGTGCGCTTCATCGGCGTGGCCGTGCTCTTCGGCGCGGCGGCCCTGTGGGCGCGCGTGCCGTGGCCGCGCGGGCCGCGCCGCATCGCTCTGCACCTGGTGGCCGGAGCGCTCATGAGCGGCCTTTATGTGGGGCCGAGCTGGTGGGCCATGGCGCAGGGCCTGCCCTCGGGCGTGATGGCGCTGATCGGTGCGCTGCAGCCGCTGTTCACCGCGCTCATCGCGGTCACCTTGCTGGGTGGGCGCCTGCGGGCGGCCATCTGGGCGGGCCTCGCGCTGGGCTTCAGCGGCGTGGCGATGGTGCTGTGGCCGCGGCTGGCGGTCAGTGCCGGGGCGGCCGGGCTGACGTTGCCGGTGCTGCTCGCGGCGGCCGGGAGCATTCTGGCGCTCACGGTGGGGTCGATGGTGCAGAAGTCGCCGCTGGCCGCTGGCGACCTGCGCAGTGCCAGCGCGGTGCAGAACGTGGGGGCCGTCACGGTGCTGGTGTTCATGGCGCTGGTCTTCGGCGAGCCGCGCTGGGACGGCTCGCCGCTGCTGTGGGGCTACCTGGCCTATGCCGTGCTGGTGCTGTCCATCGGCGGCGCAACGCTGCTGATCTGGCTCATGCGCCACGGCGAGGCCACGCGCACCGCGGCGCTGGTGCTGGCCGTGCCGCCGCTGTCGGCGTTGCAGGCGTGGTGGATCTTCGGCGAGACGCTCACCGGCCTGCAGATCGTGGGTTTCGTCGTCGCCATCCTGGGCGTGGCGCTGGCGCGCCGTTAGGCCACCCGGCGAGGCAAGGGCCGGGCAGGGCCCGCGCGTCCGGCCCGTCAAAAAATCTCAGGGGCCGGGGAAAAGTCTTCAGCACCCGTCCGGCGGGGGCGCCGCTACGATGCCCGTGCGCCGCGCTCTCCCTTCGCCGTGGAGGGGCGTGGCTTCCCCCATTCCATAAAAACACCCAGGAGCGTTTCCCTTGGCCGACCTGTCCAAAATCACCTGCATCGAAGACCTGCGCGTCGTCGCCAAGCGCCGCGTGCCGCGCATGTTCTACGACTACGCCGATTCGGGCTCCTACACCGAAAGCACCTACCGCGCCAACAGCGAAGACTTCCAGCGCATCAAGCTGCGCCAGCGCGTGGCGGTCAACATGGAAGGCCGCACCACGCGCACGCGGATGGTCGGGCAGGAGACGGCCATGCCCGTGGCGATCGCGCCCACGGGGCTCACGGGCATGCAGCATGCCGACGGCGAGATCCTGGGCGCGCGCGCGGCCAAGGCGTTCGGCGTGCCGTTCACGCTGTCCACCATGAGCATCTGCTCGCTGGAGGACGTCTCCACGCACGCCGGGCCGGGTTTCTGGTTCCAGGTTTACGTGATGCGCGACCGCGATTTCATCGAACGCCTGATCGACCGCGCCAAGGCGGCGGGCGTGTCGGCGCTGCAGCTCACGCTGGACCTGCAGATCCTCGGCCAGCGGCACAAGGACATCAAGAACGGCCTGTCCACGCCGCCCAAGCCCACGGTGGCGAACCTGCTCAACCTGGCGACCAAGCCGCGCTGGTGCCTGGGCATGCTGGGCACGCAGCGGCGCAGCTTCGGCAACATCGTGGGCCATGCCAAGGGCGTGGGCGACCTGTCGTCGCTGTCGTCGTGGACGGCCGAGCAGTTCGATCCGCAGCTCAACTGGCGCGACGTGGAGTGGATCAAGAAGCGCTGGGGCGGCAAGCTGATCCTCAAAGGGATCATGGACGCCGAGGACGCCCGCCTGGCCGTGGCCAGCGGCGCCGATGCGCTGATCGTCAGCAACCACGGCGGCCGCCAGTTGGACGGCGCGCCCTCGTCGATCCATGCGCTGCCGGCCATCGTCGAGGCGGTGGGTCAGGAGATCGAGGTGTGGATGGACGGCGGCATCCGCGGCGGGCAGGACGTGCTGAAAGCCTGGGCGCTGGGCGCGCGCGGCACGCTCATCGGGCGCAGCTTCCTCTACGGGCTGGGTGCGTTCGGCGAGGCCGGGGTGACCCGCGCGCTGCAGATCATCCAGAAGGAACTGGACGTGACCATGGCCTTTTGCGGCCACACGGACATCCACCGCGTGGACCGCTCGATCCTGCTGCCGGGCACCTATCCGGTGTGAGGTGCGGCGGGCCGCTGCCTGCCGGTAGGGCTCGCCAGGGGCGTTTGGAGCGAAAAAGGGCTCCAGTGCATGTTTTACTAGGGCGTATTGCTATAAAAAATATAGCTGTATGCCCCCTGCGCCGGCGGGCGCTCGCCAGCCTCCCTGGTTTTGTGCCGGCACACCGGCGTTTTCGCGGCGGGCAGGGCGCCCAGTAAGTCGCCGGTAATGCGGGGGCGCCGAACATCGGTTTTCCAGCAACCCTGTTCCCGCCCATGACCCTCGCCCTCACGCCCCTCAAGAAATGCCCGCGCGCCTGCCTGGGCGCCGCCACCGCCACCCTGTGCCTTCTGGCCGCGACGCAAGCCGCCGCGCAGGAGCGGCGCACCGACGCAGCATCCGCCGCCGGTGCGCCGGACGCTGCGTCCAGCTGGGGCATCGGCATCGGTGCCTCGGCCGTGCGGCGCCCCTACGCGGGGGCGGAGAGCAAGAACATCGCCGTGCCGCTGCTGTTCTACGAGAGCCGCTGGTTTCGCGTCAGCGGCGCTACGGCCGACGTCAAGCTGCTGCAAAAGGAGTTCGGCCCCCAGAGCAGCATCGGCCTGACGGGGCGCCTCAAGTACGAGGATGGCGGTTACGAGGCCGGCGATTCGCCCCGGCTCGCCGGCATGGCCGACCGCGATGGCGGTGTCTGGGGCGGCGCGGCCGTCACCTGGAACACTGGCTTTGCCCGCGTTTCGGGCGAGTGGCTGTCCGACCTGTCCAGCAAAAGCAAGGGCCAGAAACTGCAGCTGCAGGTGGACCGGCGGTTCGGCTTCGGCAGCTTCGGCCTGACGCCCCGGGTGCAGGCGCAGTGGCTCGACGAAAAATACGTGGACTACTACTTCGGCGTGCGGCCCAACGAGGCGCAGCCCGGCCGCGCGCAGTACACCGGCAAGGCAGCCACCACGATGGAGCTGGGTCTGCGGCTGGACTACGCGATCCGGCCCCGGCAGATGGTGTTCCTCGACGTCAGCGCGACGAGCCTGCCCGACGAGATCAAGAACAGTCCCATCGTGGGGCGCTCGAGCATGTCGCGCGCCACCGTCGGCTACATCCACCGGTTCTGAGATGCGTGGCGCTGCGCGCATTCCCGGCGGGCCCGTGCCGGGCGGGCCGGCCTTCGGGCCGGTCAGCGGCCTGCCCTGGGGGCGAACCCCTGGCCGGGCGTGCGCGCGGCGGGGCCGGCGCGGCGGGCCGAAGGGCTTTTCCGAGGAGGTCTTCGACGACTACGTGGCAGACTTTCGCCGCTTCCTGGACGACGCCCTGGCCGCCGAGCCCTGCGGCCCGGCACGGCATCTGCGGGCCTACCTGCGCGCCATGGGGGCGAGCCTGGCGGCCCTGCGGAGCCACCAGCGCCGGGCGGTGGCTGCCGTGCTCGGCGATCCGCAGTATCCGGCGATCTGGTCGGATTTCGTCGAGGAGATGTGCGCCACGGATTCGGTGGACCTCGCCACGCACAGGGTGTGCCGGTATGCCATCGAAGGCCTGCGGCTCGACCTCGTGCAGGGGCGGGTGTCCGGCGATGGCAGCAGCATCGGCCCCCTGGTGGACCGGCTGCTGTCGCTGACGGCCCGCTGATTTTCGGGGCCTGCGCCGCGCGCAGGCCGCCAGGTATTTTTGGATGGACCCGAGGATGAACCGCATCGCACTGGTAGAAGACCACGAACGGCTGGCCGATCTCATCCGCCAGGCCATGGCGGGGGCCGGCATTGCCGTGGATGCCTTTTCCGACATCGAATCGGCCTGGCTCGCACTGCGCGACATTCCCTACGGCGCCTTGGTGATCGACCGGGGGCTGCCTGACGGAGACGGCCTGCAACTGGTGCGGCGGCTGCGCGCGGGGGACCAGACCGTGCCCTGCCTGATGCTGACGGCCAGGGACGCGCTGCACGACCGGGTCGACGGCCTCGAATCCGGCGCGGACGACTACCTGACCAAGCCGTTTCCCATGGAGGAGCTGATCGCCCGGGTGCGGGCGCTGCTGCGGCGGCCCTCCCATCTGAAGGCGCTGGACCCGGTGTACGGCGACCTGCGCCTGGACGCGGGCCGGGGGTGCCTGGTGTGCGGTGGGGAAACCGTTGCGCTGCCGCTCACCGAGGTGCAGATCATGCTGTGCCTGCTGCGCAAGACCGGCCAGGTGGTGCGCCGCTCGGAGCTGGAGGCCGCCGCCTGGGGCATCGCCGAGGCCGTCACGCCGAACGCGCTGGACGTGGCGCTGCACCGGCTGCGGCGCAAGCTCGTTGCGGTGGGATCGAGCGTTCAGATCGCCAACATCAGGACCCATGGATATGCCGTCCGCGAAAAGCCACTGGCCCCGTAGCTTTCGCGGGCGCCTGCTGCTGCTGTACGTGGCCGGCATGCTGCTGAGCGGCGGGCTGGTCATGGCCGTCGTCATGGTGCTGCTCGAACCGCTGGAGCGGTACATGCTGCAGCACAGCGTGATCGAGCGGGCGGAGTCGATCGCCAGGATCATCCGCTTCGACGGCGCGGGACTGCCCGTGGGCCTGGACCGGTCCCGCATCGACGAATGGCCCTTCGCCAGCCTGAGCGAAGAGGTGGTGCTGCGCATCGTCGATCCGCACGGCGCGGTGTTCTACACCACCGACGGGAAAAGATTCCCGCTGGCGCCCGAGGGCCTGGGGTTCGATCCGCAGCGCAAGGGCTTCGCGCTGCAGCGCGACGGCGTGGCGATGCATGCCGCCACGGTGCCCCTGCAGCGGCCCGACCGGCTGTGGTACGTGCAGTTCGCCATCAGCGACCGCATCGTTCTGCTGCTGCAGCACAGCATCGGGTTGCCGGCGCTGCGCAAGGGCATCGTGGCCACCTGCCTCACGTTCCTCGTGATTTTCGTGATCGCCATGCACCTGACGCTGCGCCGGGTGCTCGAGCCGCTGCGCATCGCATCGCTGCAGGCGCAGCGCATCACGCCGCAGTCCCTGGGCGATCGGCTGGCGCTGGGGGATCTGCCCAGCGAACTGGTGCCGTTGGTCGATGCCTTCAACCGGGCGCTGGACCGCGTGCAGCTGGGGTTTCAGACGCAGCAGGAGTTCCTGGCGAACGCCGCGCATGAATTGAAGACCCCGCTGTCGCTGATCCGCGCGCAGGTGGAACTGGGCGGCCAAGGCGGTGGCAAGGCCGGTGGCAGCGAGCACAGCCGCTACCTGCTCCAGGACATCGACCGCATGGCGCGCCAGGTGCAGCAGCTGCTCCACCTGGCCGAGGCCAGCGAGCAGCGCAACTACCGGATCGAGCGGTGCGACCCGCGCTCCGCGATCCTGGAGGCCAGCGATTTCATGGACCGCGTGGCCGAGCGCAGCCAGGTCCAGATCGCGCTGTTTTTCGACGAGGGCGTGGGACTCTGGGATGCCGACCGGGGTGCGCTCTTCACCCTGCTCAAAAATCTGCTGGAGAACGCCATCCAGCACAGCCCGCCGCATCGCGTGGTGCGGTTGCAGGTGCATGGCCGGGGGTTCGTGGTGTCCGACGAAGGGCCGGGGGTGGCGCCGGAGCATCTGGGCAAGCTTTGCGAGCGATTTTGGCGGGGTGCGTCCCGGCGCGACGAAGGGGCCGGGCTGGGCCTGTCGATCTGCCAGGAGATCGCCGCCGCCCATGGCTGGACCATCGAAGCGCGCAACGGCGCGGTGGGGCTGGAAGTGCGCGTGACGCACGCATCGGCGCCCGGCCCCGGCCAGTAAGGATTCAGCAATGCGGGCACGGTGACGATGGCGGCCCATGGGATGCGATGCACTCCATCCCTCAAGTCTCCATCACCCACTGTCACCGGAGGTACGAATGCCCTCTCGCCTGCATCCCTCAGCACCCTGGAATCGCCGCATGCCGAATGCCCGGTATGCCGTCTGCGCCTTGGCGGTCCTCAGTACCGGATGCGCCTCCCTGGCGCAGCCGGACCCGCTGGAGCCCGTCAACCGCAAGATCTTTTCCTTTAACGAAGGCGTGGACCAAGTCGTCCTGCAGCCGGCTGCCAAGGCCTACAAAACCGTGGTTCCCGACGTGGCGCAGACAGGCGTGAGCAACTTCTTTTCCAATTGGCAGAACCCGTGGTCGTCGGTCAACCTGATGCTGCAGGGGCGGGTGGGGGAGGGCATGACGACCCTGGCGCGCTTCGGCACGAACACCACGGTGGGCGTCCTCGGCCTGGTGGACGTGGCCAGCGGCTGGGGCATGCCCCATCGCAAGGAAGACTTCGGCCTGACCCTGGACACCTGGGGCGTGGGCACGGGGCCGTATCTGGTGGTGCCGCTCTTCGGCCCGTCCAATGCGAGGGACGTGTTCACATCGCAGGTCGATGGCCTGGGCAACCCGAAGACCCAGATCTCCAGCGTCTCTGCGAAGAACAGCCTGACCGCCGTCCAGGTGGTCAGCCAGCGCGCCAACCATCTGGGGGCCAGCGAATGGGTGGACCAGGTGGCCCTGGACAAGTATCTGCTGATGCGCGACGCCCATCTGAAAAAGCGCAACCGCGCTGCCCAGGCGAAAGAAGCCTTCACCCAGATGGCGATGGAAGACTCCAGCGACTCCTGGCAGGGCGGGGCTGCGGCTGACCGCTAGCGAGGCAACCCCTGCGGGCGCCGGGCGATCAGCCGGTCACCGCCTGCACGGCCGCGCCCGCGGCCGGCACTTCCTGCGCCACCGCGCTCTTGCCGGCGTAGAACGCGCCGGCTGCCAGCAGCAGCGCGCCGGCAGCGAAGGTGGCGCGGCGCTTCATGGAACGCAGGTCGCCGAAAGGAAGGGCCTTGGATCGGTTGTCTCGCATGCTGTCTCCTGGTGGGTCGGGAACAAGGGCTGCGTGCCGCAGGTGTCCTTCATACGCCGGCCGTGGCCGATCGGATTCAGAGTCCTTGTCCGAAGGAGGGCTTTGTATCCGCCAACCCACACCCACCGTATCTCGCTGCATGGCTGAGACCGCACTTTTTCTCACACAATGCGTGCATGAGCACCTCCCTCACGGACACCCAACTGATGGCCCTCATTGACCAGGTCGCGGGACGCGACGATGCCGCACTCAAGCGCTTGTACGACCACACGTCGTCGCGCCTGTTCGGCGTGGCCCTGCGCGTGCTGCGCAACCGCGAGTGGGCCGAGGACGTGCTGCAGGAGGCCTACCTCACCATCTGGCGTGTGGCCGGCAGCTACCGCGAAACCCTGAGCCCGCCGATGGCGTGGATGGGCCTGATCGTGCGCAGCCGGGCACTGGACTTTCTGCGCCGGCGCACGGCCGACCGGGCGCAGCTCACGCAGGAGTTCGATGACGAGCTGGCGCAGACATTGCAGGCGGATCAGCCCTCGCCAGCGGACATCGCGCAGGCCAGCGAACAGGCGACCGCGCTGCACCAATGCCTGGGCCGCCTGGAGCACCGCCACCGCGAAGTGGTCAGCTTGGCGTACCTGCGCGACCTGAGCCACGGCGAGCTGGCCGAGCAGCTGAAGCTGCCGCTGGGCACGGTCAAGACGTGGATCCGCCGGGGGCTGGGCCAGTTGCGCGACTGCCTGTCGCGCTACGCGTGAGGTGCTGCCATGAATCTTTCGCAATCCCCTGAACTGCTGGACCGACTGGCGGCCGCCTATGCGCTGGGCACGCTGCGCGGCGGTGCGCGGCGCCGCTTCGAGACCCTGGCGCGCGAGCATGCCGGCGTGCGGGCGGCGGCGCTGGTGTGGCAATCGCGCTGGTCCGGCCTGACCGAGCTGCAGGCCGAGCAGGCCCCGCCGCCCGAAGTGTGGCTGCGCATCCACAACCTGGTCCAGGCCGAAAAGGAACGCGAGGCCATGCGCGCGGCGCGGCAGGGGGCCGTCCCGGCGCGGGCCGAGGGCGACGGCCACCGTGCGGGCCCTGGCGGATGGCTGCGCAGCGTGCGCCTATGGCGCGGGGCTGCGGCGCTGGGCGCGCTGGCCACGGTGGCCGCCGTGGTCGTCGGGCTGCAGACGCACCAGCGGCTCCAGCAGGACAGCGGGGCGCAGATCGCGCAGTTGCGCCAGCAGTTGGCGGCCACGCCGCAGGTGCGCTACGTGGCGGTGCTGGCCGATGCGAAGGCCGCGCCGTCCATGCTCGTCACGTTCGATGCGCAAAAGAACGCGCTGGTGCTGCAGCGCGTGGGCGGTTTCCAGGAAGGCAGCGACCATTCGCTGCAGCTGTGGGCGCTGCCACCCGGCAGTGGCCCGCGCTCGCTCGGCGTGCTGGGGCCGCAGGCGCTGCTCACGCTGGCCACGCCGGAGAGCGCGGTGAAGAACGTGCCCACGCTGGCCATCAGCCTGGAGCCGCAGGGCGGCGTGCCGGGCGACAAGGGGCCGACGGGTCCGGTGCTGTTCACGGGCGCGCTGATCGAACGCATGCTGTAGGAGACGGTTTCACATTCTGCTTCGTGGAATGGGGGTTTCGTCGGGCGTCGATTTGGGTAACACTCTGCTACAGCGCAGGTTGGCGCTCCTTTGCGGACGAACCCCCATGCACCCCATTCACTGGATCTCCACGGTGGCCTGCACCACCGGACTTTGCGCACTGCTGGCCGCCGCCGGCACCGCGCGGGCTGAAACCGGCAAGCTGCTGCTGACGGGCGGCGTGAGCAGCATCTCCGGCTCGGCCGGCGGCGGGCTCACCCCCTGGGCGGTGGTGGGCTCGAATGCCACCGAGGGCGAGATCGGCATGAGCGCCTTCACCACCCGCACCCGCACGCGCGATTACGGCCTCACGAGCTACGGCGCGGCGATGGGCTGGAACGAGCGGGTGGAGGTGTCGGTGGCGAAGCAGGATTTCGATGCCGCCCCCGCCGTCGCGCTGAACGGCATCGCGGCATTCGGCGTCGAGCCCGATCTGCACCTCAAGATGGACATCGTCGGGGTCAAGGTCCGCCTGCTCGGCGATGCGGTGCTCGAGGCCGACAGCGCCATGCCGCAGGTGGCGGTGGGCGTGGAGCACAAGCGGCTGCACCCTGCTTCCGCCAGCAGGGTCATCGAGTTCCTGGGGGCCGACACGAGCGGCACCGATGTCTACGTGACCGCCACCAAGCTGCTGCTGGACCGCAATCTGGTGCTGAGCGCCACGCTGCGCTCCACCAACGCCAATCAGAACGGCCTGCTGGGCTTCGGCGGCTCGGCCCCAGGGCGCAGCCGCCGCAGCCTGCAGCCCGAATTCTCCGTGGCCTACCTGCTGCGCCGTGACCTGGCGATCGGCGCCGAATACCGCTTCAAGCCCAACAACCTGCAGGCGATCGGCGCCTCGGCGGGCCTGGGCGCCGCGCTGCGCGAGGACGACTGGCGCGATTTGTTCATCGCCTGGGCGCCCAACAAGCACATGTCGATCACCCTGGCCTACGTCAACCTGGGCCTCATCGTGCCGGGCGTGACGGGCTACCGCCGGCAAAACGGCTTGTACCTGTCGGTGCAGGCCGCGTACTGAGCCGCTGGCCGAAAGACGAGAGGAGGCCCCATGCCCATCCCTGCCACCCCCCGATTCGCGGTGCCGCCATGCCGCGCGCCGCGCGCCGCTGCCCTAGCGCTCGCCGCAGCTCTTGCCACAGCCGTGCCCGCTGCGGCGCAGCAGCCTGCCGCTGGTGCCACGCCACCCGGGGCCGCTGCGTCTGCTGCGGTGCCGGCCACTGCCGCGCCGGAAGGCCTCTACGACGCGCTGGGCGGCAAGCCCGGCATCGCCCGCATCATGAGTGGCCTGGTGGACCGGGCATTCAAGGACGAGCGCATCGGCCCTCTGTTCAAGGAGACCAAGCCCCAGGCGCTCAAGGACAGTCTGACGGACCAGATCTGCGTGCTCTCCGGCGGCCCATGCCGCTACGAAGGGGCCGACATGAAGTCGGCGCATGCCGATTTGCCCATCCGAAAGCGCGACTTCAACGTCCTGGTGGAGTTGCTTCAGGATGCCATGGACGAACAGGGCATTGCGTTCACCCAGCAAAGCCGGCTGCTGGCGCTGCTGGCCCCCATGCACCGGGACATCATCACCGTGCGCTGACTGGCACCAACGCGGTGCGCTCAATGCGCATGCACCGATCTGGTGAAAAGTCAAATTTTTTGGTATCTTTGTGTATCTGTACGCCTAATGCGTCAGCTGTCGGCGTGCGTCCGGCCGAATCAATAAAATGATGAAATCGCTAAATTTAGCCGGTAATCGGCGAAATAAGGCGTTCTCCTACGGCCCGGCGTTGGATGTTTCTATCAAATCCGTGGTGTTTTAATTTTTACAACTGGTGACGCTGTTGCCAGTGAAGACCTATGACCCATTGGATCAACAACCTCCGGATTTCGCGCAAGTTCCTTTTGATCGGTGCACTGGCGTTCTTCATGTTCGCCATTCCTACCACCCTTTTGGTGCATCTCAACTGGGACACCCTGCGCACGGTGGAGCGCGAAAACCTGGGCATCGCCCCCGCCAAGGAACTGCTCAAGCTGGTGCAGCTCACGCAGCAGCACCGCGGTTTGTCGGCGGCCTTCCTGGGCGGCGATGCCTCCTTGAACACGCCGCGCCAGGCCAAGCAGTCCGAGGTCGAAGCCGCGATCGTGCGTGCGCAGGCGGCCGCTGCCGGACTGCAGGACCGGGAGCTGTCCGCCAAGCTGGACGCGTTGTCCGGAGAGTGGCGCACCCTGGTCGCGGGCGTGGGGGCCAAGTCCATCACGGGTGCCCAAAGCAATGCCCGCCACGCCGCCTTGGTGGCCGGTGAATTGGGGCTGATCGACGATGTGGCCAACAGCTCGGGCATCTCCCTGGATTCGGAGCCCGCCAGCTACTTTCTTCAGCGGGCCGCGCTGGCCCATCTGCCGCACCTGACCGAATCCCTGGGCCAGATGCGTGCCCGCGGGGCCTTGGTGCTCGCACGGGGCGACGCATCGCCCGAAGAGCGCGCGCGCATCGAAACCCTGGCTGACCGGGCCCGCCAGCATTACGGCGATGCCCGCAAGACGCTCGAGCTGGCCTCGGGCGGCAAACTGCCGCCGCAAGTGGAGGCCGCACGCAAGGCCGCGCTGGCCGCTGCGGAAGAGGGCTTCAAGCTCGCGGACGACAACATCGTGCAGGCGGCCACCTTGTCGATGCCTTCCACGCCGAAGCCGTGGCGCAGGGTGACCTGAGCACCAACGTGCGCACCGAGGGCCGCGACGAGATCGCGCGCCTGCTGCAGGCCCTGGCCACCATGAACGACCGGCTGAGCGCGGTGGTGGATTCGGTGCGTGGCAATGCCGAAAGCGTGGCCAACGCCAGCGTGCAGATCGCGCAGGGCAATGCCGATTTGAGCCAGCGCACCGAAGAGCAGGCCAGCTCGCTGGAAGAAACCGCCGCGTCGATGGAAGAGCTGGGCTCGACCGTGCAGCACAACGCCGACAGCGCGCAGCAGGCCAACCAGCTGGCGCGCAGCGCCTCCGGCGTGGCGGTGCGCGGCGGCGAGGTCGTGAGCCAGGTCGTGCAGACCATGAAGGGCATCAACGACAGCTCGCGCCGCATTGCCGACATCATCAGCGTGATCGACTCCATCGCCTTCCAGACCAACATCCTGGCGCTGAACGCGGCGGTGGAAGCCGCCCGCGCCGGTGAGCAAGGCCGGGGTTTCGCCGTGGTGGCCAGCGAAGTGCGCAGCCTGGCCGGACGCTCGGCCGATGCCGCCAAGGAGATCAAGGCCCTCATCACCGACAGCGTGGAGCGCGTCGAGCGCGGCACGGCCCTGGTGGACGAGGCTGGCACCACGATGAGCGAGATCGTGTCGTCGATCCAGCGTGTGAGCGACATCGTGAGCGAGATCAGCGCCGCCACCGCCGAGCAGAGTTCGGGCGTGTCCCAGGTCGGCGAGGCCGTGAGCCAGATGGACCAGGTCACGCAGCAGAATGCAGCGCTGGTGGAAGAAAGCGCCGCGGCGGCCGAAAGCCTCAAGGCGCAGGCGCAGCAACTGGTGGACACGGTGGCCGTGTTCCGCCTGGCCGGCCACGGCCAGCCGGGCGCGCTGCGCGTGCGCTGATCGCCCAGCGCGCAGGTGCTTGCGGGGGCATCCCGGCGGGCCCGCGCAGCTGGCGGGGAGCGCGTGGACAATGGCGGACGTGACCGCCCCTGAAGAGCCCGCCGCACCCCTGCCACGCCGCATCGCCCACCTGGACATGGACGCGTTCTATGCCTCGGTGGAGTTGCTGCGCTACCCGCAGCTCAAAGGGTTGCCCGCCGTCATCGGTGGTGGCCGGCGGGCGCAGGACGAGGCCCTGGTGGCTGAGTACGCCGGCCGCGAGTCGGAGATTCCCGTCGCGGCCTTCCCGCTGCTCAAGGACTATGTGGGGCGGGGCGTCATCACGACCGCCACCTACCCCGCGCGGCAGTTCGGCGTGGGGTCGGCCATGGGGCTCATGAAGGCCGCGCGCCTGTGTCCCCAGGCCATCCTGCTGCCGGTGGATTTCCCCTCGTACCGGCGCTTTTCGCGGATGTTCAAGGAAGTGATCGTGTCCATCGCGCCCGTCATGGAAGACCGCGGCGTGGACGAGGTGTACATCGACTTCACGCACGTGCCGGGCGGCCAGCGCGACGGCGGCCGGTCGCTCGCGCGGCTCATCCAGAAAAGCATCCTCGACGCCACCGGCCTGACCTGCTCGATCGGCGTGGCGCCCAACAAGCTCCTGGCCAAGATGGCCAGCGAGTTCAACAAGCCCAACGGCATTTCCATCGTCCACGAAGGCGACCTGGAAACCCGGGTCTGGCCGCTGGCCTGCCGCAAGATCAACGGCATCGGCCCCAAGGCCGACGCCAAGCTGCAGTCCCATGGCATTCACACGGTGGGCGAGCTGGCCGCGCGCCCGCGCGACTGGCTGGTGCGCCACTTCGGCAAGGCCAGCGGCGCCTGGCTGCACGAGGCCGCCTGGGGCCGCGACGACCGCCCCGTGGTCACCGAAAGCGAGCCCGTCTCCATGAGCCGCGAGACCACCTTCGACCGCGACCTGCACGCCGTGCGCGACCGCGCCGAACTGGGTCGCATCTTCACCGACCTGTGCGAACGCGTGGCCGGCGACCTGCAGCGCAAGGGCTACGTGGGCAAGACCATCGGCATCAAGCTGCGCTACGACGACTTCAAGATCGCCACGCGCGACCTCACCATCGACCACCCCACGCAAGACGCCGCCACCATCCGCCGGGCGGCCGGGCAGTGCCTCAAGCGCGTGCCGCTGGACAAGCGGCTTCGGCTGCTGGGCGTGCGCGTGGGCAACCTGCTGACCGAGCAGGCCGCGCGCGACGCGCCGGTGGCCCGCCAGGGGTCGGTGACGCCGGGGCTGTTCGACTGAGTAAGCCGGGCTTGCGGGCATCCGGACGGGCAGGGGCCTTCGCGCACTCCCGGCCGCTCAATCGGGACGTGCCGTCTGTCTCTCAGTCCTTCGGCGCAACCAGGCCCGGTAAAGCCCGTCGAGCCCCAGGCCGACCACCACGCCCACGGCATAGGCCGCCAGATCCATCGCGTTGAACCGCGACCCCAGTACCAGGTGGCCCGGCGTGGTGCTACGGATCGCGTTGATCCACGGCGCCTGGTACCGCTGCGAGAACTCCACCGCGAACGAAGTCGCCAGCGCCAGCAGGGCCAGCCGTCCCGGGGCCATGCGCGGCCAGAGGCAGGCCCAGCCGAACATCACCATCAGCGCCCACAGCGCATCGCCGGGGTACTTGCCCAGCGCTTCGGGAAACAGCACACCGGGCCACCGGCGCGAGGCCAGTCCCAGGGCGATACAGAGGGCGATGCCTGCCAACAGCACGGCGCGATGGCGTGGAGTGGGCGATGTGAGCGGATGGTCCATGAAAAGGCTGGAAAAGCAGGGGGCAAAAAAGCGGGTGGAGGAGGGCTGCTCGAGAGGCGGCGGTGCGCAGTATCCACCGGCCACGCCGTGCTGGCGCCCGGCAGCTGTCCGGTGTTTCGCCCCGTTGCCATCGCCGCCCGGCGAACGGCAGTCGGTGCGGCTCACGCCGCCGGGTCCTTCTCCGGCAGCAACGCCTCCAGCACGAAACGCGTCGGCCCGCTGGCGCCCCGGTCACTCACCGCGAGGCCGAGCTGCCGCCACAGCGCCGGGCGGAGCGGGCGGATGGCGATGCGCGGATCGCGCGTGGCCTCGTACGATTCCTGCGGCAGCAGCGCCGCTCCGTAGCCGGCGGCGACCAGCGTGCGAATTGCGTCGTTGTAGTTGAGCTCGATCCGGGGCCGGCAATGGACGCCTGCTGCCGAGAACCATTCCGCGGTCTGCCGGTACAGGCGGGTGGAGGCGTCGTTCATGATGAGCGGCCGCTCCGCCAGCCATTGCGCCGTGAGCCGCTGCGGCGCCTTCCAGGCCGATGGCAGGAAGGCGACCACCGCCTCGCGCCGCAGGGGCGTGACCTGCACGCCGCGCACGGCCGGCTGCGGCAGCGCCACCACGGCCAGGTCCAGGCTGCCGGCCGCGAGCCGGGCCATGCTTTCGTTGGAGGTCAGCACCTGCACGTTCACATCGACCCCGGGGTGTTGCCGGGCCAGGCGCTCGAGCGCGGGCGGCAGCAGGTGCGCGATGGCGCCGGTCGAGGCCCCCACGCGCACGCGGCCCGTCTGGCCGGCGAGCTGGCGCCGAACGTCCTCGACGGCATCGTCCGCATCCGCCAGCAGCCGGCGCGCCCGCGCGATGAACCGCTCGCCCAGGGCCGTCGGTTGCGCGGGCCCCCGCCCGCGAACGAGCAACTGGCCGCCCAGGCGCGACTACAGCTCCGCGATCTGCACGGTGACCGTGGGGGCCGCCAGGTGAAGGGCGCGCGCCGCATTGGCCAGGGAGCCGAGATCGGCGATGGCAACCAGGGTGCGCAAGTGGTCCAGGCTCAGTTCTCGCATGCCGACAGTTTAATTTTTCTTAACTTGCGGTTGCCGATATTTCGCTGGAGCCATCGAGGCGGTCTCCCTACGATCGCGCTCCATGAACCACCAAATCTTCATCGACGGCGACCAGGGCACCACGGGCCTGGACCTGCAGAACCGGCTCCGGGGCTCGGAATTTCGCATCCACACCTTGCCTGCGGGCTTGCGCAAGGACCCGGCCGCGCGAAAGGCGGCGATCAACGATTGCGACATCGCCATCCTGTGCCTGCCCGATGCCGCCGCGCGCGAGGCGGTCGCGATGATCGACAACCCCGGCGTGCGCGTCATCGACGCCAGCTCCGCCCACCGCACCAGCCCCGGCTGGGTGTACGGACTGCCGGAACTCGATGCCCGGCAAGGCGAACGCATCGCCAAGGCGTCACGGGTCACCAACCCGGGCTGCTACCCCACCGCCGCAGTCGCCCTGCTGCGGCCCTTGACGGATGCGAGCCTGCTGCCCGCCGACTATCCGCTGACCATCCATGCCGTTTCCGGCTATTCCGGCATGGGCCGGGCGGGGGCCGAAGCGCACGAGGCAGGAGTGAGCGCGCATTCGCTCACGGTCTACGGCCTGGCCCTGGAGCACAAGCACGTGCCGGAAATCCAGGCCTACGCGGGCCTGGCCGAGCCGCCCCTCTTCGTGCCGGCCTACGGCAGCTACCGTCAGGGCATCGTGCTCACCATCGGGTTGCATGCGCGAATGCTGCCCGCACAGGTTTCGGGCGCACGCATCCACGAATGCCTGGCGCAGCGGTACCGCGATGCGGCGCATGTGCACGTGCTGCCGATGTCGTCGGCCGAGCCGATGACCGAACGGGACCCGCAGGTCCACAACGGTTCGAACGACATGGGCCTGGCCGTCTCATGGAACGAGCGCACGGGGCAGATCGTGTTGAGTGCAGTGCTGGACAACCTGGGAAAGGGTGCTGCCGGGGCGGCAGTGCAGAACCTGAGGCTGATGGTGGACGGTCCGAACTAAGTGGGAGTGCGAAGCGCCCACGGTCGGTGGGGAAGGGCTGGCACCCCATTCGTTTTCGAACCTCGCGTTGCAGCGCCATTCGGCCGGCGGTGGCTGCGGGTCAAAAAACCTTTGGGCGCGGATCGTTCTTATCGGACCGAATTAGAAACAACGCCTCTTGCGGGCGATGCTGTTGGACCCACCGGGGGTGTCAAGGGTGCGTTTGGTGGGCGCCCTCCAACCCGGCCGGCATTATTTTTTCTTCTTCTTCTTCTTGCCTTGATCGTGGTGCCACTTGATGGCTAAAAACATGCCCGTTCCGAGCACGATGACCTTGAACGCAATGAAGACGATAGGGAACCAATCCATTTTTTGAGCATTTCCTGGCGATTGCGTGAAAAGATCAATCGTGAGGTGCATGGCCTCCAAATGCTTTTCCGGTGGTTTCGTCGGCGCCGAGACGGGTGCCGAACCCGGCCCCGATTGTTGCATTCGGCACGGCATTTCGGGGCCGGGCGGGGTGGGGCATTTTGCCTCACCGATCAGGCGCCCGGCGTGGTGAAGTGCGGTGTTCCTGAAGCGCCGGACCTTTCCGCGAGCCGCCGCCTTGGCGCCTTCTCTTTCCTTGCCGGTTCTGGCAGGAATCACTCCCAGGCGGCGAGCAGGCGGTCGAGCAAGGGCTCGACGAGGGGCTTTCCTTGAAGCTGCTCGCGCCATCGCAGCGGAATGCCTTGCTCGCCATAGAGCAGTCCCGCCCATCCCCCCGCGACGCAGGCAGTGGTATCGGTGTCGTTGCCAAAACCGATCGCGCACCGCACGCAGTCTTCGAAGTTGCGCGTGCGAAGGACGGCTGCAACGGACGACCAAAGGCAGTCCACCACATACCCGCTTCCGCTCGGGGGATCAAACCGCCCGTTCAACAGGATGCGAAGTTCAAATCGCTCGGATTCGGATGTGGTCTCTTCGAGGTGCTCCTGGGCCCCGTCGAGCGCCTCCACGAACGAGAGGCCCCTGAAAAGGCGGGCGGATACCAAGGTCGCCAACGCGCACGCGAGCAGCGACCTCATGTGCCCATGGGTGGGAAGGCTTTGCCTTCTCGCGCGGTCGATCAGGACCCGGTCGTCGGCAGCGGGAAGCAAGGCCGTGGGAAGCACCCGCATGAGCGACCCATTCCCATTGTTTCTCTCTTCGCAAGGGCCGCTCTGGCTGGGCGGCACACCTCGCCGGAGGTTCGCCAAGGCTTCCTGCGTCTGGATGCCGATGTCGAACACGCGGCCATCGGGTGTCAGTTCACCGGAGGAATGCCAGGACTGCAAGCCATCGGCGAACCTGCTTTCCAGTGCGTGGTCCCCATCGAGAAGAACCTTCAGCAGATGCAGTGCTTGCGCTCCGTCATCGCTCCAGGTGCCTGCAGGCACTCCCGGATGGGCGCGGCGAAATCCATCGGGCGGTGCCATCTCGATCAAGCGGAGTTCCGGCAGTTCTGCGGCATTGGAGAACTCGTAGGGCACCCCCAGCGCATCGCCAACGAGCAGGCCGTAGACCGCGCCCCGCAGGCGCGATCGGATGGAGAGGGGGGTGGGTTGGGTCTGTGGCATGGTGGATGACAGCGGTGAGCGGCTGGGCCGTTGGCAAAGTATGCCCTTCACAAGGCCCGAGTCAGCAGCGGCCCCCGCTTGGCGCTCCCACGCCCTTTGCGAACAGCCTTTCGCCGACGACCGGGTGGCGCTGCCCTGCACCCCGTGCCAGCAACCCACCGCAAGCGGCCGCCCCGGACGCAGGCGCGCGCTCTAGAGGCCCGGCGGCCCTGCGCGGCCACCCGCTCCCCCGAGCTGCGACGGCGTCCCACCCCGCCCGAACTGCTTCCACGCCCGGCGCAGCTGCGTATCCGAACTGAATCCCGCCAGCGCCGCCGCCTCGGTCACGTTGCGCCCCGCCCGCAGTGCGGCCTCGGCGGTGGCCAGGCGGATGCGGCGCAGGTACTGCAGCGGCGCGATGCCGGCGTGGTCCAGGAACAGGCGGGTCAGGTGGCGCGGCGAGGCGTGCGCCACCTCGGCCATGGCGGGCACGCTCCAGTCGGCCTGGGGCTGCTGGGCGACCGCGTCCTGCACGCGGTGCAGCGCGCTGTGCAGGTGGTTGCGGTGGTGCAGGAAGGGCGACATTTCCGGGTCGTGCGGGCCGCGCCGCAGCGCCACCACCATGGTCTGCGCCACCTCGGCGGCGATGGCCGGGCCGCAGGCGTCGGCGATGCGGTGCAGCACCAGGTCGATGCCCGTGGTCACGCCCGCGCTGGTGTGCAGGGCGCCATCGGCCACGAAGACGCGGTTGGCCACCACGTCGCAGCGGGGCTCCACCTCGGCCAGTTCGGCCAGGTGCTGGTGGTGCGTGGTGGCGCGCCGTTCGGCCAGCAGCCCTGCGTGCGCGGCCAGCACGGCGCCGGCGCACACCGTCACCAGTTCCAGGCGGCCCGTGGCCAGCCGCAGGCCGCGCAGCCAGTGCAGCAGTTCGCGCGCCTCGCTGCGCTGCACATCGATGCGCTGCCCGGGCAGGCCCACCAGCACCACCCAGGCGGGCTGCGGCAGCGTGGCCGGCAGCGGCGCCAGCCCGGTCAGCGACACGCCGACCGAGGTGACCGATTCGGGCGCCGGGTTGACGAAGTGCAGCACGAAGCCCGGCGGCCCGCCCCGCGCCTGCAGCACCTGGTTGGCGATGCGCAGCGCCTCGGCGGGCCCGGCCCAGTCCAGCACCAGGCTGCCGGGCAGCAGCGCGAAGAAGACGTGGATGGGGGCGCCGGGGCCGCTGCTCATCGCTGTGCGGGCGGAATCTGCCGCAGGGCGGCGGCGAAGGCCGCGTGGGCGGCCGGGTCCACGGGCCGGTGGCGCACCACGGTGCTGGCGGGGTCGTTGCCCAGGAAGTTGTTGCCCTTGTGGTTGTGCGCGGGCCGGATCGGGCGCGGGGCGAAGCCGCCGCCGCAGTTGGGACACACGTTGCCGAGCACGTGGTCCACGCAGTCGGCGCAGAAGGTGCACTCGAAGCTGCAGATGCGCGCATCGGGCGAGGCGGGCGGCAAAGCGGTGTTGCAGTGTTCGCAGGTGGGGCGCAGTTCCAGCATGGCGCGTCTTCTTTCGTCGTGATGGCGGAGGGGGGGGGGACGGGGTGGGGGGCGGAAATGGCGGGGATCAGGCTGCGGCGGCCACGCGCTCCAGCACCTGTGCGGCGGTGCACACGGTGGCGAAGCGGTCCTGCAGCACGGTGGCCGTGCGGTCCCGGATGTCGGCGGCGGTGAGCGTGCGGCCGTCGGCCTGCACCATGTCCCAGGTGAGCGTGGCATCGAGGGCGTAGTCCACTTGCCAGCCCAGGTCGGAGGCATGGCGGGTGGTGGTCTCGCAGCACTGCTCGGTCCGGATGCCGCTCACGATCAGGCGCTGGATGCCGTGCTGCGTCAGCCAGACGGCCAGGCCCGTGTCCACCAGTGCGCTGTGGCGCGATTTGGTGAAGGTGGCGGTGGCGTCGAACGGCGCCAGGCCCTCCAGCGGGCGCACGTGGCCGGACTCGATGGCGAACGGGTTGCCGGCCTCGGCGGGGCCGTCGCTGTGGAAGATGCGCACCACCGGCACGCCCCGGGCCACGCAGCCCTCGATGAGTGCGTTCTGCGCGGCGAGGTAGGGCGGCAGGCTCTGCGCGGTGAAATAGGACCGCTGGCGGAACGATTCCTGTGCGTCGATCACTATGAGACAGGTTTTCATGGGGGCGCTTCGATGGGTGGTGGAGTATGGCGCTGATTTTGAAAGCGGCGGCGGCCGGCGTCCGGCCCGGGGCGGCCAGGGATCGATCATTTCAGGACATGTTTCGATGGCGCGCGGCCGGCGGGTTTGTAGGCCGTGGCGCCCAATTCCAGCTCTGGCAGGCCCAAAAAATGCTGCACTGCAGCAAAACTGGTATGGTGAACCCGCTACCCCGCCGATTGGACGACCGCCCATGCCCCGCAGCTCCCGCCTGTTTTCCCTGTCCGTTTTCACCCGGGCCTACCAGCGCAACCTGAAGGCGCTGGCCCGCGCCACGCGCCCCGCGCGGGTGAAGGCGGCCGCCAAGCCCCTGCTATCGCTGGTGAATGCCGCCACACCCAAGGCCCGGGCGCCGCGCAAGGTGCCGCCCGGGGCGGGCGAATGGATCGGCGGCATCGCCCCCGGCCCGGCCGGCGCGCGGCGTTTTCACCTGCACATTCCCCCGGGCCTGGCCCTGGGCGCGGGCGAAAAGCTCCCCATGATGGTGATGTTGCACGGCTGCGGGCAGACGGGGGCCGATCTGGCCGCCAGTTCGCGCATGAACCGGCTCGCTGCCCGCGAGCGCTTTCTGGTGCTGTACCCCGAGCAGGAGCGCATCGCCAACGCGCAGGGATGCTGGAACTGGTTCTCGCACCGCAACGGCAAGGCCCACGCGGAAGCGGCCACGCTCATGGCGGCGGTGGACCAGGTGGCGCGGCGCCATCCGGTCGATCTCACGCGCGTGGCGGTGGCCGGCCTGTCTGCCGGCGCATGCATGGCGGTGCTGCTGGCGGCGCGCTATCCGGAACGGTTCTGCGCGGTGGCCATGCATTCGGGCGTGGCGCCGGGCACGGCGGAGTCGTCCGCCCAGGCGCTGGCCGCCATGAGCGGGCGCCGCGAAGCCCTGCTGCCCGAGCCCGCGCCCCGGGTGCTGGGCATGGGCCCGCCCCCGCCCGAAGGCCCGCTGCCCTTGCCTCCGCTGCTGGTGCTGCACGGCGAGGCCGACGGCGTGGTATCGCCCCGCAATGCCTGCGCGACCGCCGAGCTGTGGGCGCAGGCGCTGGGCGCCAAGGCCGGCGCCGCGCGCATGCAGCAGCGCGGCAAGCGGCACGCCACGCGCCTGACCGAGTTCAAGCGGCAGGGCCGCACCGTGGTGGCGCTGCGCGAAATCCTGGGCCTGGGGCATGCCTGGAGCGGCGGCCTGGCCAGCGTGCCCTACAGCGATCCGGACGGCCCGGACGCCTCCGCGCTGATCTGGGCGTTCGTGGTGCGGCAGTTCCCACCTGCGCCATGAGGGATTGATGGTAAAAAGAGGCTGATGCCTTAGATCTATATGTGCTGAGTGCTATTAAAAAAATAGCAAATAACGTTTCTTGGACACCCTGGTGTGGGCCGGTGCCACCACCGCAGGGAGCGCTGGCGTCAGTTCAACTGCCGACGGGCCGGCCCCAGCCGACGCAGCGCAGCCTGGGCCGTGCCTTGCCCTGAACCTTCCGAGCCTTCCGCGGCCCGGTGCAGGTGAAAGGCCGCTACCACCTGCTTGAGTTCGTTGGCCTGCTGCTGCAGCGAGGCGGCAGCGGCGGTGGCCTGCTCGACGAGCGCGGCGTTTTGCTGCGTGCCCTGGTCCATTTGCGAGATGGCTTCGTTGATCTGCTCGATGCCATCGGTCTGCTCGCGGCTGGCCTGGCTGATGTCTTTGATCACGGCGGACACGCGCAGCACGCTGTCCACAAGGTTCTGCATGGTCGTGCCGGCCTCTTGCGCCAGCTGGGTGCCGGCCTTCACCTGCTCGGCGGAGTGGCTGATCAGCGCCTTGATCTCCTTGGCCGCCTCGGACGAGCGCTGCGCCAGGCTGCGCACTTCGGTGGCCACCACCGCGAAGCCACGCCCTTGTTCGCCGGCCCGCGCCGCCTCGACCGCTGCGTTCAGGGCAAGGATGTTGGTCTGGAACGCGATGCCTTCGATGACCCCGGTGATTTCGGACACCTTGCGCGACGACGCATCGATGGAGCCCATGGTCTGCACCACCTTGTCCACCACCGTGCCGCCCCGGCGCGCCACGTCGGACGCCGATTGCGCCAGCACGCTGGCCTGCCGGGCGTTGTCCGCGTTTTGCTTCACGTTGGAGGTCATCTCCTCCATGGAGGCGGCGGTCTGCTCCAGCGCGCTGGCCTGCGATTCGGTGCGGGCCGACAGGTCGTGGTTGCCGGCGGCGATCTGCTGCGACGCGCCAGCGATGTGCTCGGTGCCGTCGCGCACGCGCTGCACGATGCGGTGCAGGCTATCGCGCATGGCCTGCATGTCCAGCAGCAGGCTGGAGTGGTCGCCCTGGCGCGTGTCCACCGCCACCGACAGATCGCCCTCCGAAATGCTGCGGGCAATGGTGCGTGCGTACCCGGGCTCGCCGCCCAATTGGCGCAGCAGGTTGCGCGATATCAAGGTGCCTATCACCAGCAGCGCAGCCCCCAGCAGCGCCGCCACCAATCCGAACCCCAGGGCGCGTTGCCAGATGGCGGCGTTCACCGTGTCGATGTACACGCCCGATCCGATCACCCAGCCCCAGGGCGCGAAACCCTTGACGTACGACGTCTTCTCGACCGGCGCTTCGCTGCCGGGCTTGGGCCACAGGTAAGGCACGAAGCCTGCGCCACTGGCCTGTACGGTGCGCACGAACTCCATGAACAGCGGCTTGCCGTTGGGGTCCTTGTTGTCGGTCAGGTCCTTGCCGTTCAACTCGGGGCGCACCGGGTGCATCACCATGCGAGGGTGCATGTCGTTGATCCAGACGTATTCGTTGCCGCTGTAGCGCAGTGCCTGGATGGCAGCGGCCGCGCGCTTGCGGGCCTCTTCGTCGGAGAGCCCGCCCTTGGTGCTCAGGTCATGGAAGTGCGTAGCGATGCCGTGCGCCGCCTCGACCACCTGGCGCACGCCGGTCTGGCGCTCTTGCAGGATGAGCTGTCGCTCGGAGATCAGGAACCACGCCGTCATCACCGCGATGCCGAGAATGGCGCTCAGCAGGAGGAGGGCCAGTTTTCTTGCGATGGTCATGGGAACCCTTTGAGGCAAGCGATTGGGGCCGTGGGACGCTGCACGCCATCCCACGGGCTGCGTGGCGCGCCGGACAAGCGTAATGCTGGAGTGGAAGGCGCTGGCTCGGCACAAACCCGTGGGGCGGTTTTGTGACATGGGCTTTGCGCGTGGGGGGCGGGCCGCGATGGAGGCGCGGGTGGCAGGGCGGGGCTCCGCTGCCAGGCGCAGGTCCGCGCTGCCTGGACGATCTGCCTGAACGCGCGGCCTGAAGCGTGTGATGAACTTCCTGCCCGAGCCAGCAATTTTGCGGTGGTGGGCCGCATGAGCATCGCAAAGACAAGGAACTGTAGCCCGCCGGGCACTTTGGGCAGTCGCTCGCAGTCCCGCGAGAGCCCTGCGGAATCTCGCCAGCCAGACGAAGCTGCGCTCCACCACCCAGCGCCGGGGCAGCAAGACGAAGCCCTGGTCCGCCCAGGCACGCTGCACTGTGCGGCCCGTGGCCTGCGTCACGTCCTTGCACAGGCGCTGCAGCTGGGCACGCTCCTGTTCGCCAGCCGGCGTGACAGGCACCGCCAGCAGGTGGCCCAGCGTGTCCACGGCCATATGGACCTTGCTGCCGTGCTCGACTGCACGTGCGCCCATCCATCACCACGGCGCTGGGCTGGCCTTGGCGACCCTGCGCCACGCGAATGATGGAGCGCAGTTCGAGACCATCGCCTCGAAGCAACCCGCGTCCAACCAGCGCCGGCGTGCTGATAGACCACCTCCCAGGGCGGCGGGACCATGGGGCTGCATCCGCCAGGGCGGTCCCGCGCGTAACAGCCAGCGCAGGCATTGAAGACTTCCCGCAGATCGTGCCCTCGCTGGGAGCGTGCCGGTCCATCAGGGGCAGATAGGGTGCCGCGAAGCTCCATTCTTCATCGCTGACGTCCCTTGGGTACGGCTCGCGGGGCATCCGCAAACGCTACTCACGGCTTTGCTCTCACTGAGAAAAGTGCATAACACGCACTAGACGAGCTGCGCTGCCTGCAGTTCCTTCTTGAGGTACGCGTAGAACAGCGGCGCTGCCACCAGACCGGCCGGGCCGAACACCGCTTCGGCCACGAACATCACCGCCAGCAGTTCCCACACGCCCATGTGGGTGCGCTGGCCGACCACCTTGGCGTTGATGACGTATTCGGCCTTGTGGATCAGGATCAGGAACGCCAGGCAGGCGATGGCCGCGGCCGGCGACACCGACAGCCCCACGATGGTGATGACCGCGTTGCACAGCAGGTTGCCGACGATCGGCACCAGCCCCGCCAGGAAGGTGAGCGTGATCAGCGCGGGCGTGTAGGGCAGCTGCATGCCCCACAGCGGCAGCACCCCCAGCAGGAAGACCGCCGTCAGCAGCGTGTTGAACGCCGCGATCCAGAACTGCGCCGCCACGATCTGGCGGAAGGCCTCGCCGAACCAGGTGATGCGCGCCGAGAGCGCCTCGGCCAGCGGTCCGCGGGGCCCGTCCAGCGTGCGCACGGCGGCCAGGGCCCCGATCAGCAGGCCCACGTAGGCATGCAGCAGGCCGCTGAGCCACGCGCGGCCGGCCATGGCCAGCGCGCCCGCCTTGGCGCCCAGGTAGCCGGCGATGGTGCGCTGGATCTCCACCGCGCCTTCGGGCAGGTGCGAGGCGATGTCGGGCGGCAGCTTCAGGCGCAGCTCCAGCACCGTGCGGGCGAGAAAGTCGAGCAGTTCGCGGTACTGCTGCGGTGCCTCGACGATGTAGCTGCGCGAATGCGAGGCCGCCAGCACGATGAGCGACAGCGGCGCCAGCATGACCACGGCCGCCGCGATCACCTGGCCCGCCGTGGCGCCGCTGCCGGACGGCCGGTGCACGCTGCGCCCCGGCGGCCAGGCCAGGCGCGGCGCCAGCCAGCGCGTGAGCAGAAACCCCAGGCAGGCGCACAGCAGGCCGGGCAGCAGGCCCTGCCACATCACCAGCAGCAGGGCTGCGGCCATGAGCACGTAGCTGGCCGTGACCACGCCGCGGTGCCGGGCGGGGGGATTGGCCAAGACCTGGGAAGGGGCCGCCGCTGCGGTGCCCACAGGCACGCCGGCACCGGCCGGGCCGGGCTCGGTGGGAGCCGCCCGCACGGGGCCGGCGGCGGAGGGCGGAACGTCGTGCGGTGCGAGCGGCTCCATCATGGGCGGCGGGGTGCGGCTGAGGGGGTCAGCCCACCACCACGGGCGCGCCGTCGCCGCGTTCGGCGATGGTGCCGATCGTGTAGACCGTCTCGCCCAGCGAGCGCAGCGTGGCGGCCGTGGCTTCGGCCTCGGACGCCGAGACCACCACCACCATGCCGATGCCGTTGTTGAAGGTGCGGTTCATCTCGATGTCGTCAATGCCGGCCGTCTTTTGCAGCCAGGCGAACAGCTCGGTCTGTGGCCAGCTGCCGGCTTTCAGGTGGGCGGCCAGGCCCTCGGGCAGCACGCGCGGAATGTTCTCCAGCAGGCCGCCGCCCGTGATGTGGGCCAGGGCCTTGATGCCGCCGGCCGATGCCGCATCCTGCGGCGCGGGGTGCTTGGCCAGCGCGGCCAGCACGTTCTTCACATACAGGCGCGTGGGTTCCATGACGGCTTGCTTGAACGGCTTGCCGTCCAGCGTGGCGGGGGCCGAATCGCCGGCCCGCTCGATGCACTTGCGCACCAGGCTGAAGCCGTTGGAGTGCACGCCGGCCGAGGCCAGGCCCAGCACCACGTCGCCGGCTGCCACGGTCTTGCCGGTGAGGATCTTGGATTTTTCGACCGCACCGACCGCAAAGCCGGCCAGGTCGTACTCGCCGGCGGGGTACATGCCGGGCATTTCGGCCGTCTCGCCGCCGATCAGGGCGCAGCCCGACAGTTCGCAGCCCCGGGCGATGCCGCCCACCACGGCCGCGGCCGTGTCCACGTCCAGCTTGCCGCAGGCGAAGTAGTCGAGGAAGAACAGCGGCTCGGCACCCTGCACCAGCACGTCGTTCACGCTCATGGCCACCAGGTCGATGCCCACGGTGTCGTGCATGTTCCATTCGAAGGCCAGCTTGAGCTTGGTGCCCACGCCGTCCGTGCCGCTCACCAGCACCGGCTCCTGGTAGCGCTTGGGCACCTCGAACAGGGCGCCGAAACCGCCGATGCCGGCCAGCACGCCCTCGCGCATGGTCTTCTTGGCGAGCGGCTTGATGCGCTCGACCAGCGCGTCGCCGGCATCGATGTCGACGCCAGCGTCTTTGTAGGAGATGGGAGTGGAGGAGTCGGAGGAGCTCATGGAAGGGTTCGTGAGTGCTGGTGGGCCCGCGCGGCGGGCTGGAGCGGCGGATTTTAAAGGCCCCGCCCGCCTTGCCCGCCAATGCCCCCGCGGGCCGGCGGATGGCGTGGCCGCGGGTGGCCCGTGGCGCCGTGGCCGGACGGGTCGCCGCGGCAGACTAAAATTCGCGCCGGCGTGTCCCGCGCGCCCTGCCATCCGGCCCTTTGCCATTCCCACTTCCATGCCGCCTCGCCCCCCACTGCCGCCCTTCGTCCCGCACCGCGCCTGCCGCTGCGGTCCGGGTGCGCGGCGCGTGTGGTGCGCCATGCCGGGGCGCGGCGCATGAAGCAGCTCGCGCTCGACATCGGCCTGGCCACCGGGCCCACGCTGTCCCGGTTCTTTGCCGGCACCAACGAGGCGGCCCTGCAGCACCTGCGGCTGGCCGTGGGCGACGGCGCCGTCGAGGTGCTGCGCTCGCCGGTGCCCACTTATCTCTGGGGCGAGTCGGGCAGCGGCAAGACCCACCTGCTGGAGGCCGTGCGCGAGGCCCTGCGCGAGCAGGGCGCCTCGGTCGGCTGGCTCGATGCCTCGGTGGCCGAGCCCACGGCGTTCGACGACCGCTGGTCCGCCGTGCTGCTGGACGAGGTGCACCTGTACAACACGGCCCAGCAGGCCGCCGCCTTCAACTGGTTCGTCAATGCCATCAGCCCCGCCGTGGGCGAGCCCCGCTGGGTGCTGGCTGCCGGCCAGACGCCGCCGGCCGACCTGCCGCTGCGCGACGACCTGCGCAGCCGCCTGGGCTGGGGCCACATCTTTCAGCTGCACCTGCTGGGCGAGGCCGAGCGCCGCGCGGTGCTGCGCCAGGAGGCCGACGCGCGCGGTATCTTCCTGGGCGACGATGTGATGGACTACATGCTCAAGCGCTTCTCGCGCGATCTGGGCAGCCTCATGCAGCTGCTGGACCAACTGGACAGCTTCGCCCTGCGCACCCAGCGCGCCATCACCATTCCCCTGCTGCGGGCCATGCTGGAGTCCGAATAGCGGCGCACGCTGCCGGCTTTGCCTCCCTCCGCCCGCCCCCTTTTTCCACACCCCACACCGCATGAACCCTGAACCCCCGGCGCAACGCCCTCGGCTGGCCCTGTTCGACCTCGACCACACGCTGCTGCCGCTCGACTCCGACTACGAGTGGGGCGAGTTCACCATCCGCATCGGCTGGCACGACCCGGTCGAGTTCGGCCGCCGCAACGACGAGTTCTACGCCCACTACCAGGCCGGCACGCTGAACGTGCACGACTACGTGCGCTTTGCCATCGAGGCCGTGCGCCAGCGCGGGCCCGAGGCCGCCGCAGCGGCGCATGCGCAGTTCATGCGCGAGGTGATCGGCCCCGCCATCCATCCGCAGGCGCTGGAGTTGGTGCGCCAGCACCAGGCGGCGGGTGACCAGGTGGTCATCATCACGGCCACCAACGAGTTCGTGACCAGCCCCATCGCCCAGGCGCTGGGCGTGGACGAGCTGCTCTCCATGGGCCTTGCGCGCGACGCGCAGGGCTGGTACACCGGCGCCATCGAGGGCACGCCGACCATGCGCGAAGGCAAGGTGCGGCGCATGGAAGAATGGCTGGCGGCGCGCGGCCTGGCCTGGAGCGGCGTGGAGAGCACGTTCTACAGCGACTCCATGAACGACGTGCCGCTGCTCGAAACCGTCGATCACCCGGTGGCCACCAACCCCGACCCCCGCCTGCGGGCGCTCGCGCAGCAGCGTGGCTGGCGCATATTGGATCTCTTTCCCACCCAACCATGATCAAGAAGTTCATCGACAAACTGCTGGGCAAGGGCGCCCCCGGCGCCGGCCGCGGAAAGAACCGCTTCGGCAAGCGCGAGGAAGTGCCTGCCTCGGTGCACGGCATCAACCCCGAACTGGTGGACCGCCGCGCGGCCGACGTGGTGCGCACGCTCAAGGCGGCGGGCTATGAGGCCTACATCGTGGGCGGCGCCGTGCGCGACCTGCTGCTGGGCCTGCGGCCCAAGGACTTCGACGTGGCCACCAACGCCACGCCCGAGCAGGTCAAGGGCCTGTTCCGCCGCGCCTTCATCATCGGCAAGCGCTTTCGCATCGTGCACGTGGTGCACGGCCGCGGCCGCGAGCACGAGGTGATCGAGGTCTCCACCTTCCGTGCCTACCTGGACAACACCGCCATCGAGCAGCAGGTGAGCGGCAACGAAAAGACCAGCAAGCAGCAGCTGGTGGGCATGCAGCACGCCGTGGACGCCAGCGGCCGTGTGCTGCGCGACAACGTCTGGGGTCCGCAGGACGAAGACGCCACGCGGCGCGACTTCACCGTCAACGCGATGTACTACGACCCCGAAACGCAGGTAGTGGTGGACTACCACAAGGGCATCCAGGACGCGAAGAAAAAGCTGCTGCGCATGATCGGCGACCCGGCCACGCGCTACCGCGAAGACCCGGTGCGCATCATCCGCGCCGTGCGTTTCTCGGCGAAGCTCGCGGGTCTGGGATTCACCATCGAGCCCAAGACGGCGGGCCCGCTGATCGAGTCGCAGGCGCTGCTGGCCGACGTGCCGCAAAGCCGCATGTTCGACGAAATGCTCAAGCTGCTGCAGACGGGGCACGCGCTGGCCACGATCGCGCAGCTCAAGAAGCTGGGCATGGCGACCGGCATCTACCCGCTGCTGGACGTGGTGGTCGAGCGTGCCGACTCCTCCTTCGTGAGCGCCGCCCTGGCCGACACCGACCGCCGCGTGGGCGAGGGCAAGCCCGTGGCGCCGAGCTTCCTGCTGGCCTGCGTGCTGTGGCAGGACGTGAAGACCGGCTGGGACCGGCGCATCGCGCAGCGCGAGCAGCCGTTTCCCGCGCTGCAGGACGCCATCGACGACGTGTTCGAGCGGCGCATCGGCGACGTATCGGGCCGCGGCAAGCTGGCCGCCGACATGCGCGAGATCTGGGTCATGCAGCCGCGCTTCGACAAGCGCGTGGGCTCCACGCCCTACAGCATGGTGGCTCAGGCACGCTTTCGCGCCGGCTTCGACTTCATGCGCCTGCGCGCCGATGTGGGCGAGGTCGAGGAGGCGCTGGCCGAATGGTGGCAGGAGTTCCAGCACGCCGACGACATGCGCCGCGACGACATGATTGACCAGGCCCGCGAAGAGCAGAAGTCCCGCCAGCGCAAGGCCCAGCCCGTCGTGCGCCGCGTGCCCCGGCCTGCGGCGGAGGCGGACGGCGCTGCAGCCTCCCCTGGCGAGGCTCGCCCGGCCGCAGCCCCCTCCCGGGGCGATCAGGAAGGGCAGGACGGCCAGGACCATGAACACGATGGCGGCGAAGACCCGGCCGGCGACGGCCAGGCCGCCCCCAGGAAGCGCCGCCGGCGCCGCCGCAAGCCCTCGGGCGGTGGTGGCGGCGAGGGCGCGGCCCCCGCGGCCTCGTCCGGCCCTTCGGGCGATTGAACGGGGCGGGGCACGGCATGGCGGCGGTGTCCTTTCCCGCGGGCGGCCCCGGCACCCCGGTCTCCGCCTGGATCGGCCTGGGCGCCAACCTGGGCGATGCGCGGGCAGCGCTGCTCGGCGCGCTCGATGCGATGGCGCAATGGCCCGGCAGCCGTTTGCTGCGGGTGTCGTCGCTCTACCGCAGCGCACCGGTGGATGCCGGGGGGCCGGACTACTGGAATGCCGTGGCCGAACTGTCCACCCCGCTGGCCGCCGTCGACCTGCTGCATGCCCTGCAGGCCATCGAGCAGGCGGCCGGCCGTGAGCGCCCCTACCGCAACGCGCCGCGCACGCTGGACCTGGACGTGCTTCTGTACGGCGACGAGCGCATCGACACCCCGGAACTCACCGTACCCCATCCGCGCATGGGCGAGCGTGCCTTCGTGCTGCAGCCCCTGGCCGAGATCGCACCGGGGCGCGTCGAGCCCGCCCGCCTGGCCGCCGTGCAGTCGCAGCGCATCGAGCGGCTCGGCCCCTTCTGGCCCTGAACAACCCCCCCTCCGCGCTCCGCAGGGAGCGCCGACGGGTCGGTGTTCGCCGCTACTGCGCTACTGTTCAGGCGGCCTCGCGCCCGCGCTGGTTCGACGAATACACATCGCCCTTCGGCAGGGCCTGGCCGGCCTGCACGGCCGCCAGCCAGTCCCGGGTCGTCGCCACCGCCGCGAAGTTGCTGTGGAACACCACGCTGAACACGCGGTGGATTTCCTCTGCGCTCACGCGGCCGGCCGCATTGGCATAGGGCAGGGCGCCGCTGGCATCGCTCAGGAACTCCACGGCCAAACCCCGGTGCGCGGCCTCGAACACCGTGCTGGCGTCGCAGTTGTGCGTCATGTAGCCCACCACGGTCAGCGTATCGATGCCGCGGGCAGCCAGCCAGTCGGCCAGGTCGGTGTTCGCAAAGACGCTGGCGAGCTGTTTTTCGATGCGGTGGTCGGCAGGCCGGCGCGCCACTTCCGGGTGCAGTTGCCAGCGGTCCGTGGCCTTGTCGAACACGGGCGCGCCCGTGGGCGCGGTGTGCTGCACCACGACCACTGGCACGCCGGCGGCTTGAGCGGCGTCCATGGCGCGGGCGATGTTGGGCAGCGTGTCCGCCACAGGGGGGTATTCGATGGGCAGGTTGCCGCCTGCGAAGTACTCGTTCTGCACGTCGATGACGACCAGGGCGCGGCGGGGAGGGGTGGGGGTGGTGGGCATTCTCGAAGTCCTTTTGAAGGGTGGTTGCCTGAAGCGGCGGAAGGGTCAGAGGTGATTGTTCGCCTTCCGCGCCATCGCTGAAAGTGGCTGGATTGACACCGATCGATAGAATCGGGCCATCATGCGCACCATCTCCCAGCCCGCCCCCGACACCGTGGCCGTCGTGGCCTTCGACGGCATCAGCCCCTTTCACCTTTCGGTGCCCTGCCTGGTGTTCGGCGAGGATCGCACGGCGCAAGGTGCACCGCGCTACCGGCTGCGGGTGTGCGGCGTGGCGCCCGGCCCGATGCGCACGTCCGCCGGGTTCGGCATCGAAGTGGCGCACAGCCTCGCGGTGCTGCGTCGTGCGCAGATCATCGTGGTGCCGTCCTGGCACGAGAACCTGGCACCCGCGCCCCCCGAACTGCTCGCGGCGCTGCGGGCCGCGCACCGTCGGGGGGCGCGCATCGTGGGTCTGTGCCTGGGGGCGTTCGTGCTGGCCGAGGCGGGGCTGCTCGACGGCCGCGCCGCCACGACCCACTGGGCGCTGGCACAGGCCTTTGCGCAGCGCTACCCGCAGGTGGCGCTGCGGCCTGAGGTGCTGTATGTGGAAGATGGCACGGTGCTGACTTCGGCCGGCACCGCAGCGGGCATCGACTGCTGCCTGCACCTGCTGCGCCAGCAGCACGGTGCCGAGGCCGCCAACTGCGCCGCGCGCCGCATGGTGGTGGCCCCGCACCGGCAGGGGGGCCAGGCGCAGTACATCCAACAGCCGGTGGCGCCCTCGGTGCGGGGGGATCGGCTCGCGCCGCTGCTGCAGTGGCTGGGCGAACACCTGCACGAGGCGCACACGCTGGAGGCGCTGGCCGAGCGTGCCGTGATGAGCCCGCGCACCTTCACGCGCCGCTTTCGCCAGTCCACCGGGACCACGGTGGGGCAATGGCTGCAGAACCAGCGCATCGCGCTGGCGCAGCGCCTGCTGGAAGGGGGCGATCAGTCGATCGATGCCGTGGCCGTGGCGTCGGGCTTCGGCTCCGCCGTCTCGCTGCGGCAGCATTTCTCGGCGGCGGTGGGCATTGCGCCCTCCGCCTACCGGCGGCAGTTCCGCGCCGCCGCCTGAAACGATTTGCTATTGAAAATATAGCTGCCGGCCCACGATGGGTATGCGCTGGCGGCCGTTTCGATCCAAGGGCGGCTGCGGGCCCTGGCCTGGTCAGTCGACCTTCGCGCCGGAAGCCTTCACCACCTGCTGGTACTTGGCACGCTCCGACGCCATGAAGGCATCGAACTGCTCGGGCGTGGTGCCCACGGGCTCGGCCATGAGGGCTGCGAAGCGCGTCTTGGTCTCCGGCGCATTGAGCGCGGCGACGAAGGCCTTGTTCAGCTTGGCGATGACGGGCTTGGGCGTGCCGGCTGGTGCCACGAGGCCCCACCACGTCTCAATCGCAAAGCCCTTGAACGTGGCCGACAGCGGGGGCACGCCCGGCAGCATGGCGCTGGCCTGCGGCGAGGTCACTGCGAGCGCCTTGAGCTTGCCCGAGCGGATGTTGGGCGCGGCGGCGGCCAGGTTGTCGATGTTGAAGTCCACTTCGCCGGCCAGCAGCGCCAGTTGCGCGGGACTGGCACCGCGGTAGGGAATGTGCAGGGCGTAGATGCCGGCGCGCTGCTTGAACATTTCGCCCGCCAGGTGGCCTGCGCTGCCGTTGCCGCCGCTGCCGTAGTTCAGCTTGGCGGGGTTGGCCTTGGCGTAGGCGATCAAATCGGCCACGGTGTTGATCTTGAGTTCCGCCGCCTTGGCCGCATTGATGACGAGCACGTTGGGCACGCTCACCATCTGCGTGATGCCGGCGAAGTCCTTGGCCGCGTCGTAAGGCATGCGGCTGTAGAGCCAGGGGTTGACGGCATGCGTCGCCGTGGCGGCCAGGCCGATGGTGAGACCGTCCGGCGCGGCCTTGGCGACGGCATCGGCGCCGATGTTGCCGCCCGCGCCCGCCTTGTTGTCGATGATCACCGTGCCCAGCGTGTCGCGCACCCGCTCGGCCAGCGCGCGGGACGTGACGTCCAGCGGCCCCCCGGGTGCGTACGGCACGATCAGGCGGATCGGCGCATCCTGCGCGTAGCCCAGCGGGGATGCAAACGCCGTGGCGAGGGCGGCGGCCGAGAGAAGGAGGTTTCTGCGATTCATGCTGCCATTGTGCAAAAAATTGAAAGGGGTCCGGCGGTGCGAGGTCGCAGCGCCGTCCTACAGGGCCCGCGAGGGGGCATTTCTATAAACGTCGAAGCCGTTTCCCAGTTTGCACCCCATCACGCGCCGCCGCACTGGCGGAAAAAGGACATTCCATGCCGCAGGCCGCCCCGCACGACACCGTCACCGCATCGCGCTATGCCGAGTGCATTCGCGCCTGCAACGAATGTGCCGATGCGTGCGACTACTGTGCCGCCGCGTGCCTGCGCGAGCCCGAGCCGCGCTGCATGGTGCAGTGCATCGCCCTGGACATGGACTGCGCCGCGCTGTGCCGCGTGGCCGCCGCCGCCATGGCCCGCGAAAGCGCCCACGCGCCGGAGATCTGCGCCCTGTGCGCCCGCCTGTGCGACAGCTGCGCCAACGAATGCGCCCGGCACGGCATGGCCCACTGCCAAGCCTGCGCCGAAGCTTGCCGCCGCTGTGCCGAGGCCTGCCGCGCGCTGTCGCGCTGAAGACCGTCCATCAATGCCGGTGGATGGCTATTACCGGTTGTTACTTCTGCGATACCGTGCGGAAGTGACCGCTTAAGGTCCGGGGCGTTGAATGGCGTCTCGGACCTCGCACCAAGGAGCCACCATGTCCATCCGCCTCATCACCCTCGCCGCCGCTTCGGTGGCCACCAGCCTGCTCACCGGCTGCGTCGTGGCCCCGGTCGGCCCGGGCTACTACGCCGGGTCCGGCTATTACGGCGGGCCGGGCTACTACCAGACCGAATCCGTGTACGTGGCGCCGCCGCCCGTGGTGGTGGCGCCGACCATCGGCTTCTTCGGCGTCTATGGCCGGGGCGGCTATGGGCGCGGCTATTACGGCCGGCCGGGCTGGCGCCGCTGAAGGCCGCGCAACGGGAGCGCGCTCCTTGCTGCAAGCTGGCGCCCGGACCGCGTCAGCCTGAGGTGGCTCCGGAGGGTTGGGCGGAAGGCTCGCTCGCCCCGTGCTTGTCGGCCTCGGATGTAAAGGCATCCGCGTAGAACTCATCGGGGGGGAGCTGGCGCTCCGCGCTGTACACCACCCGTGCCGTATCGACCACGATGGGGGCGCCGCAGGCATAGACCTGGTGGCCCGACAGGTCGGCATGGTCGTCCATCACCGCCTGGTGCACGAAGCCCGTGCGGCCCGCCCAGGCGTCTTCCGGCAAGGCATGGGACACCACGGGCACATAGGCCAGCTGGGGCATCGTGGCCATGCGCTCGCGCACCCAGCCATCCATGTACAGATCGCCGGGACGGCGGCCACCCCAGTAGAGCGTGACCGGGCGCTCGATGCGCTTGGCCTGAATGTGTTCGAGCAGCGCCTTGATCGGGGCGAACCCGGTGCCCGAGGCCAGCAGGATGATGGGCTTTGGGCTGTCCTCGCGCAGGAAGAAGCTGCCGAAGGGGCCTTCCACGCGCAGGATTTCCTTTTCCTTCATGGCGCCGAACACGTGGTCGGTGAAGCGTCCGCCCGCCATGTGGCGGATGTGCAGTTCCAGCCCCGGCGCGTCGGCCTGCGTGTGGGGCGCGTTGGCCATGGAGTACGCGCGGCGCGCGCCGTCACGCAGGATGAATTCGATGTACTGGCCGGCGTGGTAGCGGAACGTGTCCGCCGCGGGCAACTGCAGGCGCACCTGCATGACGTCGTGCGACACCCGCGTGAGCGTGGAAACGCGCACCGGCAGCTTCTTGATGGGGTAGGCGCTTTCATCGGTCACCTGGCGCGATTCGAGCACCACGTCGGTCAGCGGCTGGGCGCAGCAGGTGAGCACGAAGCCCGCGTCGGCCTCGGCCGCGCTCAGGGCCTTGGACTGATGCTCGCCGTGGGCCACGGAGCCGCTGAGCTTCTTGCACTTGCACGAGCCGCAGGCCCCGTCCTTGCAGCCGTAGGGCAGGCCCACGCCGCTGCGGATGGCGGCGGCCAGAATGGATTCGCCGGGCTGGGCAGCAAATGCCCGGCCGCTGGGCTGTACAGTGATCTGGTGGGCGGCTTGGGCCGTCTCTGCGGGGGTCATGGAGTGGGTATCCTTGGAGGTTCTTCTCGCCAAACGGATCCGATTTTGCCCTCAAACCAAAGCCCCCTCGGGGCCCTGCCGGCGCGCTTTCGCCGCCAGCGCGTGCTCATCATCGGCTGTGGCGACGTGGGGCTGCGGGCCGCCAGGGAGCTGGGCGCATCGGCCGGCGGGCCCCGGCCCCGGGTGCTGGCCCTGACTTCCAGTCCTGAACGCATGGCGCCGCTGCGCGCCGCCGGCATCACGCCCCTGCCGGGCAACCTGGACGATGCGCCCAGCCTGCGCCGGCTGTCCGGCCTGGCCACCCGCGTTCTGCACCTGGCACCCCCGCCGGGCGATGCGCCCAGTGCCGCCAAAGGGTATGACGGCCGCACGGTCGCCCTGGCGCGGGCGCTGCGCCTGCGCAGCTTGCCGCGCGCGCTGGTGTACGGCTCGACCAGCGGGGTGTATGGCGATTGCGGCGGCGCGTGGGTGACCGAGGCGCGTCCCGTCGCGCCCGCCACGTCCCGCGCGCAACGGCGGGTGAATGCCGAGCGTGCCGTGCGCCACCTGGGCCGCAGCGCCGTGCGCGCCAGCATCCTGCGCATTCCCGGTATCTATGCGCCCGACCGGGAAGGCGGTACGCCTGAAGCCCGCCTGCGCCGTGGTACCCCGGTGCTGCTGCCCGAGGACGACGTCTACACCAACCACATCCATGCCGACGACCTGGCCCGCGCCTGCGTGGCGGCCCTGTGGCGCGGCCAGCCGCAGCGCGTGTACCACGTGAGCGATGCGAGCGACATCAAGATGGGCGATTACTTCGATCTGGCCGCGGATCTGTACGGGTTACCGCGCCCGCCGCGCATCGCGCGCAGCGATGCGAAGGCGCAGTTGCCCGCACCGCTGCTGAGCTTCATGGGCGAGTCCCGCCGGCTGGATGCCACGCGGCTGCGCAAGGAACTGCGCGTGATGCTGCGCTACCCGACCGTGGCCCAGGGCCTGCGCGCGACCTGACGCGCCCACCCGCACGCATCAGCGCGGGTGAACGTTCCCTTGCTGGTCGTAGCAGCGGAACACGTTGCAGTGCGAAATCGGGGCGGAGGGCACCGGGAGCGCCGGCTGGACCACCACCGGGCGCCGGGGCGGCAGCACCACGACGGCGGGAGGCGCATAGTAGTCGCCACTGCCGCCGCTGTAACTGCGTGACCGCTCGATCTCCGCATAGCCCTGCGGGCCGAGGCAGTCGAGGTCCATCTGGCGCTGGGCGGCCGTCAGGCGGGCCTGGCCGTCGTAGTTGCCCCCGCCCGATTCGTTGGCCACCCGGTCGAGGTTGCGGCGCGAGCGGGCGCATTCGGGCGATCTGGACGGATCGGCCGGGGCCCGCGCGGCGGCGCGCTCGCGGTCCTGGCGTGCCTCCTGCTGGGCTTCCTGGCGCTCGATCTGCTGGCGTTGCTGCTTGAGCTGCAACGCCTGCAGGGCCTGGGCCCGCTCCTCCTCGATTTCCTCGCGGCTCTTGCGGGCCTCGACCTCGCGTGCGGCCGTGCCTTTGTCGCAGGCACCGTCGGTGTAGGTGACCTTGCCGGAGGCGGGGTCGGTGCAGCGCATCACCTGGGCATGGGTGGCCAAGGGGGCTGCAGCGCACGCCGCCACCGCCAGCGCGGCGCCGAGGCGCCATGCGGCAGAGCGAGGGGCTAGGAAGGCAGGGCGCTGGATCATGGCCGTTTCCCGTGGACGATCGGTCGGTTCAGGTCGGTGGGGCCGGGCGGTCAGGGCCGGTTCTGGGGATTTTGCTCCAGGCGCCAGCCCGGTGCCGGCCGCTGGTCTTGCGCGCCCGGCGGGCGGCGGTCTTCGCCACGCTGGCGGTCGGCCTGTTCGCGACGCTGGCGGTCCAGCTCGGCGCGCTGGCGGTCCATCTCGGCACGGCGCCGGTCGGCATCCGCACGCTGGCCGTCCCGGTCCCGGTCGCGGCGGCGGTCGGCGTCGCGCGCTTCCCGGGCCTCGCGGTCCCGGCGGTCGCGCCAGGCGCGCTCGCGGTCTTCGCGCATCTGCCGTTCACGCCAGTCGTCCCGGCGATCGTCACGGCGGTCCCAGCCATACGCGGGCACCGGCGTGGGCACATAGACGGGGTAGGCGGGCCGGCTGTAGCCGTAGGCGGGCTGTTCGTACACCGTGATCGACGTCGAGCCGTTGGCCGGGTAGGGATAGGACGGCGCTGCCGGATAGTTGGCGGACGGATAGGCGGACTCGTAGTACGGGTCGCCGGGCACCGCGCAGCCCGTGGCCAGCACGGCCAGGGTGCCGGCGGCAAGGATTCGGAGGGCGGGGTGGAACATGGAAAGGCCTCGCTGGCTGGTGGCCGCGCTGCAGGGATCGTCTGGCGGCCGATGGGTGACGGCGGCGGTCAGGCGACACGCCGCGCCCGTGTGTGACGCGCTGATGACCATTTTGGTTGACCTTGCGCGGGCGCCATTGTCAGGCTTTGCCCCGTCTTCACATGGCGGCGGGGCGGGGCGCGGCAGAGGCATTTTGCAGGCCGGCCACGGGGGCGTAATGCAGCACGGTCGGGAACGGATCGTAGAAGCCGTGCAGCAGCGACTTCCACGCCTGGTATTGCGGCGACTGCCGAAAGCCTTGTTCGTGCGCCTCGACCGTGGTCCAGCGCACCAGCAGCAGGTATTCCTGCGGGCGCTCCACGCAGTGGTGCAGTTCGTGCGAAAGGTATCCGGGCATGCCGGCAATGAGGCCCTGCGCCTCGGCGAAGGCCTGCTCGAAGGCGGCGTTCTGCCCGGGGCGGATGGTGAGCGGAGCGGTTTCCAGGATCATCCGGGCAGTCTATGCGACGGCCTGGTCGGTGGATGGATATGGGCTGCGCCGCCGGCGGTTTGCCACGCGTCCCGCTCTACACTCTGCGGCTTTGCTTTCGGACGGGCTGAATGCGGCCGAAGGCCCCAACTTGGACGACATGACCGAAGACTCAGAATCCACCCCCGTGCAGGAACCCCGCCTGTGGAGCGACGAGCGCTGGACCGCGCGCGTCGTCAAGAACGAAGACGACGACGGCTGGGCCGTCGAGATGACGCTGCGGGGAGAGTCCGAGCCCGCGCTGGTCGGCCCCTGGACCATGGGGCGTGACAAGAAGAATCCCAAGCCGCTGGATGTCTCGGCGTTCCACACGCTGGTCAAGACCGCGTCGGAGGTGCTGCGCCGCCATGAGCAGCAACTGCATGCCCAGTTGAACAAGAGCGTCACGGTCACCGTGCGGGACGAGCGCGTGCGCGTGTCGCTGGCCATCGAGCCGGACGATGAGCATCCCACCGCGACGCTGAGCGCGCATTCGGCGCTGGACGACGAACTGCTGGCCCGCGTGGGCGTGTCGCCCGGCTTCGTGCTCACCAGCGCCAGCGCAGCGGCCTGGGTGGAGAACGGCTACCCGAGGCCGCGCTGAGCGGCGGCGAGGCCCCTGCGGCGCCGTGAGGGCTGGATTGATTGACTTACTTGGGCAGCACGCGGCGCATGGTCTCGGCCAGGTCTTCCGCGACGAACTTCGCCACGTAGCCATCGGCCCCCACGCTGCGCACATGGTCCTCGTTGGCCGAGCCCGACAGCGAGGAGTGGATGACCACCGGAATCTTGTTCAGGCGCGCGTCCTGCTTGATGTTGCGGGTGAGCGTGAAGCCGTCCATCTCGGGCATTTCCAGGTCGGTCAGCACCAGCGCGACGCGGTCGGCGGCGGTCTTGCCATCGGCCTCGGCGGCGCGGGCGATGGCGTTCAGCCGGTCCCACGCTTCCTTGCCCGACTTGGTCATTTCGTAAGGTGCGTGCAGGGCCTGCAGTTCCTTCTCGATGAGCGAGCGGGCCACGAACGAATCGTCGGCGGCCAGGATCATGGTGCCGGGCTTGAGTTTGAGGCGGGGGCCGACCTTCTCGGGATCGACCTTGTGCTCATCGGACGGCGAGACCATCTGCAAGATGGCTTCCACGTCCAGCACCTGCGCCAGGCGGGAGCCGTCGGTGTTGCCGTCCAGCCGGGCGATGCTGGTCACCAATTGGCCGCCGGTGCCGCTGGCTTCGGCGGAGAGCACCTGCTTCCAGTCCAGGCGCACGATGTCTTCCACCGATTCCACGGCGAAGGCTTGCGTGGTGCGCGCATATTCGGTCACCAGCATGATGTTCAGTCCGGTCTGCGGCTTGCAGCCGACGATGGAGGGCAGGTCGAGCACCGGAATGATCTGACCGCGCAGATTGACCACGCCCAGCGAGTGCGGCGTGGCGCCGGCGATGGGCGTGATGCTGGGCATCGCCACGATCTCGCGGATCTTGAAGACGTTGATGCCGAACAGCTCGGACTTGCCCAGGTTTTCGTCGATGCCCAACCGAAAGAGCAGCAACTCGAATTTGTTGGTTCCGGTGAGGTTGGTCCGCTCGTCAATTTCCTGCTGCACTGCCTTCATCGCTGCCTCCTTCGCATTGGATACGCGTGTTTACAAATTTTAGAGCGTGATGGTGTAGGCCCGGTCCTAATATTTTCCCGTGTTGCGCCCGCGCTCCGATTCGAGGGAGTGCGACGCAATCTTCTTGCCAGCGAGAGCGGCAATGGGTATCAGGCGGGGGCTCCATAGCCTGGAGTCCTTCCGGGCTCACAGCTCACGCGGCCTTCAAGGTGCCCCCCGGCCGGGAGCCCGAGGGATCGCCGTGGGGGCGCAAGCGGAAGACCGCCACGGCCTGTACCAGTTGCTGCGCCTGCTGCTTCAGGCTGTCCGCCGCCGCGGCGCTCTGTTCCACCAGCGCGGCGTTCTGCTGGGTGGCCTGATCCATCTGCATGACGGCCTCGCCCACCTGGGACACGCCGGCGCTTTGTTCGCTGCTGGCGGCGCTGATCTCGGCCACGATGTCGGTGACGCGCCGGATCGAGGCGACCACCTCGCCCATCGTGGTGCCCGCCTCGTCGGCCAGCACCGATCCCTGCTGCATGCGCGTGACGCTGGCATGGATCAGGGTCTTGATTTCCTTGGCGGCCTCGGCGCTGCGCTGGGCCAATTGGCGCACCTCGCTGGCCACCACCGCGAAGCCGCGCCCTTGCTCGCCGGCCCGCGCTGCTTCCACGGCGGCGTTCAATGCCAGGATGTTCGTCTGGAAGGCGATGCCGTCGATGACACCCACGATGTCGGCGATCTTGCGGCTGCTGTCGTTGATGCCGCGCATGGTGCTCACCACTTCCGACACCACATCGCCGCCCTTGGAGGCCACGGTCGATGCGTTCAGGGCCAACTGGTTGGCCTGCCGGGCGTTTTCCGCGTTGGCCGTCACTGTGGAGCTGAGTTCCTCCATGGAGGCCGAGGTTTCCTCCAGGGCGCTGGCCTGCTGCTCGGTGCGGGCCGAAAGGTCGTTGTTGCCCTGCGCGATCTCGCTGCTGGCGCTCGCCACGCTGTCTGCGTTATCGCGCACTTTGCTCACCACCTGAGACAGGCTGGTCTGCATCGCATGGAGTGCGTTCAGCAACTGGGCGATTTCATCCTGTCCGCGGGTGTGGGTGGCCTGGGTCAGGTCGCCGGAGGCCACGGCTTCCGAAATGCGCACCGCGTTGCCCAGCGGTTGCGTGACGGTGCGGCTGAACAGCACCGCGCCGAAGACGCTGGCCCCGCACACGACCAGCATCACGGTCAGGCTGATCCAGTTGGCCTGGCGCGCCGCCGTCGCAGCCTCCAGGGACACGGCCGCGCTGGCTTTGCTGATCAGGTCGCCCGTCTGCTCCAGCAGTTGCGCCGGTTCCCGGTCCATTCCCTGCACGGCTTGATCGCCCGCGGCCGGGTCCCGGCCCGATGCCTTGAATGTTTCGAACCCTTTGCGGTAGGCCACCCCCATGCGTTCGTGTGCCGTCAGGAACTGGCCCACCCGCTCACGCGCATCGCCCGCGGGCAAGTCGCCCAGCAGCTTGCGCGCCTGGGCTTGCACGGCCCCTTCGCTTTTCGCGAAGGCAGCCCAATAGCGCGACAGCTGCGCATCGTCCTTGCCCCGCAGCAGTGTGTTTTTCCACTCCTGTACCTGGACCCGGAAGTCGCCCAGCACGTCGGCGGCCATCCGCTCTTGCTGGGTATGGGTGGAGACCGTGGTCTGGTACGTGGTCAGGGCCGTGTTCAGCCGGCCAAGGCCGAACAGCGCAGCGGCGAAGAGCAGCAAGAGGGCCAATGTAAAAACGAGCGGGAGTTTTCGGCTGAGCTTCATCGGAAGATCCCTGAGGGAGTGGGAGGGCACCCCTTCGTGAGGAGCGCCCTGGACTATCGGATGGATGGAGTGTATTGAAATATCATTTTTATCATAAAAATCATTTTTAACTTTCCACCCAGCGGAGCGCGCCATGAAAAAAGCCTTGCGCGAAGGCAAGGCTTTTTCGGGGGAGGCCGATGCCATCGGCCTGGGACGGGCTAAACCACGTTCGCCGCGCGCAGTTGCGCAATGCGTTCGGCGTCCAGCCCCAGGCCCGCCAGCACCTCGTCGGTGTGCTGCCCCAGGGCCGGCGGCGCCCGGTGCAGCACCGGCGGCGTGGCCGACAGCCGCAGCGGGCTGGCCACCCCGGCGATGCGGCCGATGCCGTCGCCGGGCTCGCCCTGCGGCCACCGGGCCTGCTCCACGCGCAGGCCCCGGGCCTGCACCTGCGGGTCGTCGAACGCCTCGGCCAGCGTGTTGACCGGGCCGCAGGGCACGGCCTTGTCCTGCAGCAGGGCGATCCAGTCGGCCGTGGTGCGGGTGCGGGTGACCTCCTGCAGGGCGGGGACCAGCTCCGCCCGGTGCTTGACCCGCAGCGGGTTGGTGGCGAACCGGGCGTCCTGCGCCCATTCCGGCCGGCCGGCCGCCGCGCAGAACCGCGCGAACTGCCCGTCGTTGCCGATGGCCAGCAGCATGGCGCCGTCGGCGGTGGGAAAGTCCTGGTAGGGCACGAGGCTGGGGTGCGTATTGCCCTGGCGGGTCGGCGCCTGCCCGGTGGCCAGGAAGCCCGAGGCCTGGTTGGCGAGCACGGCCATGCCCACGTCCAGCAGCGCCATGTCGATGTGCTGGCCTTCGCCGGTGCGCTCGCGCACGTGAAGCGCGGCCAGGATGGCGTTGCTGGCGTACAGCCCGGTGAACAGGTCGATCACGGCCACGCCCACGCGCAGCGGGCCGGCGCCGGGCTCGCCGTCGGCCCGGCCGGTGATGCTCATCAGGCCCGTCATGGCCTGGATCATGAGGTCGTAGCCGGCGCGCTCGGCATAAGGCCCGTCCTGGCCGAAGCCGGTCACCGAACAATAGATGAGTCGCGGGTTGGCCGCGCGCAGGCTGGCGTGGTCCAGCCCGTACTGCCGCAAGCCGCCGACCTTGAAGTTCTCCACCACCACGTCGGCCTGCTGGGCCATCTGGCGGATCAGCGCCTGCCCATCGGGCGTGGCCATGTCGATGGTGACCGAGCGCTTGTTGCGGTTGCAGGCCGTGAAGTAGGCGGCCTGTGCCGTGTCGTTGCCCGCGTCGTCCTTCAGGAACGGCGGGCCCCAGTGGCGCGTGTCGTCGCCCACGCCGGGGCGCTCCACCTTGACCACGTCCGCCCCCAGATCGGCCAGCACCTGGGTGCACCAGGGGCCGGCGAGCACGCGGGACAGATCGAGCACGCGGATGCCGGCGAGGGCGCCCGCCGGGGCTTGGGGGGTCGTGGTCATGCAGAAATCGCTTTGCTATGAAAAAAGTAGCAATACGCCCTAGTACTGATTGTGCTGGAGGTCTGAAAGGCCATGAACCGCCCGGCAGCGCCCGCCCTGGCGGTCCAGGCCGGGGCGCGTGGGTCGGTCCGCCGGTTCAGTTCGCGAAGGCAGCGATGCCGGTCTGGGCCCGGCCCAGGATCAGCGCGTGCACATCGTGCGTGCCTTCGTAGGTGTTGACCACTTCCAGGTTCACCAGGTGGCGCGCCACGCCGAACTCGTCGCTGATGCCGTTGCCGCCCATCATGTCGCGCGCCATGCGGGCGATGTCCAGCGCCTTGCCGCAGCTGTTGCGCTTGATGATGGACGTGGCCTCGACCGAGGCGGTGCCGTCGTCCTTCATGCGGCCCAGGCGCAGGCAGGCCTGCAGGCCGATGGCGATCTCGGTCTGCATGTCGGCCAGCTTCTTCTGGATGAGCTGGTTGGCCGCCAGGGGCCGGCCGAACTGCTTGCGGTCCAGCGTGTACTGGCGCGCGGTGTGCCAGCAGAATTCCGCCGCGCCCAGGGCGCCCCAGGCGATGCCGTAGCGGGCGCTGTTCAGACAGGTGAAGGGGCCTTTGAGGCCCTGCACTTCAGGGAAGGCGTTTTCCTCGGGCACGAATACTTCGTCCATCACGATCTCGCCGGTGATGCTGGCGCGCAGGCCCACCTTGCCGTGGATGGCCGGGGCGCTCAGGCCCTTCATGCCCTTTTCGAGCACGAACCCGCGGATCGGGCCGACCGCGCCGGCCTCGGACACTTCCTTGGCCCAGACCACGAACACATCGGCGATGGGGCTGTTGGTGATCCACATCTTGGCGCCCGACAGCGAATAGCCGCCCGGTACCTTCTTGGCGCGCGATGCCATGCTGCCCGGGTCGGAGCCGTGGTCGGGCTCGGTCAGGCCGAAGCAGCCGATCCACTCGCCGCTGGCCAGCTTGGGCAGGTACTTCTGTTTTTGCGCCTCGGTGCCGAACTCGTGGATCGGCACCATCACGAGGGAGCTTTGCACGCTGGCCATCGAGCGGTAGCCCGAGTCCACGCGCTCGACCTCGCGGGCGATGACGCCGTAGGCCACGTAGTTCAGGCCGGGGCCGCCGTACTGCTCGGGAATGGTGGGGCCCAGCAGGCCCACTTCGCCCATCTCGCGGAAGATGGCGATGTCGGTCTTTTCATGGCGGAACTGCTCCAGCACGCGCGGGGCGAGCTTGTCCTGGCAGAAGGCGGCGGCGGCGTCGCGAACCATGCGCTCGTCGTCGGTCAGTTGCTGGTCGAGCAGGAACGGGTCGCTCCATTGGAAGGCGGCGTGGGCCATGGGGGGGTCTCCGGGGAAGGTGGGTTCGGATCGGCTCCGGTGTGCGAAAAGCGCATGGGTGGCCGGGTTGGTGCGATGGTAGGCGCATGGATCGTGCGGTGCAAGCGAGGATGCTGCATCCAGACATGCGATCAATTCATATCTGAATAGCCAGTCGGGTGCGGGTTTCGGCACAATCGCGCCATGCGCCGAACCTTGCCCTCCACCCAGTCCCTGGCCTGCTTCGAGGCTGCGGCCCGCCATGAAAGCTACACCCGCGCGGCCCAGGAACTGGCGCTCACCCAGGGCGCCGTGTCGCGGCAGATCATGGCGCTGGAGGATTTCCTGGGCGTGGCGCTGTTTCGCCGCACGCGGCACGGCGTGGCACTCACCCCGGCGGGCACCCATTACGCGCGGCAGGTGGGCCGCTGGCTGCAGGGGCTGGAGCGCGACACGCTGGACGTGATGGCGCACCAGGGGCAGGGCGGGTCGATCGCGCTGGCCGCCGTGCCCACCTTCGCCACGCGCTGGCTGATCCCGCGCCTGCCCCTGCTGGCCCAGGCGCATCCGGACATCGTCGTGCACATCGAGACGCGCACGCGGCCCTTCCTGTTCGCCGACACCGGATTCGACGCCGCGCTGTATGCCGGCACGCCCGAGCAGGTCAGCAACTGGCCGGGCACGCAGGCCCTGCGGCTCTTGCAGGAAGACGTGGTGCCCGTGTGCAGCCCGCGCCTGTTGCCCGGCGGGCAGCCGCTCGAACCCCAGGCGCTGGCGAGCCTGCCGCTGCTGCAGCAGACCACGCGCCCCTACGGATGGCGGCAATGGTTCGAGGCCATGGACGTGCAGGCGCCGCGCGCGCTCGACGGGCCGCGCTACGAGTTGTTCTCCATGCTGGCCGTGGCCGCTTCGCACGGGCTGGGCGTCGCGCTCATGCCTCCGCTGCTGATCGAGGCCGAGCGGGCCCGGGGTGAACTGGTGCTGGCCTGCGAGCGGCCCCTGCGCGGCGAACGCGCCTACTACCTCATCACCCCAGCGCAGCCGCAGCCGCCCGTGCTGGCCGCCTTCGCCGATTGGTTGCAGGACATGGCCGCGAGTTGAGCCCCCGGGTGCCTTCCGTGCCGCCGGCCGATTGCGTGCGGGTGGCGGCGCGGCTACCCTTTGGGTCAGCTGCAGCTCAAGCGCAAGGCCATGGGCCCGAGGACTGCAGCGTCTGTGCAACCAACAAGGAGAAAGCTTCATGGGAACCGTTTATCACGCACCGCATTTCGACCCCACGGTGGATGAGCTCGAAGCGCTCAAGCAACTGGAGCTGGGCCGTGCCATCAGCGTGCCCGAGGCGCTCACGCACCACCTGTCGGGACGGCTCTACGAACGCGGCTACGTGGCCAAGAATCAGGCCGGCGATCTGGCCATCACCGATACCGGCCGCCAACTGATCCGCCGACAGGAGAGCTGAAGGCCCGTCGTTCCCCCTGCCTGACCCGGCCCACGCCGGTGTCCACGCCCGGCGCAGCCCCTCCAGCCATGGAGGGGCCGCCGGGTTTTTTGATGGCCAGGCCGAGGCAAGGCACGCCTTTCAACCGCCTTCGTCCTACAGACGACCCGCAGGAGGCGGTTTTAAGGTATCGCCTGTGCTGCTTCATGGCGTGTTGAACTCCAAGCGGCACGACAAACCCATCCGAGGAGCAGCCATGCCAAGAGGTGACAAGTCGGCGTACACAGACAAGCAAAAACGCCAAGCCGAACACATCGAAGACAGTTATGAACACCGCGGTCTCAGCAAGCCAGAGGCCGAACGCCGGGCCTGGGCCACGGTGAACAAGGATTCCGGTGGTGGCAGGAAGTCCGGCGGCGGACGCACCAAAGCCACCTGCTGAAGCGAGGAGATCCTTCTCGCCCTCTTTTGTGCCCCCAGCGTCGTGGATGCCAGTCATAGCTTGCTTCCGATGGTCTGTTCCTATTGAAGGATTGAACATATGAAAGAAACTCTGACTGTCCTCGCCGGATTCATGCTGTTTTCCAGCCTCGGAATCGCCTACCTGGCCGCATCGGTCATGAGCGGTCTCTGAGCTGCAGGAAACAGAGCATCTCGGTTCGCATCCCGACGCCGGCACCCGGCACTGCCCCCACCCACCCCTCCACCATCACCTCCTGACCTTCCATGGCCTCCCACCCTCCCGCCCCTGGCAAGGCCGACCTGCCCGTCGAGCCCGATGTGCCCGCGCCCCCGCCTGAACAGGCGGATGAACCACCGCATGTGCAGTTCGCGAGCGGCAGCGCCGCAGGGAGCCTCCGATGAATCGCGGCGGCACCGAGCGGGAGGTGTCGGACGCGGAAAAGCGCGTGGGTGCCGTGCTCGAGAAGCTGGAAGAACAGACGGACTCCGAGGTGGAGAAGATCGCCCTCGAAGATGTGGTGGACACCAATGCGGAAACCGGACGCCCCGAAGTGCGCAAGGCCGTGGACATCCGGGTCAAACCCAAGGTGCAGCGCAAGTGGACCAAATGAGCCATTCAGCCGCTTGAGCCCGGTACTGCATCGAACAATCAGTGCCGCGATCCAGTTTTAATTGAAAACTGCTTTCGAAATCTGCCGACCCGCACGCCACCCGCGCTGCGGGTTTTTTCTTGTGTAGGCAGTTGCTGACGCCAACGGATGGTTTCGGCCCGCGCGGGCCCTGCGGATCGAGTCTTAGCCTTCAGGTCATGCAAAGCCATTTTGTTTTGCACTTACCTCACCGAAAGGAATCACCATGAATACCGATCAAGTCAAGGGCGCATTGAAGGACGTGGCAGGCAAGGTTCAACAAAAGACCGGCGAGCTGATCAACAGCCCCGAGCAGCAAGCCAAGGGCGTTGCCAAGCAGGTCGAGGGCACCACCCAGAAGAACTACGGCGACGCCAAAGAGAACATCAAGGATGCCGTGAAGTAATGCCTGCGGAGGCGTTTCGCCTCTGCGCTTGAAAAGCCCTAATGCGGCGACGCATCGGGGCTTTTTGTTTTGAGTCGCGGATAGAAGCACCGTGCATGGCTTTGCACTGTCGAGAGCACCGGACTGCGGAAAGCAAAAAGCCCGCGAAGGCGGGCCATTCATTCAGAGTGTGCAAGATGCAGCAAGGAACAAGCTGCTGTGCATTCATGGCAAGAAAGCCATGGTGCCCGGGGCCGGAATCGAACCGGCACGCCTTGCGGCGGGGGATTTTGAGTCCCCTGCGTCTACCAATTCCACCACCCGGGCGACGCGAAGATCGAAGCCGCGAATTATGGCACAGTAGCGCGCTATGAAGACCTATCCCACCATCGAAGACGCGATTGGACACACCCCCTTGGTCGCGCTGCAGCGCATCGGCGCGCAAGAGAACGCAGAGCGCGGCACCGTGGTGCTGGGCAAGCTGGAGGGCAACAATCCGGCCGGGTCGGTCAAGGACCGGCCTGCGCTGTCGATGATCCGCCGGGCGCAGGAGCGCGGAGACATCCAGCCGGGCGACACGCTGATCGAGGCCACCTCGGGCAACACGGGCATCGCGCTCGCCATGGCCGCGGCCATCAAGGGCTATCGCATGGTGCTGGTGATGCCGGAAGACCTGTCGGTGGAGCGCGCGCAGACCATGAAGGCCTTCGGCGCCGAGCTGATCCTCACCCCCAAGAGCGGCGGCATGGAATACGCCCGCGATCTGGCCGAGACCATGGTCAAGCAGGGCAAGGGCGTGGTGCTGGACCAGTTCGCCAACCCCGACAACCCGCGCATCCATTACGAGACCACGGGCCCCGAGCTGTGGGAGCAGACCGAAGGGCGCATCACCCACTTTGTGAGCGCCATGGGCACCACGGGCACCATCACGGGCGTGTCGCGTTTCCTGAAGGAAAAGAACCCCGCCATCCAGATCATCGGCGCACAGCCCAAGGAAGGCTCGCGCATCCCCGGCATCCGCAAATGGCCGCAGGAATACCTGCCCAAGATCTACGACCCGAGCGCGGTGAACGAAACGATCAACGTGGGCCAGGACGACGCCGAGGACATGTGCCGGCGCATGGCGCGTGAAGAGGGCATCTTTGCCGGCATCTCGGCGGCGGGCGCCTGCTGGGCCGCGCAGGAGATCGCGCGGCGCGAATCGAATGCGACCATCGTCTTCGTGGTCTGCGACCGGGGCGACCGCTACCTGTCCACGGGCGTGTTCCCGGCGTGAGCCAGCCGCTGGGATACCTTGGATGGGGCGCCGCACCGGCTTTCAGGCTCAAAAAGGCCGCATGCCGGGGTATCCATTGCCTTGTCTGCTATTGAAAATGTAGCGCCTATGTACGAAACCCGTTTCTGCACCCACTGCGCCACGCCCCTGGCGCGCATCACGGTGGCCGAGGATGGTGGTGATGTGGAGCGCCTGCGCTGCCCGGCCTGCGGCTGGACGCACTGGAACAACCCCACGCCCGTGCTGGCGGCGGTGGTGGTGCGCGACGGGCAGGTGCTGCTGGCGCGCAATGCGGCCTGGGCGGGCAAGCAGTACGCGCTGATCACGGGCTTCATGGAGGCGGGCGAGACGCCCCAGGAGGGCATCACGCGCGAGATCAAGGAAGAGACGAACCTCGATGTGAGCGCGCTGGCGCTCATCGGCGTGTACGACTTCCAGCGCATGAACCAGGTCATCATCGCCTACCACGCGGTGGCGCACGGCGAGGTGCGGCTGTCGCCCGAACTGGTGGACTACCGCCTGCTGGCGCCGGAGGCCGTGAAGTGCTGGCCGGCCGGCACCGGCTACGCGCTGGCGGATTGGCTGCGAACCCAAGGCATCGAACCCGAATTCGTGGATCTGTTCCACAGCGGCGCAGCCCCTTCCGCTGCTTAGAATGGGGCTCATTCGCCCAGGAAGCATGTGATGGACATCCACAAGGAAATCGACACCCGCGGTCTCAATTGCCCGCTGCCCATTCTCAAGGCCAAGAAGGCCCTGGCCGACATGGTGAGCGGCCAGTTGCTCAAGGTGGTCTCCACCGACAACGGTTCGCTGCGGGACTTCCAGGCCTTCGCCAAGCAGACGGGCAACGAGCTGGTCGAGCAGCAGACGGTGGGCGACGAATTCATCCACCTGCTGCGCCGGCGCTGAGCGCCAGCAGGGCGGCCTTTCCGTCTCAGGAGCTGATCCGGCCCGGCACCGCGCCGACGCAGCGGTGACCGGGCCAATTTGTGTTCGCAGTGCCCTCAGTGCAGGGCCGCACCGGGCCCCGCGCCTGTTTCAGATCTCCACGGTCTTGAGGTATTCGCGGAAGGCGGCACCCACCTGAGGGTGCTGCAGCGCCAGTTCCACCGTCGCTTCCAGAAAGCCTTCCTTGCTGCCGCAGTCGTAGCGCTTGCCTTCGTAGCGGAAGGCGTACACGGCCTCGCGCGCCATGAGGCGGGCGATGGCATCGGTCAGCTGGATCTCGCCGCCCACGCCCTGGGGCTGGTTGCGGATCTCGTCGAACACGCCGGGCGTGAGGATGTAGCGGCCGGCCACGCCCATGCGCGAGGGGGCGTCTTCCGGTGCGGGCTTTTCCACGATGCGGTCGATGCGGATCAGCGGGCCGCCGGCGGGCTCGCCGGCCACGATGCCGTAGCGGCGCACCTGGTCGGCGGGCACTTCTTGCACGGCCAGCAGCGAGCGGCCCTGCTTGCGGAACGCGGTGGCCATCTGCGCCAGCACGGGCTGGCCGCCGGGCAGGCCGACCATCAGGTCATCGGCCAAAAGCACGGCGAAGGGCTCGCGGCCGACCAGCGGCTCGGCGCACAGCACGGCGTGGCCCAGGCCCAGCGAGCGGGGTTGGCGCACGAAGGCGCAGTCCATGTCGCTGGGGGCGACCGAGCGCACCAGCTGCAGCAGGTCGTTCTTGCCGGCGGCTTCGAGTTCGTTTTCCAGCTCGTAGGCGGTGTCGTAATGGTCTTCGATGGCCCGCTTGCTGCGGCCGGTCACGAAGATCATGTGGCGGATGCCGGCGGAATAGGCTTCTTCGACCGCGTACTGGATCAGGGGCTTGTCCACCACGGGGAGCATTTCCTTGGGGGATGCCTTGGTGGCGGGCAGGAAGCGGGTGCCCAGGCCTGCCACGGGGAACACGGCTTTGCGGATCGTGGAAGTGTTGTCGGTCATCGATGGTCCTTCTTGGGGTCGGTCAGTCGGTGTCGTAAAGGGTGAACGTGGGGGCGAAGCCCGCGCTATCAAGCCAGCCGGGCCAGCTGGTCGCGCAGGCGGGCCAGCGTGGCGCCGAAATCGGCCACGCGCTTTTTCTCCTGGTCGATCACGGCGGGCGGTGCCTTGGCCACGAAGGCCTCGTTGGACAGCTTGGCCTGCGCCTTGGTGATCTCGCCGTCGATGCGGGCGATCTCCTTGGACAGGCGGGCCTTTTCGGCCGCCACGTCGATCTCCATGTGCAGGCACAGGCGGACGTCGCCCACCACGGCCACGGGCGCGGCCTGCGCGGCAGCGGCCCAGGCGGCATCGTCTTCGAACACCTGCACCTCGCTGAGCTTGGCCAGGGCCTGCAGCGCGGGCGCGGCCGAGCGCATGAAGGCCGCATCGCCTACGGCATAGAGCGGCAGGCGCGTGGCGGGCGAGACGTTCATCTCGCCGCGCAGCGTGCGGCAGGCGTCCACGAAGGCCTTCAGGCGCGCCACGTGGGCGATCGCGGCTTCGTCGACCTTCTCCAGCTGCGCCTGGGGGTAAGCGGCGATGCTGACCGATTCACCCGCGCGGCCGGCCACGGGCGCGACCTTCTGCCACAGGGCTTCGGTGATGAACGGGATCAGCGGGTGCGCCAGGCGCAGGATGGTTTCCAGGGTGCGGATGAGCGTGCGGCGCGTGGCGCGCTGCTCGGCCGGCGTGCCGGTCTGGATCTGCACCTTGGCGATTTCCAGGTACCAGTCGCAGAACTCGTTCCAGACGAAGTCGTAGATCGTGTTGGCCACGTTGTCCAGGCGGAACTCGGCAAAGCCCTTGGCCACCTCGGCCTCGACCTGCTGCAGCAGCGAGACGATCCAGCGGTCGGGCTGGCTGAAGGCCAGGTAGCCGCCGCCTTCGCAATCGGCCGGGGTGTGCTCCTGCAGGCCACAGTCCCGGCCTTCGCAGTTCATCAGCACGAAGCGGCTGGCGTTCCAGAGCTTGTTGCAGAAGTTGCGGCAGCCCTCGCAGCGCTTGCTGTCGAAGTTGATGCTGCGGCCGAGGCTGGCGAGCGCCGCGAAGGTGAAGCGCAGCGCGTCGGCGCCGTAGGCGGGAATGCCCTCGGGGAACTCCTTTTGCGTGTTCTTGCGCACCTGGGGCGCCGTCTCTGGGCGGCGCAGGCCGGTGGAGCGCTTTTCCAGTAGGGGGTCGAGCGCGATGCCGTCGATCAGGTCCACCGGGTCGAGCACGTTGCCCTCGGACTTGCTCATCTTCTTGCCCTGCGCATCGCGCACCAGGCCGTGGATGTACACGTGCTTGAACGGCACGCGGCCGGTGAAGTGCGTGGTCATCATGATCATCCGGGCGACCCAGAAGAAGATGATGTCGTAGCCCGTCACCAGCACGGAGGAGGGCAGGTAGAGGTCGTAGTCCTTGGTGGCGTTCTGATCGTCAAGGGCTTCGGGCCATCCGAGCGAGGAGAAGGGCACGAGCGCGGCGGAATACCACGTGTCCAGCACGTCCTCGTCGCGCGTGAGCACCTTGCCCGCACCGGCCTGGGCCTGGGCCTCGGCCTCGTCGCGCGCCACGTACACGTTGCCCGCTTCGTCGTACCACGCCGGGATCTGGTGGCCCCACCACAGCTGGCGGCTGATGCACCAGTCCTGGATGTTGTTCATCCACTGGTTGTAGGTGTTGACCCAGTTCTCGGGCACGAACTGCACCTCGCCCGAGGCCACGGCGTCGATGGCCTTCTGCGCGATGCTCTTGCCGGTCGGGTCTTTTTCGCTCACTTTGCCCATGGCCACGAACCATTGGTCGGTCAACATGGGTTCGACCACCTGGCCCGTGCGGGTGCAGATGGGCACCATCAGCTTGTGCTTCTTGGTCTCGACCAGGGCACCCGCGGCCTCCAGGTCGGACACGATGGCCTTGCGGGCCACGAAGCGGTCCAGGCCCTGGTACTTGGCCGGCGCGTTCTCGTTGATGGTGGCCTGCAGGGTCAGCACGATGATCATCGGCAGGTTGTGGCGCTGGCCGACCTGGTAGTCGTTGGGGTCGTGCGCGGGCGTGACCTTGACCACGCCGGTGCCGAATTCCTTGTCCACGTAGGCATCGGCAATGATGGGGATCTCGCGGCCCACCAGCGGCAGCGTCACCGTCTTGCCGATGAGCGCGGTGTAGCGCTCGTCCTCGGGGTGCACCATCAGCGCCACGTCGCCCAGCATTGTCTCGGGGCGGGTGGTGGCCACCGTGAGGCTGCCGCTGCCGTCGGTCAGCGGGTAGGCGATGTGCCAGAGCGAGCCGTCCTTCTCTTCGTTTTCCACTTCGAGGTCGGACACGGCGGACTGCAGTTTCGGGTCCCAGTTCACCAGGCGCTTGCCGCGGTAGATCAGGCCCTGCTGGTACAGGCGCACGAAGGTGTCGGTGACCACCTTGGAGAGCTTGTCGTCCATGGTGAAGTATTCGCGGCTCCAGTCCACGCTGTCGCCCATGCGGCGCATCTGCGTGGTGATGGTGTTGCCGCTGTGTTCCTTCCACTCCCAGACCTTGGCGACGAAGTTCTTGCGCGCCTCGGGCGGTGTCGGGCCCATGTCGTGGCGGCTGATGCCCTGCTCCTGCAACTGGCGCTCCACCACGATCTGCGTGGCGATGCCCGCGTGGTCGGTGCCCGGAATCCACGCCGTGTTGAAGCCCTTCATGCGGTGGTAGCGCGTGAGGCTGTCCATGATGGTCTGGTTGAACGCATGGCCCATGTGCAGCGTGCCCGTCACGTTGGGCGGCGGCAGCTGGATGGAGAAGGCGGGCTCGCCCGCCTGGGCCTGGCGCGAGCCACGGTAGCCCGCATCGCCATAGCCCCGGCGTTCCCACTCGGGGCCCCAATGGGCCTCGATGGCAGCGGGCTCGAAGGATTTGGACAGGCTTTCAAGGCCGGGTTGGTTCAGGGGCGAGCTCATGGGGTCTGGTGGGTGCAAGAAGAGGCCAACGGGCAGGCGGCTGCCTGGGCTTCGGGTCAGGAAGGGGACCGGGCATTTTAAGGCAGCAGCACCGGCGCTCCGCGGGCGCTGGGCCCGGCGGGCGGGCCGGATCTGCTATCGCTTTGTTACCTTTTGGCGAAGGCTGCAAGGGGATGTGAGCAAGATGGCTGCCGATAATCGTCGGCCCCGGAGCCATCGGGCGCGCCCGCCAGGGGCGGCCGGCTCCGTGCCGTGCCGCCAAGGTCCCATTCCCATTCCAACAAATCCGCACCCATGGCCCTTCATCCCTCGCTGCGCGCCGGTCTCGGCAAAGCCTTTCTCTGGTCGGTGCTGTCGCTGTTCGCGGTGCCGCTGGTCACCCTGTTCTTCGCGAACCATGTGCAGCGCGATCTGGACGCCAGGTTCCTCGTCGCCATCGAATCGCGCATCGACGCCGCCACGGACCTGTCCCCGGCGGACCGGCAGGAACAGAAGGACTACTACCGGGCCCATCCACCCTCCACCATCTGCACCGACCGCACGCCCGATGCCCAGGAATACCGCGAGGCCATGTGCCCGCCGTATTCCAACAACTGGCAGTTCTTCGTGGCGCGCACCGTGGCGCTGTGGACGTTGGTGGCCGGCGCGCTGGTGCTGGTGGCCGCGCTGGCGCTCGGGGCGCTGGCCTTCGTCAACCGCCGGCTGCAGCATGCGAGTTTCGTGGCCGGCTGGCGCCTGATGACCGCCGCGAGCGCGCTGGAGGTGGTGGTGCAGGGCGCGATGGTGGCCTGGCTGTCGTTCTGGGTGACGGCGTATTTCTGGCACCGCTATTCGCCCAAGCTCATCATGGCGGTGGCGATCGGCGTGGCGGTGGCCGTGGTGCTGGCGGTGGTGGGCATCTTCAAGCGGGTGAACCGCCACAGCGAGGTCGAGGGCGAGCTGGTGCAGGAGGCCGACGCGCCGCTGCTGTGGCAGCGCATCCGCCACATGGCCGCGCGGCTGCAGACCGCGCCGCCGCAGCACATCGTGGCCGGCATCGACGCCAATTTCTTCGTGACCGAAGCGCCCATCCACGTGGCGGGGCAGGTGCTCACCGGGCGCACGCTGTTCGTCAGCATTCCGCTGCTGCGCCTGCTCGACCAGTCCGAGGCGGACGCGGTGTTCGCCCACGAGCTGGCCCACCTGGGCGGCGGCGACACCGAAAGCAGCGCGCGCCTGGGGCCGAAACTGGTGCAGTACGACCAGTACCACCATGCCATGCGCACCTCGGGCCTGACGGCGGTGGTGTCCCCGCTGCTGGGCCTGTACCGCCTGATCTTCGAATGGGCGCTGGCCCGCGACAGCCGGGCGCGCGAGTTCCAGGCCGACCGCATCGCCGCGCAGCTGGTGTCGCCCCAGGCCATCGGGCAGTCGCTGGTCAAGATCGCGGCCTATGCCAGGTACCGCCACAAGATCGAGAGCGACCTGTTCGACAAGGAAGAGCAACTGGCGGGCGATCTGGGCATCGCACACTTCATCTCGAGCGGGCTGCCGCCCTATGCGCAGTCGGCGGAGTTCCGCACCGCGATGCAGACGGCCAACGTGCCCCATCCGTTCGACACCCACCCGCTGATGCCCGAACGCATCCGCAACGTGGGCTGGGTGCTGCCCGAATCGGACTACGGCGCCATCGTGGTGCGGCCGCCCGAGCGCACCTGGGCGCAGGACATCCTCACGGCAGACGCCATCGAGCAACGCCTGTGGAGCGACTACGAGCAGGCCTTCGCGCAGGGCCATGAACGCAGCCTGGCCTATCGCTACGAGCCGGCCACCGCCGAGGAACTGGCGGTGGTGCTCAAGTACTTTCCGGCCCGGTCGTTCGCGCTGAAGGGCGGCCACACGGTGCAGGTGAGCCACGAAGGCATCACCACATCCGCCGATGGCACCACGGTGCCCTGGGACGCGGTGAAGGCCATGGCCTTCAAGGACAGCATCCTGGGCGATTCGCTCACCATCACGCACCCGGAAAAAAGCCTGCTGCGCGCCAAGAGCACGAAGCTCAAGCTGCCGGGCCTCAAGAAGGACAAGCAGCGCTTCAAGGCGACGCTGGAGCACTACTGGGAGCGCCACCAGGTCATGCGCGGGCGCGAAACGCTGGACGATTGAGCGGCCAGCCCCGGCCCCGGCCCCGGCCCCGGCCCCAGGCCGAGGTGCCGTGACGCGGGCCGGTCAGCCCTTGGCGTATTCCGGCCGGTCGTTCTGAGCGGGCTTGAGCGGCGCGGCGCTCTTGCCCTCGGCACGCTCCTTGCGCCACTGCTGCTTGCGCGCGGTCCACTCGTTCAGGCGCTGGTGGGCCACCGTGCTGTCCTTTTCCATCTGCTGCGCATCGGCCAGCTGCGCCGACAGCTCCAGGCGGATGCCGTTCGGATCGAAGAAGTAGATGCTCTTGAAGATGTGGTGATCGGTCACGCCGAGCACTTCGACGCCATGTGCCTCCAGGCGGGCCTTGGTGTTCTCCAGCTCTTGCACCGTGTCTACGCGGAACGCGATGTGGTTGACCCACAGCGGGGTGTTGGGCGAAGGCTCGGCCTTCACGTCGTCGCCCAGGTCGAAGAAGGCGATGAACGAGCCGTCCTTCAGCCGGAAGAAGAAGTGCGTGTAGGGGCAGTACTCGCCCGTGCTGGGCACGTGGTCGCTCTGGATGATGTGGTAGAGCGGCAGGCCCAGGATGTCTTCGTAGAACTGCCGCGTTTCCTCGGCGTCGCGCGCCTTGTAGGCGTAGTGGTGCAGCTGCTGCACGGCGGCGGGCGGGGGCAGGGTGGACAGGTCGGGTTTCGGTCTTTGCACGGCGTTCATGGAGGTCTCCGTCGGGTGGATCTGAAAATTGTACTATTCGTAATCAATTTCACCTAAGTGAATTTGCGTTGCTGGTCCTGCGGCCGTATAGTCCGGCCCTTCGATCGCTCCGATCGCCGCCACCGAGGTTCTTCACCCATGCGCCTGTAAGCCCCCTCCGTCCGTTCCGCTTTCCCCCAACGATCCGGGGAGGCGGCCGATTCGATGGCTTGGAGCTCGACCATGGCGACATTCAACGCGGACGCCCGTCCGCCCCGCGGTGCAGCGCGCACCGCATCCCTTTCCCTTTCCTCTTCTTCCACGTCTTCCTCTCTGGCGGCTTGCGCGCCAGCGCGGGAGGGCGCGCTGCTGCGCTTGGCACGGGTGCAATGGCGGCGGCCCGACGGCGAAGCGCTCTGGGCCGAGCCGCCCACACTCCACCTCGCCCCCGGCATCACCGGCCTGGTGGGTGACAACGGCGTGGGCAAGAGCGTGCTGCTCGCCCTGGCGGCCGGCGCGCTGGCGCCGGCTTCGGGCACGGTGGAGCGGCCGGGCCGCCTGCACGCGGTGGACCAGCACCGCGCGGGCGCCACCGTGGCGGCGCTGGCGGGCATCGACTCCGTGCTGGGGGCGCTGGCCCGCCTGGAGGCCGGGCAGGGCGATGAAGCCGACCTGCTGCTCACGGATGGGCAGTGGGACTGCGCGGCCCGCTGGCAGCGCGCACTCGACGGCGTGGGGCTGGGCCACCTGTCCCCGGATCGCGAAGCGGCCTGCCTGAGCGGCGGCGAGCGGGCCCGCGTGGCGCTGGCGGGCGCTTTTCTTTCGGGTGCCGACGTGCTGCTGCTGGACGAGCCCACCAACCACCTCGATGCGCCCGCCCGGCGCTGGCTGCTGTCGGCCCTGGCGGACTGGCGGGGCGCGGTGCTGGTGGCCACGCACGACCGCGCGCTGCTGGAGGCGGTGGACCGCATCGCCGAGCTCACCCCGCAAGGCCTGCGCCACTACGGCGGTGCGTGGGATGTCTATGCGGTGCAGCGCGATGCCGAGGCCCAGGCGGCCCAGGCCGCGCTGCACCATGCGCGCGCCGAACGCGATGCCGCACAACGCGATTTGCGGCGCCAGCACGACGCGCAGATGCGGCGGGCCGCCCGCGGCCGCGCGGCAGCCCAGGACGCGAACCAGTCGCCCCTGCTGCTGGGCCTTCAAAAAAGCCGTGCGGAGGCCTTCGCGGGGCGAGAACATGTGCGCCGCGAAGAGGCGGGGGAGCGGCTGGATGCCGCCGTGCGCGAGGCCGCCGGCCGGGTGGCGCCCGCTGCGGCCCTGGCACTGCCGTTGCCGGACAGCGCCATTCCGCTGGCCAAGCCGGTGCTGCGGCTGGAGCGTGCCGTGCCGCCCCTGCCGTGGTCGCCACGGCGTAGCGGCCCGGCCCAGGCGCTCGACGGGGTGTGGAGCGGGCCGGTGCGCATCGCCATCACCGGCCCGAACGGCTGCGGCAAGACCACGCTGCTGCGCATGGTGGCGAGGCACCTCGCGCCCACCTCGGGCCGGGTGCAGTGCATGGTGCGCACCGCCTGGCTGGACCAGCACAGCGCGGCGCTGCTGCCGCCGGGGCTGAGCGTGCTGGAGCGGCTGGCGCAGACCGGCTCGCCGCTGTCGCCCGCCGCCTTGCGCACCCGGCTGGCGCAGCTGGGGCTGGACGCCGCCTGCGTGCAGCGGCCGGCGGGCACGTTGAGCGGCGGGGAACGCATCAAGGCCGCGCTGGCCTGCGCGCTGTGGGGCGGCGATCCGGCGCAGATGCTGCTGCTGGACGAGCCCACCAACCACCTCGATGCGCGGGCCGTGGCGGCGCTGCAGTCCGCGCTGGCGTCGTTCACCGGCGCGTTGCTGGTGGTGTCGCACGACCGGCATTTTCTGCAGGCGATTGCGCCGCAGGTGGTGTGGGCGTGGGAAGAGGGCGCCTGGAACCTGGATGCGGCGCCGGCGGTCGCGCTGGCGTAACGCGGCCACGGCCAAGGGCTGCCGTAGAGAGAGAGGGGGGAAGGCGCAAGCCCAGGCACGGCGCCTGGGCCCGGCCTTGCGTCAGGACGCCAGGACCGCGTTCTTCCAGGCCGTGGCCGCGGCCACGGCGTCGCCGCGCTGCTCGGCCAGTTCGGCCAGGTGGCGCCACGCGCTGCAGCGCAGGCTGGCATCGCCCAATTGCCCCGTGGACTGGGTGAACAGTTGCTGCGCCTTGCCCCACAGCTGGCGCCGCAGGCAGGCCATGGCGGCCAGGTACTGCAGGCGCGCATCGCGGGGGTTGGCCTGCTGGGCCGATTCGATGCGGGCGAGCCAGGCGGCGTCGAGCGCGTCCAGGTTGTTTTCCAGCGCGCGCACCAGCTTGAGCGCCTGGTGGTCGGGAATGGCGTGCGGCAGTTCCACCATGCGTTCCCACACGGGCAGCAGCCACTGGCGCACCTGGCCGGCGTCGCCGCCCAGGGTGCTCAGGCGCTGCGCCGCATGGATGGCCAGTTCGGGCATGGCGCGTTCAGCGGGCTCCAGCGACATCCAGACCTGTTGCAGCTGGGCCGGGTCGTGCGCGCCGTTCAGCAGCTCCATGGCCAGGCCGCGCACGATGCTCTGCGCCGCGGCGGGCGAAAACGCCCGGTGCTTGCCCAGCAGCCGCGCGGTCTCCAGGGCTTCCTGCGTTTGATGGGCCAGGCGCGTGGCCTTCAGTCGCGCGCGCAGCGCCAGCGTGCGCCGGGCCGCGCCCTGGGGCAGGGCGGCCAGGCGTTCGAGCGCGGCGTTGGCATCGCGCTCGTCCAGCGACCAGCGGGCCGCGCGCAGGTGCGCGCCTTCGCGCAGCTCCAGCTCGGTGACCGGCGCGCGGTCGGGAATGTTGTTGAGCGCGTTCTGCAAATGCGCCTCGCGCGTGGCGCGGTCCTGCAGGGCGTGCGAGCTTTCGGCGGCCACCAGATGGGCCAGCGTGCGCAATTGGCGGCCGTGCGGCACGGCCTCGCCCGATGCCTCCAGCGCGCTTTCCTGCGCGAGGGCGGCGGTGGCGGCCTTGCGCGAGCGGATGAAGCGCCCGGCCAGCAGCTGCGACAGCGCATCGAGCAGCGCCGCGTGCATGGAGCGCTCCTTTTGCTGGGCGCGCCAGCGCCGCGCCTGGCGGGGCAGCTCCAGTAGCGCGGCCAGGGCGCGCAGCGCCGCATACAGCGTGGCGAAGCCACCGACCAGCAGCAGCAGGACGAGGTTGAGCGACAGATCGACGCGGTAGGGCGGCCAGAACAGGGTCACCGTGCCCTGGTTGTTGCCCGCGAACAGCGCGGCCGCGACGGCCACGCCAAAAAGTGCCAGAAACCAGAGTGCGGCGCGCATGGGTGGGCGGTCCTCCGGCGGCTCAGCGGCCCGCCGCGGCCGTGGCCAGGGCGGACAGGGTTTCGTCCAGCGGCGGCAGCTCGGCCGTGCGGATGTGCGACTGGGCCTGCTGCAGCACCGTGGCGGCCATCTGCGTGCGGCGCGACGCGGGGTCGAAGTAGCGGTTGAGCGCGGCACTGGCGGCGGCCAGGTCGGCGCGGGCCGAATCGAGCTGGCGGGCCAGCACGCCCAGGCGGGCGTTCATGAGCTTGAGCTTCAGGTTCTCGCGCAGGAAGAAGGCCTGGTCGGGCGACACCAAAATGGCCTCGGGCCGGTCGATGCGGCTCACGCGCAGCAGGCCGCGGGCCTCGTCGCGCACGACCTCCCACGCGCGCTGCAGCGCGGACTGCCACCAGGGGCTGGGGGCCGCAGCCGGCGCGGCGGCGTCGCCCGCGGGCACCTGGGCGTTCATGCGGCGCGTGGCGGCGGCCTGGGCGACGGCGTTCTGCAGGGGCAGCTCGTCCACCTGCCGCACCAGATCGTCGAGCCGCGCGAGCAGGCCGGCGGTGTCGGTCACCTGGGCGGCGCCGATGCGTTCCAGGTCGCGGCCGATGGCACGCGACAGGGGCGCGAGGCGAGGCTGGGCGGCGCGTTCGATGCGCTGGTTGGCGCTCTTGAGGGCGGCCACCAGCGGCTCCAGGCTGCCGGTCAACTGGGCCTGCTGTTGGGCCAGGCGGATGCCGGATTCGATGTCCACCACCAGGTTCTCGTCGCGCGAGCGCGACAGGCTTTGCATCAGTTCTTCGAGTTGGGCGCGCTGCAGGGCCACTTCGCTCACGCGGGTTTCGTTCACGGTGAGCCGCGCTGCGGTTTCGCGCGAGACGTCCAGCGCCTGGTGGGCGAGGGTGCGGGCTTCGATGGCCTGGGTGCCGGAGTCGGCGGTCTGCCGCGCCAGTTGCTCCTGGATGGTGTTCAGGCGCTGCCACAGCAGCACGCTGCCCAGCAGGCCGGCCGCGGCCACGAACCCCAGGGCCCAGAGCGCGTAGCGGTTGCCGCTGGCGCCTTTCGCGGGCGCTGCGGGCACGGCCGCACCGGAGGGCGGGGCGGCCAGCGGTGGGGCGGCGGGGGCGGAAGCGGGCTCAAAACTCATGGGTGCGATTCTATCGAGGCGACCACGTCGTCCAGGGCGGGCCGGCACTGGCGCACGGCCCCGAAGCCCAGGGCGTCGGCGGCCTGCGCGATGCGGGGGTGGGTGACCAGCGCGCGGGCCTCGCGCCAGTCCTGGCCGGGCAGCGCGGCGGCGAGATGGGCGATGGCCTCGGAGCTGCTGAACAGCCAGAGCGAGCCGTCCGTGGCGGCCTGCGTGGCCAGGGCCTGCTGCGCGGGCGTGAGCTGCGGCGCGGCGCGCTCGTAGGCGGCGACGAACTCCACCTGTCCGCCGGCCGCGGCGATCTGCTGGGCCAGCCATTCGCGCCCGGTGCCGCCCTGGGCGGCGTCCGACGGGCCGTCGGCCTCGCCCTGCGCGCCGCGCACGATCAGGATGCGGTCGCCGGGCTGCACCTGCGGCTGCACCCGCTCCCACAGCGATTCGGAGTCGAACTGCCCGGCCGTGGCCGCGGGCTGGTCGATCTGCGCGGCGGGCAGGCCGCCGTCCCGCAGCGCCTGGGCGGTGCCGGGGCCGGGGGACCATGCTCTTGTTTTTATAGCGGTACGCCCTAGTGGATCATGCGCTGGAGGCCGATTGGACTCGAAGAAATAGCGCACGGCATTGGCGCTCACGAACATCACCGCGCGGTAGTCGCCAAAGCCCTCGCGCGCCCGGCGCAGCGCGGCGACCGCGTCGGGGTGGCTGCAGCCGGCGATGGCGATCAGGGGCAGGGCCGTGGCCTCGATGCCGCGCGCGTGCAGGGCCACGACCCACTGCGCGGCATCGCGCTCGGGCCGCGTGACGATGGCGCGGCGGGCGGGGGGCGTGCGGGTGTCAATGCGCAAGGCTGTTCCCGGTGGCGTGGCGGCCGGTGGTGGATTCAGCCTGCGGGCTGCGCGCCCTGGGCACACAGCTGCGCCGCGGCGTCGCTGCCCAGCGCGTCGGCCTGTGCCAACGTCTGCACCGCACCGGACACGGTGGCGCGGACCAGCGGCAGCACGCCGTGCGGGTCGCCCCAGGCGGCGTCGAGCTGCAGCGTGCCGTCGGCCCGCCAGTGCGAGTACGCGGCCAGCGGCATGGAGCAACTGCCGCCCATGGCGCGGCTCACGGCGCGCTCGGCCGTCACGCCCAGCCAGCTGGGCAGGTGGGCCAGGGGTGCCAGCGCGGCGATCACGTCCTGCCGGTGGCTGCGCACCTCCAGGCCCAGCGCGCCCTGGCCGGCGGCGGGCAGCATCTCGGCGGGCTCGAACGTGGCGCGGATGCGGTCGTCCAGGCCCAGGCGTTTGAGGCCCGCGGCGGCGAGCACGATAGCGTCGTACAGCCCCTCGTCGAGCTTGCGCAGACGGGTGTCGAGGTTGCCGCGCAGCGGCTCGATCTTCAGGTCGGACCGCAGGGCCTGCAGCAGCACCTGGCGGCGCAGGCTGGATGTGCCCACCACCGCGCCCTGGGGCAGGTCGGCCAGGCGCGCGAAGCGGTTCGAGACGAAGGCATCGCGCGGGTCTTCGCGCTCCATCACGGCGGCCAGGTGAAAGCCGTCAGGCAGCTCCATCGGCACGTCTTTCAGCGAGTGCACGGCGATGTGCGCGCGGCCTTCCTCCAGCGCCACTTCCAGCTCCTTCACGAACAGGCCCTTGCCGCCCACCTTGCTGAGCGTGCGGTCCAGGATCTGGTCGCCCTTGGTGGTCATGCCGAGCAGCGTCACGGTGTGGCCGCGTGCCTGCAGCAGGGCGCGCACATGCTCGGCCTGCCACAGGGCCAGGCGGCTTTCGCGGGTGGCGATCACGAAGGGGAAATGGGTGGGGGTTTCGAAGGGGTTCATCGCGGTAGGAGGGCCGCCGGGCACGGGCGCAAGGCCGGGGGTGCGCGGGGCGGGTGCGCCGGGCGGCGCGGGCAGCGGGGATGCTAGCATGGGCCCGCAGCAGCCGCCGCCCTCTGTCCATGATGCGCCCGAGCGCGCAGGAGACCCTTTCCGCATGAACGCGCCCCCCCGCAAGACCGACGCCGCGCCCGCACCGGCCGCCCCCCGCAGGACCGACAAGGACCTGCCGTTGATCCAGGACATCCGGCTGCTGGGCCGCATCCTGGGCGACGTGATCCGCGAGCAGGAAGGGGTCGCCGCCTACGACCTCGTGGAGCAGGTGCGCAAGCTGTCGGTGGCCTTTCGACGCGATGCCGACCAGGAGGCCGACAAGGCGCTCAAGAAGCTGCTCAAGGGCCTGTCGGGCGACCAGACGGTCAGCGTGATCCGGGCCTTCACCTATTTCAGCCACCTGGCCAACCTGGCCGAGGACCGCCACCACATCCGCCGCCGCACCGTGCACGAGCGCGCCGGCAGCGCGCAGGAGGGCAGCATCGAGGTGGCCCTGGCGCGCATGCGCTGGGCGGGCATCGCGCCGCGCACCATCTCGCAGACGCTCGCCAGGAGCTACGTGGCGCCGGTGCTCACCGCCCACCCGACCGAGGTGCAGCGCAAGAGCATCCTGGATGCCGAGCGCGACATCGCCCAGTTGCTGGCCGAGCGCGGCGACATCCAGGTGCGCGCGCAGCTGTACAACAGCGCCAAGGACGCGCTCACCCCGCGCGAGCTGGCGGCCAACGAGGCGCGGCTGCGCGCCCGCGTGGCCCAGCTGTGGCAGACGCGCCTGCTGCGCTACACCAAGCTCACCGTGGCCGACGAGATCGAGAACGCGCTGTCGTACTACGAATCGACCTTCCTGCGCGAGATCCCCAAGATCTATGCCGATCTGGAGCGCGAACTGGGCAACCAGCCCGTGGCGAGCTTCCTGCGCATGGGCCAGTGGATCGGCGGTGACCGCGACGGCAACCCCAACGTCAGCGCGGCCACGCTCTCGCTGGCGCTGGGCCGGCAGGCCGAGGTGGCGCTGCGCCACTACCTGACCGAGGTGCACTTTCTGGGCGGCGAGCTGTCGCTGTCGGCCCGGCTAGTGCAGGTCTCGCCCGACATGCAGGCCCTGGCCGAGCGCTCGCCCGACCACAGCGAGCACCGCCAGGACGAGCCGTACCGCCGCGCGCTCACCGGCATCTACGCCCGGCTGGCCGCCACGCTGCGCAACCTGACCGGCGGCGAGGCCGCGCGCCATGCCGTCGCGCCGCAGAACCCCTATCCCGATGCCGAGGCCTTCCTGGCCGACCTGCGCGTGATCGAGGCCTCGCTGCGTTCGCACCGCGGCGCGGCGCTGGCCGCCGAGCGCCTGCACCCGCTGGTGCGCGCGGTGGAGGTGTTCGGCTTTCACCTGGCCACCGTGGACCTGCGCCAAAGCTCCGACCAGCACGAGAAGGTGATCGCCGAGCTGCTGTCCACGGCGCGCGTGGAGCCCGATTACGCGGCCCTGCCCGAGGCCGACCGCCGCGCGCTGCTGCTGCGCCTGCTGGCCGATGCCCGGCCGCTGCGCGTGGTGGGCGCCACGTATTCCGAGCACACCACGGGCGAGATCGCCATCTTCGAGACGGCGCGGCAGATGCGCGAGCGCTTCGGCCCGCAGGCCATCCGCCACTACATCATCAGCCACACCGAAACCGTGAGCGACCTGCTCGAAGTGCTGCTGCTGCAAAAGGAAGTGGGGCTGATGCACGGCACGCTCGATGCCGTGCCGCCCGTGCCGGGCAGCGGCGCCCGCGCCGCCACCACCGACCTCATCGTGGTGCCGCTGTTCGAGACCATCGAAGACCTGCGCAACGCCGCGCCCATCATGCGCGAGCTGTACGCCGTGCCCGGCTTCGCCGCGATGGTGCAGGCCAGCGGCGCCGAGCAGGACATCATGCTGGGCTACAGCGACAGCAACAAGGACGGCGGCATCTTCACCAGCAGCTGGGAGCTGTACCGCGCCGAGATCGCGCTGGTGGAGCTGTTCGACGAACTGGCGGCCAGCCACCGCATCCAGCTGCGCATGTTCCATGGCCGCGGCGGCACCGTGGGCCGCGGGGGCGGCCCGAGCTACCAGGCCATCCTGGCGCAGCCGCCCGGCACCGTGCGCGGGCAGATCCGCCTGACCGAGCAGGGCGAGGTCATCGCCTCCAAATACGCCAACCCCGAGATCGGCCGGCGCAACCTGGAGACCCTGGTCGCCGCCACGCTGGAGGCCACGCTGCTGCAGCCCACCAAGCCCGCCACCAAGGACTTCCTGGAGGCGGCGGCGCAGCTGTCGGTGGCCAGCATGGGCGCCTATCGCGCGCTGGTGTACGACACCCCGGGCTTCACCGATTACTTCTTCAACTCCACGCCCATCCGCGAGATCGCCGAGCTGAACATCGGCTCGCGCCCGGCCTCGCGCAAGCCCAGTCAGCGCATCGAAGACCTGCGCGCCATTCCCTGGGGCTTCAGCTGGGGCCAGTGCCGGCTCACGCTGCCGGGCTGGTACGGCTTCGGCGCCGCGGTGGAAGCCTTTGTCAGGCAGCCCGGCCAGGACCCCAAGGCGCAGATGGCCCTGCTGCAGAAGATGTACCGCCAGTGGCCGTTCTTCGGCACGCTGCTGTCCAACATGGACATGGTGCTGGCCAAGAGCGACCTGGCCCTGGCCTCGCGCTACAGCGAACTGGTGGCCGACACGCGCCTGCGCAAGAAGGTCTTCGGCGCCATCGAGGCCGAGTGGCAGCGCACCGCCGATGCGCTCACCCGCATCACCGGCGACAAGCACCGCCTGACGCACAACACCGCCCTGGCCCGGTCGATCCGCCACCGCTTTCCGTACATCGACCCGCTGCACCACCTGCAGGTCGAACTGGTGCGCCGCTGGCGCGGCGGGCAGGGCGACGAGCGCGTGCAGACCGGCATCCACATCTCGATCAACGGCATCGCGGCGGGGCTGCGCAACACCGGCTGACGGCGGGGCGGGCGTGCCGGCCCGCAGCGACCCGCGCGGTGGCCTGGGCCCTGGCGGGCGCTGGGGCGGATCCCCGCGCTTGCCGTGGTACGGAATCTGCTTGGGAGTGCCTGCGTTCGGCGCGCCGTGCGGCGGGAGCCGGGCGGATGCCGGCGCGGGTACTGCGCGAAACAGGCACGGCTGAATTTTTCTATCTCTCTCCAGGGTTGATGCGATCTTGAAAACGGCAATGGCAGGGTGGGCAAGGCGCCTGTGGGCGCAGGATGCGCTGGTGTACGGCGTGCGCGTGTTCATCGCGCTGAGCGGCGCCATGGCCGTGTGCTGGTGGCTGGACCGCGTGCCGCTGGTGACGCCGATCTTCCTGGGCATCATCGCCAGCGCCATCGCCGAGACCGACGACAACTGGCGCGGCCGGCTGCGGGCGCTGCTCGTCACGCTGGCCTGCTTCGCCACCGCAGCGTTCTCGGTCGAGGCCCTGATGCCGTGGCCCCTGTGGTTCGTGGCGGGCATGGCCGTGTCCACCTTCGGCTTCACCATGCTCGGCGCCGTGGGCGAGCGCTACCGCGCCATCGCGCTGGCCACCGTCATCCTGGCGCTCTACACCGCCATCAGCGTGGCGCCCGGCTCCCAGCGCGGGGGCGGCCCGGCCTTGGGCTTCAGCGTGCCCACCTGGCTGCTGGCCGGCGCCACCTGGTACGGCCTGCTGTCGCTGCTGTGGTGCGCGCTGTTCCCGCACCAGCCCGTGCGCCAGAACCTCGCCAAGCTCTACGGCGTGCTCGGCGCCTACCTGCGCCTGAAGGCCAGCCTGTTCGAGCCCGTGCGCGGCGTGGACGTGGAGCGCCGGCGCCTGGCGCTCGCCCAGACCAACGGCCGCGTGGTGTCCGCCCTCAACACCACCAAGGAAAGCATCTTCAGCCGCCTGGGCGCGCGCCGCGAGGCGCCGCCCCCCACCGGCCGGCTGCTGCGCCACCTGAATCTGTACTTCATCGCGCAGGACATCCACGAGCGCGCCAGCTCGTCGCACCACCACTACAACGACTGGGCCGACGTGCTGTTCCACAGCGACGTGCTCTACCGCTGCCAGCGCGTGCTGCAACTGCAGGGCGTGGACTGCACCCGCCTGGCCGAGGCCCTGCAGACGCACGAGCCCTTCGTGCGCGACCCCGCCGGCGAGCGTGCCATGGCCGACCTGCACGACTCCATCGCCCACCTGGAAAGCCAGCGCCAGAGCGCCTGGCAGCGCCCCCTGCGCAGCCTGCGCGCGCTGGCCCGCAACCTCGCCACGCTCTCCGGCCAGCTCGACGCCGCCACCCACCCCGATGGCGGCGAACGCCTGGGCGACAGCAGTTTGCTGGACCGATCGCCCCGGTCGCTGGCCGATGCCTGGGGCCGCGTGCGCGCGCAGCTGCACCCGGGCACGCCGCTGTTCCGCCATGCCACGCGCCTGTCGCTGGCGCTCGCGGCCGGCTGCATCGCCATGCAGCTCATCGACCCCGTGCACGGCTACTGGATTCCGCTGGCCACGCTGTTCGTGTGCCAACCCACCTACGGCGCCACCGTCACGCGCGTGTCGCAGCGCGTCGCCGGCACCGCCATCGGCCTGGTGGTCGGCTGGGCGCTGCTCAAGCTCTTTCCCAGCCCGCCGCTGCAGGCGCTCTTCGCAGTGGCGGCGGGCGTGCTGTTCTTCGTCACCCGCACCACGCGCTACCTCACGGCCACCGCCGCCATCACGCTGCTGGTGCTCATGTGCTTCAACCAGGCCACCGGCGAGGCCCACGCGCTGATCCTGCCGCGCCTGCTCGACACGCTGATCGGCAGCGCCATCGCCACCGCCGCCATGATGGTCGTGCTGCCCGACTGGCAGGGCCGGCGCCTGGCCGCCGTGGCTGCGCAGGCCCTGCAGGCCAACGGGCAGTACCTGCGCGAGATCATGTCGCAGTACGCCACCGGCAAGGACGACGACCTCGACTACCGCCTGGCCCGCCGCACCGCCCACAACGCCGACGCCGCCTTCTCCACCGCCCTGTCGCACATGCTGCGCGAGCCCCGCCACGTGCGCTCGCATTCGCAGGCCGGCATGCGCATGCTGGTGCTGTCGCACACCCTGCTCAACTACCTCTCGGCGCTGGGCGCGCACCGCGGCCAACTCGCCGAAGGCGTGGACGACCCACTAGTACAGGAGGGCGCCCGCTACGCCGTCGAGCGCCTTGAAGCCGTCGCCCGCGCCCTGCGCACCCGCGACGCCCTGGAGGGCGACCCAGCCCACGGCGAAACGCTGGCCACCGCGCTGGAACAGGCCGCCGATGCCGCACCGGACACCCTGCGGCTGGTGCAGACGCAACTGGCCCTGGTGTGCCGGCAATTGGCGTTGCTGCAGGCCCTGGCTACACAGCTGGCGGCGCGCGCTCCGGTGGCGCCGGCATAGCGGGGGCGGGGTGCCCCGGCTGGCGGACCCGTGCGCCATGGGGCTCGCAGTCGGTCACCGAACGACCTGATGAAAGTGAATTGCTTTTAAGTTACGTGACGTAACCAGAAAGTCGGCTGGCATCGCGCCGCGCGCCTTCTTTCCTCCGAGAATCCGCAGTTCAAAAAAACAGGCGATCACGGACGAGGGAGGTTGCATGAAGGACATGGTCAAGATAGACCAGGAGCGGCTGCGTGCGCAGCTGGAGAAAAAGCTGCCGCCGAAGGTGCGGCTGTTTCAGCTCGACGATATTCCTGGCGTGATGCGCTCGCGAATGGGATGGCCAGTGGCGGCGGCATTGATGGAGCGGTGGTTTCGCGGGGCGGCTTTTGAGATGCCAGAACTGATGAAGCGTGGACGCGATCCCTTTGAGCTGTCCCAGTTGGGCTCCTTGCGCCTGGATGAGAGTACCGTCACCATGAATTGGGCTCTCGGCTTTGCACGGGTTCGCGCTGCGATGGTGAAGCTTCAGAAAGAATGGGCAACGCCGTCGGCATTGCTCTTGCTGAAAAAGCGCATCAATGACCAAACGGTAGGGGCCTCTCAGCCATGGAGGTTTGGCAACCTGGCGCAGCCTGCCAAAGTAATTGATGGCACGTGCCAAACCAACTATGTGCACTGTGGCCAACTCAGTGATCCGCTGGATGATTTCTATGGAGCCATGGGAGAAGCCACGCTCAAGATCGCGGTGTCAGGACTTGTCGCAAAGAATAGCTTTGGAAAAACCACTGTCGTTATCGATGAATTGGGCTTCTACCTTCGCGATAGCTATGACTTCAACGATGGTGAAACCCCTTTTCTTTCACAGCCTCTCGGCTTTTGGGGATTTCAAGGAGTGAGTCGTGTGAACGTAGGCCGAGGCATCCCCATCTCTGATCAATGGGTGAATCAAGAGGCGTCCAAGATCCATGGAGATGTTTACTTTGTGCAGAACGAAGATTTCCGCCGGTGGCGCATTCAACATCGCCGAGGTGCAGACTTCGTTGTGCTCTCAGACGTGCACCGTGTTCGCCTTCCGTTTCCCATCAAATTGGATTGGCAATGAAGCTGAATGATTTCAGGAAAATCCCATGCATCGTCTGGTGCTTGGCATTGAATGCACTTGTTTTTCTGGCTTGGTACGCTGCGACGCCCACTTTTTTTGACAGTGAAAACAGCCCTCAGCGCGTCTATCGCCTTGAGTTTCACAAAGCGTCTCTCGTTCAGCGCATCATTCATCACGACTACAAGATGCCCTACGTGGTGCGGTTGTACCGCGTGAACTCCAAAACACTCCTGGGTGAAAGTCAGGTCGTTGATCTTTGGATGAATGGAGAAATCCATTGGTGGTTGAGTCCGCCCAACAATGCGGTACAGGTCGGCAATGACGTGGCTTTCGAGAACATTCCTCCAGAATGCGCCGATCCATCGCCACCTCCGGCCTGCGACGCAAAGCATTGATGGATGCTCTGCCCGCCCTGATGGATGGCCCCTGACCTCACCCAGGCCGCCGCGCCGTCAACGCCCAGACCCCCGCTGCCGCCAGCAGCGAGCCGCCCGCGACATGGAAGCGCCGCTGTGCCCGTGGCGATGCGAGCAGCTTGCGTGCGCTGCCAGCGAACACGGCATACAGCGTCGCATTGGTGGCGGCCAGCACCACGAAGGTGACGCCCAGTATTCCCATTTGCTGCGTCGCGCTGGCGGCGGGGCTGAGGAACTGGGGCAGGAAGGCCACGAAGAAAACGATGCCCTTCGGGTTCAACGCGGTCACCAGGTAGGTGTTCAGGAACAGGCGCCAGCGGGATGCCGGAGCGGCGGGTGCGGCGATTTCGGTGGCGGAGATTCCCGCGCGCAGCAGGCGGATGCCCAGATACAGCAGGTACAGCCCGCCGACCCACTTCACCGCGGTGAACCAGAAGGCGGAGGTTTCCAGCAGCGCGCCCAGGCCCAGCAGCGACATCAACAGCGCGGTCGAATCGCCCAGCGCCACGGCCAGCAGCAGCGGCACGTTCGCGCGGCGGCCGTGCGACATCGAATAGCTGATCACGGTAAGGATGGTCGGGCCGGGGATGATCAGCATCACGGCCGAGGCCGCGACGAAGGCGAGCCAGAGTTCGATGGGCATGGTTTTTTGCTCCTGTGGGCTGGCGTGCGACACGCCTGCGGGGGAAGGCATCGATCGATGGGTCCGAGCGATGCGTGGATGTGCCGATGGCGCCATGCACACCGGCGCCCCCATCATGGAGATTCACGCGGGCGAACGCAACCCCGGCGACAGGCGGATGGCCTGATCGAAGACAGGCCCGGCCCGGCTGCGGTGCTTGGCTTTGGCCGGGCGCGTCAGACCTCCCTTCCCTTCAATCCCCCAGCAGTTCCCCCACCGCCCGCAGATCCTCCACCCGGTCGCAGATCGCCTTCACGGCCATCATCACCGGAATGCCCAGCAGCAGGCCCCACAGGCCCCACAGCCAGCCCCACACCAGCACGCTGACGAACACGGCCACGGGGCTCATGCGGCTGGTCTTGCTGGTGAGCCAGGGGGTGAGCAGATTGCCCACCAGGGTGTGGATGACGAGCGATGCGCCGCCGATGGCCAGCGCCATGTCCACGGTGCCGAACTGCAGGAAGGCGACCAGCGCCGAGGCGCCCGTCACCACCACCGAGCCGATATAGGGCGCGAGGTTGAGCACCCCGGCCACCACGCCCCAGACGGCGGGGTTTTCCAGCCCGAGCAGGGCGTACACCGCGCCGGTGGCCACGCCCACCAGCACGCTGGTGAGCAGTTGCACCAGCAGGTAGCGCTGGATCTGGCCGGTGATGTCGTCCAGCACCGCCATGGTCACCTTGCGCCGCTCCAGGCTGTGGCCGGCGATGCGCATGAGCTTGCGCCGGAACAGGTTGCCCGATGCGAGCGCGAAGAAGGTCAGGAAGATCACCACGGTGAGCTGGCCGGCGGCAGACGCCAGGCCCATGGTGCCGCTCCACACGTAGTCGCGGATGTTGAAGGGCGCGCGCTCGATCACCACGCGCTGCACGCCGCGGCGCGTCTGCGGCGGAATGCTTTCGGTGGCGGCCTGCTCGATCTGCGTGGCGGCCTTCTGCATGGTGTCCAGCGGGCTGGGCCCGCCCACGCGCTGGCGCATGGCATCGCGCACCTTGCGCGCGGCCACGGGCACCGAATCCACCAGCTCGGCCGCGCCGTCGCTGAGCGACCAGGCCGCGCCGCCCAGGCTGCCGACGATGCCCATCAGCAGCACCCCGGCCCCGAGCCAGCGCGGGATGTGCCAGCGGTGCAGGGCGGTGACCGCCGGGTGCAGCGCGGTGGTGAGCAGCACGCTCAGCATGAGGGGAATGAACACGGCGCTGGCCCAGTGCAGCAGCGCGACGGTGGCGAACAGGGCCAGCAGCGCGAGCGACATGTTGCGCACGTCGATCGGCATGTTCAGCATGAAGCCCGGCGCTCCGGGCAGGGCCGCGGCGGCAGCGGCCGCGGCCGCCGAAGGGCCGGTGGGCGACGGGGAAGGGGAAGGGGAAGGGGAAGGGGATGGTTCGGCGTGCGGTGCTGCGGGCGAGGCCGGCAGCGCGGCGGGTGCGGAAGGGGCCGTGGAGGCGGGCGGCGTGGCCGATCCCTCCGGGGTCCCGGCGGCCAGGGGTTCGGGCGGCACATCGTCGCTGGGCTCGGGCGCGGCGGTGGGGGCGGATGCGGGGTTGGATGGGGAGGTGTCGGAGTGGTCGGGCGGGTCGCCGGCCGGAAGCTGCCCTGTCGTCGCGGAGGTGGGTGGAAGTTGGCGCGCCAGGGGCGGCGTGGGGGGCAGGGGGGCGGCGGGGCGGGACATGCGCGGATTTTGTCGCAACGCCGCTCGAACGCCGCGTAGGCGAGCACCGCAGCAGCGGGGCCGGCGCGTGCGGGAAACCCCGGGTGAAGAGGCCTCAAGCCCCCTGGCAACGGGGGAAAAGCCGCGCTGTTCGGCCGATGCCTTGCGCGGGCGGCCGCTAGCATTTGCGGTTATGGAATCTCTCGAAAAACGTGCACGCCCGGCCGCCCGGGCCTCGGCGCAGGGCCGCGAATCCGCTGGCGTGGGGCGTCTGGCACCTGCACGCCGGCTGGCGGGCGGGTGCCTGCTGTCCGTTGCCGCGCTGCTGGCCGGTTGTGCGGCGCCCGATCTGCCGCGCGACGAACTGCACGCGCCCTCCACGCAGAAAACCGCGCGCGCCGTGCAGCACTGGGACGTGCTGGCCCGCGACGTGGCGGAGCGCACGGCGGTGCGGCTGCGCGACTGGCCGCCTGGGGAGTACCCGATCTATCTGCTGCCCGCGCAGGGCGACGGCTTCGACGCGGGCTTTCGCTCGCTGCTGGTGACGCGCCTGGTGGACCGCGGCATCACCGTCTCGACCCAGCCGACCGGCGTACGCATGGCGGTGTCCACGCAGGTGGTGCAGCACCAGGGCGGCGGTGTGTACGCGCCGCCGCGGGTGCGGCTGTCCGAGGGCGTGGCGGTGGTGCGCGATGCGTCGGGCGCCTACGTGCCGGCGCCGGACGTGCTGCTGGCCAGCGGCACGGCGCGCACCGAAATTTTGGTGACCACGTCCATCGAATCGGACGAGCGCGTGCTGGCGCGCACCAGCGACGTCTACTCCATCGACCAGGGCGACGTGGCGCTGTACCTGCCGCGCGTGCCGGCGGTGGCGGCCACGCCGGTCAAGACGTGGCGGGTGGTGCCATGAGGCGCCGCACCGTGCTGGCCGGCGCGCTGGCGGGCGCCGCGGCGGTGGCCCTGCCGGGTTGCGCGCGGTTCTACTACGGCAGCGCGGCCGCGGGCGGCGTGCAGACCGACCTGCTCGAATTCAACCAGAAGGCCGCGGACATGCTGCTGCAGGGCGCGCCGCTCGATCCGCGCCAGCCGGTGCTGGTCTCCACGCTGGTGCACCTGGACCGGCTGAACGAGTCGTCCCGGCTGGGACGCCTGTGCTCCGAACAGATCGCCGGGCGGCTGGTGCAGCGCGGCGTGCGCGTGACCGAGCTGAAGCTGCGCGAGAACCTGGTCATGCGGCCCGGCGAGGGCGAACTGCTGCTCTCGCGCGAAGTGCGCGAGGTGAGCCGCGCCCAGGCGGCGCAGGCGGTGGTGGTGGGCACGTACGCGGCCACCCCGCAGACGGTGTACGTGAGCCTCAAGCTGGTGAGCCCCGAGGGCAACGCGGTCATGGCGGCCTACGACTACGCGCTGCCGGTGGACTCGGACATCCGCATCCTGCTGGCGATGCGCTGACGGGCCGGTGGGCGGATGGGGGCTGTGGGCGGTGGCGTCCCGACCGTCACGGCGCGCCCATGAAAAAACCCGGCCAGGGCCGGGTTTTTGAATGTTTGGTTTGCTATTGATTTTGTAGCGAAATGCCCTAGTGGAATATGTGCTGGAAGGCTTTTTGGCTCAAAGCCTGGTGGAGCAGGGGCTCAATGCAGCATCAGCGCGCCGGCCGACTTGCTCTTGCCGGCACGGGCGGGCGGGTTGCACAGGCCGCAGGTGTAGTTGCGGGCGTTTTCGTACAGCTCGGTGACGAACTGGCCGCTGCACTGCGAGCAGGCAGTGCGGGTCAGCATGCCGGCGTCCACGAACTTCACCAGGCGCCAGGCGCGGGTGAAGGACAGCAGGGGTTCGATCTCGGCGGTGGTGACCTGCTCGTTGTACAGCCGGTAGGCCTTGGTGAGCAGTTCCACCGAATCCAGGTCCACGCCCTTGGACAGGTATTCGTAGATGTTCAGGAACAGCGAGCTGTGGATGTTCTCTTGCCAGGTCAGGAACCAGTCGGTCGAGAAGGGCAGCTGGCCCTTGGAAGGCGACTTGCCGGCGATCTCCTTGTACAGCCGGATCAGGCGCTCGTAGGACAGCGTGGTTTCCGACTCCAGCACCTGCATGCGGGCACCCATCTGGATCAGCATGGCGGCGCGTTCGATCTGCTTGGATTCGTTGAGGACGCTCTTGACGGGTGCGGACATGGCTGGCTTTCGAAGAAGGGTGGGCGGCGGCAGGCGGGCGAGGCGGTGAGGGCAGCGGGTGCTGCGCTCAGAGCACTTCGGACACGCGGCTGGCCATCAGGATGTTGGCGTGCAGCGTGTTGGTCGCTTCGTTGCCGACCTTCTTCGGGGTGTTGTGGTTGGTGAGCAAGCTCCACACCAGGTTGTCGTCCACCCGGAAGCTGCACAGCAGCGTGTTGCGGGAGGCCAGCTTGAGCACCTGCGCTGCCGACAGCGAGGCGAGGATGTCGGCGGCGTCTTCGTTCAGGCCCAGACGGAAAACAGCTTCCGCCTTGTCCTGGCGGATCAGGGTCTGTGCCAACATCAGGTAGGTGAGGTTGGCTTCGCGGATTTCAGCGAGAAGTTGTTCGGAGGTCATGGTGAATCCTTTTCCTTTAACCGATCTGGCGGGGTTCATGCGGTTTGCATGGTTTCGCGATCCGTTGAAATGGATTGTGAATTCAGCCCAATCAAAAATTAAGTCGGGGTTTGGATGTGCAGCGTGTCTGGTCGGCGCACCGCCCGTGTAGGAAGTTGCCTTACAAAATCCGCAGCGGCTGTCCCACCCTGGAGAGGGGGCCGCCTGCTGCACGGCCGGCCCTCCCGCAGGGGTCAGCCGCGCTCCACGGGGCGGTCAGGAGCGCTGCACCATTCGCTCCAGCTGCCGGCAAACAGCGTGGTTTTTCCGAAACCGGCCAGTTCCATGGCCAAGACATTGGGGATGGCGCTCACCCCGCTGCCGCACTGGTGCACCACCGTGCCGGGCGCGCGGGCGCCGAGCAGGGCCTCGAACTCGGCGCGCAGTTGCGCGGCGGGCTTGAAGCGGCCATCCGGCCCGAGGTTCTCGGAGAACGGGCGGTTCAGCGCGCCGGGAATGTGCCCGGCCACGGGGTCCAGCGGCTCGACCTCGCCGCGGTAGCGGGCGGGCGCGCGGGCGTCGATCACCGTCTGGCGGTCCTGCCCCAGGGCGGCCTGCACGTCCGCCGCGGTGGCCAGCTGGCGCAGGGGCTCGCCCAGCTTGAAGTTGGACTGGAAATGTGCCGGCTCGTCGCCGCTGGCGAGGTCCCCGCCCGCCGCAGTCCAGGCCTGCAGGCCGCCGTCCAGCACCGCCACCGCATCGTGGCCGGCCCACTTGAGCATCCACCACAGGCGGCCGCAGTAGTTGGCGCCGTTGCGGTCGTACACCACGGCCTGCATGCCGTTGGTGAAGCCGATGCGCGAGAGCCAGGCTTCGAGCCGGTCGCGGTTGGGCAGGGGGTGGCGCCCGCCCGATGCGGGCTGGTCCGCCTCGGTGGCGACGATGGTGCCGCCCGCGCCGGGCGCGCCGTGCTTGGCGCTCAGGTCGCGGTCCAGGTGCGCGTAGAGCGCGCCGGGAATGTGCGATTCGCGGTATTGCTGCTCGCCCAGCGAGGGCTGCGTCAGGTCGAACGTGCAGTCGAAGACCATCCGCGGCGCGCCGCTGGCGATGAGGGATTGCAGTTCGGCGGCGGAGATCAGGGTGGTGTACGGCATGGGACTGAATCAATCGGTGGCGGACAGGCCCTTATTGTGGTCCGGCGCGGCGGGGCCGTGCGTCGGACAGGCCTGACGGGCGGGCGCGGCCTGGGGCCACGCGGCTGCGGCAGCGCCGGGCCGGCGGCCTCAGTGCTCTTCGGCCGGCGCCCCGGGGGCCGCGCGCGCCCGCAGCACGGTGGCCACGATGCCGCTCACCACGATGAGCGCCATGCCGGCCCAGCCGATGGCGGGGATGTCGTCGCCGAACAGCAGCACGCTGTACAGCGCCGCGAACACGATGCCCGAATACTGCAGGTTGGCCACCACCAGCGTGCCGCGCGAGGTGCGCGCGCTGGCATAGGCCCGCGTCAGGCACAGCTGGCCGCCGGCGGCCAGCACGCCGATGGGCAGCAGCCACAGGCTGGGCCAGCCCGGCCAGTCGGACATGCCCGTGAGCAGCAGGCCCGCGCCGCCGGCCACCGCCGAACCCACGGCGAAATAGAACACCGTGCGCGTTTCGGGCTCGCCCAGGCGCGACAGCGCCATGACCTGCATGTAGGCGAACGCGGCGGTGAGGCCCGACAGCAACCCGATCAGGCCGGCGAACATCTGGTGCTGGTCGAGGCTGGGGCGCAGCATCATCACCACGCCGGCAAAGCCCACCATCACGGTGAACACCAGCGTGCCCTGCAGCGGTGGGCGCGAGCTGCTGCTCGAGGGCCGCCAGGCCAGCAGCGCGCCGCCGACCAGAAACGCCGCGATCCACACGCTGCTCATGTAGTTGAGCGTCATCGCGGTGGCCAGTGGCAGGTGTGCGATGGCGTAGAACCACGAGCCCAGCGAGACCACCCCCACCAGGCTCCGCCACGCGTGCATGCCCGGGTAATGCGTGCCCAGCTTGACCCGCTGCGAGCGCGCCAGCGCCCACAGGATCGCCATGCCGATGATGCCGCGGTAGCACACCAGTTCGGCGGAGTTGAAGTAGGCCGACGCGACCTTGACGCACACGCCCATGCTGGCGAAGAGGAACGCGGCCAACACCATCCAGAGCGCTTGCATGGGAATGAGGGGGTTTGGAGTGAAAAAGGCCGCATGCCCTAGTGGATCATGCGGCGGTAGCTATTGTTTTTATAGCAATCGGATAGACGTCAGCGCGGGGGCACCGCATCGCCCATGGCGGCGCGGTACCACTCGTGGAAGTGCTGCATGCCGTCTTCCATCGGGCTCTGGTAGGGGCCGACCTCGTTGTCGCCGCGCCCGTGGAGGGCGCGGCGGCCGGCGTCCATGCGCTCGCCGATCTCGTCGTCCTCGATGCAGGTTTCCATGTAGGCGGCCTGCTGGGCCTCGACGAACTCGCGCTCGAAGGCGGTGATTTCCTCAGGGTAGTAGAACTCCACCATGTTCATCGTCTTCGTCGGGCTGACGGGATGCAGCGTGGAGACGGTGAGCACGTGCGGATACCACTCCACCATGATGTGCGGGTAGTAGGTGAGCCAGATCGCGCCGCGCTCGGGCAGCTTGCCTTCGCGGTACCGCAGCAGCACGTCGTGCCATTGGCGGTAGACGTCGGAGCCGGGCTTGCCGAAGGTGGAGGCCACGCCGACCGTCTGCACCGAATAATGCTTCTGGAACTCCCAGCTCAGGTCCTCGCAGGTCACGAAGTTGCCCAGGCCCGGGTGGAAGGGCCCCACGTGGTAGTCCTCGAGGTAGACCTCGATGAAGGTCTTCCAGTTGTAGTTGCACTCGTGCATTTCCACGCGGTCGAGCGAAAAGCCGTCGAAGCTCAGTTCAGCGCGTGGCCCCATGCCGGCCAGGTCGGCGCCGATGTCGCGGCCGTTGTCCTCGAACAGGAGGCCGTTCCACTCGCGCAGGCCGTAGTTGTTGAGGTTCAGGCAGGGGTCCTGCGCGAAGTGCGGGGCGCCGAGCAACTGGCCGCCGGGCGAATACGTCCAGCGGTGCAGCGGGCACACGATGTTGCCGCCCGCGTGGCCCTTGCCGTGGCCTTGCAGGGTGCCACGGCCCTTGAGCATCACCGCCTGGCGGTGGCGGCACACGTTGGAGATCAGCTCGACGCCGCCCTGCGCGTTGCGCACGAGCGCACGGCCCTCGCCTTCCTGCGGCAGGGCGTAGTAGTCGCCCGCATCGGGCACGGAAAGCTGGTGCCCCACATAGCGGGGCCCGCGCTGGAAGATGGTCTCCAGCTCGCGCTGGAACAGCGCTTCGTCAAAGTAGCTTGAAACTGGTAGTTGGCTTGCGGCCTGCTGCAGTTGAAGACTTAAATCAGACATGGGTGACCTGACCTAAAGACTCCCCACAGGGAGGGTGCGTGAAGTGCACACGGAAAAAAAGAAACCGGCATGCAAGCCGGCCCGAAGGGAATGGGATTGTAGCCGGTGGGGTTATTTCCGCTCCCCCCGTATGTGTATTGGCCGGACATGCTTGAGCGCGCCGGGCAAGGCTTGCGCGCCGATGGTGTCGCCAAGGCGCCAGCCATTTTCCACATGCCGCCCACCCGCCGCCGCCCGCCCGAAGGAGGGTGCGCCTAAAATCGCCCGTTTTACCTGCGCGTTCGCCGCTCCCCGTTCCATGCCCAAGGCCTCCGCCGTTCCCCCGAAACTCCCCGAACCCGCCAGCTACGAAGCCGCGCTGGAAGAGCTGGAGCAACTCGTGGGGCGCATCGAGTCGGGCCAGCTGCCTCTGGACCAGATGCTCGCGGGCTACCAGCGCGGCGCGCAGCTGCTGGCCTTTTGCCGCGGCCGGTTGGAAGCGGTGCAGGACCAGATCAAGGTATTGGACGAAGGAGCGCTGCAACCATGGACGCAGGAGTGACCCCCACCATGGCGGTAGTACCCACCCCTCTGGGCCCATCCACCGCGCCCACCGCGCTTCATGCCCCGTTCGACCTCGGCGCATGGAGCCACGCGCAACTGGCGCGCGTGGAGGACGCCCTGTCGCGCTGGGTGTGCAGCGATGCGCCCGCGGGCCTGGGCGAGGCCATGCGCTACGCCGTGCTCGACGGCGGCAAGCGCCTGCGGCCCCTGCTGGTGCTGGCCGCCTCGGAGGCCGTCGGCGGCCTGGACGAAGCGGCCCTGCGCGCGGCCTGCTCGGTGGAGCTGATCCACGCCTATTCCCTGGTGCACGACGACATGCCGTGCATGGACAACGACGTGCTGCGCCGCGGCAAGCCCACGGTGCACGTGCGCTTCGGCGAGGCCCGCGCGCTGTTGGCCGGCGATGCGCTGCAGGCGCTGGCCTTCGGCCTGCTCACGCCGGAGGGGCCGCAGGTGCCGCCCGCGATGCAGGCCACGCTGTGCCGCATGCTGGCCCAGGCCGCCGGCGCCGACGGCATGGCCGGCGGCCAGGCCATCGACCTGGCCAGCGTGGGCCGCGCTTTGAGCGAGGCCGAACTGCGCCAGATGCACCGGCTCAAGACCGGCGCGCTGCTGCAGGGCAGCGTGGTGATGGGTGCGGCCTGCGGGCAGGCCGCGCCGGCCGCCCTGGCTGCGCTGTCGCAGTACGGCGCCGCGTTGGGGCTGGCCTTCCAGGTGGTGGACGACATCCTCGACGTGACGGCCGATTCGGCCACGCTGGGCAAGACCGCCGGCAAGGACGCCGCGAGCGACAAGCCCACCTACGTATCGCTGCTCGGGCTCGAACGCGCCCAGGCGCACGCCGGTGAGCTGCGGGTCGAGGCGCACGCCGCGCTGGCCGCGAGCGGCCTGCCCGACACGCGCGCGCTGGCGGCGCTGGCCGACATGGTGGTGAACCGCTCGCACTGATGATGGCGGCGTGCTGCGTGCCCTGTGCCGCCATCCCCGCAGACCTCCCCGGTGGCCCCGGCGCACCGGCCCGCACAATGAACGGTCTGCAGCGCTTGCCTGCATGGCGCAAGCAGCTCCTCAAAAAATAGCCTATGTCCACGAATTCCTTTCCCCTGCTGCAGACCATCAACGACCCGGCCGACCTGCGCCGCCTGTCGCGCGCCGAGTTGAAGGACCTGGCGACCGAGCTGCGCGCCTTCGTGCTGGACAGCGTCTCCAAGACCGGCGGGCACCTGAGTTCCAACCTGGGCACGGTGGAGCTGACCGTGGCGCTGCACACCGTGTTCGACACCCCGCGCGACCGCCTCGTGTGGGACGTGGGCCACCAGACCTACCCCCACAAGATCCTGACCGGCCGGCGCGACCGCATGGGCACGCTGCGCCAGTTCGGCGGGCTGTCGGGCTTTCCGCAGCGCGCCGAGAGCGAGTACGACACCTTCGGCACGGCGCACTCCAGCACCAGCATCTCCGCCGCGCTCGGCATGGCGCTGGCCGCCAAGCAGCGGGGCGAGAACCGCCATGCCGTGGCCATCATCGGCGACGGCGCCATGACGGCGGGCATGGCCTTCGAGGCGCTGAACAACGCCGGCGTGGCCGATGCCAACCTGCTGGTCATCCTGAACGACAACGACATGAGCATCAGCCCGCCCGTGGGTGCGCTGAACCGCTACCTGGCGCAGCTCATGAGCGGCCATTTCTACGCCGCCGCCAAGAACGTGGGCAAGACCGTGCTCAAGCCCGTGCCGCCGCTGCTGGAGTTCGCCAAGCGGCTGGAGCAGCAGGCCAAGGGCATGGTGGTGCCGGCCACGCTGTTCGAGAAGTTCGGCTTCAACTACATCGGCCCCATCGACGGGCACGACCTCGACTCGCTCATTCCCACGCTGGAAAACATCAAGGGCCTGAAGGGCCCGCAGTTCCTGCACGTCGTTACCAAGAAGGGCCAGGGCTACAAGCTGGCCGAGGCCGATCCGGTGGCCTATCACGGCCCCGGCAAGTTCGACCCCCGCGTGGGCCTGACGCAGCCCGCCACGCCCCCGAAGCAGACCTTCACCCAGGTCTTCGGCCAGTGGCTGTGCGACATGGCGGCCAAGGACGAGCGGCTGGTGGGCATAACGCCCGCCATGCGCGAAGGCTCGGGGCTGGTGGAGTTCGAAAAGCGCTTCCCTGGCCGCTACTACGACGTGGGCATCGCCGAGCAGCACGCGGTGACGTTCGCCGCCGGCATGGCCTGCGAGGGCGTCAAGCCCGTGGTGGCGATCTACTCGACCTTCCTGCAGCGCGCCTACGACCAGTTGATCCACGACGTGGCCCTGCAGAACCTGCCCGTGGTGTTCGCGCTCGACCGCGCGGGCCTGGTCGGCGCCGATGGCGCCACGCATGCCGGCGCCTACGACATTCCGTTCGTGCGCTGCATTCCCAACATGAGCATGGCCTGTCCCGCCGACGAGCGCGAGTGCCGCCAGTTGCTGACCACCGCCTTCGAGCAGGACCACCCCGTGGCCGTGCGCTACCCGCGCGGCAGCGGTGCGGGCGTGGTGCCCCTGGCCAGCCTGGAAGGGTTGCCGTTCGGCAAGGGCGAGGTGCGCCGCACGGGCACGGCGCCGCAGGGCCGGCGCGTTGCCATCCTGGCCTTCGGTACGCTGCTGTACCCCGCGCTGCAGGCGGGCGAGGCGCTGGACGCCACGGTGGTCAACATGCGCTGGGCCAAGCCCATCGACACGGCCTTGCTGCTGGAAGTGGCCGCGAACCACGATGCCCTGGTGACCCTGGAGGAAGGCACCACGCTGGGCGGCGCGGGCAGTGCCGTGTGTGAGGCCCTCAACGCCGCGGGCGTGGTGCGGCCGTTGCTGCAACTGGGCTTGCCCGATGCCTTCATCGAGCATGGCGACCCCGCCAGGCTGCTGGCCCTGCAGGGGCTGGATGCGGCAGGCATCGAGCGGGCCGTGCGTGCGCGGTTCGTGGCACCGTCCGCTGCGGCCTGAGACCGCCGGACCCGTTCCGAGACGGCCCGGGGTGGGTGGACCTTCGCAGGCGCGGCACCGGCGCTGATGCCCTGGCCCCGAGGCGCCCGCTGTCGATCGCCGCGAAGGGCGCGCGCCCGATGCTTGCAGAACCCTGAATGGGCGAAACGGGTGGGTTCTTTCACGGGAAAACCCGCAAAACCCCCTGGGGGCATGTTCCTACAATCGTCCTCGGCCCACACGGTTTCTTGCCCTGGGCGCACGGTGCCCACCAGCGCCGGGTTCTGCCAACAATATCTCGGAGATCAATCCTCATGGATCGTCGTTCAATCATCAAGCACGCCGGCATCGTCGGCGTGCTGGCCGCGGGCGCGGCCCCTGCCGTGCATGCGCAGGCCAACATCCGCTGGCGCCTCGCTTCGAGCTTCCCCAAGTCGCTCGACACCATCTACGGAACGGCGGAGGTGTTCTCCAAGAAGGTCAGCGAAGCCACGGGCGGCAAGTTCCAGATCTCGGTGCATGCCGGCGGCGAGCTGATGCCCGCCTTCGGCGTGGTGGACGGCGTGCAGAGCGCCTCCGTCGAAATGGCCCACACGGCCCCCTACTATTTCTACGGCAAGGACCCGACGTTCTGCCTGGGCTGCGCCGTGCCGTTCGGCCTGAACGCACGCCAGATGAACGCATGGATGTACGAGGGCAACGGCCTGAAGCTGATGCGCGAGTTCTACGCCAAGTACAACATCATCAACCTGCCGGGCGGCAACACCGGCGCGCAGATGGGCGGCTGGTTCCGCAAGGAAATCAAGTCGGTCGCCGACCTGAAGGGCCTGAAGTTCCGCACCAACCCGTTCGCGGGCAAGGTGCTGGAGCCGTTCGGCGTGATCCCCCAGTCCATCCCTGGTGCCGACCTGTACCCCGCGCTGGAAAAGGGCACGATCGACGCGCTGGAGTGGGTGGGACCGTATGACGACCAGAAGCTGGGCTTCAACAAGGTCGCGCCGTTCTACTACTACCCCGGCTGGTGGGAAGGCGGCCCGCAGCTGGACTTCTACATCAACACCAAGGCCTGGGAAGGTCTGCCGGCTGAATACAAGGCTGTGGTGGAAGCAGCCGCCTCGCACGCCCACGTGACCATGCTGGCCAAGTACGATGCCCGCAACCCCGTGGCCATCAAGCAACTGGTGGGCTCCGGCACCAAGCTGCGCCCCTTCACGCAGGACGTGATGAACGCGGCCTTCAAGTCGGCCCAGCAGATCTACTCGGACCTGAACAACAGCAACCCCGAGTGGAAGAAAATCTACCCCGACTACTCCAAGTTCCTGGCCGACCAGAACGCCTGGTTCCGCTTCACCGAAGGCACGTTCGACCGCTTCATGCAGCAGCAAAAGCTGTGAGTGCTGCCGGGGCTGCAACGCCCTGGCCGAAGTGAAAAAGCCCCGCCGGGCAACCGGGCGGGGCTTTTTGCTGGGGGCTTTCTCGAGCGGTCTATCGGCGACCGTGGGCCGTTGGGGGCGGGCAGGGGTTCACGCGGGCGGGGTGGCCGCCAGGGCCTTGTCGCTGCCTTGCCGCACCACCGCCTCGCCGAAGGCCACCAACAAGGCCGGGTCGGCCGAATGCACCCAGGCGATGCTGCCGTTGCGCCGGCGCACGAGCATGCGGGGCGCGACGATGCCGCTCAGCCAGGGCCAGTGCACGATCTTGAAGGTGGCCACTTCGCGGATGTGCACCTTCTTGTCCCACAGCCACGATTGCAGCAGGGCGTCGCCCGTGAAGCGCGTGCGGCTGAACACCATCCACCAGCCCACCCAGGCGATCAGCACCCCGGCCAGGCAGAAGGTGGCCAAGCTGGTGAAGGACCACTGCGCGCCGTGCAGCGCGGGCACGGACCAGGCCGCGAACGCGGCGAGCGCCACGACGATGGCCACGGCCAGCCCGCGCACCGCGGGCGGGTAGGCGGCGCTTTCCAGCCAGGCGCCCTGGGGACCGCCCGGTGCGTCCTTTGCATCCGCAGGGGGCACGTTCGGGGAGTTGCCCGTCATTGCGGCGTGCTGGCCGCGCCTTCGGCGGGTGCGGCGTCCGGTGCTGGCTCGGGCACCGGCATGGCGGGCTCGGCACCGGGTTCGGCGGCCGGGGCGGAGCTGCCCGCTGCGGGCTTTTCTCCGGTGCCGAACGGATCATCCATGTTGATGGTGGGCTCGGCGGACGAGTCGGCCGGCATCTCGAGCTGCACCTTGTCCAGGTCGACCACCTGCTCCTTGTCCAGGAAGACGGTCACCGTCTGCGGGAAGAAGATCACGATCGCCACCAGGATCAGCTGCATGATCACCCAGGGGATGGAGCCCAGGTAGATGTCGCTGGACTTGACCGGTCTGTCGATGCGTTTTTCCTTGAACAGTGTGTCCGAGATGCCGCGCAGGTAGAACAGCGCGAAGCCGAAGGGCGGGTGCATGAAGCTCGTCTGCATGTTCACGCACAGCAGCACGCCGAACCACACCAGGTCGATGCCCAGCTTGTGCGCCACGGGGCCCAGCAGCGGCAGGATGATGAAGGCGATCTCGAAGAAGTCGAGGAAGAACGCCAGGAAGAAGATGAAGATGTTCACCACGATCAGGAAGCCGATCTGGCCGCCCGGCAGGTCGCTCAGCAGGTGCTCGATCCAGATGGCGCCATCCACGCCCTGGAACACCAGCGAGAACACCCGCGAGCCGATCAGGATGAACACCACCATGGCCGTGAGCCGCATGGTGCCGTCCATCGCTTCCTTGATGAGCTGCCACGTGAGCCGCTTGTGGATGGCCGCCAGGATCAGCGAGCCCACCGCGCCCATGGCGCCGGCCTCGGTCGGCGTGGCGATGGCGTGGTCCATGAAGGGCAGGCCGCCCATGGAGCCCAGCACCGCGAAGATCAGGATGGCCGAGGGGATGATGCCGCGCAGGCACTTGCCCCACAGGGCCCAGCCGTGCAGCGTGCGCGCCGTCTTGGGCAGGCCGGGCACGTACTCGGGGCGGAAGCGACCCAGCAGGAAGGTGTAGATGGCGAAGATCAGCACCTGCAGGATGGCGGGGCCCCAGGCGCCCTTGTACATGTCACCCACCGAGCGGCCGAGCTGGTCGGCCATGACGATCAGCACCAGCGAGGGCGGCACCAGCTGCGTGATGGTGCCCGAGGCCGCCAGCACGCCGGTGGAGTAGCGCATGTTGTAGCCGTAGCGCATCATGACCGGCAGCGAGATCATGGCCATGGCGATCACCTGGCCGGCCACGGTGCCGGTGATGGCCCCGAGGATGAAGCCCACGATGATGACCGAGTAGCCCAGCCCGCCGCGCACCGGGCCGAACAGCTGGCCCATGGAGTCGAGCATGTCCTCGGCCAGGCCGCATTTCTCGAGCACCGCGCCCATGAGCGTGAAGAACGGAATGGCCAGCAGCAGGTCGTTGGACAGGATGCCGAACATGTTGATCGGCAGGTTGGCCATGAAGTTGGCCGGGAACCAGCCCATCTCGATGGCGAAGAAGCCGCTGAACAGGCCCAGGGCCGCGAGCGAAAACGCGACCGGGAACCCGATCAGCATGATCACGATCAGCCCCGCGAACATGATCGGGGCAAAGTTTTCCATGTGCATTCTGGTGTCGTCCTGAGAGAAGTCGGTGGGGCAGGGGCGGGCGGGTGCTTACTGCACCGGCTTCTCGTAGTGCGTGTTCATCTGGATGTCGCCGCGCAGGTAGGCCACGCGCTTGATGATCTCGGCCACGCCTTGCAGGAACATCGCGCCGAAGCCCAGGGGCATCAGCAGCGCGGCGGGCCAGCGGATCAGGCCGCCGATGTTGCCGGACATCTCGCCCGACACCAGCATGTGCCAGAAGAACGGCGCCGTCAGCCAGGTGAGCAGGCCCATCACCGGCAGCAGGAAGACGATCAGGCCGAACAGGTCCACCAGCACGGGCTTCTTGCCGCGCAGCCGGCCGTAGATGATGTCCACGCGCACGTGCTCGTTGAGCTTGAGCACCAGCGGCGCGCCCAGCATCACGGTGGTGGCGAAGAGGTACCACTGGATCTCGAGCCAGGCGTTGGAACTCATGTCCAGGCCGTAGCGGATGATCGCGTTGGTGGCGGAAATCAGAGCGGCGGCGAGCACGGCCCATCCGGCCACCTTGCTGAGCTTGGTGGAAATCCAGTCCATGCCCATGGCCAATTTGAGGAGTCCTGACACGGTTTGTCTCCTGGAGAACTTGGGGAATTATTGAAATACGGCGGCCCGGCCGCTGCGTGTGGACGCAGGGCCGGCAGTGGCGCCGATCGTACTCCCGGGCTGCTGAAAAAAGCCTGACGCTGGGGGGTGGGGTTTTCCCGTGCGGCTTGGCCCTGCGCACCGCGCCATGACAAGCAGGGCAAAAAAACCCCGCGGCACAGCGCGGGGGTGGGGTGCCCAGGGGGCGTGGAACGTACCGTCTCAGCAGCCTGGTGGGCAGCGCCGTTGACGCGGCCGGGCCGGTGTCATGGAATGCGCTGGTCGTCGCCCGCGGGGCCGTCGCCCGGGCCGCGTTTGCGTGGCCACCAGTGCTCGATGCACTCGGCCGCGCGGTCCTTGCCCCCTAAGCCGAAGGCCAGCGCCAGGGCGAACACCGCGCCGCCCAGCACGATGAGGAAACTCTGGCGCACGATGTCGCCGCCGATGCGCAGGTGGTCGAGCGCGATCAGCACGACGAAGGCCACGATCGCGTACTGCGCCAGCTTGCCCAGCAGCACGGTTTCCTTCAGGCCGCTACGGCGGCCCTGCGCGGCCACCATCTCCCCGACGAAGCGGCCGAAGTACGCCCCCAGCGCGAGGATGATGAGCGCGATGAACAGGTTGGGCACGAACCACACCACGCGGCTGAGCAGCGCGGTCACGTAGCTCAGGCCCAGGCCGTTGAAGGCGATGAGCAGCGAGGCGAGGATGACCAGCCAATAGACCAGGATGCCGAAGATGCTGGTGGTGTCGCCCTGCACGCCGCCTTGCTTCAGAAAGCCGTCGAGCCCGGCGCGCTGCGTGAGCACCTGGAAGTTGATCGCGCGCAGCCCGCGGGTCACGGCGAAGCGCGCCGCCTTGGCCACCAGCCAGCCGGCTGCGACGACGAGCAGGGCGATGAGAAGCCGCGGCAGGAATGCGCTGACCTGCAGCAGCATGGCGCGGGCCGGTTCCAGATGAATGCTGAAATTTTCCATGGAGGGTGCCCTCAATTGATCGGGTGAACGTGGACGGTCGTTGGCGGGCCGGGTGACGGGCGCCTACGGTGCCGCAGGGGCGGGCGAGGGCGAGGCCGCGGCGCCGATGAGCGCCAGCAGCCCCTGCAGCGGCACCTGCGCCCAATCGACGCGGTTGCCGAGTTCGTAGCGCAGCTCGTACAGCGCCTTCTCGATCTCGAACAGCGCCACGATGGCGCCGTCCGGCACGGGGGCCACCTCCAGGTGGGTGCCCGGGTGCTGGGTGGCCGGGGCACTGGCCTCGGCGGCATAGGCTTCGAGAAACGCGGCGCGCGCCTCGCGCTCCCATTGCTGGGCCGCTTCGTCCAGGCGCAGCATCTCCTCGGTGGACTGGGTCATGCGCTTGAGCGCGGCCCAACGGGCGTAGTTGAACGAGCGCAGCATGCCGGCCACGTCGCGCAGGGGCGAGCTCTTGGCGCGACGCTGCTCGAAGGTGCGGCCGGGTTCGCCCTCGAAGTCGATGATGACGAAGTCGTTGTCGGTCACCAGCACCTGGCCCAGGTGGTAGTCGCCGTGGTAGCGCGTCTTGTGGCCGGACGGGGTCACGCCGGTACCCTGGCCGATGCGGTCCATGAGGGTGGCGCGCCGGGCCAGCAGGGCCTGGGCATCGGTGCGCGCGGCGGGGGGCAGATCGGCCATGCGTTGCTCCAGCAGCGCCAGCGTGTCGGCCGCCTCGGCCAGGGCGCGCTCATGGAAGGCCTGAACGTCCTGCGCGGTGGCCGGCTCCGGATCGAACGCCGGGTTGCCGGTGCGCAGCGCGAGTGCCCGGTGCAGGCCGGCGGTGCGGCGGCCGAGGGTTCGCACCAGCGCGAGGAAGCCTCCATGCACGTCCGCTGTGGCGCCCGAGGCGATGCGCGTGTCTTCCAGAAACCGCTCCAGGTAGCCCAGGGTGTATTCCCAGCCGTCGCCCTGGTTGGACACGTAGGACTGCACCAGGGCCAGCGTCATGGTCGTGCCGTCGCCCGCGACGTACTCGACCGCGCCGCCCACCGGCACGCAATGCTCGAAGCGCGCGGCCTCGGTCAGGAAGCGGCCCACCTCCAACTCGGGATTGACCCCGTTGCGCACGTGCCGGTAGCCCTTGAGGAACAGCTTTTCGCCCAGGGTGACGACGGTGTTGCTGCTCTGCGCGCCCGGGCGCCCCACGGTGAGGTCGTCCAGCCCCTGCGCCATTCCGGCGAAGGCCACGGTGCTGCGAAAACGCAGCGTGCCGCCGCGGTCGGTTCCCAACTGCTCGTTGGCACCGATGGCTCGCACCACGGCGCGGCAGAAGGCCTCGTCGTGGAACGCGTCGCCCATCACGCCCACGTTGGCCTGCTGGCGCACGCGGGCCACGCCGCCGGGCGAGAGCCGGCGCATGCGCTCTTCATCGCCTTCTTCCCAGGCCAGGGCCAGGGGAACGAAGTACGAGGCGGGTGGCGCGGACGGGGCCTCGACATTCAGGATCGGCAGCATCCATTCGTAGCCGCCATCGGTCTTCCACACGGTGTGGTCCTGGATGCGGGCGCGCTCGATGGCCGTGCCCTTGCCGGCGTACCAGCGCTGCAGTTCGATGTAGCGCGGCAGCGTGTCGGACTCGAATTGCACGCGCATGCGTTCGGCCATGCCGATGCGCCAGGGCATCACGTTTTCGCGGAAGAAGCTGGTCCAGCCGTCGAACAGCACCAGCACCGGGCGCTCCTGCAGGTCGAGCCCGTCTTGGTGCCAGGACGGCACCTGCGCCTCGGTGGACAGGCGGAACCAGTAGAACCCGTAGGAGTGCAGCGTGAGCAGGTAGGGCAGGTCGCCGATGGGCGGGAAGGTGACGCGGCCCAGCATTTCCAGCGGCGCGCGTCCCTTGTAGGTCGACAGGTCCAGCTCCACCGGCTGGGCGGCGCGAGACAGGTTGAACACGGTCAGGATCACGTCGTCGCCGTGTTCGCTGATGTAGGCGAGGATCTTGCGGTTGCCCGGCTTTAGGAAGATGCGCCGGCCACGCCCGAAGGCCCGGCTGGTCTTGCGCACGGCCAGCATGCGCCGGGTCCAGTTGAGCAGCGAGCTTTGGTCGCTGGCCTGGGCCTCGACGTTCAGCGCCTCGTAGCCGTACACGGCATCCATGATGGGCTGCAGATACAGCCGCTGCGGGTCTGCGCGCGAGAAGCCGGCGTTGCGGTCGGGGTTCCACTGCATCGGCGTGCGCACGCCGTTGCGGTCGCCCACGAACACGTTGTCGCCCATGCCGATCTCGTCGCCGTAATAGATGATGGGCGAGCCGGGCATGGACAGCAGCATGCCGTTCATGAGCTTCACGCGGTCGATGTCGTTTTCCATCAGCGGCGCCAGGCGGCGGCGGATGCCGAGGTTGATGCGCGCGCGCATGTCGGCGGCGTACATGGTGTACATGTAGTCGCGTTCCTTGCTGGTCACCATCTCCAGCGTCAACTCGTCGTGGTTGCGCAGGAAGATCGCCCACTGGCAGCCGTCGGGAATGTCGGGCGTCTGCTGCAGGATCTCGACTATGGGGTGGCGGTCTTCCTGGGCGATGGCCATGTACATGCGCGGCATCAGCGGGAAGTGGTAGGCCATGTGGCATTCGTCGCCATCGCCGAAATACTCGCGCACGTCCTCTGGCCACATGTTGGCCTCGGCCAGCAGGAAGCGGTTCTTGTATTCGGCATCGATCGCGGCGCGCAGCCGCTTGATCACCGCGTGCGTCTCGGGCAGGTTCTCGTTGCTGGTGCCGTCGCGCTCGATCAGGTAGGGGATCGCGTCCAGCCGGAAGCCGTCCACGCCCATGTCGAGCCAGAAGCGCATGGTCTTGAGCACGGCCTCCATCACCAGCGGGTTGTCGAAGTTCAGGTCCGGCTGGTGGCTGAAGAACCGGTGCCAGTAATAGGCCTTGGCCACCGGGTCCCAGGCCCAGTTCGACGTCTCGGTGTCGGTGAAGATGATGCGCGTGCCCTGGTAGATCTGGTCGGTGTCGCTCCACACGTAGAAGTCGCGCTCGGGCGAGCCGGGCGGCGCGGTGCGCGCACGCTGGAACCAGGGGTGCTCGGCGGAGGTGTGGTTGATGACCAGCTCGGTGATCACGCGCAGGCCGCGCTGGTGGGCCGCATCCAGCATCTCGCGGAAGTCGTCCAGCGTGCCGTACTGCGGGTGGACGTCTTCGTACTCAGAGATGTCGTAGCCGTCGTCGCGCAGCGGCGATGGGTAGAACGGCATCAGCCAGATCGTGTTGACCCCGAGGTCCTTCACGTAGTCGAGCTTGGCGGTCACGCCCTTGAAGTCGCCCACCCCATCGCCGTTGGTGTCGAAGAAGGCCTTGACGTTGAGTTGGTAGATGACCGCGTCCCGGTACCACTGGGGATCGTCGCTGGTGTCGATCTCCGTGTTTTCGGGGGTGACGGCTGGCTCCGGCTCGGGCAGGGGATGGACCAAAGGTGCGTTCATGGGCGGCTCTTCTTTTTATTCAAAATGGTCGAAGTCGTCGTGGCGGCCGACGCGCCGGCGCACGACGAACACGTGGGCGGGCGAGCGGTGCGGATCCAGCAGCACGTAGTGCGCATCGCCCTGCCAGACGAATCGCTGCTGGCTCAGCAGGTCGTGCATCTGCCAGTCGGTGGGCAGGGGTGCGGGCTGCGAGGCCGGCATGTCGGACGTGGAGGGGTCGGTGGCTGCGATGTCCGTCGCCGACAGCCGCAGCCAGCCCGACTGCGGGTGGTGCGGGTCCAGGTTGACCACGGTGACCACGATGTTCTGGCCGTCGGGGGAGTGCTTCATGTAAGCCAGCAACTGGTCGTTGTCCACATGCAGGAAGCGCAGCCTGTGGTCCGCATGCAGGGCCGGGTTCTCGCGCCGGATCTGGTTCACGCGGGTGATGAAGGCGCGCAGGTTGCCGGGGCGCTCCAGGTCCCAGTGGCGCAGCTGATACTTTTCGGAGTCGAGGTATTCCTCGCTGCCCGGCCCGCGCGGCAGGTGCTCCAGCAGTTCATAGGCCGGGCCGTAGATGCCGTAGTTGGCGGCCAGCGTGGCGGCCAGCACCAGCCGTGCCATGAAGACGGCCGGCTCGCCGCCCTGCAGGTGCTCGTGCAGGATGTCCGGCGTGTTGGGCCAGGCGTTGGACCGGAAATACTCGCGGCCCGGTCCGGTGGACAGCTCGGTGAAGTACTCCGTCAGCTCGTGCTTGGTGTTGCGCCACGTGAAGTAGGTGTACGACTGGGTGAAGCCCCGCTTGGCCAGCCCGTGCATCACCTTGGGCCGAGTGAAGGCTTCGGCCAGGAAGATCGTGTCCGGGTGGTCGCGCTGGATCTCGGCGATCACCCATTCCCAGAACGGAAAGGCCTTGGTGTGCGGGTTGTCCACCCGGAAGATGCGCACGCCCTCGCCGATCCAGTGCTCGAACACGCTTTTGAGTTCGCTCCACAGGCCGCGCCAGTCGTCGCATTCGAAGTTGAAGGGATAGATGTCCTGGTATTTCTTGGGCGGGTTCTCGGCGTACTGCACCGTGCCGTCGGGGCGCCAGCGGAACCAGTCGGGGTGTTCCTTCACGTAGGGGTGGTCCGGTGCGCATTGGAAGGCGATGTCCAGCGCCACTTCCAGGCCCTGCTCCTTGGCGGCCACGACCAGACGGCGAAAGTCCTGCACGGTGCCCAGCTCTGGCAGGATGGCCTTGTGCCCACCCTCCTTCGCGCCGATGGCCCAAGGGCTGCCCACGTCGTCGGGCCCCGCGGCCAGGGCATTGTTCTTGCCCTTGCGCTGCTCCCGCCCGATGGGATGGATGGGCGGGAAATACAGCACGTCAAAGCCCATGGCCGCGATATCGGCCAGCCGCGCCTCGACGTCACGGAACGTGCCGTGCACGCCCGCGGTGGGTGCGGCGGAGCGGGGGAACAGCTCGTACCAGGTGCTGTAACAGGCCCGCTCGCGGTCGGCCCGCAGCGGCAGGGCGTCGGGGTAGCGTACCTCGAGGCGGCGATCAGGGTGGCGGCGCATCGCCGCGGCGGCGGCTTCGTCCAACGCCAGGGCCTTGAGCATTTCTGCATCGCCCTCGGCCTGGGCGCCGCGTTCCAGGGCCTGGGCCCAATCGCTCAGGTCGCTGCGGTCCTGGGCGGCGCTGGCACGCTGGGCGGCCGCCAGGGCTTCCGCCGCGCCCACGCGCGCGGCGATGCGGATGTCCTGCGGGTCCACGCGGCGTTCGAGTTCCCGGCGCCAGGATTCGAACGGGTCCACCCAGGCGGACACGGTGTAACGGTACAGGCCCGGCTCGGGCGGCGTGAAGTCGGCCACCCATTCGTCGTTGCCGCTGGCCTCCATGGCCACTTCGGTGGCGTCTGCGGGGGCCGCAGTGGCGTTGCCATCCCGATCGCGCCACCACTGCAGCGCCACGCGCAAGACGTCGTGGCCGTCGGTGAAGCAGTGCGCGGTGATGCGGGCCGGTTCGCCGGCCACGCGCTTGGCGGCAAAGCGACCGCCATCCACGCAGGGCAGCACGGCTTCGACCACGGCGCGCACGCGGCCGTCTGCGCCGCCGACCGGGGTCACCAGGGTGGACGGGCTCGCTGGCGACGCCGGAGAGGCATTGGCCGCAGGGCGGAAAGAAGAGGGCAGGGTGTCAGGCTTTGGCATGGCGCACAGGCTCCTGTCGGAAGATGAGGGTGGAGAGCGGCGGCAGCGTGAGGCACAGCGATTGTTCCCACTGGTGCGACCGCACAGGCGCGGCCTCCACGCCGCCCAGGTTGCCCCAGCCGGCGCCGCCGAACTCGCGCGCATCGCTGTTGAGCAACTCCTGCCAGTAGCCGGAGGACGGCACGCCCACCAAGTAGTTGGTGCGCGGCACGGGCGTGAGGTTGCAGACCACCAGCACCGGACCGGCGCCGTCTTCCTGCGCCGCCCGATGGCTGGGCTTGCGCAGGAAAGCGATCACGCTCTGCCCAGCGTCGTCGGCCTCCACCCATTGAAAACCCTCCGCCGAAAAGTCCACTTCATGCAGAGCGGGCTCGCTGCGATAGACGCGGTTGAGTTCGCGGATCAGGCGCTGCACGCCACCGTGCAACGGGCTGTCGCACACCCACCATTCGAGTTCGCCTTCATGTGTCCACTCGCGGCGCTGGCCGAACTCGCCGCCCATGAAGAGCAGCTTCTTGCCCGGGTGCGACCACATCAGGCCGAACAGCGCGCGCAGGTTGGCGAACTGCTGCCATTCGTCGCCGGGCATCTTGTTGATCAGCGAGCCCTTGCCGTACACCACTTCGTCGTGCGAGAGCGGCAGCACGAAGTTCTCGTTGAAGGCATACACCAGCGAGAACGTGAGCTTGTGGTGGTGGTATCGACGGTTGACCGGGTCTTCCTTCAGGTAGGCCAGCGTGTCGTGCATCCAGCCCATGTTCCACTTCATGCCGAAGCCCAGGCCGTTCATCTCCACGGGCCGCGAGACCATCGGCCATGCGGTGGATTCCTCCGCGATGCTGACCGTGTCCGGGTGGTCGCGATAGACCGCGCGGTTCAGCAGTCGCATGAACTCGATGGCTTCCAGGTTCTCGCGGCCGCCGTGGCGGTTGGGTATCCACTCGCCGTCCTTGCGGGCGTAGTCCAGGTAGAGCATGGACGCGACCGCATCCACGCGCAGCCCGTCCAGGTGGTACTTGTCGAGCCAGAACAGGCCGGAGGAGATGAGAAAGCTGCGCACCTCGTGCCGGCCGTAATTGAAGATGGCCGAGCTCCATTCGGGGTGGAAACCCTGGCGCGGGTCCGAATGCTCGTACAGGTGGGTGCCATCGAACTCCGCCAGCCCGTGGGCGTCCACCGGAAAGTGGGAGGGCACCCAGTCCAGCAGCACGCCGATGCCGCGCTGGTGCAGGTGGTCCACGAAGTACATGAAGTCCTGCGGGGTGCCGTAGCGCGAGGTGGGCGCGAAGTAGCCGGTGGTCTGGTAGCCCCAGGAGCCGTAGAACGGGTGTTCGGTGATGGGCATCAGCTCCACGTGCGTGAAGCCCAGGGACGTCACGTAGTCCGCCAGTTCATGGGCCAGTTCGCGGTAGTTCATGAACTGGCCGTTTCGGCGGCGCCAGGAACCGGGGTGCATCTCGTAGATGGACATCGGCGCATCCAGCGCGTTGCGCGGCCCGCGCGATGCCATCCAGTCGCTGTCGCCCCATTCGTAGTCGAGCGACCAGATGCGCGATGCGGTGTTGGGCGGCAATTCGGCACACACGGCGAAGGGGTCGGCCTTTTCGAGCACGCGGCCCCCGTTGTGCGACACGATGCGGTATTTGTAGGCTTGGCCGTGCGCGGCGTGGGGGGAGGCTCCCTCCCAGATGCCGCTGCCATCGGGCCGCGCGTGAAGCACATCCGCCTCGGGGTTCCAGCCGTTCCAGTCGCCGATGACCGAGACCGATGCGGCGTTGGGTGCCCAGACGGAAAAGTCCGCGCCGCCGCCTTCGCTGCGCAGATGGCAGCCCATGGCCTGGTAGAGGCGTGAATGCGTTCCTTCGCGAAGGAGATAGGCGTCGTGGGCGGTCAGCAGGGCGGTGTGGGGCAAAGGCACGGGCTTGGATCCTTGGGGGAGTGGGCGCTCCGCGGCGCAGGGCGCGCCAGCGCAACCGATTCACAAAACCCATTGGGGCACGTCCCGCGGGGTCGTCGCTGCGCGGGAGTGGCGCTTGGGTTTGTAGGACAGCGCCTATTCGGCAGGCATTGGGAACGCATGGCCCGATAGTGCCTTCTCCGGCGTGCAGGGGGCCATTCCGCCCCTGCGCGGCAGGGGTCAAACGAGCAGCGCCACGCCCTTGATCTGCGCGAAAACCGGCAGGCCCGGAACCAGCCCCAGGGTGCGTGCCGAGCGCTGGGTGACGCGGGCGAGCAGGGGCGTGCCCTGGGCATCGAGCGCCACCATGGCCAGCCCCGGCCCCTCCTCGCGCAGCGCCACCACCCGCGCCGGCAGCACGTTCAGGACGCTGCTGTGCACCGGCGCGGCCAGCGCCAGCGTCACATCGCGCGCCTGCACCCGAAAGCGCACGGCCGTGCCCGGCGGGTGGGGATGGGCGGTGGCCACCAGCAATGCGCCGCCCCCGGGCAGGCGAACGTTTATGAGCTGGTCCGCCGCGTCGTAATCGTCGACCCTGCCCTCGGCCACGGTCGCCGCTGTGTCGCCCTGGGCGAGCGGCAGGTCCAGCCGCGCCAGGAGGGCCGGCGCGGGGCCGCTCGCCAGCACCCGGCCGCCGCCGAGCAGCACCAGATGCTGCGCCAGCCGGGCCACTTCATCCTGCGCATGGCTCACGTACAGCACGGGAATGTCCAGTTCGCGCTGCAGGCGCTCCAGGTAGGGCAGCACTTCGGCCTTGCGCTGCGCGTCCAGGGCGGCCAGGGGCTCGTCCATCAGCAGCACGCGGGGGCTGGCGGCCAGGGCCCGGGCCATTGCCACCCGCTGGCGTTCGCCGCCCGACAGGGTGCTTGGCTGGCGGGCCAGCAGGGGTTGCAGCCCGAGCAGTTCGACGGCCTGCTCCAGCGACACCTTCCTGCGCGCCGGGGACGTGCGCCGCAGGCCGTACTCGAGGTTGCGGCGCACGTCCAGGTGTGCGAAAAGGCTCGATTCCTGGAACACATAGCCCAGCGCCCGCTGGTGGGTCGGGAGCCACAGGCGCTGTGCGTCGTCCTGCCACACCTGCCCATGAACGGCCACGCGCCCCTGGGCCCGCTCCAGGCCCGCCAGGGCCCGCAGGCAGGTCGTCTTGCCGCAGCCCGAGGGACCGTAGAGCGCCGTGACGCCCCGGCCGGGAAGGGACAGGTCCACGTCCAGCGCGAAGCCGCCCGGGCGCTGCAGCCGCAGGCGGGCCTCTATGGTGCCTTCGCCCGTGCAGGGCAACATTCCCGCACCGGCCGTCATGCCGCGCCCCTGCCGGGCCGTGGGGGCTGCAGCCATTGCAGCAACAGCAGCACCACGAACGAAAACACCACCATGCTCCCCGCCAGCCAATGGGCCTGCAGGTATTCCATGGCCTCCACGTGGTCGTAGATCTGCACCGACACCACGCGCGTCACGCCGGGAATGTTGCCGCCCAGCATGAGCACCACGCCGAACTCTCCCACCGTGTGCGCGAAGCTCAGCACCCCCGCCGAGAGAAAGCCCGACCGCGCGAGCGGCATCCCCACGGTGAAGAAGCGGTCCCACGGGCCCGCGCCCAGCGTGGCGGCGGCCTCCATCGGCCGCGCTCCCACCGCCTCGAATGCCCGCTGCAGCGGCTGCACCGCGAACGGCAGCGAGTACACGACCGATCCCACCAGCAGACCGGCGAAGGTGAAGGGCAGGGTGGCCAGGCCCATCGACTGCATCGCGCGGCCCACCGGGCCGTTGGGCCCCAGGGTGAGCAGCAGGTAGAAACCGATCACCGTGGGGGGCAGCACCAGCGGCAGCGCCACCACCGCCGAGACCGGTCCGCGCCAGCGCGACGGCGTGTGCGCCAGCCACCAGGCCAGTGGCGTGCACAGCACCAGCAGCGTGAGCGTGGTGAGCGCGGCCAGCCGCAGCGTGAGGCCGATGGCGGCCAGGTCCTGCGCAGTAAAGGGCATCGGCAGGGTGTCGGGTCCGGCGGCTCTGACAGGGGCGTGCAGGGGCTCAGAGCCCGTAGCCGTAGGCCCGGATCACCTCGCGCGCCGCGTCGCTGCGCAGGAATTTCATCAGGGCAATGGCGGCGGGCTGGTCCTTGCCCGTAGCGAGCAGGACGGCATCCTGCCGGATGGGGTCGTGCAGCGCCTCCGGCACCTGCCAGGCCGAGCCCTTGGCGATCTTGCCGCCTTCCATGACCTGCGACAGCGCCACGAAACCCAACTGCGCATTGCCCGTGGCCACGAACTGGTAGGTCTGCGCGATGTTCTCGCCCGTCACGAAGCGCGGCTGCAGCCGCTCGCCCAGGCCGAGCTTTTCCAGCGTCTGCACGGCCGCCAGGCCATAGGGCGCGAGCTTGGGGTTGGCGACGGCCAGATAGGTGAAGTCGCCTGTTTTGAGCACCTGGCCCTGGTCGTCCACGTAGCCCTCGCGCGGGCTCCACAGCACCAGCCGTCCCACGGCATAGGTGAAGCGCGATCCCTGCACGGCCTGGCCCTCCTGCTCCAGCCGCGCGGGCGTGGTGTCGTCGGCGGACAGCAGCACCTGGAACGGTGCGCCGTTCTTGATCTGCGCATAGAACTTGCCGGTGGCCCCGAACGACAGCACGGCCTTGTGGCCGGTGGCCTGCTCGAACGCCGCGGCGATCTTCTGCATCGGCGCCGTGAAATTGGCCGCGACGGCGACGGGCACCTCTCCGGCATGGGCCGAAGCCAGGCCCGCCAGGGCCATGCCGGCAGCGGCCAGCAGTCGGATAAGGGGGGAGGCAAATCGCATGGCGCTATTCCTTGGATGAATAGCGGTCGAGTATAGCGACGGGTTTTCCGGGCGGCCCGGGACAGCGCGGCATGATGCGCCCATGACAAAGCGGCTTTCCCTCTCCGATGCGCTGGGCCAGGGCATGGCGGACCGGCGCATCGACATCCTGCGCCAGATCGGCGTGGGCGGATCGATCTCGCAGGCCGCGCGGGCCGTGGGTGTGAGCTACAAGGCGGCCTGGCAGGCAGTGGATGCGCTCACCAACCTGGCGGGGGTGCCCCTGGTGGCGCGCGCCGTGGGCGGCACCGGTGGTGGTGGCGCGCACTTGACCCCGGCGGGGCTCGAATTGCTGAATGCGGCCGATGCGCTGGAGGAGGCTCGCCGCGAAGTGCTCGCGCGGCTGGCGCCCGGCCCGGGTGGCGCGCCGGCACTGGCCCGGCTGGCGTTGCGCACCAGCCTGCGCAACCAGTGGCCCTGCACCGTGCGGGCGCTGGAGCTCCTGGGACCCTTGGTGCGTGTGCACCTGCAGGGCGAGGCGGCGCCCGGCCTGGCGCTGCGCGCGCGCATCACGCGAGAAAGCGCCGAGCTGCTGGCGCTGCGTCCGGGCCTGCCCGTGCTCGCGCTGTGCAAGGCCGCGGCCGTGCGCGTTCAGGCCGGTTTGCCGGCATCGGCTGCCGACAACGCCTGGCCGGCCAGGGCATCGCGCGTGTCGCGCGGGCCGGCAGGCGACGAGGTCTCGGCCACGCTCGATGCCGGGGTGCACATGGTGGGGTTCGCGCCCCCGTCGAGCGGCCTGCGGGCCCGTGCACGCGTGGCGATGGCGGTGGACGAGTCGGCCGTGGTGCTGGCCGTCACGGGGTGACCGAATTTCGACTAGGCCCGGGTCACGGAGCAGTCTTGTCCAGGCTGCGCCGAAGCGCCTCGATGTCATTCGGCTGCAATGGCATGAACTCACGCACCGTGGGGGCTTCCGGCGGGGGGTGGGCGAGTTCGTTTTCGCAGCGATCCAGGTTGCCCCGGATGGCCGCCCGCGTTGCCGCCGAAAGGGTGTAGCGCTCCCGCTCCACGGCCCGGAAGTATTCGGCCAGGGTGAGGTGGGCGCATTGGGTGAGCAAGGGGATCTGTGCGCTGGCTTGATCCAGGCTGAACGCGCTGCAGGGGGGCGGGGAAAGATACAACTGGAACAGCCGCAAATGGGCATCGGGACTGGTGCGGACCACGCGCTGCATGACGGACTCCACCGCGCGCGCGTCGAAGCCGGAAACCTTGTCGCAGTAGGCGTCCATGCTGCGACGCAACTCCAGGCCGATGCGCGCGCCGTGCATGGCTTTCAGATGCCACTCGTAGGCTTGGTCGAAGGGCGGAATGCCTGCCAGGTAATTGCCGTAAGCCCACTGCGCCGGGTTGTCGCCGCTTTCGGCGCGGCGTTGCAACTCCATCAGGCAAAAGCCGTGATACGAGTATTCATCCTGCTGGTCGCAGGTGACGGCGCTATCGATCCACCACCACGCGGTCCAGGCGCCGACCAGCAAGGAAAGGACCAGAGCGATTCGGGTGCCTGCCCCCCATTTTTTCCACCGGCGAATCATCGGCGCTTCCTCATTTCCTGCATCAATGCCCCTTTCAGCAGATCGCCGGTATCGCGCGGAGAGGTCGGGGCCGTTGCAATGGGTTGTCCATCGGGCCCCCAGGTTCGCCATACGCCTGGACGCAACAGGTCGGGCATGGGGAGCATCGCCAATACGCCCGGGAGCTTCTCGAAGGCCCCTTGCCCCACCGCAGAACCGCCCAGCGGGTAATTCCAGGTGGTTGTCGTGGGCGCCGTGACTTGCGTTCGCAACACTTGGGCCAATTCACTTGCGATGCCATCGGACGTGGCTCCCGCATTGCATGCGTCGATCAAAACCGGCTCTCCGTGCCAGAGGCCGCTGCGCCGGATCGTGTCGGCCACTTCCATGCCATGGATCATTCCCTGAATGCTTTTTGCTGTGGCATGGGCAAATACATACACATAACCCGCAACACCCTTTTCCCTGAGTCCGGATTGATAGAGCACCTTATCCCCGGGCTGGATCAGGATGATCTTCTTCCTGATCGGGTCGATGGTCGCGATTTTTCGGACCCTCTTTTGCGAAGCATCGAGGCCTTCGAAGACCTGTTTGATCATTCCCTTTCCTGGTCCATATTGCATTCGCCCGTTGACCACGGGTTCTGCGGGCTCGCTCCGCAGCCATTGTTTCCATGTCATTGAAATTCGATTCGTGATGCCGTGACATGGCGAACCGCACGGGTCTTTGAATGCCACGCTCACGATTCACCTCCCTTTTTTTCTGCCCGTCTTCGCAGGCCGCGGGATGATAGCGGCATGCGCAATGGGGATGGCGGCCGGGGATCGCTGGCCCGCGCCCACGGCTTCATCGGGTGCTCACTCGCCTCCGAAGCGCGGTCGGAATTCCTCGCAGAACGCCGCGTTCCCGCTGATCGAGAGCGTCACCGTATGCCGCGGTGCCGCGGGCGTGCCGGCGGTGGACACGAGGCGCAAGGTGGCCTCGTCGAAAACCAGGGACTGCACGGTGGAGACCTCCCGCACGGCCTGCAGGTCGTAGTCCCAGGCGGCGCCGTCCTCGATGGCGCCGTTCTGGTTCGGGAAAGTGGCGTGGGCCCAGCCCAGCACCTGTGCGATCTCCGCGTGCAGGGCCTGCAAGTGCTCTTCGGTCACGCTGGCCATGGCATCCCAGGTGCCGGTGCCTTCGTCGTCCTCGCTGTAGTCGAATTCCAGGTAGCGCAGGGTCATGGGGTTTCAGGTTCTTGGAAGGAAGCGCCGGGCGCGGCGCGGCAGGGGGCATTTTCGGGCAGGTTCAGCCGCGCTTTGCCACAGAATGTGCAGCGCCCACGCACGTGGGCGGCTCCCTCGATCACCCTTCGCTCCTGTGAACCCCGCCATGCCCGACTCGACGACACCCTCTGCCACCTTGCTGTGCGACGGCCTGCGCTTTGCCCACGCGCAGGGCCCGGCCGTATTCGACGGCTTCACCGCCCATGCCGCGCCGGGCGCGACGCTGGTGCGGGGCGACGAGGGCTCGGGCAAGACCACGCTGCTGCGCCTGCTGGCCGGGGAGCTGCAACCCCAGGGCGGCACCGTCTGGCGGAGCGGGCGAGTGTGCAGCGACCGGGCCGAGAAGGAGGTGGGCGCGGTGTTCTGGGCCGACCCGCGCGCGACGGCGCTCGATGGCACCAGCCCGGCGGCATGGTTCGGTGCGCTGGCCAGCCGCCATCCGGCGTGGGACGCCTCGGCGCTGCAGGCGCATGTGGCGGGGTTCGGGCTGGAGAGCCACCTGCCCAAGGCGATGGAGCAGCTGTCCACCGGCACGCGGCGCAAGGCGCTTTTGGCGGCCGCTTTCGCGTGCGGGGCGCCGCTGGTGCTGGTGGACGAGCCGGTGGCCGGCCTGGACCGCCCGTCGGTGCAGTACCTGCAGCAGGTGCTGGCGCAGCGGGCGGCGCAGGGCGGGCCGGGCACCGTGCTGGTGGCGCACTACGATGCGCTCGCGGGCGTGCCGTGGAACGCGGTCATCGATTTGCCCTGAGGGGGCCCGGCAACGCCGTGCACCGCCCGCCGCCGCGCGGGCTCGCAGCCGGGGCCTTCCCGGCCTACACTGCGATCCTTCTGCGCACTTTTCCTGCTTGTTTCTTTCCCTTCCGTTGCCATTCAGGAGCCTGGTATGGACGCCCTTCTTTTCGCACCCGTGGCTGTGGCGATCGCGCTCACGCCCGGCCCCAACAATTTCTGCGGCCTGAACAACGGCATCCGGGCCGGTGTGGGCACGGCGCTGGTGGCCACCATCGGTCGTGCGGCGGCGTTCGCCATCTTTTTGACGGTGTCCGCCGTGGGTCTGGGCGCGATGCTGCTGGCCTCCGAGGCGGCCTTCACGGTCGTGAAATGGGTGGGGGCGTGTTACCTGTTCTGGCTGGGCTGGAAGGCGTGGCGCAGCCGGGAGTTCGGCGGGCTGGAACTGGTGGAGGGCAGCGAGGCCGCGCCCTCGGCGGCTGCGGTGCCGATCCGCTCGCTGATCCTGCAGGAGTTCCTGCTGGGCATCACCAATCCCAAGGCGATCATCCTGTTCGCCGCGGTGTTTCCCCAGTTCATCGACCCCGCCCAGCCCGCGGCGCACCAGTTCCTGGTGCTGGGCTCGGTGTACCTGATGGCCGAGTTCGTCTCCACCGCCGTGTACGCCACGGGCGGGCGGCAGATCCGCCGGGTGATCCGCTCGCAGCGCGGCGTGGTGCGGCTGAACAAGGCGACGGGCGGATTCTTCATGGGCGCTGGCGGGCTGCTGCTCGCGGCCAACCGCTGACTTTTTGATTCGGCGGGCCGGCTGCGCTTGCTGCCGGGTCGCTTCGCCTCGGCTTCCGTGGCGTTCGGGCGCTACATCGCCTTGAAGCGGTGGGCGTAGAGCCGGCTCACCGCCAGGGTTTCGGGCCGCTCGCGCAGGCGCAGGTGCAACCGGCCCGATTCGTCGCGCACGGCACTGGCGATGCCGCTGGCGCGCACCAGGGTGCCACGGTGCACCTGCCAGAAGGTGCTCGCGTCGAGCTGGGCGGCCAGTTCCTTGAGGGGCGTGCGGATCAGGTACTCCTGCGTGGCGGTCAGCACACGCACGTACTTGTCGGCCGCCTCGAAAACCACCACGTCCGTCACCGGCACCAGGTGGATTTGCGCGCCGCTGCTGGCCTGGATGACGGTGAGCGGGGCGGGGTGCGCCGCCGCCCCGGCCACGCCCGGCGCGGCGGCCCCGGGCAGCGCCACCAGTGCGCGCAGGCGGGCCAGCGTGGCCTCGAAGTCCAGCGCGGCAGGTGCGGCCTGCCGTGCGAGGGTGGACTGCAGCTTCTGGACGGCTTTGCGCAGCCGCTCGGGCTGCACGGGCTTGAGCAGGTAGTCCACGGCCTGGGCCTCGAAGGCCTGCACGGCGTACTGGTCGTAGGCGGTCACGAACACCAGCGCGGGAAAGGGCGTGTCGGCAGGCCAGGCATCGGCCAGCTCGGCGGCTGCCTCCAGGCCGCTCTGGCCCGGCATGCGGATGTCGAACAGGAGCACGTCGGGCCGCAGGTCCAGCGCCTGCTGCACGGCCGCGAGCCCGTCGCCCACGGTGGCGGCGATCTGAAGGTCCGGCCAGGCCTGGGCCAGCTCCTGGCGCAGGGCGGCGGCCAGCAGCGGTTCGTCTTCGGCGATCAGGGCGCGGGGGGCGCGGGAGAGCGGCAGGTTCATGGCAGCGGGGGATTCAAGGGAAATACGGCCCTGGCACATGTTCCACTAGGGCGTTGTGCTATCAAATTAATAGTACCTTGCTCGCCGTACAGCGTGTGCAGCCGCTCGCGCACCTGCTGCAGCCCGAAGCTCTGGCGCACTGGTCCGGGTGGCCCGGGCGGTGCGGTGCTGCCCGAGGCCAGCCCGGCGCCCGAATCCTGCACCCGCAGTTCCAGCAGGCCGTCGGGCAATGGCCGGGCGGCGATGTGGATGCTGCCGCCTTCCACCTTCGGCTCCAGGCCGTGGCGGATGGCGTTTTCCACCAGCGGCTGCAGCAGCAGCGGCGGCACGGGCACGCGGGCGAGCGCCTCGGGCAGGTCGAGCGTGTAGGCCAGGCGCGGGCCCATGCGCACCGACATCAGTTCCAGGTAGTCGCGCAGCCGGGCGAATTCGTCGGCCAGCGGGTGCAGCGTGGCGCGCGAGGCGCCGAGTGTGGCGCGCAGGTAGTCGATCAGGTGGTCCAGCATGGCCTGGGCGCGGGGCGGGTCGGCGGCGATCAGCACGCGCAGGTTGGACAGGGTGTTGAACATCATGTGCGGCTCCAGCTGCGCCTCCAGCAGTTTGAGGCGCGCCTCGGCGGCGTCGCGTTCGACCTCGGCGATCTTGCCTTCCAGAAAGCGCGATTTTCCCTGGGCGTAGAAGAAGAACGACAGCGCCAGGCACGCCAGCACCGTCGTCACCATGGCCGAACTGGGGCCGCCTGCCGACGCCAGGGTCAGGCCGGGATGCATGCTCTCGCGGTAGGCATCGCCCAGGGCCGAGCCGAACTGAAAGCCGATGGAGCCGCCCACCGCGACCAGCGCCCAGCCGCGCCAGCCCAGGGGCCACGGGATGGGGCTATGGCGCGAGAGCCACAGGCGGCCGATGTCGATCAGCAGCCAGCTCGGCAGGCCGATGGCCAGGGAGTACACGAGCTGCACGTCCCACGGTCCCCGGCCGTAGGCGAGCTGGATGCCGGCGATGGCGGCGCAGAACGCGGCGATCACCAGCCCGTGGCGAATGGATTGGCGAAGGCTGAAGTGCTGCATGGCGGCGCTGGAGAAAGGAAAAGCTTCTGGTGGGCCGATTGTGGGGGCACTCCTGGCGGCGGCCGTGCGCCCGGTTAGCGCCGCTGCAGGGCCTGGCGCAGGGCGGCGCGCTCGCGCTCCAGCAGGCGAGCGTGCAGCCGCCCGCCCGGCAGCGCCAGCCACACGGCCGCGCCATGGATCGCCAGGCCCAGGCCCCAGCCCAGTGCGGGAAACACTGCCCAGTGGCGCCCCTGGTAGGCGGCGAGGGCGGCCAGCGCCAGGTTGACGCACAGGTATACGCAGGCGTGCAGCAGCCAGCCCATCTTGGCGCCGGCCCGCTTGCGGGCCAGGCGGTCCAGGTCGTCCAAGCCGTCCAGGGGGGCGAGATCGTCGGGGGTGTGGAAAGCGGGCATGGAGGCTCCTTGGGGATCGGGGTGGGAAGGGATGGCCGCACTGTGCGCCCGGCCGCCCGGTCCGGCCAGCGCCATGCGACGAACCGCCCGCCGCGCGGCGCGAACCGCTGCGCCGGGCGACAGATTTACCTTTCTTCGCACAGCAGCCAGACAATCGGTACGCAGAGCCCCTACGATTCGGCGTGCCCCCCGTGCTGCCCCGCCCGCAGCCCGGGACGGACCTTTTCCGCGACACGCCACGCCAGCCATTTCCATGAATCCACAACCACACGACGCGCCCGTTCCCAACCCGCCGCCTTCCGCCCACCGGTCGCCCTCGCGGCGGTCGCGCTGGCTCGGCACGCTGCTGATGCTGGCCGTGGTGGCCCTGCTGGGCGGCGGCGCCTGGTATCTGGTGCAGCGCAGCACCGCCCCGGCGGGAGCGATGCGGGGCGCGGGCGGTCCCGGGGGGCCAGGCGCACCGGCGGGCCCTGGCGGCCCCGGAGGACCGGGCGGGCCCGGTTTCGGCGGCGGTGGGCGGGCCATGGTCACGGTGGGCGAGGCCACGGCACGGCAGGCGTCGCTGCCGGTGGTCATCGACGCGCTAGGGACGGTCACGCCGGTCACCACGGTCACCCTGCGCCCGCAGGTGTCGGGCGTGCTCACCCAGGTGCTGTTCACCGAAGGGCAGATGGTCAAGAAGGGCCAGGTGCTGGCGCAGATCGACCCGCGTCCCTACGAGCAGGCCCTGATGCAGGCGCAGGGCACGCGCCAGCGCGATGAGGCGCAGCTCGACAATGCCCGCATCACCCTGGAGCGCTACCGCACGCTGCTGTCGCAGGACTCGATCGCGCGCCAGGATGTGGACACGCAGGCCGCGCTGGTCAAGCAGCTGCAGGGCACGGTGATGACCGACCTCGCCCAGGAGAAGACCGCGCGCCTGAACCTCGACTACACTCGCGTCACCTCGCCCGCCACCGGCCGCATCGGCCTGCGCACGGTGGACGCCGGCAACTACGTGAGTGCCGGCGAGGCCACGGGCATCGCCACCATCACGCAGATGACGCCGATCGACGTGCAGTTCTCGGTGCCCCAGGACCGCGTGACCGACGTGCAGGCCTCGCAGCAGGGCGCGCAGCCGCTGGCTGTGACGGCGTTCGACCGCACCCGCACCACCGAGGTGGGCAAGGGGCAGTTCTCCACGCTGGACAATCTGGTGGACACCACCACGGGCACGGTCAAGGCCAAGGCCCGGTTCGAGAACGCCAACGGTGCGTTGTTTCCCAACCAGTTCGTGAACGTGCAGCTCCTGCTGCGCGAGGTGCCGGCCGTGGTGGTGCCGGTGACGGCGGTGCGCACGGGCGCCAATGGCGACTTCGTCTATGTCATCAACGAAGACCGCACGGTGTCGCTGCGCAAGGTCAAGCGTGGCCAGGCGACGGTGGGGCTGATGGCCGTCACCGAGGGCCTGAAGGCCGGCGAGCGCGTGGTGACCGAAGGCGGCGACCGTTTGAAGGACGGTGCCACCGTGCAGCTGCAGGGCGCGCGCGGCCCTGCCTCCGCGGCCAGCGGCGCCGCGGGCGCCCAGCCGCGCCGCGCACGGGCCTCGGGTCCGCGCGGGGAGGGCGAGGCCCGGGGCTTCGGCCCCCGTGGCGAGGGCCGTGGACCGGAAGGCGAGCGCCGCCAGCGCCCGCCGCAGGAGGGCGCCCAGCCCGGGGCCTCCGCCCCGCAGACCCCTTGATGACCGCCCGGCCCCACCCATGAGTCCGTCGCGTCCGTTCATCGAAAGACCCGTCGCCACTGCGCTGCTGATGGTGGCCATCGTGCTGGCCGGTCTGGTCGGCTTCAAGCTGCTGCCCCTGTCGGCGCTGCCGGAGGTGGACTACCCCACCATCCAGGTGCAGACCCTCTACCCCGGGGCCAGCCCCGAGGTCATGAGCCGCACCGTGAGTGCGCCGCTGGAGCGCCAGTTCGGGCAGATGCCGGGGCTGGCGCGCATGTCGTCCACCAGCGCCTCGGGCGTGTCCATCGTCACGCTGCAGTTCGGCCTGGGGCTGGCGCTCGACGTGGCCGAGCAGGAGGTGCAGGCCGCCATCAACGCCGGATCGTCGCTGCTGCCCACCGACCTGCCCGCGCCGCCGGTATACGCCAAGGTGAACCCGGCCGATGCGCCGGTGCTCACGCTGGCCGTCAGCTCCGACACGCTGCCGCTCACCGAGGTGCAGAACCTCGTGAACACGCGCCTGGCGCAGAAGATGAGCCAGGTGCCCGGCGTGGGCTTGGTCAGCCTGGCCGGCGGGCAGCGGCCGGCCGTGCGCATCCAGGCCGACACCAAGGCGCTGGCCTCGTACGGCATCGGGCTCGACACCTTGCGCACGGCCATCACCTCGGCCAACGCCAACAGTGCCAAGGGCAGCTTCGACGGGCCGCAGCGCTCCTACAGCATCAACGCCAACGACCAGCTGGTGACGGTGGCCGACTACAAGAACCTCATCGTCACCTGGAAGAACGGCGCGCCCGTGCGCATGACCGACGTGGCCCGCGTGGTGGACAGCGCCGAGAACAACCGCCTGGGCGCCTGGGCCAACGAGACCCCGGCCATCATCCTGAACGTGCAGCGCCAGCCGGGCGCCAACGTGATCGCCACGGTGGACAACATCAAGAAGCAGCTGCCCGAGCTGCAGGCCGGGCTGCCCGCCTCGCTGAAGGTGGAGGTGCTGTCGGACCGCACCACCGGCATCCGCGCATCGGTGCACCACGTGGAGATGGAACTGGTGCTGGCCGTGCTGATGGTGGTGCTGGTGATCTTCTTTTTCCTGCACAGCCTGCGCGCCACGGTGATCGCCAGCCTGGCGGTGCCGATCTCGCTCATCGGCACCTGCGGCGTGATGTACCTGCTGGGCTACAGCCTGAACAACCTGAGCCTGATGGCGCTCACCATCGCCACCGGGTTCGTGGTGGACGACGCCATCGTGATGATCGAGAACATCGCCCGCTACATCGAGGAGGGCGAGCCGCCGTTCCAGGCCGCGCTCAAGGGCGCCACGCAGATCGGCTTCACCATCATCTCGCTCACGGTGTCGCTGATCGCGGTGCTGATTCCGCTGCTGTTCATGAGCGACGTGGTGGGGCGGCTGTTCCGCGAGTTCGCGGTGACCCTGGCGCTCACCATCCTGATCTCGGCCGTGGTGTCGCTCACGCTCGTGCCCATGATGTCCGCGCGCTGGCTGAAGCCCGAGCCGCCGCACGGCGAGCGGCGCGGCTTTGGCGGCGCAGTGCAGCGCGGCTTCGACCGCGTGATCGCGCGCTATGACATCTGGCTGCAGTGGGTGCTGCGCCGCCAGGGCGCCACACTGGTGGTGGCGCTGCTCACCATGGCGCTCACGGCGCTGCTGTACGTGGTGATTCCCAAAGGGCTCTTTCCCACGCAGGACACGGGCCAGCTGCAGGCGCGCGTGGAGGCTTCGCAGGACGTGTCGTACGCCCGCATGAGCGAGTTGCAGCAGGCCGCGGCCCGCGCCATCCTGGCCGACCCGAACGTGCAGTCGCTCAGCTCTTTCATCGGGGTGGACGCGGCCAACAACACCATGCTGAACGCCGGGCGCATGCTCATCAACCTGAAGGCCGACCGCGACGGGCAGGAGGCCGTCATGCAGCGCCTGCGCGACCGGGTGCGCGCCGTGGCCGGCGTGACGCTGTACCTGCAGCCCACGCAGGACCTGACCATCGACGCCGAGACCGGGCCCACCGAGTACCGCCTGTCGATCGGCGGGGTGGATTCGGCGCAGGTCAACGAATGGACGAACAAGCTGGTGGATCGCCTGCGCACGGTGCCCCAGGTGCGCAACGCCACGTCGGATGCGGGCGCGCAGGGCCTGTCGGCCTACGTGGACATCGACCGCAACACGGCCTCACGCCTGTCGGTCACGGCCAGTTCGGTGGACGACACGCTCTACAGCGCGTTCGGCCAACGCATCGTCTCCACCATCTTCACCGAGACCAACCAGTACCGCGTGATCCTGGAGGCGCAGCAGGAGCATCTGGACAGCCCCGAGGCGCTGGGCACCCTGCAGCTGCGCACGGGCGGCGGCACGCCCACGCCGCTGTCCGCCGTGGCCACCATCCGCGAGCAGCTCGCGCCGCTGCAGGTCACCCGCGTGGCGCAGTACCCGGCCGCCACGCTGGGCTTCGACCGGGCCGAGGGCGTGTCGCTGGGCAACGCGGTCGATGCCATCCGCGCGGCGGCGCAGGAGATCGGCGTGCCGGCGGGGCTGTCGATGCAGTTCCTCGGGGCAGCGGGCGCCTACGAAAAGTCGCTGTCCAGCCAGCTGTGGCTCATCCTCGCGGCCATGGTGTGCGTGTACATCGTGCTGGGCGTGCTGTATGAGAGCTACATCCACCCGCTGACCATCCTGTCCACGCTGCCCTCGGCCGGCGTGGGGGCCTTGCTGATGCTCATGGTGACGGGCAACGACCTGGGGGTGATCGGCATCATCGGCATCATCCTGCTGATCGGCATCGTCAAGAAGAACGCGATCATGATGATCGACTTCGCCATCGACGCCGAGCGCCAGCAAGGCATGGCCCCGCAAGAGGCCATCCACCAGGCGGCGCTGCTGCGCTTTCGCCCGATCCTGATGACCACGCTGGCCGCGCTGTTCGCCGCGTTGCCGCTCATGCTGGGCTGGGGCGAGGGGGCCGAGCTGCGCCGGCCGCTGGGCCTGGCCATCTTCGGCGGCCTGGTGCTGAGCCAGATGCTCACGCTGTTCACCACGCCGGTGATCTACCTGGCCTTCGACCGGCTGGGCCGCCGCTGGACGGGCCGGGGCACGGCCGCCGCGCCCGCGCAGTCCGGCGCGGCGCCCTCCGGGCCCACGCCATGAACCTGTCGCGCCCCTTCGTCGAGCGCCCGGTCGCCACCGTGCTGCTGACCATCGGCATGGCGCTGGCGGGCATCGCCGCGTTCTTCGTGCTGCCGGTGGCCCCGCTGCCGCAGGTGGACTATCCGGCCATCTCGGTGTCGGCCAGCCTCGCGGGCGCCAGCCCCGAGACCATGGCCACCAGCGTGGCCACGCCGCTGGAGCGCCGGCTGGGCGTGATCGCGGGGGTGAACGAAATGACGTCCAGCAGCTCGACCGGCTCGGCCCGCGTGAGCCTGCAGTTCGACCTGAGCCGCAACATCGACAGCGCCGCGCGCGAGGTGCAGGCGGCCATCAACGCATCGCGCGTGGACCTGCCGGCCACGCTGCGCAGCAACCCGACCTACCGCAAGCGCAATCCGGCGGATGCGCCCGTCATCATCCTCACGCTGACCTCCAAGACGCGCACGCCGGGCGAGATTTACGACGCGGTTTCCAACGTGGTGAGCCAGCGCATCTCGCAGGTGGCGGGCGTGGGCGAGGTCGAGATCGGCGGAGGCTCGTTGCCCGCGGTGCGCGTGGAACTGCTGCCGTTCGCGCTCAACCGCTACGGCATCAGCACCGAAGACGTGCGCGCAGCCATCCAGGCCTCCAACGCCAACCGCCCCAAGGGCGCCATCGAAGGCGACGGCAAGCGCCTGCAGATCTACACGCCTTCGCCGTCGCGCAAGGCGTCCGACTACGCCTCGCTGGTGATCGCCTGGCGCAACAACGCCGCAGTGCGCCTGGGCGACGTGGCGCGCGTGGTCGATGGCGTGGAGAACACGCGCACGCTGGGCCTGTTCAACGGCGACCCGGCCATCATCGTGCTCATCACGCGCCAGCCGGGCGCCAACATCATCGACACGGTGGACGGCGTGCGTGCGCTGCTGCCCGACCTGCAGGCGCAGCTGCCGCAGGACATCCAGGTATCGGTGGCGTCGGACAGCACCAATTCCATCCGCTCGTCGCTGCGCGAGATCGAGTTCACGCTCATGGTCTCCATCGCGCTGGTGGTGCTGGTGGTGGGCCTGTTCCTGCGCAAGGCGCGCGCCACGGTCATTCCGGCGGTGGCCACGGTGGTGTCGCTGCTGGGCACTTTCGGCATCATGTATTTTCTGGGCTTCAGCCTGAACAACCTCAGCCTGATGGCCCTCACGGTGGCCACCGGCTTCGTGGTGGACGATGCCATCGTGGTGCTGGAGAACACCAGCCGCCACATCGAGGCCGGCATGGACCGCATGGCCGCGGCGCTGCTGGGCGCGCGCGAGGTGGGCTTCACGGTGCTGTCGATCAGCCTGTCGCTGGTGGCGGTGTTCATCCCGCTGCTGTTCATGGACGGGCAGGTGGGGCGCCTCTTTCGCGAATTCGCGGTCACGCTGTCGGTGGCGGTGGCGATCTCGCTGGTGATCTCGCTCACCACCACGCCGATGATGTGCGCGTGGCTGCTGCGCTCGGAAGACCCCGCCCAGGCCAAGCCCCCCGGCCGCTTCGCGCGCTGGGCCGAGCGGGGCTACGACGGCATGCTGCGCGGCTACGCCCACAGCCTGGACTGGGCGCTGGCGAGCAAGGCGCTGGTCATGCTGGTGCTGCTGGCGGTGATCGGGCTCAACGTGTACCTGTTCACCAAGATTCCCAAGGGCTACTTTCCGCAGCAGGACAACGGCCAGCTCAACGGCGGCTTGCGGGCCGACCAGAGCATCTCCTCCGACGCCCTGGCGCGCAAGCTGCGCCAGGCGGTGGGCATCATCCGCAACGATCCGGCGGTGGACACGGTGGTGGGCTTTTCCGGTGGCGGGCGGGCGGGCGGGGGCTTTCTGTTCGTGAACCTGAAGCCCGTGGGTGAACGCGCCGACAGCAGCAACGCCGTGATCGGCCGCCTGCGGCCGCAGCTGGCGCAGATCACCGGCCTGCAGGTGTTCCTGAGCCCGGTGCAGGACCTGCGCATGGGCGGGCGCTCCAGCAATTCGACCTACCAGTACACCCTCAAGAGCGACAACCTGGCCGACATGCGGCTGTGGGCCACGCGCCTGGCCGAGCGCCTGAAGCAGGAAGAACTGCTGACCGACGTGGACACCGACCAGGCCGACAACGGCGTGGAGACCTATGTGGAGGTGGACCGGGCCAGCGCCTCGCGCCTGGGCGTGAGCGCATCGGCCATCGACAGCGCGCTCTACAACGCCTTCGGCCAGCGCTCGGTGGCGACCATCTACGGCGAGCTGAACCAGTACTCGGTCATCATGGAGTGGGCGCCGGAATACACCAAGGGCCCGCCGGCGCTGGCCGACATCTTCGTGGTGTCCAACCCGACCGGGGCCACCGGCACGGCCGCCAATCCGGGCCAGCGCGGCGCCTCCACGGGGCAGGTGCTGAGCAACACGGCATCGACCATGGTTCCGTTGAGCGCCATCGCCAAGGTGGTGGAGCGGGCCTCGCCCACCTCCATCAACCACCAGGACGGCGAACTGGCCACGACGATCTCGTTCAACCTGGACGGGAACACCTCGCTGAGCCAGGCGCGGCAGGTCATCGAGCAGGCGGAGGCCGACATCGCCATGCCCACCAACGTGCGCGGCAGTTTCCAGGGCACGGCGCTCGGTTTCCAGCAATCGCAGTCGCAGCAGTTCTTCCTGATCCTGGCGGCCATCGTGGTGATCTACATTGTGCTGGGCGTGCTGTACGAAAGCCTGATCCACCCCATCACCGTGCTGACCACCTTGCCCTCGGCCGGCGTGGGGGCGGTGCTGGCGCTGCTGCTGTTCAACATGCAGTTCACCATCATCGCGCTCATCGGTGTTTTCTTGCTGATCGGCATCGTGAAGAAGAACGCCATCCTCATCATCGACTTCGCGCTGGAGGCCGAGCGCGCCCGGGGCCTGTCGGCGCTGGAGGCGGTGCGTGAGGCCTGCATGCTGCGCTTTCGTCCCATCCTAATGACCACGCTGGCGGCCGCGCTGGGCGCCTTGCCGCTGGCCATCGGCTTCGGGCAGGGCTCCGAGTTGCGCCAGCCGCTGGGAGTGGCCATCATCGGCGGCCTGATCGCCAGCCAACTGCTGACCTTGCTCACCACCCCGGTGGTCTACGTGCTGCTGGACAAGCTGCGCCGCCGCTCCGCCAACGAACACCAACTGAGCCGCGCGGCCCCGCCTGCAGGTGCCGCTGCGTCTCCACTGCAACAACCATGAAATCCGCTTTTCCTTCCCTTGCCTGGGCACCCCGCGCCGTGCGCGTGGCCTGCCTGGGCGCGCTGCTGCCCTTGGCCGCCTGCTCCGTGGCGCCCGTGTACCAGCGCCCCGAACTGCCCCTGCCCACCGCCTTCAAGGAAGCGGGGGCGGTTTGGCAGCCCGCCGCGCCCGCCGATGCGATCGACCGCGGCGACTGGTGGACGCTGTTCCAGGACGACGACCTGAACCGCCTCGCCTCGCAGGTGCAACTGTCCAACCAGAACATCGCTGCCGCCGTGGCGGCCTACGCCCAGGCGCAGGCGCTGGTGCGCGAGCAGCGCGCCGGCCTGTTGCCCTCGGTCAGCCTGTCGGGCAGCGGCTCGCGCGCGGGCGGCGAGGGCTCCACCCGCCGCGGTACCACCACCCAGGCGGCACTGGGTGCGGACTGGGCACCCGACCTGTGGGGGCGCCTGGGCGGTGCAGTGGACAACGCCAGCGCCAATGCCCAGGCCAGCGAAGCCGATCTGGCTTCTGCCCGGCTGTCTGCCGTGGGCTCGCTGGTGTCGGCCTATTTCCAGCTGCGCGAAGCCGATGCCGAAATCGACCTGCTGCAGGCCACCGTGCAGGGCTACGAGCGCAGTCTGCAGATCGCCCAGAACCGCTACGCCGCTGGCGTGGTGGCCAACTCCGACGTACTGCAGGCCCGCACCCAACTGGCCAACGCGCGCGCGGACCTCGCCACCATGCAGCAAAACCGCGCCCGCTACGAACACGCCATCGCCGTGTTGACGGGCGTGGCACCGGCCTCGTTCACGCTGCCACCCGCGCCCTGGAACATGCGGGCCCCCGAGGTGCCCGCAGGCATTCCGTCGACCCTGCTGCAGCGCCGCCCCGACATCGCCGCGGCCGAGCGCGCAGTGGCCGCGGCCAATGCGCAGATCGGCGTGCAGCGCTCGGCCTATTACCCCAGCCTGAGCCTCACGGCCTCGCTGGGCCGCAGCGGCACCAGCGTGGGCGATCTGTTCAGCGCCTCCGGCGCGCTGTGGTCGCTGGGGCTGTCGGTGGCGCAGACGGTGTTCGACGGCGGCGCCATCGCCGCCCGGGTGGACGGGGCCGAGGCCGCCCGAGACGCCCGCGCCGCCACCTATCGCCAGACGGTGCTGACCGCCTTCCAGGCCGTGGAGGACCAGTTGACCGTGCTGCGCACGCTGCAGGCGCAGGAGCCCCTGCGCCAGGAGGCCGTGTCGGCCGCCAACCTCACCGAGCAGCAACTGCTGAACCGCTACCGCGAGGGCCAGGTGAGCTACACCGAGGTGGTGACGGCGCAGGTCACCGCGCTGTCGGCACGGCGCGCGCTGCTGCAGCTGCAGGTGAACCGCCAACTGGCGGCCGCCACGCTGGTGCAGGCGCTGGGTGGCGGATGGCAGGCCCCCTGGGAGGGTGGGGCAGAGGCGCAGTGAGCGCGCTGTGAGCGCACGGCGAAGCGGTGGGAAACCGGCGGTGGTCAGGAAGGTACGGCCCTCTCCCCGGCACACCCCTGGTCCTGGCTCAGGCAATGGCGCGGTACCCGGATCGGTGTATTCAGTCGGCGTAATGAAATCGGCGTAATACTTGCTTCATGGATTGGTGTTAAACCGTGCCACCCCGTCGCCGTTCCTTTTTCGCCCCAGACAATGACGCTCACCGAACTCAAGTACATCGTCGCCCTTGCGCAGGAAAAGCGTTTCAGCCGCGCAGCCCACCTTTGCAATGTCTCCCAGCCCTCGCTGTCGATGGCCATCAAGAAGCTGGAAGAGGAACTGGAACTCAAGCTGTTCGAGCGCACGGCGGGACAGGTGTCGGTCACGCCGGTGGGCGAGGAGATCGTCTACGAAGCCCGGCGGATCCTCGAGCATGCGGCCGCCATTCAGAAAATCGCCCAGCGCGGCAAGGACCCGCTGGCCGGCACGATCAAGATCGGCGTGTCCTATACCGTCGGTCCGTATCTGCTGCCCGAGCTGGTGCACCACTCCAAGGCCCGCACGCCGCAGATGGAGCTCATTCTCAAGGGCAGCTTCACGGAGCGGCTGATCGAAATGCTGGGCACGGGGGAGATCGATTGCGCCATCATGGCCGAGCCCTTTCGCTCCACCGGCCTGGCCAAGGCGGCCCTGTACGACGAACCCCTGATCGCCGCGGTGCCTGCCTCGCACATCCTGGCCGGGCGTGAAAGCGTCTCCACGACCGAGCTGCAGGGCGAGACCCTGCTGCTGCTGGAGGCCGACGAGAGTTTGCGGGAACATCTGGAGGCTTTGAGCCCCGAGGCCGCGCCAGCGCTGGGCGACGCAGAAGGGGTGAGCCACACCTTCGAAGGCTACTCGCTGGAGACCATCAAGCACATGGTCTCGCGCGGCATGGGCATCACCCTCGTGCCGCGGCTGTCGGTGCCGCAGGACCAGATGCATTCGGGCTACAAACGGCGCAAGGATGACGAGCATCCTGCCGAAAAACGCCGCCGCAACGACGACAGCCAGATCCGCTACCTGCCCATCCAGCAGGAGACCGGCCAGCCGCCACCCGTGCGCCGGATCGTGCTGGCCTGGCGCAGGAGCTTTCCACGCTATGAGGTCATCGCCGCCCTGCGCAATGCGATCTACGCCTGCGAGTTGCCCGGCGTCACGCCCATCCTGAGGTAAGCCGCTGCAGGCCTGGGATCAAGGGGCTCGTTCGCCGGCCACCAGCGGCGGGTAGGTGCCAGTCCCGTCGGGCCAGGCGGTGAGCACCTCGTACCCCTCGGGCGTGACCGCCACCATGTGCTCCCACTGGGCGGACAGGGATCGGTCCTTCGTCACCACGGTCCACCCGTCGGACAGTTGCCGGGTCTCCCGCTGGCCGGCGTTGAGCATCGGCTCGATGGTGAACACCATGCCCGGCTCGAGCCGCAGCCCCTCTCCGCGCCGGCCGTAGTGCAGCACTTGCAGGTCTTCGTGATAGACCTGACCGATTCCGTGTCCGCAGTATTCGCGCACCACGCTGAAATGCTCCCGGTGGGCGACTGACTGGATGGCATGGCCGATATCGCCCAGCGTCGCTCCGGGCCGGACTTGCTGGATGCCTGCCCGCAGGGCTTCGTAGGTCGTGTCCACCAGGCGCCGCGCCAAGGTGCTGGGGGCACCGACGAAGTACATGCGGCTGGTGTCGCCGAACCAGCCATCCTTGATGACGGCGACATCGATGTTGATGATGTCGCCCCGCTTCAGGATCTTGTCGGCCGAGGGAATGCCATGGCAAACCACCTGGTTGACGGAGGTCAGGATGGTCTTGGGGTACCCCTGGTAGCCCACATTGGCTGGAATGGCGCCCTGGACATTCACGATGTGGTCATGGCAGATGCGGTCAAGCGCTTCGGTGCTCACGCCGGGCACGACGTGGGGTGCCACCATGCTGAGCACCTCCGCGGCCAGTTGCCCGGCCTGCCGGGCCATCGCGATCTGCTCGGCCGACTTGATGCGAATGTCGCGGGCCATCAGTGTTGCCCGGGCGAGGAGGGGGCGGGCTTGCCCGAGGAGGCCGTGGCAGCCACCGAGATGTCCAGTCCCCCGGCGAGCTCGGCGCGGATCAGCAGCTGGCAGATTTCCCGGTGGTTCAACTCCGGATACAGCTCGGTGAGCATGCCGACGCGCATCCAATGCTCGGCCTGCGCATTGATCGATCGGCTGAGTGCGTTGCCTGCGACGCGCAGGTTTTCATGCATCAGATCCGAAATTTTGACGATTCCCATCGGTCACCTCTATACGAAACGTATGTGAAGTATATATTTTTCATATGGTTTTTGACCGCTTCTCACCGGTTGGAACCGCTGACGGGGGAAACCAAGCAACCTCCTTTGGCCTTTAAGCTGCCGTTCTTTCCAAGCGCCAACGGGTGTTTACCGCGCAATTCGGTTCGCATTCGCTGAAATGAGAACGCGCGACCCGGTTAGGCTCGGAGCCCGCGCCGGGGGCGCGTTGCCGTGCGACGGGCTGCTGTCTTACTGCCTTATTGGGTAAAGGCTTGTATGCAAGGTCCGTTTTAAACCGCCCACACTCTCGATTTCCTGAATGGGACATCAAGAAAGCCTATCTATTGCGCTTCGACTATTGTCCTGAATGAACCAATATGTAATATTGGCAATGAAATTTTGCTTATCACTGGTCAAGGCGCGAGCATCGGTTCGATCGTAAGGAAACACTTCCATGGGTTTTAGGGATTTATGGGACACGTTACGTGCCCGCCGGCGCATGCGCTTTGAAAATACGGATGCGTTTCCAATGAGCGAAGAGTTGCACGAGCTCGAGCCCTCCACGCATTCACCCCAATCGGAGCTGGGGGTTGCCTTGATGCTGCGGCGGCGCATGGACCGCCCCCGCACGCGGATGGTGCCGGTCCTGCTGTGCTTGCTGTATCTGGCTTGCGTGCTGGTTTACTTTGCCTTGGGCGTGGTGGGTTTTTCCACGGTGCTGATGGTCGCGGCCCTCATCGCATTGCTGGTGGTCGCTTTCATGGGCCTTTTCTATTTGGGTGTCCACGAGCATTTCGCCGACCGCCAAATGCGGTTGCCCATCGTGATCGGCTCGGCGGGCGCATTGCTTCTGGTTTTTTATCTGGAGCCCGTCACGCAGATCGCCCTGGCGCCGTTTTTGTTCGTGGTCATGGCCTATGGCCTGTTCACCCTGTCGCGCAACATGGCACTGGCGGTGTGCGTCGGTATCCTCGCGGTCTACGGCGCGATCAGCGGTCTGCACTATGCCCAGAACGAAAATACCGCCTTGCTGCGCCTGGAAGTGCTGCATATCGTGTCGCTGGCACTGGCATTACCCGCCTATGTGCTGTTGATGGGGCGTGTGCGCATGTTGCACCGGTTGCTGCAAAAGAAAAGCAGCGAAGTGCGCTCCATTACCGAAAGCGCGCGCCGCGACGCTCTGGCGGGATGCCTGAACCGGCGGTCCGTCCTGGCCGCCCTCGAAGAGCAAAAGCAGTTGGCGGACGAAAGCGGCATTCCGCTTTGCATGGCCGTGGTGGATCTGGATCACTTCAAGCGGATCAACGACGAAATGGGCCACCTGGAAGGGGATGAAGTGCTTCGCACCTTTGCCAAGCTGGGGCAGGGCGCCGTGCGGGCCGACGATTACTTCGGCCGGTACGGCGGCGAAGAATTCCTGGTGATCTTTCCCGCGACGCCCTTGCTGCCCGCGCTGAACACCTGCGAGCGCATCCGCGTGCAGGTGGAGTCGCACGCTTGGGAAAACCCCCGTCTGCGGGGCCGGGTGACGGTGTCGATCGGTGTCACCCAGTACGTGCTGGGCGAAACCGCCCTCGAGTTCTTCGCCCGCGCCGATGCCGCGATGTACATGGCCAAGCAAGGCGGGCGAAACCAGGTGGTGGTGCAGGAGCCCGTGGGGGCCGGCAGTGCGGCGAACGACGAAGAGGTGCAGGTGCCATCGCACGGCTACTTTTAGGAGAGCCTTGCCGCGGCCTTCTATCTGAGCCACAAAAAAATCATCGAATTCTTTGGATTTCCATCGATTTCTGGGATGCTTCGTCGATGATCCCTGAACTCAAGACCCTCATCGCGGTCTGCAAGTACGGAACCTTCGCTTCAGCGGGGGAGCAGATCGGACTGACCCAGTCGGCCGTCAGCAGCCAGATCAAGCGGCTCGAAGACGCGTTGGGATTTCCCCTGTTCGACAGGACCGGCCGCTCTGCAACGCTGAATGCGGCCGGACAAACGACTGTCGAGCGTGCGGAGGTCATCTGCGCGCTCTTTTCAAAGCTCGGCGATCCCTCCGATGAAAGCGTCACGCAAGGGGTTCTGCGCATCGGCTCCATTGCCTCGGCGCAGCCGACGCTCGTGGCACGTGCGCTGGAGGGCCTGAGGCGTCTGTTTCCTCTGGTCCGCGTGCACGTCTCGCCCGGTGTTTCCATGCGGTTGATGGACGATCTCGATGCGGGAAAAATCGATGCGGCGGTGATGATCCGCCCTCCCTTCGGCATGCCCTCCGACATGGCGTGGCAAGCGCTGGTCCACGAGCCCTTCGTGCTGGTCGGTCCGAAGGAGGGGACGGCCCGCAAGGATTGGCGCACCCTGATCCAGGAGCGGCCATTTCTTCGCTACGACCGGGCCTCGTTCGGTGGCCGCATGGTCGAAGGTTTCCTGCGGCGCCAGGGCTTGGCGGTCAATGAGGCCATCGAACTGGATGAGATTCCCGGACTCATTCATCTCGCATCGAAAGGGGTGGGCGTTGCGGTGGTTCCGCTGGTGGAAGCCCATCTGCCGTTGCCCGATGGCGTGCGTGTGATCTCGCTGCAGGAACACACCTTCTATCGGGAGATCGGGTTGCTCCAGCGTCGGGCCCAGACCGGTTCGCCGGTCGTGGCCCACTTCTCGCGGAGCCTGGCAGAGGCTTCGCAGATCGGCCGCGTGAAGGCGCCGGCCGGGACCAAGGCACACATCCAGGCCTCCCGTCGCCCTAAAACGCCATAGCGTGAATGCCGCGGTGGCGCGGCATCCGTTGAGTCTCAGCCGAACTGGTGGTAAACCTTTGCGATGACTTTCCAATCGCCCCCGATCTTGATGAGCGTGAGATAGTCGTTGTAGTCGGCACCGATGGCATCCTTTTCCATGTCGACCCGGATCACGGCCGTGGTGGGCGTGATGGCCAGAACGTCCAGTCGGGCCGCGATCTCCGGGGCCTTTCCATTCTTCTGCACGAAGTCGAACAGGTTGGCCACCGGGCCTCCGAGCAGTTCACCATGGGTGAAGCCGTACATCACCGCGTCCTGGTGGAAGGCCTGGGCAATCGCCTCGATGCTGCCGATCCGCAGGCCATCAACGTATTTCTGTGCGACCGCCACCACGGCGTGATAGTCGCGGGTCGGAACCGATTTGCTGTTTTGTGTCATAGGGTGCTCACGCATTCAGCGTGCCTCGTACTCTTCCATGGGTTTGTCGTTGGGGTCGGCCCAGGCGGCTCGGGTCATTTCGGTCGCTGGCAGCCCGACAGTGGCGTTCTGCGGCGGGATCGGTTTCATGAACCATTTGTCAAAGAGGCGCGCCACTTCCCCGCTCCTGGCGAGTGACACGATGCTCTGATCGACCACCTTCTTGAATGCCGGATCCCCCTTGGGCAACATGATGGCGATGGGTTCGGTGCTCAGAACCTGGTCCAGCAGCTTGTATTGCCCGGGGGTTTTGCTCTTGGAGATCAGCGTTGCAAGAATCTGCCCGTCCGCCGCGAAACCGTCGGCGCGGCCAGTCTCCAGCAGCAGGAATCCTTCGCTGTTGTCCTTGGCCAGGAGTTCCGAGGCGTCGCTCTTGAGCTTTCGCAGCACCTGAACCGAGGTGCTGCCCGAGGTGGCCGCGATCGTCTTGCCCGCCAACTGGGCCGTCGACTGGATGGTGGAGCCCGACCTGACCGCGATGCGAACCCCCTCGACATAGAGCGTTGGGGCGAATGCCACGTCTTTTTGGCGTGCGAGGTTGTTGGTCGTGGTGCCGCATTCAAGGTCCACCGTGCCGTTTTGAACGAGCGCAATGCGGTTCTGTGGTGTCACCAGCTGGTACTTCACCTCCAGCCGGTCGAGTTGCACGGCCTTCTTGAGGTCGGCAATGACGCGTTCGCAGATCTCCACATGGAAGCCGGTGTATTTGCCCGGCCCCGTCGTGAACGACATGGCGCCGGATGCATCGCGAACGCCCATCGTGACCGTCGCCGACTCCCTGATCTTTTTCAAGGTATCGGTTTGCGCAGAGGCCGAAGCTGCAAGCGCCATGAGCACCGCAGCCACGCCGGCGCGGGTGGTGAGGAAAGGGTTCATCGCGTTCTCACTTGGCGAAGAGCGAACCCAGGTCTGCGAAGGCCTTCATCTCGATGGCATTGCCCGAGGGGTCCAGGAAGAACATGGTTGCCTGCTCGCCAGGTTCGCCTTTGAAGCGGATGTACGGCTCGATGACGAATTTTGTTTGCACTGCAGCCAGCTTGTCTGCCAGGGCCTGCCATGTGTCCATGGGCAAGATGGCGCCGAAATGCCGAACGGGTACGTCATGCCCGTCCACGGCGCTGCTCGCCCTGTGGCCGCATTCTTCGGGGGCCAGGTGGGCGACGATCTGATGGCCGTAGAAGTCGAAATCGACCCACTCCGGAGCGCTTCGGCCTTCAGGACAGCCCAGAAGCTGCCCGTAGAAAGCGCGGGCTTGCGCGATGTCGCGGACGGGAAAAGCAAGATGGAAAGGAATGCGTGCAGGGGTGTTTGTCATGGCGTCGTCGTGGTGTGGAAGTTCGACATGACCCAGACTTTAGAAAACAACACGCATAACCGAAAACGATATATCTTCTTGCTGACCACCAATTGAATTGATGCTCGCGCCGAGGTGAAACGGCCTTCGTGCGATCGGCCCCCGGAACCGGCCGCCGCTGTTGCGGCGCGCCGATAATCCCGGCTGTCATTTCAAGGAGCGCCAGTGGACGTTGTATTGTTGGTCAAGGCCGCCATCATGGGGGTGGTCGAGGGCCTGACCGAGTTTCTTCCCATCTCTTCCACCGGGCATCTGATCCTGGCGGGTTCATTGCTCGGGTTCGACGATGCCAAGGCCAAGGTCTTCGACATCGCCATCCAGACCGGGGCGATCTTCGCGGTGATCCTGGTCTATTGGCAGAAGATCCGGGCCACCGTGGTGGCGCTGCCCACGCAGCGGCAGGCGCGGCGCTTCGCACTCAACGTGATCATCGGATTCCTGCCCGCCGTGGTGCTGGCGCTGATCTTCGGCAAGCTCATCAAGGAGCACCTGTTCACGCCCGTGGTGGTGGCCAGCACGTTCATCCTGGGCGGCTTCGTCATCCTGTGGGCCGAGCGCCGTTCGCCCCGCGCGGTGCGCGTTCACGAGGTGGACGACATGACGCCGCTCGATGCCCTCAAGGTGGGGCTGGCGCAGTGTCTGGCGATGGTGCCGGGCACGAGCCGCAGCGGCGCCACCATCATCGGCGGCATGCTGCTGGGGCTGTCTCGCAAGGCCGCCACCGACTTCTCGTTTTTCCTGGCCATCCCGACGCTGATCGGTGCGGGGGTCTACAGCCTGTACAAGGAGCGGCACCTGCTGACGGTGGGCGACGTGCCCCTGTTCTCGGTCGGGCTGGTGTTCTCGTTCATCAGCGCGTGGCTCTGCGTGCGCTGGCTGCTGCGCTACATCAGCACGCACAGCTTCGTGCCGTTCGCGTACTACCGCATCGGCTTCGGCATCGTGGTGCTGGTGACTGCCTGGACCGGGTGGGTGACCTGGGCGGATTGACGCGGCGCCGGCCACTCGCGCCAGTGGCGGCTTGCCAGCCCATCCGCTGAGGCATTGGTAACAGAAAGTGATAAGCTGCCCCGCGCAAGCCGGAATGCCGGGGGATGGCGGCGGCAGGCTGCCGCAGCGCCCCTTTTAGCCCCGGTTGCCCACGCCGCCAACGACAACAGTCAAAGGTTCCCGCCGTATGACGCCAAACGAGCTGCCGGGATTTCGCACGCTGCCCGCGTCGAGGGCGGCCGCCGAGTTTTCAGCCGAAGAGATGCTGGGGTTGCTCACACGCAGCGTGGGCGCCACCGTGGCGGCGGTGAACCGGCAGCAGCGCGTCGTGTACGTGAACGACGAATACGCCCGCTGGTTCGGCGCGCCCGCCTCGGAGCTCGTCGGCAAGACGCTGCTGGAACTGTACGGCGACTACAACCATTCGCGCTTCATGCCGTTCGTGGAGCGGGTGTTGCGCGGCGAGCGGCTGAACTACCAGCGCCTGGTGCACAACCCCGAAGGCTTCGAGGAATGGCGCACCATCTGCCTTGCGCCCTGGCGCAACGCGCAGGGCGAGATCGACGGATTCGTCACCACGGCCCTGGATGTGCATGAACTGCAGGTGACCATGAACGCCTTGCGCGCGGCCAACCAGCGGTTGTCTTCGCACATGGACAACAGCCCCCTGGCCGTGCTGGAGATGGACCACGAATTGCGGCTGCTGCACTGCTCGCGCCGCGCCATCCAGCTGATGGGCTGGGAAGATGTGGTGCAGGTCGAGGCGCGGTCGCTGCTGGCGCTGCCGGGCACGGCGGCCATGGACGAGAACCTCACCCAGGCCCTGGCCAGCCTGCAATCGGGCCGCGAATCGCAGAACCGCGTGGAAACCTGCTTCCTGCGCGGCGACGGCACCGAGATGCACTGCGAGTGGTTCAACTCCGCGCTCACCGACGCGGAAGGCCGGGTGACCTCGATCATGTCGCTGGTGCAGGACGTTTCTTCCAAGATCGAGATCTCGCGCCAGCAGCAGTACCTGGCCAATCACGACTCGCTCACCGGCCTGTACAACCGCTCGGCCTTCCACCGCCGCTGCGAACGGTCGCTGGAGGCCGCGCGCCACCAGGCCGGCACGGTGGCGCTGCTGTTCATCGACTTGGACGGCTTCAAGAAGATCAACGACGAGCAGGGCCACAAGGTGGGCGACGAGGTGCTGCGGCTCGTGGCCAAGCGCCTGGGCAACGTGGTGCGGGCGCAGGACACCGTGGCCCGGCTGGGAGGCGACGAGTTCCTGGTGATGCTGGACACCGACGTGGACCATGGCGCCCCCAACAGCCTGGGCCACCGCATCATCGATGCGCTGGGCCAGCCGATGCGGGTGGAGGGGCGCGACGTGCGCGTGGGCGCCAGCATCGGCGTGGCGACGTATCCGCCCATCGAGGGCGATATCGAGGTGCTCATGGGCCGGGCGGACCAGGCCATGTATGCCGCCAAGCGCGCGGGCTCGGGCTGCGTGCGCTACGCTGAGCCGCCTGCCGACCGGACTTGACCGGGCCGGCGGCCTGGCCGGCATGCCGCCCGCCCTTGCGTGCGAGTGGCATGCGCGGCTTCATGCGCCGGATCAGTCTTTCGGAGGCGGCGGCAACGCGATGCTCTGCGCGTAGTGGAAGAAGTTCGTCGGGTCGTACTGCAGCTTGACCTGCTGCAGCTTGGCGTACGTGGGGGCATCCCAGTAGGCGTCGGCGAAGTTCTCCAGCGTGGCATCGGGGTAGTTCTGGTACACGGCACCGCACAGCCACGGCTTGACCAGTTCCATCAGGCCCGCCAGCCACAGCTCCATGTGGGCGCGCTCTTCTTCGTCGCGCCAGAACACGTCCACCACCAGGTCGCAGTCCATGTGGCGGTGGATGAAGGCGCTGTCGGCCGCGGGGTAGCGGTTGATGGCGCCGCCATAGGGCTCCAGGTACGCGAGCGACCAGGTGTTGGGCGAGGTGCTGAAATAGTCCACCAGCTGCTGCCACTGCGCCTGGGTGACCGGCTGCGCGATGTACGCGCTGGCCTTGGATTCGCAGATGTGGGGGGGCAGGTTGTCGGGCAACGTGTAGGGCTCGTCCTCCAGGTAGCTGTTCATGTCCGGGTAGGTGCCCGTCTTGTCCACCAGCAGCTTCGCGCTCGGCACGGCCAACAGGGAGGCGATGGCGTGCATGCCGTCCTCGCGCGAACCGCAGAACATGCCCTGCACCATGTACACGGGCTTGCCGTTCAGGTAGCCCAGATTCATCATGTAGCCGAGCGTGTCGGGCGCGCCCACCTTCATGTAGCTGGTCTGGAACAGCTCCAGCACCTGCGCGGCGTGCGCCGCATCCCAGCTGATGGACCAGGCCCACACCTGGTCGAGCGGCACCATGCGGTAGGTCACCTGCAGCACCACGCCGAAGTTGCCCCCCGTGCCGCCGCGCAGCGCCCAAAAGAGGTCCGGGTTCTCCGTTTTGCTGGCCGTCACGGTGGTGCCGTCGGCCAGCATCACGCGCATCGAATCCACCAGGTCGCTCTGGATGCCGAAGGCGCGCGAGGTGTAGCCGTAGCCGCCCCCCTGCACGAAGCCCCCCACGCACACGTTGCCGCAGGCGCCGGTGGGAACGTGCCAGCCGGTGTTGTTCATCGCGGCATTGAACTGTTCGAATTGGGTGCCGGGCAGCACATGCACGAGCGCCTGGGCGCGATCCAGCACCACGCCGCTCATCAGGCTGAGGTCGATCACCATGCCGCTGTTGACCGAGTAGCCAGCGGTGCTGTGGCCGCCCGAGCGCACGGCCACCCAGGCGTTGAAGGTGCGGGCGTAGGCCAGGCACAGCGCCACGTCGGTCTCGCAAGCGCAGTACACGATGACCCACGGATAGGACTGGAAGGCCGGGTTGGACTCCTGGCGGTCGTTTTCGTATCTCGGATCGCCGGGCACGATGATGCGCCCGAGCAGGCCGTCTTCCAGCGCGGCCAGCGCCTGCCATGGCGTGGGATCGTCTGCGGGCTGGTTGGCGGCCAGTGCGTTCAGGTGGGCGACGCGGGCGTCCTTGGCAATGCGGGCGGGACTCTTGCGGTGGGCCATGGGGTGAAGCTCCTTGGGTGGTTGGACGATGGAAGGAAAAAAAAGGGGTTTGGGGCGGATGGGCTGTGGGGACCGGGTGGCGAGGCATCAGGAGGACAACAGCGCCAGGTCCCCGGTGTTGCGCCGCACGCAGAACTTGCCGCTCTGCTTGCCGGTGTACATGGCGGCATCGGCCAGCTTGATCAACAGGGCCGGCTCGGTGGAGTCCAGCGGCGCCAGGGCGTAGCCGATGGTCAGGCCCACGTGCAGTTCGAGATCGCCCAGCACGATGGGGGTGCGAAACGCATCGAGCAACTGGTTGCCGAGCGCATGCGCCTGCTCGGGACTGGCCAGGTCGTTGGCCATCACCACGAACTCGTCGCCGCCGATGCGGGCGACCGTGTCGGTGTGGCGCAGGTGTTCGTGCAGGCGCGCCGTCACCGCCACCAGCAGCTGGTCGCCCACGTCGTGCCCGTGGCTGTCGTTCACCGGCTTGAAGCCGTCCAGGTCGAGCATGTACACGGCCGCCAGATGCTCCGGCGTGCACCGGGCCATCGCGGCCGCCAGCGCCAGGTCGAGCCCGCGCCGGTTCGCCAGGCCGGTGAGCGGGTCGGTGTGCGCGAGCGAGCGCATGGCGTCGCGCTCGCGGCGGGCATCGCGCGCGGCCCGGCCCAGCGCCGCCGTGCGCAGCCCCAGCACGCGCATGAACAGCAGCATGTCCACCACCGTGCCGATCTGCAGGGCATGCAGTGTCCAGCCGTTGGCCGGCAGCAGGCCTTGCGACAGGCCGGCCATGGTGGCCGCCGCGATGAAGAACGCGGCGGCGGCCAGCAGCAGCGTGGCACCCAGCGGATCGCGGCGCCGCGCGCGGGCCCAGGCCACCGGCACGCTCATCAGCCAGGGCAGGGGACCCAGGGCGGTGAGCAGCACCATGGCCGTGCGCGTGTCGATCCCGTCCACCAGAAAGGCGGCGCCCAGCACCGCGCTGACCGCGGCGCCGCCCTGCATGGCACGAAAGAAACCGCCACGCGCCTTGCCCTCCAGCAGGGCTTGCCCGAGGAACAGGAAGGTGGTCGCCAGTGCCGCGAAGCCGCACAGGGTGGCGATGTGCAGTTCGATCCAGAGCTGGTCGCGCCAGAGGTATTGCGCCCCGATCCCGAAGAGTTGCAGGCAAAAGCCCGTGCTGGCAGCGACCAGCAGCGCGTAGTGCAGAAAGAGCCGCTCGCTCCCCCCGATCCATTGGCCCAGGCTGTAGATCAGCAGGCAAAGGGCCAGTCCCGCGAACAGGCCCTGCAGCATCTGCTCGGCGAGTGCGCCCGAGAGAAATTGCGGCGCCTGCGCCACGGTGGCGGGCAGGACCATGCTGCCGCCCGTGCGCACGCGCACCAGCAGTTCGTAGGGCACTCCGGCGGCCATCTCCAGGCCCATTGCCGGGGTGCGTGATTGCCAGGGGCGCTGGCTGAAGGGACGCATGTTGCCCATGGCGGCCTGCTGCACGATGCGGCCGCCCTGCGCCAGGTAGAGGTCCACCTGGTGCAGGACGGGGTAGTCGATGTTCACGACCCACTCCGTGTTCGCCCCCGCCTGGTTGACCAGCGTGGCGCGCAGCCACAGGGCGCCCGTGTGCACTCCGAGCGATCCGCCCGTGTGGGCCGGCGCGGCGAATGCGCCAGGGCTTGCCAGGGCTTCTTCGGCGGTCAGTGCGGCGGTGCGGTCGGCCAGCACCGTGAAGGCTTGCCACAGGTTCGCGGGCGGCATGCCATCGTGCAGCACCAGCGGTGGTGCCGCCTGGGCCGCAGGGGCGAGCAATGCGGCCACCATCACCACCCAGCCACGCAGAAGGCGGCGCGACCAGCACCGCAGGAAGGCTGGGGACCACGGATGCAGGCGGGAGAACAGGCGCATGGCAGCAGTGGCAATGGGGGCGACGCGGCGGCTTGTGCGTTAGCGCACCGTGCGCGAATGGCGGGCGCACCGCCCGCCGGGAGGTGCCGGGCGACGTGTCATGTGCGCAGGCCGCCGCAGGGCGGGCAGGGGGCCTGGCTGGACTCGAGAGCAACGCAGCGGGGGCGGATTGTGTCGGGATAAGGCATGCTGTATCACGTTGTAACGCTGCCGCAGTGTATGAGAACTTTCTCCGCAGATTCCATTTTTTTGATGAATGCGGTGCGTTGGCCACACGAAAGGCGGTTGCCATGCTGCAGCGGGTGGCCGTGCTGCGGCAAGTGCCCATGGCGCTCCCTTCGGGCGCGGGATGCGCGTTGCAGCCTTTAACGTGCTTCTCGGCGCTCGCTCAGCGGCACTTTGGCTCTGCGCGGAATGGAAGCCGTGCGGGCGCAGCGCGACCAGGGGGTAAGAGGCTCAGGCGGTCCGGACCGCCATGAGATTCAGCAGCGCGGCCTCGATGGCGGCGGCCGTGGTCTTGGGCTGTTCCATCGGGAAGAGGTGGCTTCCGTCGAGCACCGTCACCCGCCCCTGGGTGATGCTCAGCGTCATCGCCATGCCCACCTGTCGAACCTCGGCCGATGAGCGCCCGCCGATGAACGCCGCAGGACAGCGCAGCGGGTGCGCTCGCAGCAGCTGCGACAGGTTGTGCGGCAGGGTGTTGTAGATGGCGGTCTCCACGGCCCGGTCGAAATGCAGCATGTGCCGGCCCTCCTGCTCGCGCAGGCCGTGCTGGATGTAGTCGCGCAGTACCTCGCCGTCCCACTGCGCGAAGGCCTTCTTCTTGCGGAAATGCTCCAGCGCCTCGTCGGGGCTGGCCCACGCGTTGCGCCGGGCCCGGCTGACCTTGCCGGGCGACACGGCACCCACCAGCTGCGTCTGCTTGGCCATGCCCAGCGCACTGGCGCGCCAGCCGCTGATGAGGGGCGAGTCGATCATCAGCACACCGCGCGCCAGTTCGGGGTGGCGTGCGGCGGCCATCACGCTCAGGAAGCCGCCCAGCGAATGGCCCACGAAGAACACCGGCCCGCCCACGCGCTGCACCTGCTCCTGCGCGAAGTCGGCCAGCTGCTGCACCAGGTGTGGCCAGTTGTTGGTGACCGGGTACTCCGGCGCATGCCCGTAGCGGTCCAGGGCGCTGACATCGAAACCCCGGTCCTTCAGGTGGCGAAACAGCACCGAGTAGGTGCCCGCCGGAAAGCTGTTGGCGTGCGAGAAGACGATGGGGAGCATGGGGCTTCAGTGGCTGCTGCCGTGGTGGCGTGCCGCCAGGGACGTCAGACGAGCTTGTCGCGTGGGTTGGTGATCTTCTTGATCGGGCGGCTGCGCGACGGTTCGACCTTGATCGGCACCTCGGTCAGGCCGCCGTGCCATGCGGGGTCTTCGATGCTGTCGAACACCTCGCGCAGCTTCTCGCCCCAGCTGTTGTGCAGCATGCGGAAGTAGGGGTTGTGCTCGTCGATGCAGACGATCTTGTCGGTGGCGAACTGGCCCACCTCATACACCACCAGGTCCAGCGGCAGGCCCACCGACAGGTTGGACTTGAGCGTGCTGTCCATGGACACCAGCGCGCACTTGGCGGCCTCGTCGAGCGGCGTGTCGGGCGTCAGCACGCGGTCGAGCACGGGCTTGCCGTATTTGGATTCGCCCACCTGGAAGTACGGCGTCTCGGACGTGGCCTCGATGAAGTTGCCCGCCGAGTACACCTGAAAGAGCCGCATGCCCTCGCCCTGGATCTGCCCGCCGAACACCAGCGAGACATTGAAGTCCACACCCGAGCGCTTGAGCGCAGCGCCGTCGCGTTCATGCACGTGGCGCACGGCGGCGCCCAGCACGCGGGCGGCGTCGAACATGCTCTTGGCGTTCCAGATCGTCATCGGCTCGCCGCCCTCGCGGTCGGTGAGCTGCTCGGACTGCAGGATCTCGCGCACCGACTGGGAGATGCTCAGGTTGCCGGCGGACAGCAGCACCATGAATCGGTCGCCCGCCTTCTCGTAGATCATCATCTTGCGAAAGGAGCTGATCTGGTCCAGGCCCGCGTTGGTGCGGGAATCGGACAGGAAAACCAGTCCGGCGTTGAGCTTGATGGCGACGCAATACGTCATGGGGGTGACTTCGGAGGCAAAGGGTCGAGTGTAGGCGTTGTCGTCGTTGCGCTGCGGGCTTGCCCCAAGGCGGTGCGGCAGAAACAGGGGACAAACGGTGCGGCGTGTCGCCAATGTTTCAGATGATTTCGCAATATGAAAAGACATTCGCATGCCTGGGGCTCGGCTTCGCATGGGTAGTGGGATTCCGCCTTGTGGTTCGAAAAATGGCGGGTGGGTGTGACCCGTCCTGGAATAGGTTGACACCTATGCGGGACTGAACCCTAGCCGTAATTGGCTTGCAAGAGACGCCCGGTGCACCGCATCGGGCGTTTTGTATTCTAGGGACAGGTGGGGCCGCTGCTCG
>NZ_BQXL01000006.1:0-242563 GCF_030159015.1 Acidovorax sp. SUPP3434
CTGGGCGTCCCTTGCGCTTTTCGTTCCCGGTGGAACATTGGGTGCCACCCTCGCGGCCAACCTGAGCTACCAGGGCTGCGGATGCATCCGCACAGACCAGAGGGTGGCAATCGTTCGCCGCATCACAGACGACCAATTCCGGGAAATTCAATTGCAGGGCATTCATGGGTAGCTCCATGGTGATAAAGTGCAAGCACTTGATAAATTAACGATTGTTCGCTAATTGTAATTTTATCAAGCAATCGCTAAATTATCAATTGGAGATAGCTATGAAGATCGCAGAGTTAATAGCGGTAGCAAAAATCCGAAGCGGTAAGGAACAGCAGCAAATAGCAGCTGAAATGGGCATCAGCGCAAGCCGCCTATCAAACATCGCCAAAGGCAAGAATCAAGCAACTGCATCTGAAATTGTGTTTCTTGCCAACGAGGCAAAAACAAACGCTGTACAGGCACTAGCAGACATCGAATCAGAACGAGAACCGAGGCTAGCCGGCGCTTGGAAATACGCCCTGTCACATGCGCTAAAGTCATAGGTTTCGCCACAGAGGCAATGCCTCCTGGCGGGTCTCTGAGTCCCCCCGTGTCCGGCTCCCGTCCTTTTTTCGCCAGCGCATGAAGACCATCCACAAATCCGCGAAGCTCAATAACGTTCTCTACGATGTCCGGGGCCCGATCGTGGACGCGGCCAAGCAGATGGAGGACGAGGGGCAGAAGATCATCAAGCTGAACATCGGCAACCTCGCGCCGTTCGGCTTCGACGCCCCCGAGGAAATCCAGCAGGACATGATCCGCAACCTGCCCAACTCGGCAGGCTATTCGGACAGCAAGGGCATCTTCGGCGCGCGCAAGGCGGTGATGCACTACAGCCAGCAGCAGGGCGTGGCGGGCGTGACGCTCGACGACATCTACCTGGGCAACGGCGCGAGCGACCTGATCGGCATGGCCACCAACGCGCTGCTCGACGACGGTGACGAACTGCTGGTGCCCGCGCCCGACTACCCCCTGTGGACCGCCGTCGCCAGCCTGTCGGGTGGCAAGCCCGTGCACTACCTGTGCGACGAGGCCAACGGCTGGATGCCCGACCTGGACGACATCCGCGCCAAGATCACGCCGCGGACCAAGGGTCTGGTGGTCATCAACCCCAACAACCCCACGGGCGCGATGTACTCCGACGAGTTGCTCAAGGCCCTGGTGCAGATCGCCCGCGAGCACGGCCTGGTGCTGCTGGCCGACGAGGTGTACGACAAGGTGCTGTACGACGGTGTCACGCACACGGCGCTGGCCAGCCTGTCCACCGACGTGCTCACGCTGACCTTCAACTCGCTCTCCAAGGCCTACCGCTCGTGCGGCTACCGCGCAGGCTGGATGGTGATCTCGGGCAACAAGGAAGTGGCCCGCGATTACATCGAGGGCATCAACATGCTCGCCAACATCAAGCTGGGCTCCAACGTGCCCGGCCAGTGGGCCATCCAGACGGCGCTGGGCGGCTACCAGAGCATCAACGACCTGGTCCGGGAAGGCGGGCGCCTGCGGCGCCAGCGCGACCTGGCCTATGAACTCATCTCGGCGATCCCGGGCGTGAGCTGCGTGAAACCCAAGGCGGCGCTCTACATGTTCCCCCGCCTGGACCCCGCGATGTACCCCATCGCCGACGACCGCCAATTCTTCATGGAGGTGTTGCGCGCCACGCGCGTGATGCTGGTGCAGGGCTCGGGCTTCAATTACCCCGACCAACAGCACTTCCGCATCGTGTTCCTGCCGCACGAGGACGACCTGCGCGTGGCCATCGGCCGCCTGGCGGATTTCCTCGCCCGGTACCGGCAGCAGCATGGCACCGCCTGATTTTTTACTCCTATTTTCATAGCTGTCAGCGCATATTCAACTAGCGCTGCAGTGCAATTTGACTGGTAATTCGATCATGAAACCGATCCAAGTGGGCCTGCTGGGCATTGGCACCGTCGGCAGCGGCGTCTTCAACGTGCTGCAACGCAACCAGGAGGAAATCCGCCGCCGCGCCGGCCGTGGCATCGAGATCGCCATGGTGGCCGACCTCGACGCGGCCCGCGCCAGGACCGTCGTGGGCGACACCGCCCAGGTGGTGAGCGATGCGCGCGCCGTCATCGCCAACCCCGACATCGACATCGTGGTCGAGCTGATCGGCGGCTACGGCATCGCCAAGGCCCTGGTGCTGGAAGCCATCGCCGCCGGCAAGCACGTGGTCACCGCCAACAAGGCGCTGCTGGCCGTGCACGGCACCGAGATCTTCGCGGCCGCGTCGGCCAAGGGTGTGATGGTGGCCTTCGAGGCCGCCGTGGCCGGGGGCATCCCGATCATCAAGGCGCTGCGCGAGGGGCTCACCGCCAACCGCATCCAGTGGATCGCCGGCATCATCAACGGCACCACCAATTTCATCCTGTCCGAGATGCGCGACAAGGGCCTGGATTTCGACGTGGTGCTGAAAGAGGCGCAGCGACTGGGCTATGCCGAGGCCGATCCGACCTTCGACATCGAAGGCGTGGACGCCGCGCACAAGGCCACCATCATGTCGGCCATCGCCTTCGGCATCCCGGTGCAGTTCGACAAGGCCTACGTGGAAGGCATCACCAAGCTCGGCGCGGCCGACATCCGCTATGCCGAGCAACTGGGCTACCGCATCAAGCTGCTGGGCATCGCCAAGCGCCGCTCCGGCGCGGGCGCGGCCTCCGGCCAGACCGACGGCGTGGAGCTGCGCGTGCACCCCACGCTCGTGCCCGCCAAGCGCCTGATCGCCAACGTGGAAGGCGCCATGAACGCCGTGGTCGTGCAGGGCGATGCCGTGGGCACCACGCTGTACTACGGCAAGGGCGCCGGCAGCGAGCCCACGGCCAGCGCCGTGATCGCCGACCTGGTGGACATCGCCCGCCTGGCCTCGGCCGACCCCGAGCACCGCGTGCCGCACCTGGCCTTCCAGTCGCACACGCTCGACCAGGCCATGGGCACGCTGCCCGTGCTGCCCATGAGCGAGGTCGTCACCAGCTACTACCTGCGCCTGCGCGTGGCCGACGAGGCCGGCGTGCTGGCCAAGGTCACGGGCCTGCTCGCCACGGCCGGCATCAGCATCGACGCGGTGCTGCAGCGCGAAGCCGACGAGGTGGGCGGCGAGGGTTCCACGCAGACCGACCTCATCATCCTCACGCACGACACGCGCGAGGGCACGATGAACGACGCCATCGCGCAGATGCAGGCGCTGCCCACGGTGCTGGGCCCTATCACGCGCATCCGCAAGGAGGAGCTGAACTGATGCTGTACGTCTCGACCCGCGGCCACGCCGACCGCAAGCATTTCTGCGACATCCTGCTGGAGGGACTCGCGCCCGATGGCGGCCTCTACCTGCCCGAGCGCTACCCGCAGATCGACGACGCGGCGCTCACCCGCCTGCGCCGTGCCTACCACGAGCAGGGCTACGCGGAGCTGGCCTTCCAGATCCTGTCGCTCTACATCGACGACATTCCCGCGGCGGACCTCAAGCGCCTGTGCGAGAAGACGTACACGGCCGAGGTGTTCGGCACCGGCGAGATCGTGCCGCTGCGCCACCTGGAAAACAGCCTGTGGCTCGAAGCCCTGTCCAACGGCCCCACGCTGGCCTTCAAGGACATGGCGATGCAGCTGCTGGGCAACCTGTTCGAATACGAACTGGCGCGCCGCGGCGAGGCGCTCAACATCCTGGGCGCGACCAGCGGCGACACCGGCAGCGCGGCCGAATACGCCATGAAGGGCAAGCAGGGCGTGCGCGTCTTCATGACCAGCCCGCACGGCCGCATGAGTGCGTTCCAGCAGGCGCAGATGTTCAGCCTGCAGGACGAGAACATCCACAACCTCGCCATCGAGGGCGTGTTCGACGATTGCCAGGACATCGTCAAGGCCGTGAGCAACGACCTGGCCTTCAAGCGCCAGTACAAGATCGGCACGGTCAATTCGATCAACTGGGCGCGCCTGCTGGCGCAGGTGGTGTACTACTTCGCCGGCTACGTGCAGGCCACCGACACCAACGACCAGACGGTGAGCTTCACCGTGCCGTCGGGCAACTTCGGCAACGTCTGCGCGGGCCACGTGGCGCGCATGATGGGCCTGCCGATCGACCAGCTGGTGGTGGCGACGAACGAGAACGATGTGCTGGACGAGTTCTTCCGCACGGGCGTGTACCGCGTGCGCGGCAGCGCCGACACGCACGAGACCTCCAGCCCGTCCATGGACATCAGCAAGGCGAGCAACTTCGAGCGCTTCGTGTTCGACCTGCTCGGCCGCGACGGCGCCCGCACGCAGGCGCTGTTCGGAGAGGCCCTGGCCCGGGACGGCGTGTTCGACCTGAGCGGCGATCCCGCGTTTGCCGAGGCGGCGGGGCGCTACGGCTTCGTGAGCGGCAAGAGCACGCACGCAGACCGCATCGCGACCATCCGCGACACGTTCCAGCGTTTCGGCGTGACGATCGACACCCACACCGCCGACGGCGTGAAGGTGGCGCGCGAGCACATCCGTCCCGGCGTGCCGATGCTGGTACTGGAAACCGCGCTGCCGATCAAGTTCGCCGAGACCATCGTCGAGGCGCTGGGCCAACCGCCCGAGCGGCCGGCCAAGTTCGAGGGCATCGAGGCGCTGCCCAAGCGCGTGCAGGTCATGCCGGCCGACGTGGTGCTGGTCAAGGCCTACATCAGCCGCCACTGCGCCTGAGTCCTTCCAGGCGGGTTTTGTGCCGAATCGGACCGATGCCCTAGTGCTTATTGTCCCTTTTGCTATTAAATTAATAGCAAATCCCAGGAGGTCGCAATGAAGGTGGTGGGCTTTGCCGGGTTCTCGGGCAGCGGCAAGACCACGCTGATCGAGCGGCTCATTCCCGCTTTAGGCCGGCGCGGGCAGCGCGTGTCGGTGGTCAAGCACGCGCACCACCGGTTCGACGTCGATCATCCCGGCAAGGACACCTGGCGCCACCGCGAGGCCGGGGCGTTCGAGGTGGTGGCGGCTTCGGACCGGCGGCTGGTCCTGATGCGCGAGTTCGCCCAGCCCACCGAGCCCGGCGTGCACGGCCTGCTGGCCGAGCTGGACGACCGGGTGGACTGGGCCCTGGTGGAGGGCTTCAAGGAGTGCGATCTGCCCAAGGTGGAGGTGTGGCGCTCGCCGTCGCCCGATGACACCGAGCGCAGCGTGCGCTATCCGCAGGACCCGTTCGTCGTCGCCGTGGTGACCGATGCCCCCGCCCGCCTGCCCATGCCCACCAGGCTGCCTGTCTTCGATGGCTGGGCCGGCCCGGTCGATGCCCTGGCCGACTGGCTGATCGCCCAGGGCCCGCGCTTTCACTATGTTCCGCCACCGCCTGGAGTCCGCTGAATGCCCGCTGCCGCCCGCCCCCCGATGAAGCCCCTGGACGAGGCGCTGGCCGACCTGCTGGCCCAAGCCGTGCCCCTGGCCGGCACCGACACGGTGGACACGTTCGATGCCGATGGCCGCGTGCTGGCCGTGGCGGCCGTCTCGCCGCTGCAGGTGCCGCCCCATGACAACAGCGCCATGGACGGCTATGCCGTGCGCCGGGCCGACCTGGCCGCTGCCGGGGCGCAGCTGCCCGTGTCGCAGCGCATCGCGGCCGGCAGCGCGGGCCTGCCGCTGGCCGCCGGCACGGCGGCGCGCATCTTCACGGGCGCGCCGGTGCCGCCCGGGGCCGATGCGATCGTGATGCAGGAAGACTGCCAGGCGCTGGAGGGCGACCGCGTGCAGATCGATGCCGTGCCCGCCGCCGATCAGTGGATTCGCCGCGCGGGCGAGGACATCGCGCTCGGGGCCGAGGTGCTGGCCGCGGGCACGCGGCTCACGCCGGCCGCGCTGGGGCTGGCCGCGAGCATCGGCCTGGCGCGGCTCACCGTGGCGCGGCGCCCGCGCGTGGCGCTGTTTTCGACCGGCGACGAACTCGTCATGCCCGGCGAGGTGGACCCGGCCCGCATGCCGCCCGGCGCCATCTACAACAGCAACCGGTTCTTCCTGCGGGGGCTGCTGCGCCGCCTGGGCTGCGCGGTGACCGACCTGGGCATCGTGCCGGACCGGCGCGAGGCCACGCTGGAGGCGCTGCGTGGCGCCAGCCTGGAGCACGACCTGATCCTGACCAGCGGCGGCGTGTCGGTGGGCGAGGAAGACCACGTGAAGCCCGCCGTCGAGGCCCTGGGCCGGCTGGACCTGTGGCAGATCGCCATGAAGCCCGGCAAACCCTTCGCCCATGGCCGCATCGGCGCGGCGCACTTCATGGGGCTGCCGGGCAACCCGGTATCGAGCTTCATGACTTTCGCGCTGCTGGTGCGCCCGTTCCTGCTGCGGCTGCAGGGCGTGCAGGCCGTCGCCCCGCAGAGCTTGGCGGCCACGGCCGACTTCGACTGGCCGCGCGCGGACCGGCGCCGCGAGTTCCTGCGCGTGCGGCGCAACGCGGCGGGCGGGCTGGACCTGTTTCCCCACCAGGGCTCGGGCGTGCTCACCTCGGTCGCCTGGGGCGACGGCGTGGTGGACACCCCGGCCGGCCAGACCATCGCGCGGGGCGATACCGTGCGCTTCATTCCCTGGGCGGAGCTGCAGTCATGAGCCGCACCGTCACCGTGCGCTACTTCGCCGCGATCCGCGAGGCCGTGGGGCAGGGCAGCGAGCGCCTGGCGACGCAGGCGGCCACGCTGGGCGCGCTGCGCGACGAGCTGATCGCGCGCGGCGGGCCCTGGGCGCACAGCCTGGGCCGCGACCGCGCGGTGCGCATGGCGCTCGACCAGACGCTGAGCGACGAATCCGCGGCGCTGGCCGATGGGGCGGAAGTGGCGTTCTTTCCGCCCGTCACGGGCGGCTGAAGGCCGGCGCGCCCGTGGTCTGACGCGCCCTTTTCGATGCCTGCTTCCGACACGTCCCTTTTGCCGTTGCTGCAGGCCCTGGAGGTGGAGTTGCACCGGCCGGCCGCGCGCCAGGACGCGGCCCGGCTGGACGCACTGCTGCACGACGACTTCCGCGAGTTCGGCCGCTCCGGCGCGGTCTATACCAAGGCGGACCTGCTGTCGCAACTGCCGGTCCAGGCGCAGCATGCCGTGGTGGTCGCGGACCGTTTCGAGGTCCGGCGTCTCGGTGAGTTCGCCGCGCTGCTCACGTACCGATCGGCGCAGCGGTCGGACGACGGAACCCTGGAGCGGTGGACGCTGCGCACCTCGGTGTGGGAGAGGTCTGCGCGCGGGTGGCAGATGCGCTTCCACCAGGGCACGCCTGCCGCGCCCGAAGGCCCCGGCGAATCCGAAGCCCCGAAGGCACGGGCCGAAGGGGTGCCGCCGCCTTGATGGCGGCGGCCCGAGGCCCGTCTCCCGCAGGCTCTTAAGCGCCCTGGGGTGCGGTGACGGCCGGCTCGCCGCGCGGCAGGGCCGCCAGGGCCTCTTGCAGCCGCTGTACCAGTGCTGGTGAGGCCGACGTCATCGGCGCGCGCAGCTCGTCCGCCATCTCGCCCTGCGCGGCCAGCAGGGCCTTGATGGGGGCGGGGTTGGGCTCGGCGAAGAAACGCTCCACCCACGGAAGGATCCGCTGCCAGAGCCCGCGTGCCTGCACCAGGTCTCCGGCCGCGACGGCGTCCAGGCAGGCCACCCATTCGGCCGTCTGCCAGTGCGCGCTCGCGGCGATGGCCCCGGCGCCCCCGAGCGCGACGGTGGTGAATGCCTGGGCGTCCTCGCCCGCCAGCACCTGCAGCGCGCCGTCTGCGATCAGCGCCTGCGTCTTCGCCGGGCTGCCGCCGCAATCCTTCACGGCGCGGAGGTTCGGGTGCGCCGCCAGGCCGCGCAAGGTGGCCAGGTCGAGCGTGGCGCCGGTGCGGTAGGGAATGTCGTAGACGACGAGCGGGACCGCACTGGCATCGGCGATCGCCCCGAACCACTGTTGCAGCCCGGCCTGCGACGGCCGGATGGAATGCGGCGCCGACACCAGCAGCCCCGCGAGCGGCTGCGGGGCCAGATTGCGCACCCGTGCCAGCACCTGGCCCATGTGGCAGCCCGACACGCCCATCACCACCGGCAGGCCGCCCGCGTGCGCGAGCACCGTGGCCAGCACGGCGTCCTGCTCCGGCGTGTCCAGCGCCCCGGCTTCGGCGGTGGAGCCGCAGGCCATGAACCCCGCGATGCCCGTGCCGCGCAGCCGCTGCACGAGGGCCTTCAGGGCGTCATGGTCCACGGCGCCGTGGCGAAACGGGGTGACGAGGGGAATCCAGAGGCCGGAGAAATCGCCACGGGCCCGCGGGGTGGCAGGGTGGGTGGTGGCATGGGAAGGGGTGGAATGTGAACGCACGGGAACATCCTTTCAGGCAACGACCGAGGGAGCCGTCCAGGGATGCGTGCGCCGACCGGCAAAGCGGCAGGCGTTCAAAAAGAAAAAAGGGGAGAGGGTGCCTGCCGCGCGGTTCCGTCGCTCATCCGGACGGAACCGCAGCTCCGGTCAGATGAGCTGGGGTTTTTTGGCTTTGCCTGCGCACGCCGCCACGGACCGGAGGGTCCGCGAAGGCGAGGGGGTGTGCGAAGGCATGGGGGGCAGTATAGCCAGGGTGCGCCGGTACAGGCCCTTCGTCGCGCCGCTGCCGGTGCCCTCGCGCTGGGTGGCGGGGCTAGGGTGCAGGGGCGTCGCCCTGCGGAACCTCGTCCGAAGGGGGCGGCAGTTCCGGGCAGCGCCAGTTCAGCAGTTCGGCCAGGCGCAGCGTGATCCAGCGCGCCTCGGGTGGCGCCACGCCGGAGCCGGGCGTGGCCAGCCCGGCGTGGATGCGCAGCAGGATCTCGGCCTCCGACGGGGCCTGCACGTGGTAGAGCGTCTGCGCCTGCTCCACCAGATGGCTGGCCAAGTCTTCGCACAGTTCGTAGCGCTCGCGCACCACGGCGACCGGCTCGGACAGGCGCTGGCGGGCGTCGCTGTACACGGCCAGGAACGAGGGCGGGACGTGGATCTGGTTCTCGTCGTGCATGGCGGATGCGGCTCAGTCGGGCGTGAACAGGCGCGCGAACCGCTCGGCGTCCTCGGCCAGCTCGAACGTGGCCAGCTGGCCCATCTTGCCGTCCGCCAGGCGGTGGGCGGCGAACAGGCTGTAGCGGCCCCGCAGGTCGTAGCTGGGCAGGTCGATCAGCGCGTAGGGGTGGGGCTGGAAGACCTCGTGCTCGAACACCACGCGGTGCTGGTTGCGCGGTGACGGGAAGAGCTTGTAGCGGTCGGTGGTGACGGTCTGGGTGGCCATGCGGAAAGGAGAGCGAAGGGGGAGTGGCAGCGGTGCGAGGCGCAAGAGGCGGGCGCGGCGGCACGCCTGGCAAGCCGGCCACTTTAGCAAAGGCGCTCTTTTCCCGGCCGGCGCCGGCGGCCGGGCGGTTTCCGTGACAATCGCGGTTTGCGAACGCACGCACAAGGACACCGCCGCATGGCACGCAATTCGAGAGACAAAGACGAGTGGGCCGGCAAGGTCTTCGCCCTCATCCAGGGCGGCAACACCCAGGCGGCCATCGCGCAGGTGAAGGTCGCGCCGTCGGTGAACGACGTGGTGCGGCTGCAGGCCATGCTGGCGCGCGTGCCGGTGTCCCCCGCGCGGCGCCAGCTCGACCAGATCATCGAGGAAGAGCGCGGGTTGCTCTCCGCCCCGCGCCTGCACCGCTCGCCATGAGCCGCACCGGCGCCAGACCCCTTTCGCTGCGGCCATGAATCCCGCTCCACTCTCCACCGTCCCGGCCCGCGTGGCCGTCCAGGTGGCCGACTTCGACGTGTCCGCCGAACTGGCGGCCCTGCGCGCCGGCGATGCGCGGGTGGGCGCGGTGTGCTGCTTCGTGGGCACCGTGCGCGACCACAATGCCGGCGATGCCGTCGCATCGATGGAGCTGGAGCATTACCCCGGCATGACCGAGAAGTCCATCGAGGCCATGGTGGACGAGGCGCTGCGCCGCTTCGAGCTGTTCGGCGCCCGGGTGGTGCACCGCGTGGGGCTGCTGCAGCCGCAGGACCAGATCGTGCTGGTGGCGGTGACCTCGGCCCACCGGGGCCAGGGCTTTCAGGCCTGCGAGTTCCTGATGGACTACCTCAAGACCCAGGCGCCGTTCTGGAAGAAGGAGGTCACGCCCCAGGGCGCGCGCTGGGTCGACGCCCGCGTGACCGACGATGCCGCGCTGGCGCGCTGGGGCATCGCGGCCCTTCCCAATGCGGATCAGGGTTTGAAGTAAAAAAGGCCTTCACCGCATATTCCACTAGGGCATGGTGCTATCAATAAGTGAGCATTTGGCATTTTTTGAAATGCCCGCCTGAATTTGATCTGGCGCATGGCCTGCTGTGGGACGCGCGCTTGAAATGTGCCGCCACCTCCCCCAACTGCGTTGCAATTCGGAGGACATTTCAACCATGCGTCTCGACAAATTCACCACCAAGTTCCAGGAAGCCCTGAGCGACGCGCAGTCGCTGGCGCTGGGCAACGACAACGCCTACATCGAACCCGTGCACATGCTGGTCGCCATGCTGCGCCAGGAAGACGGCCCGCGGGCGCTGCTGCAGCGCGCCGGCGCCAACGTGCCGGGGCTGCTGTCCGCGGCCGAGGCCGCGGTCAAGCGCCTTCCCCAGGTGCACGGGCAGGACCAGGTGCAGGGCGGCCCCGAACTGGGCCGCGTGCTGCAGGCCACCGAGAAGGAGGCCATCAAGCGCGGCGACCAGTTCATCGCCAGCGAGCTGTTCCTGCTCGCGCTGGTGGACAGCAAGGGCGATGCCGCCCAGATCGCCAAGGACAACGGCCTGACCCGCAAGAGCCTGGAGGCCGCCATCGACGCCGTGCGCGGCGGCCAGAAGGTGGACAGCGCCGAGGCCGAAGGCCAGCGCGGCGCCCTCGCCAAGTATTGCCTGGACCTGACCGAGCGCGCCCGACACGGCCGCCTCGACCCCGTGATCGGGCGCGACGACGAGATCCGCCGCGCCATCCAGGTGCTGCAGCGCCGCACCAAGAACAACCCCGTGCTGATCGGCGAGCCCGGCGTGGGCAAGACCGCCATCGTGGAGGGCCTGGCCCAGCGCATCGTGGCCGGCGAGGTGCCGGAATCGCTCAAGGGCAAGCGCGTGCTGTCGCTGGACATGGCGGCCCTGCTGGCCGGCGCCAAGTACCGCGGCGAGTTCGAGGAGCGCCTGAAAAGCGTGCTGAACGAGCTGGCCAAGGACGAGGGTCAGACCATCGTCTTCATCGACGAGCTGCACACCATGGTCGGCGCCGGCAAGGGCGAGGGCGCCATGGATGCGGGCAACATGCTCAAGCCGGCGCTGGCACGCGGCGAGCTGCACTGCGTGGGCGCGACCACGCTCGACGAATACCGCAAGTACATCGAAAAGGATGCGGCGCTGGAGCGGCGCTTCCAGAAGATTCTCGTGGGCGAACCCACGGTCGAGGCCACCATCGCCATCCTGCGCGGACTGCAGGAAAAGTACGAGGTGCACCATGGCGTGGACATCACCGACCCGGCCATCGTGGCCGCGGCCGAGCTGTCGCACCGCTACATCACCGACCGCTTCCTGCCCGACAAGGCCATCGACCTCATCGACGAGGCCGCGTCCAAGATCAAGATCGAGATGGACTCCAAGCCCGAGGTCATGGACCGGCTCGACCGGCGGCTGATCCAGCTGCAGATCGAGCGCGAGGCCGTGCGCCGCGAGAAGGACGAATCCTCGCAAAAGCGCTTCGCGCTGATCGAGGAAGAGATCGCCAAGCTGCAAAAGGAAATCGCCGACTACGACGAGATCTGGCAGTCCGAAAAGGCCCAGGCCCAGGGCAGCGCGCACGTGCGCGAGGCCATCGACAAGCTCAAGTTCCAGATCGAGGAGTTCACCCGCAAGGGCGACTTCAACAAGGTGGCCGAGCTGCAGTACGGCAAGCTGCCCGACCTGGAAAAGCAGCTCAAGGAAGCGCAGGCCAAGGAAGCCGGCAAGGACGGCGCAGGCAGCGCCCCGCGCCTGCTGCGCACCCAGGTGGGCGCCGAGGAGATCGCGGAGGTGGTGAGCCGCGCCACCGGCATCCCCGTGGCCAAGATGATGCAGGGCGAGAAGGACAAGCTCTTGCAGATGGAAGACAAGCTGCACGAGCGCGTGGTGGGCCAGGACGAGGCCATTGCCGCGGTCGCCAATGCCATCCGCCGCTCGCGCTCGGGCCTGTCCGACCCCAACCGGCCCACGGGCTCGTTCCTGTTCCTGGGCCCCACGGGCGTGGGCAAGACCGAGCTGTGCAAGGCGCTGGCGGGCTTTTTGTTCGACAGCGAAGACCACCTGATCCGCATCGACATGAGCGAGTTCATGGAAAAGCACTCGGTGGCCCGCCTGATCGGCGCGCCGCCCGGGTACGTGGGCTATGAAGAGGGCGGCTACCTCACCGAGGCCGTGCGCCGCAAGCCCTACAGCGTGCTGCTGCTCGACGAGGTGGAAAAGGCCCACCCCGACGTGTTCAACGTGTTGCTGCAGGTGCTGGACGATGGCCGCCTGACCGATGGCCAGGGCCGCACTGTGGACTTCAAGAACACGGTGATCGTGATGACGAGCAACATCGGCTCGCACCTCATCCAGGCGATGGTGGGCCAGGACTCGGACGACATCAAGGAAGCGGTATGGGGGGAACTCAAGAACCATTTCCGACCCGAATTTCTGAACCGCATCGACGAAACGGTGGTGTTCCACGCGCTGGATGCGAAGAACATCGAAGCGATTGCACGCATCCAGTTGCAGTTGCTCGAAGCGCGTTTGGCGAAAATGGACCTGCACCTGCAGGTGTCCGACACGGCCCTGGCCGAGCTGGCCAAGGTGGGGTTCGATCCCGTGTTCGGTGCGCGGCCGCTCAAGCGGGCGATCCAGCAACGGCTGGAGAATCCGCTGTCCAAGCTGCTGCTAGAAGGCCGGTTTGCGCCCAAGAGCGTGATTCCGGTCGATGTGGACCCGGTGCTCGATCCGGGCGTGTTCCGGTTCGGCGAGGCCCTGACGCAGGGTTGAGCCGGGCCTTCTCAGGAAAGGATTGGGTTTGAACGATTTTGCAGCCGGGGTGATCCGGTGGATAGTGCGCCTGGCTGTGGTGGCCGTCGGCGTGGTCTTTTTCCTGAGCCTGCTGGCCGTGGCCGCTTTGCTGGCGGTGGTCTGGGGCGCCCGTGCCCTGTGGGCGCGGGTGACCGGCCGCCCCGTGACGCCCTGGGCCATGCGCATGGACCCGCGCACCGGCTGGAGCACGGTGTACCGCAGCACGGCGCGTTGGTCCGCCGCCCCGGGCGGCCGCCCGGTGGCGGATGGCCCGGCCGAGCCGGCGGTGCGCTCGCGCGAACTGCCCGGCGCGCGCGAGGTGACCGACGTGCAGGCGCGCGACGTGTCCTGATCCGGCGGCGCGGCAGGGCGGCCTTGGTGGCCCGCTCGCCTGCCTTGGTGCTGGGACATCGGTGCCGGGCTGCGCCCGGGATCGCACCGCGCCCAGTCCGGCTTGGGGCGTCGGCCATCTGGCACGCGTTTCCCGCTTATTTTCCCGAATGAGGCACTTGGAGACCTGGATTTACAGGCGGTTGCAAGGGCGCTGCCTATGATGCATGCAATGACCCCTGCCGATATCCGCCACCAGTTCGAAATCCAGCGGCGTGCCAGCCGGGACCATGCCGACGTGCCCCTGCTGGTGCGCCGAGAGCGCCTGCTGCGGGTGCGCAAGATGCTGGACGAACACGGCCCGGTGCTCGCGGCGGCGGTGCAGGCCGATTTCGGCATGCGGTCGCCGCGCCTGACCGAGGTGGCCGATCTGTTCGTGCTGCGTGCGCAGCTGTCGCACACGTTGCGGCACCTGGCCCGCTGGGCCAAGCCCCGCAAGGTCTTCACCCCGATGTTCCTGCAGCCGGCGCATGCCTGGGTGCAGCGGCAGCCGCTCGGCGTGGTGGGCGTGATCGCGCCGTGGAACTATCCCGTGCAGTTGGCGCTGGCGCCGGCCATCGGCGCTCTCGCGGCAGGCAACCGGGTGATGCTCAAGCCCAGCGAACTCACGCCCCACACCTCTGCGCAACTGGCCTCGCTGGTCTCGCAGTTCTTTTCGCCCGACGAGTTCTGCGTGGTGCAGGGCGATGCCGCCGTGGCGGCGCTGGTCGCCTCGCTGCCGTTCGACCACCTCGTGTTCACCGGCTCCACGGCGGTGGGGCGCAAGGTGGCGCAGGCCGCCGCCGTGCACCTGACGCCCACCACGCTGGAGCTCGGCGGCAAGTCCCCGTGCATCCTCGATGCGGACTGCGACCTGCAGGACGCCGCGCTCAAGATCGCGCACGGCAAGCTGCTGAACGCGGGCCAGACCTGCATCGCCCCGGACTATGTGCTGCTGCCGCGCGGGCGCGAAGCCGCGTTCGGCGAGGCCTACCGCGCCGCCGTGGCACGGCTCTTTCCGTACTTCGAGGGCAACCCCGACTACGCCTCCGTCATCAACCCCCGGCAGCTGGCGCGCCTGCGTACCATGCTGCAGCAGGCGCAGACGCAAGGCGCCGACGTGCAGGTGCTCGAACCCGTGCCCGGCTCCCCGCTACCGCCCGCGCAGGGCATCGGCGACGGGGTGGGGCGGCAGATGCCGCCGGTGCTGGTCTTCAACGCCAGCCTGAACATGCAGGTGATGCAGGAAGAGATCTTCGGCCCTGTGCTGCCCGTGCTGGGCTACGAGCGGCTGGACGACGCCATTGCGCACATCAACGCCGGGCCGCGGCCGCTCGCGCTGTATTGGTTCGGCCGCAACGAGGCGGTGCGCGACGATGTGCTGCGCCGCACGGTGAGCGGCGGCGTCACGGTGAACGACACGCTCATGCACATCACGCACGACAACCTGCCGTTCGGCGGGGTCGGCGACAGCGGCTGGGGCGCCTACCACGGCGAGGCCGGCTTTCTGCGCTTTTGCCACCAGAAGTCGGTGCTGGTGCAATCGCGCTGGTCCATGGGCTCGGCGCTCTACCCGCCGTATGGCGCGCGTTTCGACCGCGTCATGGGGCTGCTGCGCCGCTGGCTTTAGCCGCCACGGGGCTCTCGCACAGGCCCCGGGACAGCCGGGGGCTGGAGTGGAAAAACCATTTGCGGCGACAATGCCGCTCCTTTCGTTTTTTCATCCCCCTGTTTTCGTCCCGTTTTTTCCATGTCCAGTATCCAGGTCCGTCCCGCCACGCTTCGCGATGCCAAAGCCATTGCACAGATCCATACCGTCTCCGCAGCCGAGGTATACCGTGGCTTGTTGCCTGACGACCAATTGAAATCCCTGTCTTCGGTCGAGAAGCGCCAAGCCTACTGGCGCGAGGCCATCGAGTATTGCGAGCCCCAGGTCCAGGTGGCCGTGGACGGCGACAAGATCGTCGGCTTCGTCGGCTTCGACCGTTCGCGCGATGAAAAATCCCGTCCCACCACCGGCGAAATCTGGGCCATCTACGCCGCCCCGACCCACTGGAGCCAGGGCGTGGGCGTTGCCCTTTGGGACGCCGCACGCGACGGCCTGCAGGAAGAGGGCTGCACCAACGTCACCGCCTGGGTGCCGCTGCGCAATGAGCGCGCGCTGCGCTTTCATGAACTGGCCGGCTTCAAGCGCGAAATGTCCACGGCCAAGACCGCTGTCGTCGGCGGCGTGAAGATCGAGGAAGTGCGCCTCAAGCGCCCCTTGAACTGATCCGCCGCCTCCCCTGACTTTCCTTTTCGCACACCCTTCATGATCCACTGGACCGAGCACGGCGAGGAGCGCTCAGCGCCCTGGCGCAGCGAGAGCAACGCTGCGGCGCCCCGGCGCGTGGTGCTGGCCGACGACACGCTCGCGGCCGACACCGCCTACCGGCTGGCGTGCGAGGGCACGGGCCTGTTGTGGCGCGGCGATTTCCAGAACGCGCGGCACCTGCTGCAGGCGCTCATGCGCCGCGCGGACAAGAAGCCCAAGGCCAAAGGGGCCAAGGCTGGCCGCAAGGCGCAGGCCGCAGGCCCTGCCGCCGAGAGCACGATTCCTGCCCAGGCCTTCCATCTGCACCGGCAGGCCCAGGCGCAGCGTGCGCGCACGCTGGGCATGCTGCTCGTGCCCGTGGAGGGGGACCGCACCATCGCGTTGCGCCGTGCGCCCGATTGGCGAGAGGCATTCGCCGAGGCCTGGGGCCCGGCCAACGGCACCGCCTGCGTGGTGTCGCTGCGCGAAATGCTGGGGCTGGTGGGGGCGCACGAGTGGCGCAAGAAGGGCGTGGAGATTCCCGCCCTGGGCACGCCTCAGTCACCGCGCCGCATCCATCCGCATTACGGCGTGTTTTCGCCCGTGCGCGGGGAGTACGTGGACCTGGTGGCCCAGGCGCCGCTGCCGGCCAGGGAGCTGGCCTTCGACATCGGCACCGGAACGGGCGTGCTCGCGGCGGTGCTGGCCCGGCGCGGGGTGCACCGCGTCGTGGCCACCGACCAGGACCCCCGCGCTTTGGCCTGCGCCCGCGATAACGTCCATCGGCTGGGCCTGTCGGCCCAGGTCGAGGTGGTGCAGACCGACCTCTTTCCCGCGGGCCAGGCGCCGCTGGTGGTGTGCAACCCGCCCTGGCTGCCGGGGCGTGCCAGCTCGTCCATCGAGCATGCGGTGTATGACGAAGACAGCCGCATGCTGCGCGGCTTTCTGTCGGGCCTCAAGGCACACCTGGCGCCGGCCGGCGAAGGGTGGCTGATCCTGTCCGATCTGGCGGAGCACCTGGGACTGCGGTCGCGTGACCAACTGCTCGAATGGGTGGCCGGCGCAGGCCTGCGGGTGGTCGATCGGCACGAGGTGCAGCCCCGCCATGCCAAAGCCGCGGACGCTACCGATCCGTTGCATGCCGCACGTTCGGCCGAGCGCACCTCGCTCTGGCGGCTGGCTGCGCTTTAGGCGCTGCGCCGGGCGCCAAGCGCCACCGGTTTTGTTTTCACGCCGGCAGCAACTGCTCCATGCGCTCGCGCACGGCGGCAGCGCGTTCGGGGCCGGCCAGCAAGGTGATCTCGTCCAGCAGCGCCTCGCTCACGTCCAGCATGCTGTCGCGGTCGCGCGCACCGCGCAGCGCTTCATGGAAATTACGGGCCAGGTCGGCATTGCGCCGCGCGAACATGCGCTCGCAAATGTCGAACAGGTACATGCGGGCGCCGGCCAGCGAACGCAGGGCGTTCGAGGGTGCCGGGGCTTCGTTCGTGGCGGCCGGCGCAGTGGAAGGCGCGGGCGTTGTGCTGGGGCTGGCCAGGTAACCCTGGCGCATCAGTTGTTCGACGATCTGGGCGCCGATGCCGTTGTACATGGCCTGCAGGTCCTTCATCGGCCGGCCATCGGCCAGCAGCAGCAGGGAGCGTTCTCGCAGGCTCAGTGTTCGCACGCCGGGGGACAGTTCCAGGCGGGCCTTGTCGGTTCTCAGGAGCAGCATGGAAAGGGCAAAGATCAGGCGGGAGCCTGATTGCAGCGCACTCCCGTGACGTGGCGATGACGCCAGCAGGGCCACGCGGCTGCGTGCGGCCAATGCACCACGGTTCGTGCGCCGGATGCGGACCTTGCCGCGAAGGCCGGTGGTATTCTCGCGGGCTTCGCCCAGGGGGGAGAAGCATGCTGACGGAACACCCAATGAACAAGAAAACAATTGCAGGCGCCGCCTTGGCGCTGGTTGTCGTGGCCTATGGTGGCGCGACCTGGTATCTGGGCCAACGGGCCCAGTCGAGCTACGAGGAGGCGCTGGTCGATCTGCGCCAGGCCCTGGGTCCGGAGGCCATCGTTTCCGAGGAATACCACAAGGGCTTCTTCTCATCGCAGGCCAAGCTGGTGCTGCAGTGGACCCCGCCCCGCACGGCCGAGCAGGTGGAGGCCAATGTGCCGCCATCCCCGCCGTTGCGCCTGGCCGTGAACAGCACCGTGCACCATGGCCCGCTGGCGGGCCGCCGCCTGGCGGCCGCCGTGGTCGATTCGCGCTTTGCGCTGGAGGGTCTGGACGCGCAGGCCACCAAGGACTTGGCCAAGGTGACCGCTCCCACCCTGACCACCGTGCACCACCTGACGGGCCGGCACGACCTCCATTTCCAGTTGCCCGCAGGTGAAGTCGGCAACGAGGAGATGACGTTGCGTTGGCAAGCCATGGTCACCGACATGACCCTGAGCGGAGACCGCAAACGCGTCAAAGGCAGCTTCCAGTGGCCCGAATTCGCGATGGTCGGAGTGCCCGGCGGTACCCCGGACGAGGAAGACGAAGAGGCCAAGCCGGCGGCCCGCATCACCATGGCCATGAAGGGCATGGACGGCACGTTCGAGAACGAAGTGATCGAAGGCATGTGGCTCTTCGGGCCCGGCACCGGCACGGTGCGGCTCGCGGAGATGGACGCCAGCAGCACCCCGGCTGCAGGCGGTGCGGCGACGTCGCTGTTCTCTCTGAAAGAAGTGGCCGGGTCGTCCACGATCGAAAGCAATGGCGCCACGATCAGCATCGCCACTGCGCTCAACGGCAAGGGCAGCATGGGCCCGCTGAATTTCGAATCGGTGGGCTTCGAAGAAAAGTTCCAGCGCATCGACCTGGAAACGATCAAGCGCTTTCAGCAGGCACTGATCGAGGCCTACCGCACACAGGGCCTGGCGAACGCGGCCTCCCAAACGGAAGAGCGCATTCTGGCCTTGCTGGAAGAGAGCGCTCCCCGCCTGGTGGCAGCCCTTCCGGCTTACTCGATGAAGCTCATGGCCACCTACCAAGGCCAGCAGGGGCAGATCGAATACGGCGGCGAAGTGCAGCGCGCTCCCTCGGCCGAAGAGGTTGCGCAGACGGGCTGGAAGGCCGCGTTGATCAAGGGCTCGATGCTGAATGCCAGCGCGCGTTTGCCCAAGGCGTGGATTGCGCCCATCGCCGAGGCCGCAGGCAAGAAAGACATGAAGAGCGAAGACATGGATGCCATGATCGGCATGGCCCAGGCTGCCGGGTTCCTGCGACAGGAGGGGGACAACCTGACCAGCGTGGTGAAAATGGAAGCCGGTCAGGTCAAGCTCAACGGCAAGAGCATCGACCTGCCGAAGGGGACTTTCTAAAATAGCGGTGCTTCGGTGGCTTCGGCCATCGGTCGGCTGCTCGCCAGGGCCTTCGGGCCCTTTTTGTTTTTCCGGGGCGCCGGGCCGTTCGTGGGGCTGCAGGCAGTCCTTTTCCTTGTCGTTACCTTCATCGGAAATTCCGGATTCACGGCCATGGGCGCTCGGCGCTGGTGGCGAAAAGGCCCATTCACGCTGCCATGACCTTGCTCCTTGCGCCCATGGAAGGGCTACTCGACTTCGTGCTGCGCGACGTGCTCACCCGCGTGGGTGGGGTGGACCGCTGTGTGTCCGAGTTCATTCGCATCACCGGCACCTTGCTGCCTGACAAGGTGTTCCTTCGCTACCTCCCGGAACTGCGCCATGGCGGTAGGACGCTGGCGGGCGTGCCGGTGCGGGCGCAGTTGCTGGGCTCCGATCCCGTCAGCATGGCCGAGAACGCGGCGCGCCTGGCAGCACTGGGACCCGAGGGGATCGACCTGAACTTCGGCTGCCCGGCCAACGTGGTCAACCGCCATGGGGGCGGTGCGGCGCTGCTCAAGGAGCCGGAGCGCATCGCTGCCGTGGTCGAGGCCGTGCGCCGTGCCGTGCCGCCGCACCTGCCGGTGTCCGCCAAGATGCGGCTGGGCTACCACGATGCCTCCCTGGCCCGTGAATGCGCACAGGCCATGCAGGCCGGCGGCGCGTGCGAATTGGTGGTGCATGCGCGGACCAAAGCCGACGGCTACCGGCCGCCGGCCTACTGGGAGCAGATCCCGGCCGTGCGGGATGCCGTCTCCATCCCGGTAGTGGCCAATGGCGAGATCTGGACCGTGGCCGATGCGCAGCGCTGCCGCCAGGTGTCGGGATGCAGCGCCCTGATGCTCGGACGGGGCATGGTGGCCGATCCCGGCCTGGCCCTTGCGATCCGCTCGGCGGACGCTGGTGACGCCGACGCGCCTGCATTGCCTTGGTCGGCGCTGCAGCCGCATCTGTCCGATTTCTGGCGTCTGGTCTGCGAAGACCTGGAGCCACGGCAGCGCGCGGGCCGGCTCAAGCAATGGCTCAACTTGCTGCGCCGGCGGTTTCCGGAAGGCGAGGTGGCGTATCAACAGGTGCGCACCATGACGGATCAACAAGACATCACGCAATGGCTGCAACGGCAGCCGATGCCCGATCCGGCTTGAAACCGAAATGCCCCTGAGGATAGGGCGGGTCTGCCTCGGCTGAGTGCGGACAAGACGGTTCTGTCAGGTCGCACCCGGAGAAACGGGCCTGCGAAACAGGCCGCCTGTTTCGCGCTACAAAAGGTGATCCGGTGCCAATGGCCCCAGGAGCTTCAGCAGCAAACGCAGTCCCAGACCGGTATCAGGGTCCGTCGTGGCATCTTCGAGGCCGCTGCCCTGGGGGGCTCGCCAAACCAACCCCTGGTCGGTCTTCTCCAGCCGCCAAGCGCCTTCGCGCATGGCGGTCTCGATCTGCTCCGACGCCATGCGGGAGAGGGCCCGGCTTTGAATCAGCAGGGCAATCTCGGTGTTCTGCAACTGGGAGCGCAGATCCAGATTCATCGATCCCACCACCAGCAGCCGGCCGTCCAGCACCAGCACCTTGGAGTGCAGCATGGACCGGGACTCGCCCGTGGCGGCTGCCCCCGATGAGCCGAACGTCGACTTGAGACCTGCCTGCTCGCTGCGCAGTTCATACAGCTGCACGCCCATGGCCAGCAATTCATCGCGGTGCCGTGCGTAGCCCACATGGGCGACCGGCGCATCGTTGGAGGCCAGCGAATTGGTGAGCACCCGCACGCGGACCCCCCGTGCCACGGCATCGGCAAACGCCTTCTTCATGTCCTCGCCGGGCACGAAGTAGGGCGAAATGATGAGCAGGTCCTGCCGTGCCTGGGCCAGCAACTGCAGCAGGCCATCCACCACGGTTTCTCCTTGTGCTGCATGCTCTGTAGAGGCCTGGAGCGCCTGCGTGCGCGGTGTCGTGGAAGAGGGCGCGTTGTTGTCGGAATGGGAGCCGGATGCGCTCACCTCGACGGCCGCTCCTGGCTTCATGTCGGCCACGGGAATGCCGCGCTCGCCTTCGGCGGGAATCTTCGCGGGTTGGTCCGCCAGCATGGCGGCCGGCGCCCAGACGAAGGCTGCCGCACCGAGGTCCATGGCTTGTTCGTTCCAGACGCGCTCGCGCTGCGCCTGCGTGGGTCCATCGCTGGATGGGCGGGGCTCGCCGTCCGGCGGCTTGGGCCCATCCCGCCGGTCGGAGGCCGCAGTGCGCGTCCCTGAAGGGGGGGCGTTGCTGTTGTCACCATCACCCTGTCGCTGCTGTTCGGACGCTGGCGCCTTCGAGGTCTGTTCGCGCAACCTTGCCAGTTCCTGCTGGGTGATGAGCGACTGCACGGGGTAGGCGCGCTGGTTGTTCCAGTAGCTGTCGAAGCTGCGAGACAGATCCTGGACGATGGGGCCCACGGCGAGCACGTCCAGATCCACGAAGTTGCCCGAATCGGCATTGCCGAAATAGGCATCGCCCAGATTGCGCCCGCCCGTTACGCCCATCACGTTGTCCGCGATGAACAGCTTGTTGTGCATGCGTTGCTGCACCCGGGAAAAATCGGTCACAGAGCCCCACAAGCGCCCCAGTATCGAACCACGCGGCCCAGCGACCGGGTTGAACATCCGCATTTCCACATTGGGCTGGAACGCCATGCCCATGACCAAGGCATTGCGCCCCGTGCTGTGAAAGTCGTCCAGGAGAATGCGAACACGTACCCCGCGCCGTGCCGCCGCTGCAATGCCGCGCAGCAACCGCTCGCTGCTGGCATCCGCATGGATGGCGTAGTACTGCAGGTCCAGTGTTTTCTGTGCGTTCTCCACCAGGGCGAGGCGGCTGCCATAGGCTTCCTGGGGGCCGCTGAGCAGGAGAAAACCGGAGTCGTGGCGTGCTTGGTCAGCGCGGCGGCGATCCTCCAGCACCTTGGACAAGACTGTATTGCTGGCAGGTAACTCTGCTCGTGAGACAGGACGGTCGACTCTATCTGGCAGACCGGCACAACCTGAAATGAAGAGCAATGCGACGAGTGCTGAAATACTGCGCGAAATATACAAACTGGGATGTCTCACTCGTGAGGTTTTTATGGATGTGCCGGTGCTGTGGGCTGGATGGTTAGTTGGTCAGTTCGAAGCCGTTGCGGTACAGCTTGAGTCGGTCGATGGTTTGCAAGATCGTGCTCTGCCTGTCTTTGAAATAATGATTCTTCGCATCTCTTCATTTTGAGTGGCCGTCGATACATCATTCCGCTTGATGGTCAAGGTGAGATTTTCTGGAGAACTTCCATCTTTTTTTCGAGAAAATCCGGAACTGTCAAATGTTAAATAAGGATCGGCGCCAGTGGCCGTACCGTTTCCCGATATGGTGAAATAACTTGCTGGGGCCTCTTGCTTCATGACAGTTCCATCCCCGCTTTCGCTGTAGGTCTGGCTGCGATCCTTATCAACGAAAACGATCCAACCGGTGCCCCAATCGGCACCACTGGCTGGAATAACATAGGCACTGGCATTTTGCTTCATTGCCTCTGCTTTTGCAGTATTGATGGCTACCAGAAGAGAGTTTGCAAGCGAAGATAGCTGAGAATTCCGCTGAAAGGCCTGGAACCCTGGCACGGCCACCAAAAGCAGTATTGCAGCAATGGCCATTGTTATTACCAGTTCAATCAGGGTAAAGCCATTCTGCGATTTTGATGTTTTACTCATGGCCAGCAAAGCCTGGGATTGCTTGTGTTGCCGCTGCATTTTTTTGTGCCATTGCTCATTAATTCCAGATTGCCGACGACTGGATCTGACTTTACTGGAGTTGCGATCACTCTAACGCATTGTGAAATGGGCAACGTCCCGGTGCCAGTTGCAGGGCATGTACTGGCAGACAGGAGGTACGCCGCCGCAGACAAGCCTCCATCGCCAGAAAACGTTTTAAAGGGAACCGTGGAGGCCGTGACACCCCCGCAGGCAGTGGATGGAGAGGGGGCTAAGGCAGCAACAGTCCCGCTGCTGTTGCTGAATGCCAAGTAGCAATTATTTTGTGTCATGTATCGCTCCTGCTGCTGAAGAAGCTCTGCCAAGGCGGCCCGCCCTTGCGCTCGCCGGCCTTTCAGAATGGAGTCGTTGTAAGCAGGATAAGCAACTGCTGCCAGAATGCCAATCACTGCCACCACGATCATGAGTTCTATCAGGGTGAACCCCCGGTTTGCTTGCGCGTTCATAGCTTGACTCACTTGTTTTTCATGTCTTGGTAGTTGTTGATCTGGCGCCAGCTTAGACGACCCACGGCCTCGGTGATGCTGACGACCTGCGTGCTTGTGCTGGCGCCGGATTGCCCGATCGTTGTGCTCCTCAACGTTGTGGTTCTCCATCCCCGACCGGTGCTGTCCAGTGGAGTGGGCGGCGTTTCGGATTCATTCACGAAGAACATGCTCGGTCCCAACAGACCCACGGTCGAAAGGTTGTATTTCCCTGAGCCATCGCCAATGTTGACCACATAGGCATTGCTGGTTCCCGGCGTGTTGGTGCAAGTTCCGGTAGCACCAGTGGCGCCAGGAATGATCGTATTAAAGGTGGCATAAAGGTTGCCTTGGTCACCAATGGCACTGACCAATTTTTCTCCAGAAACCGGCATATCAAAATACCACCCAGAACGTTGTGTTGCATCGGTATCCGACATGGCCCGGCCCCATTTGAATGCACCCACCGTGATGACCCTTGTGCCGGTATTGATGGCGCCTTGTTTCAGCCGCGCCCGTCCGCTGATGACACTTGCCGCCGCAGGGGAACTGTCTGCAGCCGTAAGACCATTGTCGTAAACGGCATAGAAACTGTTGGTTGCAGTCGACGTGTTGTCTGTCGTCTCCAGATATTTTCCTGTGCCGAAGGTGACATAAAAAGTTTCCAAGCCGGATACTGTTGGTCCCGAGAATATGGCTGGTGCTGCAGTAATCGGTTGGATGGTATTGCTCGAGTCTTTGGCAATATACAAGGGGTAGGGCACAGGCGACCCTGCAGTGCCTTTGTTGAATGCCGTCAATTTATTCATATTCCAATCGCTGGTAGGCAGATTTTTTGAAAAATCAAGTTTCCAGAGGTTGCCATGAAAGTCTCCCATGTAGATCTGCGTGACCTCGCCAGCACTGCCCCAGAGCGGCTGAAAATTGGCAAGCCCCGTCGCTTTGGTGGAGCTCAGCGTGCTATCGATGGGCAAGGAGATCTTGAAATAATTGGTTCCCAAGGTCCACGAGGTTCCAGGCTGCTTGTCCAATGCCAGCAGGAAAAGGGCGGGCTGTCCAGTCGTACTAAATACCCCATTGACATCGGGCACGTAATTGTTCGCACCGCTTGCCACGACTGCAAACCAACGATAGGTGCTGGTGCTGGCACTCCCGCTGGTTTTCAGCTTTAGAATCTGCGGTTTCCCGATTACCTGGCCCATATCTGCATCGTCGGAACGCTTGAATTCCCACATCACGTTGGAGGCAGCAAAATTGGACGGGTCAGACACATCCAATGCAAAAACCCCGGAACCTCCTCCGCCTGTTCCCGAGACCAGGACAGTTTTCCAATCGGATGCCGTGCCATTGAATGCCACTTGCGCCTCTCCCACAACTGGTGGCGCATCGACATAGCTTTGATGGTTAGTCACATAGCTCGTGTTTGTCAGTGCTGAGAGTTTGGGGCCCATCCAGCTGGGAATATAGGCAAACAATTCGTCGCCAGTACCCGCGTTGAATGAATGCAGCATGCCGTCATTTGCTCCAACAAAAACGGCTGGCGTGCGATTGCTATAGCTACTCCGGAAGGCAGCATACCCGGCACCGGAATAGGCCGCGGTAGGTGCACCTGAATACACAACGCTGGAGTTGACGATGTCTCCGAGCAACGAACTGCGCACCCGGAAAGGATTGCCTTCCTTGGTTCGGTCTCCCCTCAAAAAGCTGACACGCGCTGAACCTTGCCCATCTGAAGATGCGGTAGGTTCTGCTTTATTGAGATAGCCTTGCAAGGCGCTTTCAATCGTTGCCCAAGTAAATGACGCCGCCACTGGATTCGCATTTCCGGCGGTATTTCCCACAAAAATCTTGCGATTGGCAGCGGGCGAAGCCATCACCGACAAACGGTCTGCTGCGCTCCAGTTCTGAGAACCCACGTTGAGGCTGGTGCCGGAGGCTGTCAGAGGTTCAGCGACAACGTCTCCGCTCCAGTTACTCGTATCAAACTTGGCAGAATACACGACGCTTCCCGACGTGCTGCTGATGGTCGTGGTAGAGGCTGAACTGCCTGCGATGCTTCTGGCTTGGGTCGACGCCCTGCTGAAAATATCGTCAAAGGCTGAAAGGACGCCACGTGCACTACTTTGAAGGTAGTAGGTGCCAGCCTCGCCAGGATCATTTTGCTTTTGCCAGACATTGTTGTCGTTGGTGCCGTCTTGGCGCTTGAAAGGATTGCCATAGGTGTTATAAGGCCTGGCTGCAGCGTTGCTGGGATCCGATTCGAAGCCGCCATACTTGGAGGCCATGAAAAACTGATTGGCAAAACGGCGTGTTGAGACGTTGTTTTGGTCCCCGTACTCGTTGACGTCGAAAAGGAACGTTTTGACTCGGAGTCCTGGGCGCTGTTTTGCGGGTTTTGCGGTCCAATCGGATCCACGGATGTCGTGTGTGTGAGACCAATATGCCGACCCCATGATCTGGCTGGTTTGGGTGCCACCCGGTACGCTACCGTTGGCTCCATTGGGGTTGCCAGTGGTTCGGGTCACATTTTGACCATCTTGATATGTCGTCGCTTGATTTCGCTCAAAAGCTTGTACCGTGCTACGCCATGCATTGATGTTCGGAATATTATTTGCCAAATCAGGCGTTGGCAGTCTGTTTCCGTCATGGGTGTTCACGTCTCCAATGACAACCACGTTGCTTTTCAAGCAAGAATAATCTGATGCGTTGCTTCTGTTGTCATATGGGTCGGTCCAGGTCGAGTAAGCCGGATAGCCGTCGTACATATCAGTTGAAATATTGCTCGTTGCAGCGTCGCTTGGCTGCAAGCCTTGCAGGTATCTGATCGTCTCGTAATGGAGTTCACCGACAGGGTCATATATTTTGTAGCGGCCCGGCACAGGGCCGGTTCTGCCAAATTTGTTCAGATAATTAATGACACCGCTGATGTTCGGAGTTTGACTGGTGTCATTGTCTGGGTTGGAGAGGAATACTCCATTGTTGGCATTCCATTCTGCATTCGGGTTCCCGCCGCTTGGAGTATTGTCCTGTCCCGTGATGCTGAAGGTTTTGCTGCCGACATATTTCATCGGTGCACGAAGTACCCCACCATAGCGGCCGTTATTGTAGCTTGCCGTCTGGTCCATAAGATAACCAAAGGCAGCCAATCGCATCTGATCACTGTACTTCTGAATAACACCGGTTGGTTTGTAATTGCCGTTAGGATACTGCCTACACAAATTGTATGCAGTACGCACATCCTGCAAAACGCCAGAGGTGGTATTGCAGACTTGGACGCGGGCATAGAAAAAGCCATCGCTATTCAAGTTTGCGTTCACAGGCGGTGTCCACGATCCGCTGTAGTTTCGGTAGTAACACTGTTTAGCAGTGCCGCTCTTCGGGTCGCCAAAGATGTCATTGGTACAAGCCACGCCATTCGATGCGGGAGCCACCTTCCAGTAATTTACACCATTGACTTTAACTCCGTACCAAACCTCTTTCGTTCCTGTAAAACTGCAGGTATTATTTTCAGTGGCGCATTGAGTTGTACCGCCGGGTCGATCTGTTGATGCATCGCTGACCGGTCCCACGGATGAATTAGCGGTTGGCGCGCCCAATTTATATGATGCCGGGCCTGTCGAACAGTTTCCGGTATTAGAAGTGCCAAAATAGATTCTATTCAGGGTATTGGCTACCCATATATCGTTTCCATTGGCAGCTGTGATCATTGCTGTGGGGACAGCTCCCCAATAAGTCCCTGCACTTCCACCATTTTTTTGCAGTTGCTTGGCCGGAAAATTGCTGGTATTCCACATGCAGACCGGGTCCCCATTGGGAATGACTGCCCGTTGAAGTATGGTCAGGGAAGAGTTGGTAGTGGCTGTATCAATGTATCGATCACCGCCTGACAATGCCAAGCGGAGCATATCAATGGCTGAACTGCTGGCCCAGTTCAAAAAATTGCCGCTGAAGGCATTGGTACACTTCCGTGCGGTTGCAGCACCGCTACGATCGAAACGCTTGTAGTCTGCTGTTGCCAAGCCGCTTGCAGGTGTTTCCGATGGAGAATCGTTATATACATAGCAACTTTCCGCGTCATAATATCCCAAATACTCATTTAAATTAGAATAAGTATTGTCTGTGGCGCCCCCTGATGGGTATTGTGAGCCTACTGTGGGATATTCAACGGATAAAGCCAGAGCCAAAGTGGGCTTGTCCACTGCCGCTGCTGCGTAGAGTGGATCTGCGGAAATATTGATTGCAGGTATGGAAGGCGCAGTGCCCGCGCTGAATGCAACAAATGAAATGGTTGCCATGATTGGCACGGCTGCCAATGCAATCCACTTCGCAGAAGACGATTTTTGAATACTCTCTTTGCAGCCTGCAATTATTTTTATTGCTGCCGCAGTCCTGGAGGTATCAGAGTTGTTCATATAGTCCTCTTCAATTTCTGAAAATTACTTGCGATACTGTTTGAGTATCCGCATTCGGACCAAAGCCCATGGCAGTGATTCTGTAAATATACTTGACGTCTTTTGGATCTTTTGTGCGAGACATGGAGGGATCGGGAATTGGCTCTATTACATAGCGCGGAGGTTGAGCGGGCTGAATTCCTGCATTTCCAGATGGAAATGTCCGTCCTGTATAGGTTCCGAATACAGTGGTAGGCGCACTGTTTGATGTATTTGTGAAGTCCACGGCCAACCAAGCCGGCTTACCCGTGGCATTGAGTGCGCATAACCCAATCGTGTTGCCAGATGTACCGCAGTCCTGAACAAACTGCGCAATATCTGTACTGCCTCGTTTGAAAATGCTATTTCTCTTGGTGGAAGAGCTCGCAGGTTGTCCCAGGATGTCAAATTCCGCATCCATCAACGCAGCTTCGGTGGATTGCCAAGCAATTTGAGTATCTCGATCATTTCGGGTGCCGCGCTCCGCCATCATTGAAATCTGCACTCCTGATATTCCCAATATGGAAACAATCACCAGCAACAGCATCACTACAATTAATGACGCTCCTTGTTCTTTTGAAGCCCGGGGTAAAACTGCGAATTTCACAGATAAATCTTGGAATTTCAGCATGCTAATTGTCTTGTTGATAGTTGCGCAGGTGTACCGTGAACGTAACGGTTTGCCGCAATCTGCCATCGGATGACGTGAACACGGTGCCTGGATCATTGCTTGCGTCTGCCAGGCCGCTGCCTATCGCGCCAGAACTGGAACCTTTGGCGATACCCAGCGGATAGAGAGTTTGAGAGCTCTTGTCAATAGCCGAACCGCTGGGGCCTCTGATAACCATGCCGATGCGCAGGCTCCTGACGCGCCGCCAATTGGAGTAGCTGACTGCCGCATCTGACGTGTTGGTGATCTGGTCGGCCCTTAAATAACGCTCAGGCCCATTTTCTGGCGAACTTGCTGCACTGGCCGGCAAAGTGGCATTGTTCGGACCGATACCATCAACCCCGTAAAGTACTTGAAAGTTTTCCACTCCCCTGATCAAAGGCTCCGCTTCCAGAGAACCGGTTGAACCGATATGGGTACACATGAGAGACGGCTCACCGTCTTGTCCAACACCAACGTGCAAAATACTCAATATGCGGTCGTATCGATCAACGGGCACTGCTGTCGGTGCCACACCCATGCAATCAATCATGGTTTGATCAGAAGTGGTCGCTGTTGGCACCAGTTGACTGGTTTGATTTCTCAGCACCAAAATATCGCTGCCTGCTCCCACCGCAGAACCCCAGTTGGAGCTTTCATCCCACGCGTTGGTTTCGCTGCGTTTTTGATTATTAATCCCGTAAACATTTGGTGGTGGATTTGATTCGATTCCGGCTGTACTGTTTGGTACTGGGGTCGCAGCATCTCTCACGTCCTTGTATCCCGCCTGTACCCCTAAGCGCTGAATAAGATCGACAGCAAATCTACCGTTATCCCGGAGTTGTGAGGCTGCATCGACGCTGCTGAAGCCCTGCCTGGATACCACCAATGCGGCCACCGCTGCCAGTACAATTAGCAAGCTGATGACCATTGCCACCATCAGCTCGATAAGGGTCAAGCCCTTTTGTCGATGTTTGGCAGCTAAATAATTCTGCATGACATTATTCTTTTTCATATCGAACTGGCGTTGCCACTGGTCACTGGAAAAATAATATAGGGAACGCTTGTTGAACTGCTCGCCTGCTCAAGCAAGTCGCTCCCAATTTTGCTTCTGTCAGTAGAGTTACGGGTCCAGCCAATCTTTATGACGGCAATCTCATTTGAATTTGTTCCGGCAGGAGGACATGCCCATCGAGGAATACCGTTGCTGTCGTATGGAGCACTGTCAAAACAGATAACCACACGGGCTCCAGGCAGGGTGTTGTCTACCCTGGCAAGCCAATCCGTCATTTCTGCGTTGGCAATATCAGTTGCAGACGTGCAACCTGTGGCCGCATTGCCCACGCTCAGGCAATACGACGGAGTGGCTGGGACCATGGAGCCGCTAGAGAGAGATACCAAATATGGGTTATCAGCAGTTGCCGTCTTGACGCCGACTTCTTTGTTGCCCCGCATCATTTCGGCCAATTCCCTCGCCAACATCGCAGCTTGTGCTTGCAATCGAGCCTCTCTGTTCGACTGCAGCGCAAAAGCCTGCATGCCAACCAAGCCCAGCATGCCGAAAGACAGCACCATGATCGCGACCAGGACTTCAACCAAGGTAAAGCCGAGGGACTGCCTGATGGGTCGTGGACGGGAAGGGGTTTTGGCGGCCAGCCTGGGCGTTGGTAACAGGGCAGGGAATGTCATGTGCGAATGTTACGGAGGTCTCCTCCAGTTCGCCCACCCATCCTGTGCCGTTGGCGCCATGAGGCTGACCGTTTGGCGGCAGAATGGGCGGCTGCCCGCCAAACCGTGGCATCCAAGACTGGAGTTTCCTCAAGCCGTATGAACAAGTTAGCAGAGCCAAACTTCATGGGGAGGGCATTGGAGTTGGCGCAGCAAGGCCTCTTTCGTACCTCGCCCAATCCACGCGTCGGCTGCGTGATCGTCGATGCTTCTGGCACGGTGCTGGGCGAAGGATCTACACAGCCGGCAGGTCAGGCGCACGCGGAAATCATGGCGCTGCGCGATGCCCGTGAGCGTGGGTTGTCGGTAGAAGGGGCCACTGCCTATGTCACTTTGGAGCCCTGTTCGCATCATGGGAGAACCGGCCCATGCTGCGATGCTTTGGCTGACGCGGGATTGAGCAAGGTGTTTGCCTCCATCACCGATCCCAATCCCATGGTGGCGGGGCGGGGGGTGAGCAAATTGCGCGAGCGTGGCGTGGAAGTAGACGTGGGCCTTGAAGCGCAAGCATCCCGCGAGTTAAACCTTGGTTTTTTCAGCCGCATGATCCGCCGACGCCCCTGGGTTCGCATGAAGGCGGCGGCCTCTCTGGATGGCTTGACGGCCTTGCATGGAGGTGAGAGTCAATGGATCACGTCGCCCTTGGCGCGCTCCGATGGTCATGCCTGGCGTGCACGGGCGTGTGCGGTGTTGACCGGAATCGGCACCGTTCTTGCGGATGATCCACGGCTGGATGTCCGGGAGGTGGAGACGCCTCGCCAACCTGACTTGATTTTGTTGGACAGTCAGTTGAGGGTGCCACTGCACGCGGCCATTTTCAAAGCCGAGCGCCGGGTTTTTATTTACACGGCCATTCAGAACCCTGAAAAAGAAGCGCTGCTGGCCTCACTCGGGGTCACCGTGCTGCATTTGCCCAATGCCGAGGGTCACATCGACCTTGCTGCCCTGATGTTGGATCTGGGTCGCCTGCAAATGAATGAAGTGCATGTGGAAGCGGGCAGCCAGTTGAATGGCGCGTTGCTGCAAGCGGGGTTGGTGGACGAGGTGCTGCTTTATCTGGCCCCCAAATTGTTGGGGCCTGGATTGGGCATTGCGCACCGGATGGCATTGTCCAAGCTATCCGACGGAACCGACATGGCATTCCAATCGGTCGAGATGGTTGGCCCGGACCTGCGCGTGGTCGCGCGGCTGTCCGGCCACGCTGATTTTTAAGACCCGATTTTCGCTTTGGCTTTTTGAAGGCTCATGGCTTGGCATATCCAAGACACGCCCCGGCGTTCGGTCGCCCTTTGCATTCTCTGTACAGTCTGCGATCGCGTTCGGCAGTCGACTCTTCGGAGGTGCTTCGTGGAGTAGTCGTTTTCAACTTGACCGTATTCTTTCTTTTGTTGTCCTGCGCTGAATTCGAGGCATCGGTCGTTGTCGCTGCATGGGCCGCAAGCGTATTCATGCCGAGTGAGACTCCGGCGCAAAGCAGGAAGGCAAATCCTGCAAGGTGTTTGGCGGTTCGAGTGGGCATGGGTTCCTCCCTGGGATTTTGATTTCAGGATATTGTGGCGCAAGAGCATGGTGGAAGCCGCTACGATGCCCGCTGATCTTTTGCTCTGGAAGTTTCGATGCGCGCTACCGTCATCCACCTTGAAGAATCCAAAATCCGTGAAGTGGCCAACGCGGGAATGGGCCGCAGCGATGTGCTCGCTTTCTGGTTTGGCGAAAGCGATGAGGTCACCCCTGAGCCTGTGCGGCGGGCGGCCATGGAGTCTCTTGGGCGGGGAGAAACCTTCTACTCTCATAACCTGGGGCTGCCCGAGCTGCGCAGCGCGATCGCCTCGTACACGAGCGCATTGCATGGGCCGATCGCTGCAGACCGGGTGGCCGTGACCTCCGGCGGGGTGAGCGGGCTGATGCTGTCCATGCAAGCGTTGCTCGATCCTGGTGACGAGGTGGTGGCGGTGACGCCGGTGTGGCCCAACCTGACGGCGCAGCCCCAGATCATGGGCGCCCGGCTGCGATGCATTCCGTTGCGTCCCCAGCCGGGGGGCGTATGGGTGTTGGACATGGATGCGCTGCTGGCTGCCATCACCCCCTCCACGCGGTTGGTGATCGTGAATGCACCCAACAATCCCACGGGCTGGACGCTCACGCGCGACGAGCAGCGTCAGATCATTCAGCACTGCCGTACGACGGGTACGTGGATACTGGCCGACGAGGTGTACGAGCGGCTCTACTACGACGATCCGTCCAACTCGGTGTGCGCGCCCAGCTTTCTGGATCTGGCAGAGGCTGAGGACCGATTGGTCGTGGTGCAGAGCTTTTCCAAAAGCTTCCTCATGACTGGCTGGCGTCTGGGTTGGCTGGTCATGCCGGCGGAAATGACTCATCACATGGGCAAACTCATCGAGTTCAATACCTCGTGCACCAGTGTCTTCACCCAGCAGGCGGGCATTGCGGCTTTGCAGCATGCGTCAGAAATCACGCCCCGTGTCGTCTCTCATCTTCAGGTGTGTAGGGATGCGTTGGTTCCCTTGCTGCAGGCGCTGCCGGGCATTGAGGTCGCCAGTCCGCGTGGCGGCATGTATGCGTTCTTTCGGCTCACCGGCCAAGGCGACTCTCTGGATTTGGCCAAGCGGTTGGTGCGGGAAGCCGGTTTGGGGTTGGCACCGGGCAACGCGTTCGGTCTGGAGGCGCAAGGATGGTTGCGTTGGTGCTTTGCCTCCCGCGATCCTGAGCGGTTGGTGCAAGGGGTGCAACGGCTCAAAACATGGCTCGGGGTATAATCGCTAGGTTTTGCATGGTGCAAGACGCACGCTTGTGGCCATTCCAGCCGCTTGCGCAAGTAAGACAGGGGCAGGGCAGCCATGCGCTGCAATCACCGGCCCCGCAATTCAAGGAAAACCAATGATCGCATCCTCTATCAAGGCCGAAGTCGTCAAGGCCAACGCCCGTGCTGCCAACGATACCGGTAGCCCGGAAGTTCAAGTGGCCCTTCTGACGGCTCGTATCAACCAACTGACCCCTCACTTCAAGACCCATGCCAAGGATCACCACGGTCGCCGTGGCCTGCTGCGCATGGTGAGCCGCCGCCGCAAGCTGCTGGACTACCTGAAGGCGAAGGATGCTGAGCGTTACACGGCATTGATCGCCAAGCTGGGTCTGCGCAAGTAAGCGCATTCGCATGCCGAAACGCCTGGGTTAGCACGCTAGCTCAGGCGTTTTTTACTTCGGAGCCGCAAAACAGAGCGAAGCTGTGTCATTCCAATGGCCTTGTTCCGTCGAGGAAAAGGGCAGGGCCACTGGAATGGCATCGTGTTCTGAATTGCACTCCTTTGCAGGCTGGTTCTGTGTAGCCAGCGATTAAAAATGGAGCAAACATGAGCATTTTCAATAAAGTCACCAAGTCCTTCCAATGGGGCGACAAGACCGTCGTCATGGAAACGGGCGAAATCGCCCGCCAGGCTTCCGGCGCCGTGCTGGTCAACATCGATGACACCGTCGTTCTGGCCACGGTGGTGGGCTCCAAGACCGCCAAGCCCGGGCAGGACTTTTTCCCCTTGACGGTGGATTACATCGAGAAGACGTACGCTGCCGGCAAGATCCCTGGCAGCTTCTTCAAGCGCGAAGCCAAGCCCAGCGAGCATGAAACGCTCACGAGCCGCCTGATCGACCGCCCGATCCGCCCTCTGTTCCCCGAAGGCTTCTTCAACGAAGTGCACGTGGTCATCCATACGGTGTCGCTGAACCCTGAAGTGGATGCGGACATCGCCGCCATGATCGCCGTGAGCGCTGCGCTCTCCATTTCCGGCATCCCGTTCAACGGCCCGATCGGTGCGGCTCGCGTGGGCTACATCAATGGCGAATATGTGCTGAACCCCGGCCAGACGGCCCGCAAGAATTCCCAGATGGACCTCGTGGTGGCCGGCACCGAAGCTGCCGTGCTGATGGTCGAATCGGAAGCGCAGCAGTTGTCCGAAGAGATCATGCTGGGCGCCGTGGTGTTTGGCCATGAACAAGGCAATATCGCGATCAACGCGATCCACGAACTGGTGCGCGATGCTGGCAAGGCCGTCTGGGACTGGCAGCCGCCAGCCAAGGATGAGTCCTTCATCGGCAAGGTCAACGCCCTGGCGGAAGAAAAGCTGCGCGCGGCTTATCAGATCCGCAGCAAACAGGCCCGCACGCAGGCCTTGCGCGAAGCCACGGCTTCGGTGCTGTCGGCTTTGAAGGCAGAAGGCGCCGAGTTTGACGCCGTCAAGGTCGAAGGCCTGTTGTTCGACATCGAAGCCAAGATCGTTCGCAGCCAGATCCTGGCGGGCGAGCCCCGCATCGACGGCCGCGATACTCGCACGGTCCGTCCCATCGAAATCCGCAATGGTGTGCTTCCCCGCACCCACGGTTCTGCCCTGTTCACGCGCGGCGAAACCCAGGCTCTGGTGGTTTCCACGCTGGGTACCGAGCGGGATGCCCAGCGCATTGACGCACTGGCCGGCGAGTACGAAGACCGCTTCATGATGCACTACAACATGCCTCCCTTCGCCACGGGTGAAGTGGGTCGCATGGGGTCGACCAAGCGCCGCGAAATCGGCCACGGCCGTCTGGCCAAGCGCGCGCTGGTGGCGGTGCTGCCGACCAAGGAAGAGTTTCCTTACACGATGCGCGTCGTGTCTGAAATCACCGAGTCGAACGGCTCGTCCTCTATGGCTTCGGTGTGCGGCGGCTGCCTGTCGCTGATGGATGCCGGCGTGCCGATGAAGGCGCACGTGGCGGGTATCGCCATGGGCCTGATCAAGGAAGACAACCGTTTTGCCGTGCTGACCGACATCCTGGGCGACGAGGATCATTTGGGCGACATGGACTTCAAGGTGGCCGGCACCACGGGTGGCATCACCGCGCTGCAGATGGACATCAAGATCCAGGGCATCACCAAGGAAATCATGCAGGTCGCACTGGCGCAAGCCAAGGAAGCGCGCCTGCACATCCTGGGCAAGATGCAGGAAGCCATGGGCGAGGCCAAGACCGAGGTCAGCAACTTCGCACCGAAGCTGTTCACGATGAAGATCAACCCCGAGAAGATCCGTGACGTGATCGGCAAGGGCGGTGCGGTGATTCGTGCCCTGACGGAAGAAACCGGCACGCAGATCAACATCGACGAAGACGGCACCATCACGATCGCGTCCACCGACAGTGCCAAGGCAGACGAGGCCAAGCGCCGCATCGAGCAGATCACGGCGGAAGTCGAGATCGGCAAGATCTACGAAGGCCCCATCGTCAAGATCCTGGACTTCGGCGCATTGATCAACCTGCTTCCCGGCAAGGACGGCCTGTTGCACATCAGCCAGATCGCTCACGAGCGTGTCGAGAAGGTGACCGACTATCTGACCGAGGGCCAGATCGTCAAGGTCAAGGTGCTGGAGACGGACGAGAAGGGTCGCGTCAAGCTGTCGATGAAGGCTTTGGCTGATCGCCCCATGGGCGACAGCGGCGGCCGTCCTGCACCTGCCGAGCGGGGTGAGCGCTCGGACCGTGGCGAGCGCCGTGAGCGCCGCGACGGTGCCGATCAGCAGCAACAGCAACAGTCCCTGGCTTCCGGCGAGTCGTCGGGTCAGATGGACGCCTGAGCCCCAACGCGATTGAAATGAGCGCTGCCGGCGCGGGCTTTGTCTGCGCCGGCGCGGTATTCATCTCGACTTTTGTAGCAAGGTGATGGCTATGCGTGTGGTGGAAATCGAAAGCCCGGGCGGTCCCGAGGTTCTGCGTCTGGCAGAGCGCCCGGTGCCCGAGCCGGCCCAGGGTGAGTTGCTCATTCGGGTCGCTGCCAGTGGCATCAACCGGCCCGACGTTCTGCAGCGCAAGGGGCACTATGCCCCGCCGCCGGGCGCGTCGGATTTGCCGGGGCTCGAGGTGGCAGGGGTGATCGAGCGGGGCGATCAGGCTGCGATGGACAAGGCGGGCCTCAAGGTGGGCGACCGCGTCTGCGCGCTGGTCGCTGGCGGCGGTTATGCCGAGTACTGCGTAGCCCCCGTCGAACAATGTTTGCCCGTGCCCGACGGTTTCAGCGACGTCGAGGCGGCCTCGCTGCCAGAAACGCTTTTCACGGTGTGGAGCAACGTGTTCGACCGCGGTCGTCTGCAATCCGGTGAAACGCTGTTGGTGCAGGGCGGAAGCAGTGGCATCGGCGTGGCGGCCATTCAATTGGGGCGTGCATTCGGCGCCACGGTCATCGTCACGGCCGGCAGCGATGAAAAATGCGCGGCCTGCCTGGAAATCGGTGCCCATCACGCCATCAACTACAAGACCCAGGACTTCGTCGCGGAGGTGCAGCGCATCACCGGTGGCAAGGGCGCGGATGTCGTGCTGGACATGGTGGCAGGCGATTACGTTGCCCGCGAGATCGAGTGTCTGGCGGAGGACGGGCGCCTGGTGATCATTGCCGTTCAGGGCGGCATCAAGGCCGAGTTGAATGCGGGCCTCGTGCTTCGCCGCCGTCTTACCGTCACCGGCTCCACGCTGCGGCCCCGGTCCGTGGCCTTCAAAGCCGCGATTGCCCGTGCCTTGCGCGAGCAGGTATGGCCGCTGCTGGCATCCCGGAAGGTTCGCCCGATCGTGCACAGCACGTTTGCCGCGGCGGAGGCTTCCAAGGCGCATGCGATGATGGAGTCCAGCCAGCATGCAGGGAAAATTGTTTTGACGTGGACCGCATGAAAAAGAAATTGATTGCCGGCAACTGGAAGATGAATGGCAGCCTGGCTTCCAATCAGGCATTGGTGAACGCGTTGCGCGAAGGCATGGGGCAAGCCGGCTGCGACGTCGTGGTGGCAGTGCCTGCGCCTTACCTGGCGCAAGTGCAGGCCCTGGCCGAGGGTTCCGCTGTCGCAGTCGCTGCGCAGGATGTATCGGCGCACGAGTCCGGTGCCTACACTGGCGAGGCCTCTGCCGCCATGCTGCTGGAGTTCGGGGTGCGCTACGTACTGGTGGGGCATTCCGAGCGGCGCCAGTACCACGGAGAAACCGACGAGGTGGTCGCGGCCAAGGCGCAGCGTGCGCTGGCGGCGGGCATCACGCCCATCGTCTGCGTCGGAGAAACGCTGGCAGAGCGCGAAGCGGGGCAGACGCAGGCCGTCGTCAAGCGCCAACTGGCGGCCGTGGTTCACGCGAATGGGCACTGCATCAGCGAGATTGTGGTGGCCTATGAGCCCGTTTGGGCGATCGGCACGGGTCGCACCGCCACGCCTGAGCAGGCGCAGGAGGTCCATGCGGTGCTGCGCGCCCAATTGGCGGCGGCGAGCCCGCAGGCGGATCGCATCCGTCTGCTGTATGGCGGAAGCATGAATGCGGCAAACGCCGCCCAATTGCTGGCGCAGCCCGACATCGATGGTGGGTTGGTGGGCGGCGCGTCGCTCAAGGCGCAGGACTTTTTGCAAATCATTGCTTCGGCGCAATAAAGACGCCGGCATACAGCTATCAAATTAGGAGTAAATATAGAATGAACGCGCTTGTGAATGTGATTTTGGCAGTGCAGATTCTGGCTGCGCTGGGCATGATCGGCTTGATCCTGATCCAGCATGGCAAGGGTGCCGACATGGGGGCGGCCTTCGGCAGCGGAAGCTCCGGCAGCCTGTTCGGTGCCAGCGGCAGTGCCAATTTCCTGTCGCGCAGCACAGCGGTGCTGGCGGGGGTGTTCTTCGTGGCGACGCTGGCGCTGGCATATTTTGGCAACGTCCGTCCCGCGGGTGTTGGTAGCGTGCTGGAAGTGCCTGGGGTCGTGGCGCCCGCTCAGCCGGCTTCCGGTGCGGCGTCCGAGGTGCCTGCGGCACCCGTGGTGCCGGCCTCCGGCGCTGGGCAGATTCCCACCAAGTAAGAAGAAAAGCGCAAAATTTGATCCTGCTCCTCGGAGCAGGGTTTTTCCGGAGTAGAATCCCGGATTGTCTGGAAAGCCAAAAACCCAACGGGTTCCTCATGCCATCCAGATGCATAAATCAGCCGTCGTGGTGAAATTGGTAGACACGCTATCTTGAGGGGGTAGTGGCGAAAGCTGTGCGAGTTCGAGTCTCGCCGACGGCACCAAAACAAAAGCCCATCCAACACGCCCATCCTGGGGCGTCTGGGTGCAGCTTCAGCGGTGAGCACATCCTCCAGATGAACCTCGATCAGTACCTCCCCGTTCTTTTGTTCATCTTGGTCGGCATTGGTGTCGGCGTCGTCCCGCTGGTGCTGGGCTATGTCCTCGGCCCCAATCGCCCGGATGCGGCCAAAAACTCCCCCTACGAATGCGGTTTCGAGGCCTTCGAAGACGCGCGCATGAAGTTCGATGTGCGCTACTACCTCGTCGCCATCCTCTTCATTCTTTTTGATCTGGAAATCGCTTTCCTGTTTCCGTGGGCGGTTTCGCTCCACGAGGTGGGGCTGACGGGTTTCATTGCCGTTGTCATCTTCCTGGCCATCCTGGTTGTGGGCTTCGCCTACGAGTGGAAAAAGGGTGCCCTGGATTGGGAATGACCGGTCTTCATAAGGAATGACACGATGATTGAAGGCGTGATGAAGGAAGGCTTCATCACCACCAGTTACGACTCGGTGGTGAATTGGGCCAAGACCGGCTCGCTTTGGCCCATGACCTTTGGTCTGGCCTGCTGCGCGGTGGAGATGATGCACGCCGCGGCGGCGCGTTACGACATCGGCCGTTTCGGTGCCGAGGTGTTCCGCGCCAGTCCGCGCCAGTCCGATCTGATGATCGTGGCCGGCACGCTGTGCAACAAGATGGCGCCAGCCCTGCGCAAGGTGTACGACCAGATGTCCGAGCCACGCTGGGTGCTGTCCATGGGTTCGTGCGCCAACGGTGGCGGCTACTACCACTACAGTTATTCGGTGGTTCGTGGCTGCGATCGCATCGTTCCGGTGGATGTGTACGTGCCGGGTTGCCCGCCCACGGCCGAGGCATTGATCTACGGGATCATCCAGCTTCAGCAGAAGATCCGCCGCACCAACACCATCGCTCGCGTCTGAAGGGTTGACGATGACTGCCTTTGCTATTCGACCCGAAGCACTTCGGGACGCGATTGCCGCTGCGCTCGGCGACAAGGTGCGCCAGCTTTCGGTGGCGCTGGATGAGGTGACCCTGGTGGTCTCTGCTGCGGACTATCTGGCGGCCATGCAGTTGCTGCGCGATGCGCCGGGCTGCCGGTTCGAACAGCTGGTTGACCTGTGCGGCGTGGACTACTCCTCGTATGGCGACGTCGGCGTGGAGGGGCCGCGCTACTGCGTGGTCTCGCACCTGCTGTCGGTCAGCATGAATCAGCGCGTGCGGGTGAAGGTCTTCTGCCCGGATGACGATTTTCCGGTCGTGCCGTCGGTCTCGGACCTCTGGAACTCTGCCAACTGGTACGAGCGCGAGGCGTTCGACCTGTACGGCATCGTGTTCGACGGGCACAGCGACCTGCGCCGCATCCTGACCGACTACGGCTTCATCGGCCACCCCTTCCGCAAGGATTTCCCGTTGTCCGGGCACGTGGAAATGCGCTACGACGCCGAGCAGCGCCGCGTTGTCTACGAGCCAGTCACGATCGAGCCGCGCGAGATCACGCCCCGCATCATCCGCGAAGAAAAGTACGGAGGCCTGCACTGAGGCGCTCGCGCCGAAAAGTGATCCACCATGGCTGAAATCAAGAACTATTCCCTGAACTTCGGGCCGCAGCATCCGGCCGCACACGGTGTGCTGCGTCTCGTGCTTGAGCTGGACGGCGAAGTCGTGCAGCGTGCCGACCCGCACATCGGCCTGCTGCACCGCGCCACCGAAAAGCTGGCCGAGCACAAGACCTTCATCCAGTCGCTGCCCTACATGGACCGCCTGGACTACGTCTCGATGATGTGCAACGAGCACGCCTACTGCCTGGCCATCGAGAAGCTGCTGGGCCTGGATGTGCCCGTGCGTGCGCAGTACATCCGCGTGATGTTCTCCGAGATCACGCGCCTGCTGAACCACCTGATGTGGCTGGGTTCGCACGGCAACGACTGCGGCAGCTCCACGATCCTGATCTATACCTTCCGCGAGCGCGAAGACCTGTTCGACATGTACGAGGCGGTCTCCGGCGCGCGCATGCACGCGGCGTACTTCCGTCCGGGTGGTGTGTACCGCGACCTGCCGGATTCGATGCCGCAGTACAAGGTCAACAAGATCCGCAATGCCAAGGCCATCGAGGCGCTGAACCAGAACCGCAGCGGCTCCCTGCTGGACTTCATCGACGACTTCACGCAACGGTTTCCGAAGTGCGTGGACGAATACGAAACACTGCTCACCGACAACCGCATCTGGAAGCAGCGCACGGTCGGCATCGGCGTCGTGACGCCGGAGCGCGCCCTCAATCTGGGCATGACCGGCCCAATGATCCGCGGCTCGGGCATCGCATGGGATCTGCGCAAGACGCAGCCCTACGACGTCTATGACCGCATGGACTTCGACGTGCCGGTGGGCAAGACGGGCGACTGCTACGACCGCTATCTGGTGCGCGTGCAGGAGATGCGCCAATCCAACCGCATCATCAAGCAGTGCGTGGACTGGCTGCGTGCCAACCCCGGCCCGGTGATCACGGACAACCACAAGGTGGCACCCCCTTCGCGCGAATCCATGAAGTCGAACATGGAGGAGTTGATCCACCATTTCAAGCTCTTCACCGAAGGTTTCCGCGTGCCCGAAGGCGAAGCGTATGCGGCCGTGGAGCACCCCAAGGGCGAGTTCGGCATCTACCTGGTGAGCGATGGCGCCAACAAGCCCTACCGCCTGAAGATCCGCGCGCCCGGCTTTGCCCACTTGGCTACCTTGGACGAAATGGCCCGTGGCCACATGATTGCCGATGCCGTGGCCATCATTGGCACGATGGATATCGTGTTCGGGGAGATTGACCGATGAATACCGAAACGAAGACGGTGGTGCCCGCCGCGTCCCAGATCACCGACGCGACGCTGGCGCGCTTTGCGCGCGAAGTGGCGAAGTACCCCGCAGAACAGAAGCAGTCGGCCGTCATGGCCTGCCTTGCCATCGTCCAGCAGGAACTGGGCTGGGTCAGCACCGAGAACGAGGCCGTGATCGCGAGCTACCTGGGCATGCCCCAGATCGCCGTGCACGAAGTCACCACGTTCTACAACATGTACAACCAGCAGCCGACGGGCAAGTACAAGCTCAACGTCTGTACCAACCTGCCGTGCCAGCTGCGCGATGGCCAGAAGGCGCTGCACCACCTGGAAAAGAAACTGGGCGTGGCGATGGGCGAGACCACGGCCGATGGCCTGTTCACGCTGCAGCAGTGCGAATGCCTCGGCGCTTGCGCCGATGCGCCCGTGATGCTGGTCAACGACCGCACCATGTGCAGTTTCATGGACAACGACAAGCTCGATCAGCTCGTGGATGGCCTGCGCCAAGCCGAAGGCGTGGCATCCCCGGCCCGGGCGGAAGGGCAAGCATGACGACCGCTGCGCAGAAGATCCTGTCGCAATTCCAGGCGACGGGCGTTCAAACCTGCTTCCACGACCGCCACATCGATCCGCAGATCTATGCAGGTCTGGATGGCACCAACTGGAGCCTCAAGGACTACGAAGCGCGCGGTGGCTATGCCGCCTTGCGCAAGATCCTGGAGCAGGGCGAAGGCGTGGGCCTCACCCAGGACCAGGTCATTGCGACCGTCAAGGAATCGGGCCTGCGTGGCCGTGGCGGTGCGGGCTTTCCCACCGGCCTCAAGTGGAGCTTCATGCCCCGCTCGTTCCCTGGCCAGAAGTACCTCGTCTGCAATTCCGACGAAGGCGAGCCGGGCACCTGCAAGGACCGCGACATCCTGCAGTTCAACCCGCACATCGTCATCGAAGGCATGATCATCGCCGCATACGCGATGGGCATCTCCGTGGGCTACAACTACATCCACGGCGAAATCTTCCAGACCTACGACCGCTTCGAAGAAGCGCTCGAAGAAGCACGCGCTGCGGGCTACCTGGGCGACAAGATCCTGGGTAGCGCCTTCAGCTTCCAGCTGCATGCCGCCCATGGCTTCGGCGCCTACATCTGCGGCGAGGAAACCGCACTGCTGGAGTCGCTCGAAGGCAAGAAGGGCCAGCCGCGCTTCAAGCCGCCATTCCCTGCGAGCTTCGGCCTCTACGGCAAGCCCACCACGATCAACAACACCGAGACGTTTGCCGCGGTGCCCTGGATCATCCGCAACGGTGGCGCAGCCTACCTGGCCTGCGGCAAACCCAACAACGGCGGCACCAAGATCTTCTCGGTCTCCGGCGACGTCGAAAAGCCCGGCAACTACGAAGTGCCCATGGGCACTCCATTCGCCAAGCTGCTGGAACTGGCGGGTGGCGTGCGCAAAGGCCGCCAACTCAAGGCCGTGATTCCCGGTGGATCGTCCGCTCCGGTGCTGCCGGCGTCCGTCATCATGGAATGCACGATGGACTACGACTCCATCGCCAAGGCCGGCTCCATGCTGGGTTCGGGCGCCGTGATCGTGATGGACGATTCTCGAAGCATGGTGGAGAGCCTGTTGCGCCTGTCGTATTTCTATTCGCATGAATCGTGCGGGCAGTGCACGCCGTGCCGCGAAGGCACCGGCTGGATGTGGCGTGTGATCGACCGCATCCAGCACGGTGAAGGCCGCGACGGCGATCTGGATTTGCTCAATTCGGTGGCCGACAACATCCAGGGTCGCACCATCTGCGCCCTGGGCGATGCTGCTGCCATGCCGGTGCGCGCCATGATCAAGCACTTCCGTCCGGAATTCGAAGCGCTGATCCGCAACAAGACCCCTCAGGCGTCTGCCTCTGCATGATCGCGAGAAAAGCATATGGTTGAAATCGAACTGGACGGGCAGAAGGTAGAAGTCGCCGAGGGCTGCATGGTGATGCATGCGGCCGAGAAGGCGGGCACTTACATTCCCCATTTCTGCTATCACAAGAAGCTTTCCATCGCCGCCAATTGCCGCATGTGCCTGGTGGACGTGGAGAAGGCGCCCAAGCCGATGCCGGCTTGCGCCACACCCGTGACGCAAGGCATGATCGTGCGCACCAAGAGCGACAAGGCCATCAAGGCCCAGCAGTCGGTCATGGAGTTCCTGCTGATCAATCACCCGCTGGACTGCCCGATCTGCGATCAGGGCGGCGAGTGCCAGCTGCAGGATCTGGCGGTGGGCTACGGCGGCTCTTCTTCGCGCTATGAAGAGGAAAAGCGCGTGGTGTTCCACAAGGACGTGGGTCCCCTGATCTCCATGGAGGAGATGACCCGCTGCATCCATTGCACCCGCTGCGTGCGCTTCGGCCAGGAAGTGGCCGGCGTGATGGAGCTGGGCATGATCCATCGCGGCGAGCACTCCGAGATCACCACGGTGCTGGGCGATACGGTCGATTCCGAGCTGTCGGGCAACATGATCGACATCTGCCCTGTGGGCGCGCTGACCAGCAAGCCTTTCCGCTACAGCGCCCGGACCTGGGAGCTGTCGCGCCGCAAGTCGGTGAGCCCGCACGATTCCACCGGTGCCAATCTCATCGTCCAGGTGAAGAACCACAAGGTGATGCGCGTCGTTCCCTTCGAGAACGAAGACGTCAACGAGTGCTGGATCGCCGACCGTGACCGCTTCTCCTACGAAGCCCTCAACGGAGACGAGCGCCTGACGCGCCCAATGCTCAAGCAGGGCGGCCAGTGGAAGGAAGTCGACTGGCAGACCGCGCTGGAATACGTGGCCAATGGCCTGCAGGGCATCCGTACCGACCATGGCGCCCAGAGCATCGGCGCTCTGGTGAGCCCGCACAGCACGCTGGAAGAGCTGTTCCTCGCCGGCGCGCTCGTGCGCGGCATCGGCAGCGACAACATCGACCACCGCCTGCGCCACGCCGAGTTCACCCAGGCCGATGGCATCCATTGGCTGGGCACGAGCATCGCTTCGCTGTCCTCGCTGCAGTCGGTGCTGTTCGTGGGCTCGAACCTGCGCAAGGACCATCCGCTGTTCGCCCAGCGCATTCGCCAGGCTGCGCGCAAGGGCTGTACCGTCAGTGCCCTCAACGCCGCTGCCTATGACTGGGCCATGCCCGTGGCGCAGTCCATCGTGGCGCCGGCCCAGGACTGGGCTGCGATCCTGGCCGACGTGGCCGCCGCTGTGGCCCAGGACCGCGGTGTGGCTGCCCCGGTGGCCACCGGCCGTGTGACCGACGCCTCTGCCGGCATGGCCCGTGCATTGGCTTCGGGCGAAGGCCGGGCCATCCTGCTGGGCAACGCCGCCGCGCACCACGCCCAGGCCTCGAGCCTGCTGGCGCTGGCCCAGTGGATCGGTGCCCAGACGGGGGCGGTGGTGGGCTACCTCACCGAAGCCGCCAACACGGTGGGCGCGCAGTTCGTCGGCGCACAGCCGCAGAAGGGTGGCCTGAACGCCGGCCAGATGCTGGCGGGCGGCCTCAAGGCGGCGCTGCTGCTGAACACCGAACCTGTCCATGACTCCGCCGCAGGTGCACAGGCAGCGGCTGCGCTGTCGGGTGCCGAGATGGTCGTGACGCTGAGCCCTTTCAAGGCCAACATGGAATTCAGCGATGTGCTGCTGCCCATCGCGCCGTTCACCGAAACCTCGGGCACCTTCGTCAATGCCGAAGGCCGCCTGCAAAGCTTCCATGCCGTGGTCAAGCCGCTGGGCGATGCCCGTCCCGCGTGGAAGGTGCTGCGGGTGCTGGGCAACCTGCTGGGTGTGCAGGGCCTCGACTTCGAGACCTCTCAGGACGTGCTGGCGAAAGCCACGGGTGCGACGGTGGCCGCTCCGCTTGCGCAACTGCCTGCCGACCGCCTGAGCAACAGCACGCGCGCTGCCATCGCCGTGCCCGCCGGTGCGGCTGCCGCTCCGGTCGTGGCCAGCATCTACCAGCTCGACGGGCTGGTTCGCCGTGCGCCGTCGCTGCAGTTGACGGCCGATGCACGCCGCACCGCTGAAGGAGTTGCCGCATGATCGACGCGCTGTACAACGGCGGCCTGCACCTGTTCGCCCAGTCCTGGTGGACGGCGGCGGTGTGGCCGGTGATCTGGAACCTGATCAAGATCGTGGCCATCGTGGCCCCCCTGATGGGCGCCGTGGCCTACCTCACGCTGTGGGAGCGCAAGCTGCTCGGCTTCATGCAGGTGCGCCATGGTCCCAACCGGGTCGGCCCGTTCGGGCTGCTGCAGCCGCTGGCCGACGGCCTCAAGCTGCTGACCAAGGAAATCATTCAGCCAACGGCGGCCAGCAAGGGTCTGTTCGTGCTCGGCCCCGTCATGGCCATCATGCCTGCGCTGGCGGCCTGGGTGGCGATTCCGTTCGGTCCGGATGTGGCCCTGGCCAACGTGAATGCCGGCCTGCTGCTGGTGATGGCCATCACCTCCATCGAGGTGTACGGCGTGATCATCGCCGGCTGGGCTTCCAACTCCAAGTACGCCTTCCTAGGGGCGCTGCGCGCTTCCGCGCAGATGGTGAGCTATGAAATCGCAATGGGCTTCTGTTTCCTCGTCGTCATCATGGTGTCGGGCAGCATGAACCTGACCGAAGTCGTGATGGGGCAGGGCGCCGGCATGGCCGCCGCGAAGGGCTTTGGCTTCCTGTCGTGGAACTGGCTGCCGCTGCTGCCGATCTTCATCGTTTACCTCATCTCGGGCGTGGCCGAAACCAACCGCCACCCCTTCGACGTGGTCGAAGGCGAGGCCGAGATCGTGGCCGGCCACATGGTCGAGTACTCGGGCATGGGCTTCGCCATCTTCTTCCTGGCCGAATACGCCAGCATGTGGCTCGTGTCCATCCTGGCCGTGCTCATGTTCCTGGGCGGCTGGCTGTCGCCGGTGGCGGCGCTGGACTTCATCCCCGGATGGATCTGGCTGGGCCTCAAGACCTTCCTCGTGGTGTCCATGTTCATCTGGATCCGCGCGACCTTCCCGCGCTTTCGCTATGACCAGATCATGCGGCTGGGCTGGAAGATCTTCATTCCGGTCACGCTGGTGTGGCTGCTTATCGTTGGCGCGTGGCTGCACTCGCCATGGAACATCTGGAATTGAGCGGGGACACCGATGACTGCTGTTGCTGCTACTGCATCCTTTTCGATCAAGGATTTTTTCAAGAGCTTCATGCTGGTGGAGCTGGTCAAGGGCATGGCCCTGACGGGTCGCTACGCGTTTCGGCGCAAGGTGACCGTTCAGTTCCCCGAAGAGAAGACGCCCCTGTCGCCCCGGTTCCGCGGCCTGCACGCGCTGCGTCGCTACGACAACGGCGAAGAGCGCTGCATCGCCTGCAAGCTGTGCGAAGCCGTGTGCCCGGCACTGGCGATCACCATCGAGTCCGACGTGCGTGCGGACGGTTCGCGCCGCACCACGCGCTATGACATCGACCTGACCAAGTGCATCTTCTGCGGCTTTTGCGAAGAGAGCTGCCCGGTGGACTCCATCGTCGAGACGCAGATCCTGGAATACCACGGCGAAAAGCGCGGCGACCTGTACTTCACCAAGGACATGCTCCTGGCCGTGGGGGACCGCTACGAGGCCGAGATCGCTGCAGCCAAGGCGGCCGACGCCAAGTACCGCTGAGCGCGGCTCCAGAACCCCTACAAAGACCCGATTCATGGACGCCAAGACTGGTTTCTTCTATCTGTTCTCGGTCGTGCTGCTCTTTGCAGCCTTCCGGGTCATCACCGCGCGCAACCCCGTGCATGCGGTGCTGTATCTCATCCTCGCGTTTTCGCAGGCGGCCGCCATCTGGCTGCTGCTGAAGGCGGAGTTCCTCGCCATCGCCCTGGTGCTGGTGTACCTCGGCGCGGTGATGGTGCTCTTCCTCTTCGTGGTGATGATGCTGGACATCCACATCGATTCCATTCGGCAGGGCTTCTGGCGGCACTTTCCGCTGGCGGCTTTCATCGGTGCGCTGATCGCCCTGGAAATGGCGGCCGTGCTGATGGGCGGTTTCCGCGGCATGGACGAGCCCAAGGCGGTGGCGGCCGTGGTCGATGCGGCGGGCCATGTGCTGCCTTACTCGAACACCAAGGCGCTGGGCAAGCTGCTCTACACCGAGTACCTGTACCCCGTCGAGATCGCAGCGGTCATCCTGCTGGTGGCGATGATCGCGGCCATCGCGCTCACCCTGCGCCAGCGCAAGGACAGCAAGGCGATCAACCCATCGCAGCAGATCCGTGTGCGCGCCAGCGACCGTGTGGCGCTGGTGAAGGTCGCCGCGACGCAAAAGCCTGCAGAGGAAGCAGCGGCGACGCCCGCTGCCGAGGAGAAGAAGGCATGACATTGACCCTGGGCCATTTCCTGTCGCTGGGCGCGATGCTGTTCGCGCTCGCCGTCATCGGCATCTTCCTGAACCGCAAGAACCTGATCGTGCTGCTGATGGCGATCGAGTTGATGCTGCTGGCCGTGAACATGAACTTCGTCGCGTTCTCGCACTATCTGGGCGACATGCACGGCCAGGTGTTCGTGTTCTTCATCCTGACGGTCGCCGCGGCAGAGTCGGCCATCGGCCTCGCGATCCTGGTGCTGCTGTTCCGCAACAAATCCAGCATCAACGCGGAAGACCTCAACACCCTCAAGGGTTGAGTCGCCGGTACTAGCCAAGGTCTTCAAGAATGAGCCAAACCCTTTCTGCTTCGACACTGCTGGCGGTGCCCATGGCACCGCTGGTGGGATCCGCCCTGGCGGGTATCTTCGGCACCGCCTTCGGCGGCAACCGGATCGGCCGGCGGCTGAGCCACACGCTGACCATTCTCGGCGTGCTGGCGGCCTTCGTCCTGTCCGCCATGACGCTCAAGAGCGTGGCCATGGACGGCGCGCGCTTCAACGAAACGCTCTACACCTGGATGGTGGTCGGCGGCCTCAAGATGGAGGTCGGCTTCCTCGTGGACAGCCTCACGGCCATGATGATGTGCGTGGTGACCTTCGTGTCGCTGATGGTGCACATCTACACGATCGGCTACATGGACGAAGACGACGGCTACAACCGTTTCTTCGCCTACATCTCGCTGTTCACCTTCTCGATGCTGATGCTCGTCATGAGCAACAACCTGCTGCAGCTGTTCTTCGGCTGGGAAGCGGTGGGCCTGGTGTCGTACCTGCTGATCGGCTTCTGGTTCAACAAGCCGACCGCCATCTTCGCCAACATGAAGGCGTTCCTGGTGAACCGCGTGGGCGACTTCGGCTTCATCCTGGGCATCGGCCTGATCGCGGCGTACACCAACACGCTGAACTACAGCGAGATCTTCGGCAAGGCGGGCGAGCTGGGCGCATTGTCGTTCCCGGGCACCAGCTGGATGCTGATCACGGTCATCTGCATCTGCCTGTTCATCGGTGCGATGGGCAAGAGCGCGCAGTTTCCGCTGCACGTCTGGCTGCCGGACTCGATGGAAGGCCCCACGCCCATCTCCGCGCTGATCCACGCCGCCACCATGGTGACGGCCGGCATCTTCATGGTGTCGCGGATGTCGCCGCTGTTCGAACTGTCGGACACCGCGCTCAACTTCATCCTCGTGATCGGTGCGATCACGGCACTGTTCATGGGCTTTCTGGGCATCATCCAGAACGACATCAAGCGCGTGGTGGCCTATTCCACGCTGTCGCAGCTGGGCTACATGACGGTGGCGCTCGGTGCCTCCGCCTACTCGGTGGCGGTGTTCCACCTGATGACGCACGCGTTCTTCAAGGCGCTGCTGTTCCTCGGCGCGGGCTCGGTCATCATGGGCATGCACCACAACCAGGACATCCGCTGGATGGGCGCCGTGCGCAAGTACATGCCCATCACCTGGATCACGTCGCTGCTGGGTTCGCTGGCACTGATCGGCACGCCGCTGTTCTCGGGCTTCTATTCCAAGGACAGCATCATCGAAGCCGTGCATGCCAGCACGCTGCCGGCCGCGGGCTTCGCCCACTTCGCCGTGCTGGCGGGCGTGTTCGTCACCGCGTTCTATTCGTTCCGCATGTACTTCCTGGTCTTCCATGGCAAGGAACGCTACGACCAGAACCCGGATGCGCACCACGACGACCACCATGCCCACGACGACCACCACGGCCATGGCCATGGCCACGATGCCAAGCCGCACGAGTCGCCCTGGGTCGTCACCGTGCCGCTGATCCTGCTGGCCATTCCTTCGGTGGTGATCGGCTTCCTGTTCATCCAGCCCATGCTGTTCGGCGACTTCTTCAAGGACGTGATCTTCGTCGACGCCGCCAAGCACCCCGCAATGGCGGAACTGGCGGAAATCTTCCACGGCCCCGTGGGCATGGCGCTGCACGGCCTGCAGACCGCACCGTTCTGGCTGGCCCTGGCGGGCGTGGCGGCGTCCTACTACATGTACATGGTCAACCCGGCCCTGCCAGCCGCGATCAAGCGAATCTTCCATCCGATCTACGTGCTGTTCGAGAACAAATACTACCTCGACTGGATCAACGAAAACATCATCGCGCGGGGCGCTCGCGCGCTGGGTACCGGCCTGTGGAAGGGCGGCGACCAGGCGGTGATCGACGGCGCGCTGGTCAACGGCTCGTGGAAGCTGGTGGGTCGCGTGGCGGGGGTGGTGCGCTGGTTCCAGACCGGCTACATCTACCACTACGCGCTGGTCATGATCCTGGGCATCTTCGCGCTCATGACGTACTTCGTTTGGCTCAACAAGTAGAGGGAAAACAAAAATGGGTTTGTTGAGTCTTGCCATCTGGGTGCCGATCGCGTTTGGCGCCCTGCTGCTGGCCTTTGGCCGCGATGAGCACGCACGCGCCGTGCGCTGGCTGGCCCTGATCGGGTCGCTGGTGGGTCTGGCCGTCACGCTGCCGCTGTACGGCGGCTTCGAGGCCACGTCCGCCGCAGCGCAATTCGTCGAGAAGGCGCAGTGGATCGAGCGCTTCAACGTCCACTACCACCTGGGTGTGGACGGCATCTCGTTCTGGTTCGTGCCGCTCACCGCGTTCATCACGGTGATCGTGGTGATCGCGTCGTGGGAGTCGATCACCGAGCGCGTGAACCAGTACATGGGCGCGTTCCTGATCCTCTCGGGCCTGATGATCGGCGTGTTCAGCGCGCTCGACGGCCTGCTGTTCTACGTGTTCTTCGAGGCCACGCTGATCCCGATGTACCTGATCATCGGCATCTGGGGCGGCCCCAACAAGATCTACGCGGCGTTCAAGTTCTTCCTGTACACGCTGCTCGGCTCGCTGCTGATGCTGATCGCGCTGATCTACCTGTACAACCAGTCCGGTGGCAGCTTCGACATCGCCACGTGGCACCAGCTGCCGCTGTCGGCCCGTGCGCAGACCCTGCTGTTCTTCGCCTTCTTCGCCGCGTTCGCGGTGAAGGTGCCGATGTGGCCGGTGCACACCTGGCTGCCCGACGTGCACGTGGAGGCCCCCACCGGCGGCTCCGCCGTGCTGGCCGCCATCATGCTGAAGCTGGGTGCCTATGGTTTCCTGCGCTTTTCCATGCCCATCGCCCCCGACGCCGCGCGCGAATGGGCCTGGCTGATGATCGCGCTGTCGCTGGTGGCCGTGATCTACGTGGGCCTGGTGGCGATGGTGCAAAAGGACATGAAGAAGCTGGTGGCGTATTCGTCCGTGGCGCACATGGGCTTCGTGACCCTGGGCTTCTTCATCTTCAACGACCTGGGCGTGTCAGGCGGGCTGGTGCAGATGATCGCGCACGGCTTCGTGTCGGGCGCCATGTTCCTGTCGATCGGCGTGCTGTACGACCGGGTGCATTCCCGTGAGATCGCGGCCTACGGCGGCGTGGTCAACACCATGCCCAAGTTCGCGGCCTTCGCACTGCTGTTCGCCATGGCCAACTGCGGCCTGCCGGGCACGGCCGGTTTCGTGGGCGAGTGGATGGTGATCCTGGGCGCCGTCAAGGCCAACTTCTGGATTGGCTTGGCCGCGGCCACGGCGCTGATCTTCGGTGCGGCCTACACGCTGTGGATGTACAAGCGCGTCTACCTCGGCCCCGTCGCCAACGACCACGTGAGGGACCTCAAGGACATCGGCGCCCGCGAGTTCCTGGTGATGGCCGTGCTCGCGATTGCCGTGCTGTACATGGGGCTGTACCCCCGTCCCTTCACCGACGTGATGGATGCTTCGGTGGCGCAGCTGCTCAAGCACGTGGCGCTGTCCAAGCTCAACTGACCAGACTGAAACGAGAGACTCGAGATGATTGACAACATCAGCTGGCTGGCGGTGTATCCGGAGATCGTGCTCCTGGTCATGGCCTGCGTGATCGCGCTCGTGGACCTGGGCGTGACCAGCCCACGGCGCACGGGCACCTACGTGCTCACCATGCTCACCCTGACCGTGGTGGCCGTGCTGCAGGCCCTGTATGCCAACACGGGCAACACGTTCTACGGCTTCGGCAACATGGTGGTGAGCGATGCCATGGGCAACTGGCTCAAGTGCTTCGCCACCGTGGCCATGATGGTCACGCTGGTCTATGGCCGCCCCTATGCCGGCGACCGCGACATGCTGCGCGGCGGCGAGTTCTTCACGCTGTCGATGTTCGCGCTGCTGGGCATGTTCATCATGATTTCGGGCAACAACTTCCTGGTGATCTACCTGGGCCTGGAATTGCTCACGCTGTCCAGCTATGCGCTGGTGGCCCTGCGCCGCGACCATGCGACCTCCACCGAGGCCGCGATGAAGTATTTCGTGCTGGGCGCGATGGCCAGCGGCTTCCTGCTGTACGGCCTGTCGATGATCTACGGCGCGACCGGTTCGCTCGACATCGGCCAGGTGTTCAAGGCGGTCAACTCCGGCCAGATCCGCCACCAGGTGCTGGTGTTCGGCCTGGTGTTCGTGGTGGCAGGCCTCGCCTTCAAGCTGGGCGTGGTGCCGTTCCACATGTGGATTCCCGATGTGTACCAGGGCGCTCCCACGGCCGTGACGCTGATCATCGGCGGCGCGCCCAAGCTGGCGGCCTTCGCCATCACCATCCGCCTGCTGGTGGACGGGCTGCTGCCGCTGGCCATCGACTGGCAGCAGATGCTCGCGGTGCTGGCCATCGGCTCGCTGCTGGTGGGTAATCTGGCGGCCATCGCCCAGACCAACCTCAAGCGCATGCTGGCGTATTCCACGATCTCGCAGATGGGCTTCGTGCTGCTGGGCCTGCTGTCGGGCGTGGTCAACGGCAATGTGGATGCTAACGCGGTCGAGAACGCCTACAGCTCCTCCATGTTCTACGTGGTGAGCTATGTGCTGACCACGCTGGCGAGCTTCGGCGTGATCCTGCTGCTGGCCCGCGAAGGCTTCGAGAGCGAAGAGATCTCCGACCTGGCGGGCCTGAACCAGCGCAGCCCGCTGTATGCCGGCGTGATGGCCGTGTGCCTGTTCTCGCTGGCCGGTCTGCCGCCGCTGGTGGGCTTCTACGCCAAGCTGTCGGTGCTGCAGGCCCTGGTGGCTTCGGGCCAGACGCTGTACATCGCCCTGGCCGTCTTCGCGGTGGTGATGTCGCTGATCGGCGCCTTCTACTACCTGCGCGTCGTGAAGGTGATGTACTTCGATGCGCCGCTCACCGCCGCGAACGTGTCGGCCCCGCTGGACGTGCGCATGGTGCTCACGCTCAATGGCGCGCTGGTGCTGGTGCTCGGCCTGCTGCCCGGCGGCCTGATGGCGCTGTGCGCCGACGCCGTCGTGCGCGCGCTAGCGACCTGAGCGCGCCCGGGTTTCCCCCTCCCAGGCCTTTGCCCCTCCTGTGTCCGCCACCGCGTCCATCTGGCTGGTGATCGTGCTGGCGGCCATCGGGGCCAACCTGCCGTTCTTCAGCCAGCGCTGGCTGTTGGTGGGCCCGAAGGCGGCGCCCACCAAGCCCATGGCGGCGCGCCTGGGCGAGATGGCCCTGCTGTACTTTCTGGTCGGTGGCGTCGCGCTGCTGCTGGAGCGCCGCGTGGGGCAGATCGCGCCCCAGCAGTGGGAGTTCTACGCGATCACCGCCACGCTGTTCATCACGCTGGCGTTTCCCGGGTTCATCTACCGCTACCTGCTGCGGCGCAACAAGGGCTGAGGCCCGGCGCATCGCTGGCCGACTGCCTCCGTTGCCTGCTCCATTCCCATTGCCATGAAAGTGCTCGATCTCCATTGCGCACAGGGCCATGCCTTCGAGGGCTGGTTCGGGTCCGAGGCCGATTTCCAGAGCCAGCTGGCGCGCGATCTCGTTCAATGCCCCCTGTGCGGCAGCAGCGAGATCCGCAAGGGCCTGAGCGCCCCGCGCCTGAACCTGGGCGCAACGCCCAACCCGGCTGCCCCGCGCGCCCGCGAGGACGGTGCTGGCCGCACTGCGGCGGCCCACCCATCCCCTTCCATGCCCCCGGTCGATTCTGCCCTGCAGGCCGCGTGGCTGCGGGTGGCCCGGCACATCGTGGCCCACACCGAAGACGTGGGGCCGCGCTTCGCGCAGGAAGCGCGCCGCATGCACCATGGCGAAACCGAAGAACGTGGCATCCGCGGCCAGGCCAGTGCCCAGGAAGCGGCCGAACTGCTGGAAGAGGGGATCGCCGTGCTGCCCCTGGTGCTTCCGGACGCGGCCAAGGAAACCTTGCAGTAGCCGCCTGCCGGTGCGTCGGCATCGCCGACCGGATGGCAGGCCTTGGCCTGCCAGCCTTCACTGCGTGAACTGCAGCGCCGCCAGCCGGGCGTACACGCCGCCCTGCCGGACCAGGTCCGCATGGCGCCCTTCCTCCACGATCTGCCCCTGCTCCATCACCACGATGCGGTCGGCGTTCTGCACCGTGGCGAGCCGGTGCGCGATGACCAGCGTGGTGCGCTGGCCGCTGTGGCGCTGCATGGCGGCGTCCAGCGCGGCCTGCACCATGCGCTCGCTTTCCGCATCGAGCGCGCTCGTGGCCTCGTCCAGCAACAGCAGCGGTGGGTTCTTGAGCAAGGCGCGGGCGATGGCGATGCGCTGGCGCTGCCCTCCGGACAGGCGCACGCCGCGCTCGCCTAGGAAGGTGCCGTAGCCCTCGGGCAAGGCCGCGATGAACTCGTGTGCGAAGGCGGCGCGCGCGGCCTCCTGCACTTCCTGCTCGGTGGCGCCGGGGCGGCCGTAGCGGATGTTGTCCAGGGCCGAGGCGGAGAAGATCACCGCGTCCTGCGGCACGATGCCCACGTGGGCGCGCAGGTCGCCGAGCGCCAGCCGGCGGATGTCCACGCCGTTCAGCGCGATGCCGCCGCCTGCGGCATCCACGTCGTAGAAGCGCTGCAGTAACTGGAACACCGTGGTCTTGCCCGCTCCGCTGGCGCCCACCAGCGCAACGGTTTCGCCGGCCGACAGCTGCAGGTCGAAGCCGCGCAGCGCCGGTGCCTGCGGGCGCGAGGGGTAGTGGAACGCCACCCGGTCGAAGTCCACGCGCAGTCCGCCGCCCGTGTCCGGCAGCGCCGCGGGCTGCGCGGGGCTGGCGATGGGCGATCGGCTGGCGAGCAGTTCCATGAGCCGTTCGGTGGCCCCGGCGGCGCGCAGCAGATCGCCGTACACCTCGCCGAGCACGGCCACGGCGCCCGCAAGGAACATGACGTAGATGACCGTCTGCCCCAGGTGGCCGGCCGACATCTCGCCCGCCAGCACTGCCTGCGTGCCCCGGTACAGGCCCCACAGCAGCAACGCCGCGTTGGCGATCACGATGAAGGCCACCAGCGCCGCGCGGGCCCGGCTGCGGCGCACGGCGGTCTGGAAGGCGTTTTCGGTGGAGGTTTCGAACCGGCGGGCCTCGCGCGATTCGGCCGTGTAGCTTTGCACGGCGGGCACGGCATTGAGCACCTCGGCCGCGATGGCGCTGGAATCGGCCACCCGGTCCTGGCTGGCCCGGGAGAGGCGGCGCACCCAGCGGCCGATCCACAGCGTGGGCAGCACCACGACCACGATGGCGGCAAACACCACCGACATGATGTACGGGTTGGTCCACACCAGCATCCCCAGCGCCCCCACGCCCATCACCGCGTTGCGCAGGCCCATCGACAGCGACGAGCCCACCCCGGTCTGCACGAGCGTGGTGTCCACGGTCAGGCGCGACAGCACTTCGCCGGTCTGCGTGGTTTCGTAGAACTGCGGGCTTTGTTCCAGCACGTGCGCATAGACGGCGTTGCGCAGGTCGGCCGTCACCCGCTCGCCCAGCCAGCTCACGGTGTAGAAACGCGCGGCGGAGAACAGCCCCAGCGCCACGGCCACGGCGAACAGCAGCCCGAAATGCTCGCGCAGCGCCATGGCCTGCTCGCCGCGCGTGGCGCCCACCAGCCCGCCGTCGATGAGTTCGCGCAGCGCCAGGGGAAACGCCAGCGTGGCCAGCGCGGCCAGCACCAGGAAGACCAGCGCGAGCGCAATGCGCCCGGCGTAGGGCCGGAGAAACGGCAGCAGGCCGCCGAGCGAGCGCGGGGCGCCGGGGGTGGGGGAGGAGGAGGGCATGGTGGCAGTGTAGGAGCCCGCGCTCGGATCGGCATGCGCCTTGCCGTGAAGCCTGCCGCAGCACGGGTTTGCTATTAATTTAATAGCTATCCAGGCAATCGGATCTAAGGCATGAGGCGGTTTTCATCCAAAGCCATGCCTGGGGCGGAAGGCTTGCGCCGGACCGCGCCCGGGCGTCCCCAGGGGGCGGTGCACGCCGGCCGGCCGGGTAGGCGTTTATACATAGGCATTTGTCCCAGTATCTGCGCAGCGGGGGCGCGCCTTAGGATGCGGTGCAACCTAACGCAGGCCAGGGTGCTTCGCTCCCCCGGGCGAAGCGCCCCGCCCAGCACCACCACGGAGCGGCCAAGGCGCAATGAGCGACGTCATTCTCGAAACCCACAGCCTGACCAAAGAGTTCAGAGGCTTCACCGCGGTCAGCGATGTCAATCTCGCGGTCCGCCGGGGCTCCATCCATGCGCTGATCGGCCCCAACGGCGCTGGCAAGACCACCTGCTTCAACCTGCTGACCAAGTTCCTGGAGCCGACCTCCGGCGTGATCCGGTTCAACGGCGAGGACATCACGCGCGAGCGGCCGGCGCTGATCGCCCGGCGCGGCGTGATCCGCTCGTTCCAGATCTCCGCCGTGTTCCCGCACCTCACGCTGCTGGAGAACGTGCGCATCGGCCTGCAGCGCAAGCTGGGCACGGCGTTCCACTTCTGGCGCAGCGAACGCAGCCTGCAGCAGCTGGACGGCCGCGCGATGGAACTGCTGGCCGAAGTGGGCCTGCAGGACCTGGCCGACGAGACCACCGTGAACCTACCCTACGGCCGCAAGCGCGCGCTGGAGATCGCCACCACGCTGGCCATGGAGCCCGAGTTGATGCTGCTGGACGAGCCCACGCAGGGCATGGGCCACGAGGACGTGGACCGAGTCACGCAGCTCATCAAGAAGGTCTCGGCCGGCCGCACCATCCTCATGGTGGAACACAACATGAAGGTGATCTCCACGATCGCCGACCGCATCACCGTGCTGCAGCGTGGCGCCGTGCTGGCCGAGGGGCCGTACGAAGAGGTCTCGCGCAACCCGCAGGTGATGGAGGCCTACATGGGCACCACGGACGGCCAGCTGCAAGGGGCCCACGCATGAGCGCGCCGGCCCTCGAAATCAGCGGTCTGCAGGCCTGGTACGGCGAGTCGCACGTGCTGCACGGCGTGGACATCACGGTGCAGCCCGGCGAGGTGGTGACCCTGCTGGGCCGCAACGGCGCGGGCCGCACGTCCACCATGCGCGCCGTGATGGGGCTGACGGGCGCCCGCAAGGGCTCCGTGCGCATCCACGGGCAGGAGACGATCCAGATGCCCACGCACCGCATCGCGCACCTGGGCGTGGGCTACTGCCCGGAAGAGCGCGGCATCTTTTCCAGCCTGTCGTGCGAAGAGAACCTGCTGCTGCCCCCGGTGCTCAAGACCGGCACGCAGGGCATGTCGGTCGACGAGATCTATGCCATGTTCCCCAACCTGGCCGAGCGCCGCCACAGCCAGGGCACGCGCCTGTCGGGCGGCGAGCAGCAGATGCTGGCGGTGGCGCGCATCCTGCGCACCGGGGCCAAGCTGCTGCTGCTCGACGAAATCTCCGAAGGCCTGGCGCCGGTGATCGTGCAGGCCCTGGCCCGCATGATCACCACGCTGCGCCAGAAGGGCTACACCGTGGTGATGGTGGAGCAGAACTTCCATTTCGCCGCGCCGCTGGCCGACCGCTTCTACGTGATGGAGCACGGCCGCATCGTGGAGCAGTTCGGCGCCACCGAGCTGCAGGCCAAGATGCCCGTGCTCAACGAGCTGCTGGGCGTCTGACCCGGCGCGGGACGGCTTCGACCACCGCCTTCGTCCCGAGCACCCCGATCCCCCTTTCCATCGAAGACCCAAGGAGACAACGACATGAAAAAAATGAACCTCAAGGCGCTCGCCGTGCTGCTGGGGGCCGCGGGCCTCGCGACGTTCTCCGCGCAGGCGCAGGACAAGGTGAAGATCGGCTTCATCACCGACATGTCCAGCCTGTACGCCGACGTGGAAGGCAAGAACGGCGCGGTGGCGATCCAGATGGCCATCGACGACTTCGGCGGCAAGGTACTGGGCCAGCCCATCGAACTGCTGAGCGCGGACCACCAGAACAAGGCCGACATCGCCGCGTCGAAGGCGCGCGAGTGGATCGACACGCAGGGCCTGACCATGCTGTTCGGCGGCACCAATTCGGGCACGGGCCTGGCGATGGCGAAGGTGGCGCAGGAGAAGAAGCGCGTGTTCATCGTCAACGGCGCGGGCTCCTCGGCGCTCACCAACGAGCAGTGCAGCCCCTACACGGTGCACTACGCCTACGACACCGTGGCGCTGGCCAAGGGCACGGGTGGCGCGATCGTGGGGCAGGGCGGCAAGGACTGGTTCTTCCTCACGGCGGACTATGCGTTCGGCGCCGCGCTGGAGGCCGACACAGCCAAGGTGGTCAAGGAAAAGGGCGGCAAGGTGGTGGGCAGCGTGAAGCACCCGATCAACGCGTCGGACTTCTCGTCCTTCCTCCTGCAGGCGCAGAACTCCAAGGCGCAGATCCTGGGCCTGGCGAACGCGGGCGGCGACACCATCAACGCCATCAAGGCCGCGCGCGAATTCGGCATCAACAAGACCATGAAGATGGCGGGCCTGCTGGTCTTCGTGACCGACATCCACAGCCTGGGCCTGAAGAACACCGAAGGCCTGCTGCTCACCACCAGCTGGGACTGGAACCTGGACGACAAGACCCGCGCCTTCGGCCGCAAGTTCTTCGCCAAGACCAAGCGCATGCCGACCGACATCCAGGCAGCCGACTACTCGGCCACCATGAACTACCTGAAGGCGGTGGAAGCCGCCAAGACGCTCGATGCCGACAAGGTGATGGAAAAGCTCAAGTCCACGCCCATCGACGACTTCTACGGCAAGGGCGTGATCCGCCCGGACGGCCGCTTCGCGCACGATATGTACCTGGTGCAGGTGAAGGCCCCGGCCGAATCCAAGGAGCCCTGGGACTACTACAAGGTCGTGAGCAAGCTGCCCGCGGACCAGGTGTGGACCACCAAGGCCGAGAGCAAATGCGCGCTGTGGAAATGAGCTGACGCGCACGATCGAAAAAAACACATCCGAGATCAGGAGACAAAGCCATGAAAAACAGACAACTCACCCGACTGGCCCTGGTGCTGGGCGCCCTGGGCCTGGCCGCATCGGCCGTGCAGGCGCAGGACAAGGTCAAGATCGGCTTCATCACCGACATGTCCAGCCTGTACGCCGACGTGGAAGGCAAGAACGGTGCGGTGGCGATCCAGATGGCCATCGACGACTTCGGCGGCAAGGTGCTTGGCATGCCCATCGAACTGATGAGCGCGGACCACCAGAACAAGGCCGACATCGCCGCGTCGAAGGCGCGCGAATGGATCGACACGCAAGGCCTGACCCTGGTGTTCGGCGGCACCAACTCGGGCACGGCCCTGGCCATGGCCAAGGTGGCGCAGGAGAAGAAGCGCGTGTTCATCAACAACGGCGCGGCCACCTCGGCACTCACCAACGAGCAGTGCAGCCCTTACACCGTGCACTACGCTTACGACACCGTGGCGCTGGCCAAGGGCACGGGCGCCACCATCGTCGATGGCGGCGGCAAGAGCTGGTTCTTCCTCACGGCGGACTATGCGTTCGGACATGCACTGGAGGCCGATGCGAGCACGGTGGTCAAGGCCAAGGGCGGCACGGTGGTGGGCAGCGTCAAGCACCCGCTCAACGCCTCGGACTTTTCGTCATTCCTGCTGCAGGCGCAGAACTCCAAGGCCCAGGTGCTGGGCCTGGCCAACGCGGGCGGCGACACCATCAATTCCATCAAGGCCGCCAAGGAGTTCGGCATCGGCAAGAGCATGAAGCTCGCCGGCCTGCTGATCTTCTTCAGCGACATCCACAGCCTGGGCCTCAAGACCACCGAGGGCCTGCAGTTCACGACGAGCTGGTATTGGGACCTGAACGACGACACGCGCAAGTTCGCCGACAAGTTCATGGAAAAGACCAAGCGCCGCCCTACCGAAATCCAGGCGGCCGACTACTCGGCCACCATGAACTACCTGAAGGCCGTCGAAGCCGCCAAGAGCACCGATGCCGACAAGGTGATGCAGGCCTGGCGCGGCATGAAGATGAACGACTTCTTCGGCACCGGCACGCTGCGCCCCGATGGCCGCTACGTGCACGACATGTACCTGATGCAGGTGAAGTCACCGGCCGAATCCAAGGGTGCATGGGACTACTACAAGCTCGTCAAGAAGCTGCCCGGCGAGGACGTGTTCGCCACCCAGGCCGAGAGCAAGTGCGCGGCCTGGAAATGACACCCATGACGCGCCGCCCGTTCCGCTGACCCTCCTTTTTCACCGCTTCACTGCCACTCGCGCCCTCCCATGCAAATCTTCGGTGTCTCACTGCCGGGCCTGTTGAGCCAGCTTCTGCTGGGGCTGGTCAACGGGTCGTTCTACGCCATCCTCAGCCTGGGGCTGGCGGTGATCTTCGGCCTGCTCAACGTGATCAACTTCGCGCACGGCGCGCTGTTCATGCTGGGCGCGATGCTCACCTGGATGGGCATGACCTACCTGGGCATCAACTACTGGGTGATGCTGTTGGCCGCGCCGGTGGTGGTGGGCATCCTGGGGGTGCTGATCGAGCGGCTGCTGCTGCGCTGGATCTACAAGCTCGACCATCTCTACGGCCTGCTGCTGACCCTGGGGCTCACGCTGCTGATCGAGGGGGTGTTCCGCTCCATCTACGGCGTCTCGGGGCTGGGGTACGACACGCCGGAACTGCTGGAAGGCGCGACCAACCTCGGCTTCATGATCCTGCCCAACTACCGCGCCTGGGTGGTGGTGGCCTCGCTCGTGGTGTGCGTGGGCACCTGGTACGTGATCGAAAAGACCAAGCTCGGCGCCTACCTGCGCGCCGGCACCGAAAACCCGCGGCTCGTGGAGGCCTTCGGCGTGAACGTGCCGGTGATGATCACGCTCACCTACGCGTTCGGCGCGGCGCTCGCCGCCTTCGCCGGCGTGCTGGCCGCGCCGGTCTATCAGGTCACGCCGCTCATGGGGCAGAACCTCATCATCGTGGTGTTCGCCGTGGTGGTGATCGGCGGCATGGGCTCGATCATGGGTTCGATCCTCACCGGGCTGGGCCTGGGCGTGATCGAAGGGTTCACCAAGGTGTTCTATCCCGAGGCTTCTTCCACCGTGGTGTTCGTCATCATGGTGATCGTTCTCCTCATCCGCCCCGCCGGCCTGTTCGGCAAAGAGAGATAAGCAGGGGCCGCACGCATGAACTCCCAAAAACTCGCCCCCATCGGCTACGGCCTGCTGCTCGCCGCCCTGCTGGCGGCGCCCTTCCTGGGCGCCTACCCGGTCTTCGTGATGAAGCTCATGTGCTTCGCGCTTTTCGCCTCGGCGTTCAACCTGCTGCTGGGCTACACCGGGCTGCTGTCGTTCGGCCACGCGGCCTTTTTGGGCGGCGCGGCCTACGTGGCCGGCCACGCCATCAAGGTCTGGGGACTCACGCCTGAACTGGGCCTGCTGGCCGGCACCGCCGGCGGCGCGCTGCTGGGGCTGCTGTTCGGCTGGCTGGCCATCCGGCGCCAGGGCATCTATTTCTCGATGATCACGCTGGCGCTGGCGCAGATGCTGTTCTTCGCCTGCCTGCAGGCGCCGTTCACGGGCGGGGAGGACGGCCTGCAGGGCGTGCCGCGCGGCAAGCTCTTCGGGCTCATCGACCTGTCCAGCGACCTCACCATGTACTACGTGGCGCTGGTGGTGGTGGTGCTGGCCTTCCTGCTCATCGTGCGCACCATCCACTCGCCGTTCGGCCAAGTGCTCAAGAGCATCAAGGAAAACGAGCCACGCGCCATTTCGCTGGGCTATGACACGCACCGCTTCAAGCTGCTGGCCTTCGTGATCTCGGCCGCGCTCGCCGGGCTGGCGGGCTCGCTCAAGACCCTGGTGCTGGGCTTCGCCACGCTGTCCGACGTGCATTGGACGGCCTCGGGCCAGGTCATCCTGATGACGCTGGTGGGCGGCCTGGGCACGCTGTCGGGCCCGCTGGTCGGGTCGGCCGTGGTCGTCCTGCTGGAAAACAAGATCGGCGAGTTTGGGCACCTGGTCGCCTCGATCACGGGCGTGGACTGGTTCAACACCCTGGGCGAGTCGGTCACCATGGTCACTGGCCTCATCTTCGTGGTGTGCGTGCTGGCCTTCCGCCGCGGGATCATGGGCGAGATCATCGCGCGCCTGCCGCGGCGCGCCGGGCGCAAGGCCTGAGCCGAAGGGGGCGTAAAGCGCGCGGGCTGCGCGGCTGACTCCGAGGTGGTGCGCATCGGCCCCTGTTGCGGCTACAGCCGCAACGGCCGGGCGTAGCCGGTCATCTCCAGGTAGCCGCGCCCCACAGCGCGGCCGGCCCCGTCCCGCAGTTCGCTCAGGCCCTCCCAGTAGATGGCGCCCGTCGAGGCTTGGCTGTCCAGCTCCTGCGCATCCAGCAGCGCATGCACTTCGAACGATCCGGCCGGCGTGTCCACGCGCCACTGCACCGGGTAGCGTGCCTGGCTGGCGGGGCTGGTCCAGTGGCGCTGCGGGGTGAACGCGACGGCCTGCGGCCCGAACACCTGCGTGGTGCCCCCGGCCGCACGCAGCGAGCCGCCGGCCCAGAGCGCCGAGCCATCGCCGCGCCGCAGGCGAAACGCCGTGAGCGCGCTGCCGTCCTGCAGGTTCATGCCGATCCAGTCCCAGCCCACGGCATCGGAGTGCACCAGCGCATCGCTCCATTCGTGGTCCAGCCAGGCGCGGTTGTCCAGGCTGTCGGGTGCCGCGGCCTCCAAGGCCATGCGCCGACCCGCGAGCTGCAGGTGCCCGGTCACGGCCATTTGAGGCTGGCTGTAGTAGTAGCTGGCCTGGGTGGCGTCCGGCCCCTTGCGCGACAGGCCCTGTGCGCCCTGCAGCAGCACGGGCTGCGTGGTGTCGAATTGGAGGTCCAGCGCGAAGTCGGCCGCGCGAACCTGGGCCGCATAGCGGCTCCCCGCACCGCGGGGAGTGCGAGCCAGCGTCCAGTCGCCCAGGCGGACGTCGGTGTCGGCTTCGTTGGCTCCGGCGATGCCGAATCCGGCGCGCGCGATGCGCTGGTCATGGTGCAGCGCGGCGCCGCCCAGGTCGGTCAGCGCGGCATGCGCGAACACCAGTTGTTTGGCGGCGAAGGTCGACTGCAGCGGCTGTGCGGCCTCGACCCGCGAGCGAAAGAACGTCACCTGAAACCCCCACAGCTGCCCCGCCGCGCGCGCCTGGCCGGTGATGTACCACCACTCGGTGCGCAGCGCCGGATGGCTGCCATGGTCCTGAGGGAACACCAGCGTGCGGGGCGCGAGGGCCTGGGCGGACAGCCAGGGCGCACCGCCCGCCAGGGCCGTGGCCGCCAACCAGGCGCGGCGTGTCCAGCCGGCGGGCGGGGCGGGGGGCGCCGGCAGTTTCATCGGGTGCATGGCAGGCGGCCTCGCGCACGCAGGGTGCGGAGGGTGGCAAGGGGGGGGACGAAAGCAGGCAGGGGCATCCAGCCATTGTCACCGCGCGGAAAAAAGCAGTTGGCGCAGACCGATCGGTGCCTGCACGTGGCCGGCCCCATGGCGCGGTGGCTGGGGTTGGCAGACCGTCTCGTGGTGGGTGGCCGGCAGGGGCGCCGCAGCGCCTGCGACCGTTCCGTCAGCGGGGCATCACAGCCTGTAGAACGTGCGATTGGCCTGCATGCGCGCGGACTCCGATGCCGGAAAGCGCTGGTCGCGCAGCAGTTGGCGCAAGGCGTCCCGGCCCTGGTCCTGCGCGCCGGGGGCGTAGAAGGAACTGACGGCCAGTTCATCCAGCGCGCGCCAGGCATACACCGCGCCGTCCACGAACAGGATGTCCGCCGGCCTCGGGATGCGAGCGGCCTGCTGGGCATACAGGTGCGCCAGCGCGAACTCCGACCGCAGGCGGTGGTAGCGCGCCAGCTCGCACAGCGGTTCGGCGCGCTGGGGCCGCTGTGTGTAGGCGGCGAGGTAGGCGTCGCGCACCGCGCTGTCGGGCATCTGCAGGCGCTCGGTCAGCACCGCCACCTGGAAAAGCGCGTACCAGGATTCCTCTTCCCAGCCGCCCATGCCGGCGCGGCGGCGGTACCACTCCAGGCTGTCCTGCAGGCGGCCCGCGTCGCGGTAGCTTTGCGCCAGATAGAACACATTGCGGGTGTTGTCCGGGTGCTCCCGCAGGTCCTGCTCCAGCACCGCGATGTCGCGCAGGTAGGTGTCGGGATCGCGCCCGCGCGCGCCGTCATGGGCCACCTCGATGACCGGGCCCGCCAGCGTCTGCCAGGGCCCGTGCGCGGGCGCGGCCAGGTATTCGTGCAGCACGCCTTCCCAGCGCCAGTCCACGCGCGTGGCCACCATGCTGTTGCGCTGGTACTCCCAGCCGTTCATGTCGCACAGGAAGAGGTAGCCGTCCGCGTCGAGCGCAGGCCACCGGTACTGCGCCGGCATGCGCAGCTGCTCATCGGCGTCGATGAACAGCAGGTAGTCGGCGTGCGGCCGGGCCAGTTCCAGGGCTTCGTTGCGGTTGTGTGCGAAGTTCTTCCAAGGGCGCTCGTGCAGGGTGCCGGGAAGGTCCTGCAGGAAGCGGCGAACGATGTCCTGCGTGCCGTCTGTGGAGCCCGTGTCCACGATGACCCAATGGTCAATGAACGGCCGCACCGAAGCGAGGCACCGGGTGATCACCGGTGCCTCGTTCTTCACGATCATGTTCAGGCAGATGCGAGGGCGCATGTTGCAGCGCAAGTCAGTGGCTGCGCCGCCGCAGTCCAGCGGACCGGGTCAATGGCTCATTCGCAGTAGACCGTGGCCGACAGAATGCCTTGGATAGAGGCCCCGCCGTTCTGAAATCCGCCACCATTGGTCGTGCTGACCTGCAATGCCACGGTGTCCGTGCTGGTGTCCAGCGTCACGGCCGAACTGCTGGTGCAGGTTGCTGCCCGGGTGGCTGCGACTGTGCAGGCAAGCGCTGTGGCCGTGCCGGTACGAAACAGAGTCACTGTCATGGCCAGTGGCGTGCCTGAATTGTCGGTGTAGTTGCGCACATACAGGGACTTGGTAGTACAGGTCTTGTACACCGGTGATGAGACATTGGCGTAGGTGGTCGGATTGACCAGGCATCCGCTGGCCGCTCCGCCGCTACAGCCCGAAAAATCAAAACCACCCCCCCCGAGTCCGCTCACTCCCATGGGAACGAACAGTGTCGTTGCCGTGGTAGCGGGAAGTACGGCTGCGGTATTCCACATCAAGCCGCCTCCAACGCCTGTGGCACCGGTTGCGCCTGTGGCACCGGTCGCGCCCGTGGTTCCCGTCGCGCCGGTGGCACCCGTCGGCCCCGTAACGCCCTGGATGCCCTGAACCCCTTGATTGCCTTGAGTACCCTGAGGCCCGGTCGGCCCCGTCGGCCCCGTCGTGCCGGTGGGGCCCGTCGCACCGGTCACGCCCGTGGCGCCCGTGACACCGGTCGGACCTGTCGCCCCCGTCACGCCCGTGGCGCCGGTCGTGCCCGTGGCCCCGGTCGTCCCTGTCGCGCCGGTGGCTCCCGTCACGCCGGTCGCACCCGTGACGCCAGTGGCACCGGTGACCCCCGTGGCGCCTGTCGCACCCGCGCCGGTGGCACCCGTCACCCCGGTAGCTCCCACCGGGCCCGTCGCGCCGGTGGGGCCGGTGGCCCCCGTGGCTCCGGTGGCGCCCGTCGCGCCGGTGCCCACACCTGGGGCGCATTGCGTCAGTTGGCCCGTGGCGGCGTTGTAGCAAGTCAGGCTGGCGTTGGTGGGCGAGGCGGACAGGCCGGGCACATAGACCTCACCCGTGCCTTGCACGCGCAGGCGTTCCTGGCCGCCCTGGCCTTTGACGACGAACCCTCCGCCGGCAGGGGGCGTGACGGTGATGTCCGCGGCCAGCACACCGGCGGCATGCAGGGCCAGGACGGAACTCAGTGCGGGAACGGCCCAGTAGCGGTGCGGGCGACTCTTGGACATGGTGAAACCCTCTCTTGTCTAGCAGTGTGTTGAATGTCTTTTTTCCAGCGGTTGGATCCGCTGGCGATGCCCGTCAGCTGATCCGGCGGGAAGGGGCTGCGATGTCGCGCCGCTTCCAGAACATGGCCATGCCGATCAGCAGCGAAAGCAGCATCAGGCCGTACTCGCTGAGGGTGGGAATGGCGGCCAGGTTGGGCAATGCACCCAGTTGAACAGTGCCGGTCACCGTGGCGAAGTTGCGCACCACGGTGGCGTTGGGGCCCAGGTTGACCACGGCCGTCGTGCCGTTGGACGACACGAGCTGCACGTTCTGTCCCGGAGCGCCCTGCACGGTGAGCGTGCCCAGCACGGTGATGTTGGTGCCGGCGGGCAGCACGAAGGTGCGGCCGGTGGTGCTGGACAGCGTCAGATTCTGGAACACGAAGTTGCCGCTGATCTGGCTGGTGTTGCCGGGATCGCAGCCGTCGCGCAGCACCACGGTGTTGTTGCCGGTATTGATGTTGCCGCCGGAGATGAGGTTGCCGCCCACCGAGATCACACCATTGCTGCCCGTGACGTTGGAGCCCGAGCTGAAGGTGGCGTCGGTGTCCACGGTCACCGTGCCGCCATTGAGGTTCAGCGTGCCTTGCATGTCGAGCGCGGAGCAGCCCAGATCCGTCTGGCCTCCCGCGGGAACGTCGAGCGACGAACCGGGTGGAAAGACCCATTGCGCGGCAGCGGGGCTGCACAGGACCAAAGCGGTCGTCAACCCAACCAGGAGCCGCCCGAGTGCTTGTTTCATACCGAATTCCTTGATTTGACCGGATAGGCTCGACGACCGGGTCACTCCTGCCCGGTCAGCCATGTCCGTGAGAGTCCGCTTTGCGGTTTTCTAATTGACTATCGACACCGAATCATCGCTAAATAAATACTGTCTTGCAAACAAAATTTAACGCCTGTGACGATGGTGCATCACTCGGGAAAACGCCCATGGCGAAGGCAGATCCCGCTTTCGTTGATGCAGGTCAGCCCGCCTACCAGTCTTCCTTCACGGCCAGCACCGCCTGCCGTCCCCCGGCCGCGCGCCCCGCCAGCCAGGCGGTCAGGGTGCCGGTGGCCAGCACGGCGGCGCAAAGGGCCAGCAACCGCAGCCAGGGCACCCGCAGGTCCATGGTCCAGTGAAAGCTCTGGGGGTTGACGACGTGCACCAGCACCACCGACACGGCCAGGCCCAGCACGGTGCCCGCGACGGCGCCGATGGCGGTCCACGCGGCGCCTTCCCCGGCCACCACGGCCAGCACCTGCCGGCGCGTCAGGCCCAGGTGCGCGAGCAGCCCGAATTCCTTGCGCCGCGCCAGCACCTGGGCGCTGAAGCTGGCGGCCACGCCGAACAGGCCGATGCCGATCGCCACCGCCTGCAGCCAGTAGGTGACGGCAAAGCTGCGGTCGAAGATGCGCAGCGAGCGCTCGCGGATGCCCGCCGCCGAGGCGAATTCCAGCGCGCCCCCCGCCGAGATCGCCGTGCCGCTCGCTGTCGCTGCGTCCGATGGGGCACTGACCAGCCGCTCGATCGACTGGCGCAGCGCCGCCTCGTCCACACCCGGCCGTGGCCACAGCGCCAGGTCGTTCGTGCGCGTGTCGCCGGTCAGGCGCACGAAGTCCGCACGGTCCAGCGTCACCGCGCCGAACTGGCGCACATAGTCGCGCCAGACGCCTGCTATGAAAAACGGAGCAACCTGCCGGGAGCTTTCTTGCGCCAGCGGCCGAAAAGACTGCGAAAGCGCTGGCCAGTCCATGCCGGGCTGCACGCCGTACAGGTCGAGCACCGCCTCGCTCACGTACACGCCGATGCGCCCCGGCGGCACGGGCAGCGGTGTGCCCACCAGCGGCAGCGCCTGGGCCGGGTCGCCGTCCAGCGGGCGGGCCAGCAGTGCGATGGCGGGGCGGGCGGGGTCCAGCAAGAGGCTGCTGGTGCGCAGGGCTTGCACGCGCGCCACGCCCGGCAGCCGGGCCACCGCGGTGTCGAACCCGGGGGGAAAGGCCGCGGCATCGTCCGTCCCGGCGTTGGTCCCCGCCGTGCTGGCCAGACGCAGGTAGAGCGGCGCGGGCAGCACCGCATCCAGCCACTGGCCGACCGATCCGCGAAAGCTGCTCACCATCACCGTGAGCGCCACGGCCAGGCTCAGGCTGGCCACCACGCCGCCCACCGCCACGGCGGCGGTGCCACGCGTGCGGCGCGCGCGCTCCAGCGCCAGCAAGGGCAGCAGGTGCCGCCCGGCCAGGGGGGCCAGCCCGCGCAGCAGCCCGCCCACGATCCACGGCAGCAGGGCAATGCCGCCCACCAGCAAAAGGCCCACCGAGGCATAGGCGGCCAGCGGAATGCCGAAGACGGGCGGCGCGCCGGCCAACAGTGCGCCGCCAGCCATCAGCAGCAACGCCAGCCCACCGCGCTGCGGTCCGCCCAGTGCTGCGCCCAGGCCCTTGAGCGTCTGCGCGGGCGGCAATTGCTGGGCCGCGCGGGCCGGCCACCAGCCGCCCACGAGCGCTGCGGCCAGGCCCAGCAGGCCATACAGCAGCGCGGCCGGCGCGCTCCATTGCAGGGCCGGCTGCACGCCGGCGAAGTAGCCGCCGCCCAGATCGCCGCCGAGCCAGCGCAGCGCCAGCGCTGCCAGCGCCGTGCCCAGCGCGATGCCCGCGGCACTGCCCGCCGCGCCCAGCGCCGCCGACTCGGCCAGCACCAGGGCCAGCCGCTGTCGGGGCGTGGCGCCCAGCACGGCCAGCAGGGCGAACTGCGGCGCGCGCTGCGCCACGCTCAGGGCCAGCACCGAGAACACTAGGAAGGCCCCGGTGAACAGCGCCACCAGTGCCAGCACGGTCAGGTTGACGCGGTAGGCGCGCGACAGATTGCTGGTGCGCGCGGTGGCATCCCCGGGCTGCAGCACGGCCACGCCGGCCGATGCGCCGGGCAGGGCCTGCAGCGCCTGGCGGAAGGCGTCGGCACTGGCGCCGGGGCGCAACTGCACGTCGATGCGGCTCAGTTGCCCGCCGCGCTGGAACAGGTCCTGCGCCGCGCCGATGTCCATCACGGCCAGCGGCGCGCCGCCCGCAGCCACCGTGCCCGCCACGCGCACCGTGTGCACCTGCAGGCCCGTGCGCAGCTGCAGTGCCGGCACCACGGCATCGCCGCGCAGCCCGAGTGCCTGCAGGGCCGCGCCGTTCAGAAACACCGTGGCCGGCGCCAGCAGCGCCAGCCGGTCGGCGCCTTCGAAGGCCCGGGGCACCAGGGCGGGGGCCATCGCCGGCAGCAGCAACGCGTCGGCGCCCAGCACGCGCAAGGCCACCGCCGCGGACCCCGCCGTTCCGGGCAGGCTGGCCTGGGCGGACGTTTCCAGCACCGGCCCGGCGCGTGCCACCAGCGGATGCGTGGCGACCAGGCCATACAGCGCGTCGGGCAGGCTGCCCTGGGTGGCGCGCAGTTCCAGGTCGGGCTGGCCGTTGATGCTGCGCACGGCCTGCGCGAACTCGGACAGGGCCGATGCATTGATCACATGCACCGCGAAGGCCAACGCCACGCCCAGCATGACGGCGGCCACGGCGGCTGCGGCGCGCCAGGGGTGGTGGCGCATTTCCTGCCAGGAGAAGGTGCGCAGCAGGCGGAGCATCAGAATGGAGGGCGGTGCCGGTCAGGTCGTGGGCGGCACAACCGGACCGGGTTGGCCGGCGGAAGGTGCCATGCCACTGGCCGTGAGGCGCAGCCGCCGGTCCGCCCGGGCTGCGGCGGCGTCCGAATGGGTGACCAGGACCAGCGCCGTGCCGTGTTCGCGCGTCTGGGCCAGCAGCAGGTCCATCACGCGGGCGGCCGTGGCGGGATCGAGGTTGCCCGTGGGCTCGTCGGCCAGCAGCAGGGCGGGGCGGTGCACCAGCGCGCGGGCGATGGCCACGCGCTGCAGTTGTCCGCCGCTCAGTTGCTGGGGCAGGCGATCGCCCAGGCCCTCCAGGCCCACGGCGGCCAGCATGTGTGCCACCCGTGCCGGATCGGCACGGCCCAGCAGCATGAGCGGCAGGGCCACGTTCTGCGCCACGTCCAGGTGCGGCAGCACGTGGAAGGCCTGAAACACGAAGCCCACGTGCGCGCGCCGCCAAAGGGCGCGCTGCGTGTCGTCCAGCGTGGACAGGTCGGTGCCGCCGTGCACGATGCGGCCCGTGTCCCAGGTATCGAGGCCCGCGAGGCAGTTGAGCAGCGTGGACTTGCCCACACCCGATTCGCCCACGATGGCCACGAACTCGCCGGGGTGTACGGCCAGGTCCACCTGCGCGAACACGTCGGCCTCGCCGTAGCGCTTGCCCAACTGTTCGACGCGCAGCACGGCGGTCGCCGGGCCTGCGTTGCTGTGCGGTGCGGCGCTCATGCCGCGGCCTGGTCGGCCAGCCGCCGGTGCACGGCCTGCACCAGCCGCTCGGTGGCGCCGGGGGCATCGCAGGGGATGGCGTGGCGTGCCGGCATGCTGCGCAGCCAGGTCACCTGGCGCTTGGCCAGTTGGCGGGTGGCGGCCATGCCGCGCTCGCGCAGGCCGGCCAGGTCCAGCGCGCCGGTGGCCGCCTCGGCATCCAGCACCTCCCAGGCCTGACGGTAGCCCACGCAGCGCATGGAGGGTAGGTCGGGGTGCAGGTCGCCGCGCGCCCGAAGCCGGCGCACTTCATCGACGAAGCCCGTGTCCAGCATGGCGTCGAAGCGCTGGGCGATGCGCCCGTGCAGCCAGGCGCGGTCTTCGGGTTCCAGAGAGAAAAGGGCATCCACCGCCGTATTGGCGCCGTCTTCTGCTCCTTTTTTAATCGTATGAAAGCTCGACAGCGGCTGCCCTGCGATGCGCCACACCTCCAGCGCGCGCTGGATGCGCTGGCTGTCGGCCGGTGCCAGGCGCGCCGCTGTGATCGGGTCCACGCGGGCCAGTTCGGCGTGCATGCCGGGCCAGCCGATGGCGGCGGCCTGGGCCTCCAGTTCGGCGCGCACGGCGGGGTCGGCGGGCGGCATGTCGTCGATGCCGTCCAGCAGGGCCTTGAAGTACAGCATGGTGCCGCCCACCAGCAGCGGCAGCGCGCCGCGGGCGCGGATCTGCGCGATGAGGCGGGTCGCATCGGCCACGAACTCGGCCGCGCTGTACGCGTGCAACGGGTCGCGGATGTCGATCAGGTGGTGCGGCACCGCGGCCAGCTCGGCGGGCGTCGGCTTCGCCGTGCCGATGTCCATGCCGCGGTACACCAGCGCCGAATCGACGCTCACGATCTCCACCGGGCAATGCGGCGCCAGCGATGCGGCCAGCGCCAGGGCGCCCGCCGTCTTGCCCGAGGCGGTGGGGCCGGCCAGCGCGATGCAGGGCAGCGTTTCAGGCAGGCGCATGGGGCTCTCCGTGTCGTTGCACCAGCGTCCAGGCGGTCAGCGCCAGCGCGGCCGAGCAGGCCCACACGCCGTGCACCAGCGGCCACACGGTGCCGTCCAGCCGCGCGCCGACCCATCGGCCCACGGCAAAGGCCACCAGCATCATCATGAAGCCGTTCAGGGCCGAGGCCACGCCGGCCGCCTGTGGAAACGGGCCCACCGCACCGCTTTGCCCGCAGGGCTGGTGGATGCCATGCGCCACCATGAACACGCACATCGGCAGCAGCAGTGCCAGCGGCGCATGCCAGCCGGCGAAGGCCGCCACGGCCATCAGCGTGCCGCCGAGCAGGCTGACGGCGCCGGCCACCGCCACGGTGCGCCGCACGCCCAGGCGCGCGAGCAGCTGCCGGCAGAGCACCGTGCCCACCAGGTACGCCAGCGCGGTCGACAGCAGCACGGCGCCGTATTGCGGGCGCGACAGTCCCAGGGCCTCGATGAAGACGAACGACGATGCCGCCAGGAACGTGAACAGCCCGCCGTAGCTGGCCGTGGTCAGCAGCGAATAGGCCCAGAACGTGCGGTGCCGCAGCACCGTGGCCCAGGTGCGTGCCAGCGTGGCCGGCCGCAGGGCGTGTGGGTTGCGCTGCGCCAGCGTCTCGGGCAGGCCCAGGGCGACCACGGCCAGCGTGGCCACACCATAGGCGGTGAGTGCCGAGAGCGCCGCGCGCCAGCCCAGCCACTCCGTCAGCAGCCCGCCCACCGGTGCGCACAGGCTGGCCGCGATGCCCAGCCCGGTGAGGGCCCGCGACATCGCGCGCGCGCCCAGTGCCGGCGTGTAGAGGTCGCGCACGATGGCGCGGGCGCACATCACCACCGCGCCCATGGCCGCGCCCTGCGCCACGCGCCAGCCGATCAGCCATTGCATCGACGGGGCGAGCACGCTCAGGATGGATGCCAGGGTGTAGATGGAAAGACCTGCCAGCAGCACCGGCCGTCGGCCGAAGCGGTCCGACAGCGGCCCCCAGACGAGTTGCGAGCACCCGAAGGCCAGCAGCAGCGCGCTGAGCGTGAGCTGGGCGGACGCCACGGGTGCGTCCAGGCTGCGCGTGAGGGAGGGCAGCGCAGGCAGGTAGAGATCGGTGGTGACGGGCTGCAGGCTCAGCAGCAGCGCGAGCACGGTGATGGCCAGACCCGGCGCGACGGCCACGGCCGGCGGCTCCTGGCCCGCCGCAGCGAAAGGGGGGACGGACATGCGGGCGAGCCTACCAGATGGGCGCCACCCGACCGGGAGCGCAGATGGCCGTCGCCGCGCACGCCGGCCGGATCAGTACACCTGGAACAGGTCCGCCAGCGCGGCGCGGTACTGCGGCTCGCCCACCGTGTTCGTGCTGTGGTGCGTGCCGCCTTCCACCAGCACGAAGCGCTTGGGTTCCTGCGCGGCGTCGTACAGCTTGCGGCCGAGGGTGGGCGGGATCAGGCTGTCGTCGCTGCCGTGCACCACCAGCAGCGGCGAGCCGATGTGGGCCACCTTGCGCGCCGACTCGAAGCGCTGCGTGATGAGGCCCGACACCGGCAGCCAACCCCATTTGAACGTGGCCACGACCTCGGGGATGTTGGTGAAGGTGCCTTCCACGATGGTGCCCTTCTCGTCGTTCACCATCGCCGCCAGGTCAATGGCGATGGCGCCGCCGAGAGAGTGGCCGAAGATGTAGCGCGGCTGGTCGGGCGCGCGCTGCGCAAGCCAGTCCCACGCGGCGCGGGCGTCCTCCAGGGCCGTGGTCTCCGACGGCAGGGCCGCGCTGCTGCGCCCGAAGCCGCGGTAATCGACCGCCAGCACCGAGAAGCCCATGCTCTGCATGCGCCGCATGCGGCCCGCCGATCCCGACACGTTCCAGCGCGCGCCGTGCAGGTACAGCAGCACGGGCGCATCGGCTTTGGCGGCCGGCAGCCACAGGCCGTGCAGCTTCTCGGCCTTGCCGGTGGCTTGCGAGTCGAATGCGATCCAGACATCTTCCATGTCGTCGGTGGACTGGGCACCGCCCCAGGCACGGTCGCTGGGCTGGAAGATCCACTCGCGCTGCTTGGCGTCGAGGGTGGCGCAACCTGCCGTGACGGCCATGGCGAGGGCGATGGATGAAAGGAGGGGCCAGCGTTTCATGGGTAGGACTGAGTGCCGCGGTGTCGGGAAAGTTCTATGGCAGTGTTTCAGCGGGTATGCCGGCGTTTTGATTGCCTTGATTGCTCACTTTTCAATAGCAAATCGGGAAATCTCCGGCTTTTCCGGCTTTTGCAAGAAACGCGCCCGTCGATGCGCTTTGTTACATCCGGATTGTGCTGGAGAGATGGCCTGATTTCGGCACCGCTGCCCAGGGCCGGAGCCCGGAAAAGCGCTGATTGACGCTGCAGCGCAGCATCGATAGGCCGTGACGGCTGGACGGGGTGGCCCGTAGGATGCGCACTCCGGTGCAAGGTGGGGCAACAACGCACAACAACGGTGCGTTCGGCGCCGAGATACCGCTGCGGCGACAAAGTTCCCCGAGTCACCGTCCTGTCATGTGGCGCCTCCACAGTGGCGCACTTCAACGATCAACGATCAACGAGGTAAAGCAATGCACCTGTCTGGTTTCAAAGGGGCCGCGCTGGCCCTGGCCGCCGCTGCCGCCCTGGCCGCCTGTGGCGGCAACGACGATGATTTCCCCACGCTGAACGGCGCCAAGCCCTTGGTGATCGGCCACCGCGGTGCCGCCGGCTACCTGCCGGACCACACGCTGGAAGGCTACAAGAAGGGCATCGAGCTGGGCGCGGACTTCATCGAACCGGACCTCGTGGCCACCAAGGACGGCGTGCTGATCGCACGGCACGAACCCAACATCACCGGCACCACCGACGTGTCGCAGCGCCCGGAATTCGCCAGCCGCAAGACCAAGAAGATGGTCGATGGCGTTCAGGAAGAAGGCTGGTTCGCCTCCGACTTCACCCTGGCCGAGATCAAGACCCTGCGCGCCATCCAGCCCCTGGCCGAGCGCGACCAGTCGTTCAACGGCAAGTACCAGATCCCGACGCTGGCCGAGGTGCTGGACCTCGCCCGGTCCGAAGGCACGCGCGTGGGCCGCACCGTGGGCGTGTACATCGAAACCAAGCACCCCACCTACCACGCCAACCTGAACCTCAAGCTCGAGGACCGGCTGCTCACCACGCTCTCGCAGTACGGCTACACCACCGCGGCGTCCCCCGTCATCCTGCAGTCGTTCGAAGTGTCCAACCTCAAGTACCTGCGCACCAAGACCCAGGTGCGCCTGGTGCAGCTGGTGGACGCCAACGACATCAAGGCCGACGGCAGCATGGACCTGACCGCGCCCTACGACAAACCCTACGACTTCGCCGTGGCCGGCGACCAGCGCACCTTCGCCAGCCTGCTGACCCCTGCGGGCTTGAAGGAGGTCAAGACCTATGCGGACGGCATCGGCCCATGGAAGCCGTACCTGATCCCCTCGAAGCTGGTGGATGACAACAAGGACGGCCAGCCCGACGACCTGAACGGCGACGGCAAGATCGACGAGCGCGACCGCGTGATGATGCCCGCGACCTCCGTCGTGTCCGACGCGCACGCGGCCGGCCTCTTCGTGCACCCGTACACCTTCCGCAGCGAGGCGCGCCGCCTGGCTTCCGACTTCAAGGGCGACCCGAAGGCCGAATACCGCATGTTCTACCGCCTGGGCGTGGACGGCGTGTTCGCGGACTTCCCCGACCACGCCAAGGCGGCGCGGGACGACTGATCCGTCGGTCGACGGCCTGCCGGCAGCAGCGTCGCCGGCGGGCCATCGTTTCGGGGTGCGTCAGAAGCTGTGCTTGACGCCGATGCTCAGCAGGGTCCTGCCTTGCCGGCGCCCGACGACCCCATCCAGTTGCCAGCCCGGCGTCCATTCCCACAGTGCGCCGGTCTGGAACGTGGGCGGACCGCCGCGCTGGCCGAACGCCTCGATGTGCGCCGTGACCGCGCCCCAGGTGGATTCGACGGCGGCGCCCCAGGTGGGCAGCCAGCGGTGATCGGGCGTGTGCAGCGTGCCGGCATTGGCGTGCACGGCCCCCCAGCTGGCGATGCAGGTGCCCAGCAGGTTGAGGGCCCGCGTGCTGCGCGGCTCCCGGTGGGTGTGCCACAGGCCCACGCTGCTGGCCGCATGGCAGCCTTGCTCGGGCGGCGGCGTCCACTGCCATTTGGCCACCACGCTTTGCACCGTGGCGCGGCCGTCCAGATCGCGCGCCAGCAGGGCGCCCAGCTCCAGGCCCGGCAGCGCCGCCGGGGCATAGGCCGGCGCTGCATAGAAGGCGCCGCGGTCGCGGTGCACGCCTTCCCACCACACCTCTACATGCCCTTCGCCAGGGGCATTCACCCCCGCGTCGTCGACCGTGAGGGGCCGCCCCGCGTGGGCCGGCAGCGTGAGGGCGGCGATGGTCGCCAGGGCTGCCACGCCATAGCCCTGGCACGCGGAGCGAAGGTGATGGGGGTGGTGGCGGCGCAGTGGCATGGGTGGAATCCGTATGGCCTGCGGCGCCGGGGGGTCAGCGTCCGCGCAGGAAGAGGGCGTCCAGCTCGCGCATGGACAGTTGCCGCCAGGTGGGGCGGCCGTGATTGCACTGGTCGGACCGGTCGGTGACTTCCATCTGGCGCAGCAGGGCGTTCATTTCGTCGAGGGTGAGCCGGCGGTTGGCGCGGACGGCGCCGTGGCAGGCCATCGTACCCAGAATTTCATTGCGGGCGCGCTGCACCACGGTGCTGGCGTCGTGTGCTGACAACTCCGCGAGCACGCTGCGTGCCAGTTCCACCGCATTGCCCTGGGCCAGCGAGGTGGGTACGGCGCGCACGGCCAGCGTCTTCGGGGAGAAGGGGGCGATCTCCAACCCCAGCATCGACAGCGTGTCGGCCTGGGCCTCGGCCGTGGCCACTTCCTGCGGCGTGGCGGCGAAGGTCGCCGGGATCAGCAGCGGCTGGCTGGCGATGCGCTCGCTGCCGTCCACCTGCGCCTTGAGCCGCTCGTACACGATGCGTTCGTGCGCGGCGTGCATGTCCACGATCACCAGACCGTGGGCGTTCTCCGCGAGGATGTAGACGCCTTGGATCTGCGCCACGGCCCGGCCCAGGGGCCAGGCCGGCGCGTCGTCGTCCGGCGCGGGCGGCGCAGGCGTCACGTCGGCCGCTGAAGAGGGGGTGGTCTGCGGGGAGGGGGGCGGAGTCCAGGCAACGGTGCCGGCCGCCGCGGCGCCGGCTGCGCCGGCATGGCCCCATTCGGCGCGCGGCTCCTGCACGCCGGCCGGGAAGGCGCCGTCTTGTGCGCCGACGCCGGGCCCCTTGGGCGATCCCCACAGCGCCTGCAGGTCGGTTACCCGGTGGCCGACCACGGGCTCATCGAACCGGATCGCCGCCTGCGCCTTCCAGCTGGGCGCCATCCCGGGAGCGGGCGCCGGGGCGGCCTCCCCTGGCGCCGTCTCGGTGGCGCCGCTCGCGGCGAGTGCCTGGGCACGGGGCACGGCCAGGGCGTTCTCCACCGCATGGAGCACGGCCTGGTGGACCTCGCGGCTGTCTCGAAAGCGCACCTCGATCTTGGTGGGGTGCACGTTCACATCCACCCGCAGCGGGTCGATGGCCACGTACAGCGCATACACGGGCTGCTTCTGCCCGTGCAGCACGTCCTCATAGGCGGCGCGCGCGGCGTGCGTGAGCACCTTGTCGCGCACGAAGCGGCCGTTCACGTAGCAGAACTGCTGGTCGGCGCGCGAGCGGGCCGCATCCGGCAGGCCGGCGCGGCCGGTCACCGTGATGGCGCCGTGGCGGTGGCGCACGGCGACCGATTCCGCGAGGAAGTCCTCTCCCAGCACGTCGGCCAGCCGCCGGTCGAGCGCCTGCTGCAGCGCGCCATCGGACTCGTCGCCAGCGGCCAGGGTGGCGCGCCACTGCTCGACCAGCTTGCCTTCGTGCCAGATGGCGAAACCCACATCGGGCCGGGCGAGCGCGTGGCGGCGCACGGCCTCGATGCAGTGGGCCAGCTCGGTCGCGTCGGTCTTGAGGAATTTGCGCCGCGCCGGCGTGGCGAAGAACAGTTCCTTCACTTCCACCGTCGTGCCCTGGCTGCGTGCGGCGGGCCGCAGCTCGCCGCTGCGCGCATCCAGCAGAAAAGCGCTGGCCTGCTCCGCGGTGCGCGACAGCAGGGCCATTTCCGACACCGAAGCGATGGCTGCGAGCGCCTCGCCGCGAAAGCCCATGGTGGCCACGGATTCGAGGTCGTGCAGATTGGTGATCTTGCTGGTGGCGTGGCGCCGCAGGGCGATCGGCAGTTCTTCCTGAGGGATGCCGCTGCCGTCGTCTTCCACCGAAATCAGCCGCACGCCGCCGGCCAGCAGGCGCACGGCGATCTGGGTGGCGCCGGAGTCGAGCGCGTTGTCCACCAGCTCGCGCACGGCGGAGGCGGGCCGTTCGACCACCTCGCCGGCCGCGATCTGGCTGATGAGTTCGTCGGGCAGGTCGCGGATCGGTCGGCGCAGGGTGGGCTCTGTGGTCATTGCCCGGCATTCTAGGCAGTGCGGTTAGAGTACGCGCCGCATTGGCAATCCCGCCATCCCACTTTCCTCAGAAGGTCCGCCCTTGGAAATCATCCAGTTCCTGATCGACTTCATCCTGCACGTGGACAAGCACCTGGCGGCCTTCGTCAGCGCCTACGGCCCGTGGGTGTATGCGTTGCTGTTCCTCATCGTCTTCGTCGAGACGGGGGTGGTGGTGATGCCGTTCCTGCCCGGCGATTCGCTGCTGTTCATCGTCGGTGCGCTGTGCGGTGCGGGGCTCATGAACTTTCCGCTGGCCTGCGCCGTGCTGATCGCGGCGGCCATCCTCGGGGACCAGTGCAACTACACCATCGGGCGCTATTTCGGGCCCAAGGTGTTCCAGTGGCCCGATTCGCGCTGGTTCAACCGGCGCGCGTTCCAGCAGGCGCACGACTTCTACGAACGCTACGGCGGCGTCACCATCGTGCTGGCGCGCTTCATGCCCTTCATCCGCACCTTCGCGCCCTTCGTGGCCGGCGTGGCCGAGATGGGCCGGGCGAAGTTCACGGCGTTCAACGTGGGCGGTGCGCTGCTGTGGGTGCTGGGCATCTGCACGGCGGGCTACTTCTTCGGCAACTTCCCGTGGGTGCAGGCCAATCTGGACAAGATCATCTGGGCGCTGATCCTGGTGCCGGGCCTGATCGCGCTCTACGGCGGCTGGCGCGCCGGCCGCCAGAAAACGGCATGAGCGGGAGCCGGGGGCACCGCGCCCCCCTGCTCTCCGGATGCCCGAGCGAATGCGCTGTCAGCGCATCGTGCGGTCCAGCCACTGCAGCAGCTGGCGGGTGACGAACTCCGGGTTGTCCAGGTTCGAAATGTGGCCGGCCTCGGGAATCACCACGGCATCGCAGCCGATCACCTCGGCCATGGCGTGCATCTCGTGCGGCGGGCGGGGAATGTCCTCGTCGCCGCACATGAGCAGCGTGGTCTGGGGGCGGAGCGCAGCCAGCCGGTCCATCGCATCGGCGCGGCCGAAGATGATGCGGCCCAGCGGCACCACCGATTGACGCAATCGATCGGGCGCCATCGCCGCCAGGCTGCGGCCGAACGCGGCGGGGCGGGGGCTCGAGGGATCGGTGCCGGGCCGAAAGAAGATCGGCACGATGGCATCCACCAGCGGCTGGGTGATCTGCCCGCCGGCCTCGATCGCATCGAGCAGGCCGAAGTAACGCAGGCGCGTGGCCTCGGGCTCGGCCCCGAGGTAGGTGTCCATCATCACGAGGCTGCGAACCCGCTCCGGCGCCTTCAGCGCCAACTCCGCCCCCCACATGCCGCCGACCGAGAGGCCGACCACGGCGCATTCGCGGACGTGCAGGGCGTCGAGCAGTTCCAGCATCTGCGCCGCCAGGCCTTTCAGGTCCTGCGTGTCGGCGGGCAGCGGCCCCGACGCGCCGTGGCCCCACAGGTCGGGCGCGATGACCCGGAAGTGGCGCGACAACGCCTGGATCTGGGGCGTCCACATCGAAGAATCCCACAGGTAGCTGTGCCCGAGCAGCACGACCGGGCCCCGGCCAAGATCCTGGTAGTGCAGGTGGCAGCCTTGCGATGTGGTGAATCGCTTCTTGGCTGCAGCGCTCGCCGCATCCGCCGTGCCGTTCGCCAGGGCACTGCCCGAAGCGATGGCGGCGGGTATGGCCATCAGTTGCAGCGCGGCACGGCGGCGGCTCAGCGCAGGCTCGGGCGAAAGAGGTTCGTTGGCGGAGGCCAGGGACGACGGGCGCATGGAATGCATTCTGCAGAGTGGAACAAGCCAAGAATGTTAGCTGCACCCACGCGCTTTAAATGTACTAAACCGTATCGGTTAGTGGCGAGACGCTTTACCGTTTTGCATCCGTGCTTTGAGAGGCGCTCCGCCTGGCACCCACGCAAAAACGCCCGCAGGGCACCGGGGCCCTGCAGGCGTTTTGTGATCGGAAGAATGGGAGTTAAACCATCCCCGTGAGATCAGCGGCGGCGTTGATCGCGGTCTTCACCGAGTTCGTGGCCGACCAGCGCGCCGGCACCGGCACCGATCACGGTCGCGGTGGTGCCACCGACGGCACTGCCCAACACGCCGCCGGCCACGGCGCCTACGCCGGTACCGATCTGTGCATTGGTGGGGTTGGAAGAGCAGCCGACGAGGCCGAGTGCGGCTGCGACAGCGGCGGCGGAAACGAGATGGCGGTAGTTCATGACTTGGCTCCTGGTATCTGTGAGGGCATGGGATCCGGACAGGGCAGCGATCCGTTCAAACCGCTGCATTTGCCTGTCCCAACCCATGCCTGCACTATCGCCCCGGCACCGCGCCTGCGGTGTAGGCAGGCGAGGCCGCCTGCTGTAGGAGGTGCCCCACCTGACCGCGGCGCTGCCGATCAGCCCGGGGCCAGGCAGATGGTCACGAGAAGCGAGGCATCGCTCACCGCGCGCAGCGAATGCGCAGCACGGGGCTGCAGGTGCACGAAGTCGCCCGGGCGCAGCAGGCGCGCCCCGCCGGCGGTGTGGAATTCCGCCTCGCCCTCCAGGCACTGCACGGTGATCTCGCCGGGCGTGTCGTGCTGGCGCAAATCCTTGCCGGCCGCCAGCACGACGCGGATCACTTCCAGCTGGGCGGCCTTGATGATGGCGGTGGTGGCGGCGCCCGCCAGCCGGTCGCCCAGCGGGCTCAGGCTGACGACTTCTCCGGAACGTGCGTGGTGCAGGGCCATGGGGTTCTCCTCGTGGTTTCAGGTCACGCTCGCAGGCCCGCCGAGCCGTCAGACGGACCGGCTGCGTGCCAGCGGCGGGTTTTTGGCGAAGTATCGCGTGATCCCTCGCATCAGCGCGTCGGCCAATTGCTGCTGGTAGGCTGCGGTGCGCAGCTTGGCCTCTTCCTCGGGGTTGCTGATGAAGGCGGTTTCCACGAGAACGCTCGGAATGTCCGGCGCCTTGAGCACGGCAAAGCCGGCCTGCTCCACGCGCGGCTTGTGCAGTTTGGCCATGCTGCCGATCTCGCCCAGCAGCACGCTGCCGAGCTTCAGGCTGTCGTTGATCTGCGCCGTGGTGCTCATGTCCAGCAGGGCGCTTTGCACGTGCCGGTCCTGCACGCGGACGTTCAGGCCGCCGATGAGGTCGGACTGGTTTTCCTTGTTGGCCAGCCAGCGCGCGGCCGAGCTGGAGGCGCCGCCCTGGCTCAGCGCGAACACACTGGCGCCGCGCGCCGCGGGCGTGGTGAAGGCGTCGGCGTGGATGCTCACGAACAGGTCGGCCTGCACGCGCCGGGCCTTGTCCACCCGCACGCCCAGCGGCACGAAATAGTCGGCGTCGCGGGTCAGGAAGGCCCGCATCGGGTTGCCGCCGACCGTGGTGGCGTTGATGCGGTCGCGCAGCAGGTGCGCCACCTTGAGCACGATGTCCTTCTCGCGCGTGCCGCCGGGGCCGGTGGCGCCGGGGTCTTCACCGCCATGGCCGGGGTCCAGCGCCACGATGATGAGCCGGTCGGTCGCCTTCGCGATGGCGGGCGCGGCCGGTGCCGGCGATGGGGCGTGCGGCGGGGTGGGAGCGGCAGCGGCCGCTGCCACGGCCGGCGGTGGCGCGGCGGGCGCGGCCGGGGCGGGCAGGCCCACCGGCGGGGGCGGCGCGCCGGGGCGCTGGATCTGCTGGGCGATCAGCTCACCCAGCGGATCGCCCGCCGTGCCGGGTTTGGCGGCGGCGACGTTGGGCAGGGGCGCGGTCGGCGGCACTTCGCGCAGGCGCTCGGCGATGAGGGCCTCCAGCGGGTCTTCGGGCTCGGCCGGGTACAGGTCGAACACCAGCCGGTGCTGGTAGGCCGCGATCGGCGGCAGCGTGAACACCTGGGGCAGGGCGGGCCGCTTGAGGTCCAGCACCAGCCGCACCACGTTGGGCGCGTTCTGGCCCACGCGGATGCCGGCGATGTTGGGGTCGTCCGCCTTCACCTTGGCCACCAGTTCGCGCAACTCGGGGTTCAGGTCGATGCCTTCGATGTCCACTGCCAGGCGGGGCGGTGTGGTCACGAAAAATTGCTTGGCCACCAGCTGGCGGTCGGATTCGATGGTGACGCGGGAATAGTCCTGCGCCGGCCAGACGCGCACGGCCAGGATGCTGGCACCGCGTGCGATCTGCTGCGTGCCCAGCAGCAGCACCAGCGTGCCGGCCTGAAGCAGCGACCGCCGGCTGGGTGGATGGGGAGGTGGCGCTTCGCTCATGCCTTCGATCCTTGTGCAAGGGTGCGGCCCGATGCGGTGCGGGCCTGCAGGGTGACGTGCCGCTCGCCATCATCCCCTGCTTCAATGTGTATAGCAAGGTCTTCAACGGGGATGAGCGCGGCAGCCTTTTCGGGCCATTCCGCGATCTTGAGTCCCGGCCCCGCGAAGATGTCGCGAAAGCCCGCGTCTTCCCACTCGCGCGGGTCGTTGAAGCGGTAGAAGTCGAAGTGCCAGATGGACAGCCCCGGTGCCTCGTGCGGCTCCACCACGGCATAGGTCGGGCTCTTGATGCGGCCCTGCACGCCGAGCGCACGCAGCAGGTGGCGCACCAGCGTGGTCTTGCCGGCGCCCAGATCGCCGTGCAAGGTGATGAAGGCATTGGCGATCGGCGCTTGGGCGGCCAGCCGGGCGGCGAAGGCGGCGGTGTCTTCCTCGCTCTCCCAGCGCAGAGCGATGGGCGTGTCCGCGGGGGGGCTTTCTACAATCCGGGGGTGATGTTCAGCAGCAGTCAACTCGTTCCTCAAATGCAAGGCTGGGCCCGCGAATTGGGATTCTCCCAAATCGGCGTGGCCGGTGTGGATTTGTCGTCCGCAGAACCGGGGTTGATGCAGTGGCTGGCGCAAGGGTTCCATGGCGACATGCATTACATGCAAACCCACGGCCTGCGCCGCGCCCGGCCCGCTGAACTCGTGCCCGGCACCGTGAGCGTGATCACCGCGCGCATGGACTACCTGCCGCGCGACACGCCAGCCGGGCCGGCGCACGGCGCGCCGGGCGCCGGCCCCGGCTGGCAGGCCGTGGAGTTTGCGCGGCTGGAGCGCCCATCCGAAGGCATCGTCTCGGTGTACGCCCGGGGGCGCGACTACCACAAGGTGCTGCGCCAGCGGCTGCAGAAGCTGGCCGACCGCATCGGCGAGGCCGTGGGGCCGGTCGGGCACCGGGTGTTCACCGATTCGGCGCCCGTGCTGGAGGCGGAGTTGGCCAGCCGCAGCGGGCAGGGCTGGCGCGGCAAGCACACGCTGGTGCTCAACCGCGAGGCGGGCTCCATGTTCTTTCTGGGCGAGATCTATGTGGACATGCCGCTCGAGCCCAGCGCGCCCGTGACCGCGCATTGCGGCAGTTGCCAGGCGTGCATCGACGTGTGCCCCACGCAGGCCATCGTCGCGCCGCACCGGGTGGACGCCCGGCGTTGCATCTCTTACCTCACCATCGAACATGCGGGGCCGATTCCCGTCGAACTGCGCCGCCCGATGGGCAACCGCATCTACGGCTGCGACGATTGCCAGCTCATCTGCCCCTGGAACAAGTTCGCGCAGGTCAGCGGGCTGCCCGATTTCGACGCACGGCCCGGCCTGGGCGGGCAGCAGCTCGCGCACCTGTTCGCCTGGGATGAGCCCACCTTCCTGCGCATGACGGAAGGCGGCCCCATCCGCCGCATCGGCCACGAACGGTGGCTGCGCAACGTGGCCGTGGCGCTGGGCAATGCCCTGCATGCCACGGGCGACGCCGGCATCGAAGCCGCGCTGCAGTCCCGCGCCGCCGACGCCAGCGCCCTGGTGCGGGAGCACGTCGCCTGGGCTTTGGAGCAAAAACGGCCTCCAGCGCAATAAGTACTAGGGCATTTTGCTATTAAATAAATAGCATTCACCTGCGGCAAAACGCCCGGGTGCGGGCGGGCTGCGGCTGGCCGACAATACCGGCCTGCCCATGATCCAAGCCCTGTGCCTTCTCATCGCCTTCCAGTTGCTCGGAGAGGCCACGGTGCGCCTGACGGGCTGGCCGTTGCCGGGCGCCCTGGTCGGCATGCTCTGGCTGCTGGCCTGGCTGGCCTGGCGGCGGCGCGTGCCCGAAGCGCTGGCCACCACCGCGTCCACCCTGCTGCAGCACATGATGCTGCTGTTCATCCCCACCGTCACCGGCGTGATGGTGCACTTCGGCCGGGTGGCGGACGAGTGGAAGCCCTTCCTCATCGCCTGCATCGTCGGTGCGGCGGTGACGATGGCCGTGACGGCGCTCACCCTGCATTGGCTGCTGGCGCGCGGTCGGCGCGCGGGTCCGCCGGCATGAGGGCGCCCGCATGACGGACTCCTCTACCGGCCTGGCGGCACTGAGCGCGCTGGAGCGCTCCCCGCTGACCTGGCTCACGCTCACGCTGCTGGCCTACCTCGCGGCGCTGTGGCTGTACCGGCGCAGCGGGCACAACCCGTTCCTGCTGCCCGTGCTCACGGCCGTGGTGGGCATCGTGTGCGTGCTGCTGGCGCTCGGCGTGCCGTACCCGGTGTACTTCGAGGGTGTGCAACTGATCCATTTCTTCATCGGCCCGGCCACGGTGGCGCTGGCGGTGCCGCTGTACGGGCAACTGGGCCGGATCCGGCAGATCTGGCGGCCCGTGGCGATCGCGCTGCTCGCCGGATCGGTGGCCGCCATCGGGTCGGCCGTGCTCGTGGCGTGGGCGCTGGGCGGGTCGATGCAGACGCTGATGTCGCTCGCGCCCAAGTCGGCCACCATTCCCATCGCGACTGCCGTGGCCGAGCGGCTGGGCGGTATCTCATCGCTGGCGGCGGTGGCCGTGGCGGTCACCGGCATCGCCGGCGCGGTGATGGCCGGCCCGCTGCTGCGCGCGCTGCGGCTCGATGGCGACCCGATGGTGCGCGGCTTCGCCGTGGGGCTGACGGCGCATGCCATCGGCACGGCGCGCGAGTTGCAGACCAACGCCACTGCCGGCTCGTTCGCCGCGCTGGCCATGGCGCTCAACGGCATCGCCACGGCGCTGCTCATGCCGGCGATGGCCGCGCTCCTGCACTGGGCCGGCGTGTGGTGAGCGGCCCGTGGGCCGCATGGGTTTGTCAGCGCAGCACAGCGAGCGCGAAGGGCAGGCTGATCACCCCCAGCACCGTGGACAGCGTCACCAGCCCGGCCACGTAGGGCCCGTTGTAGCCCATGCGGGCCGCGAGCACGTAGCAGGTGGATGCGGTGGGCAGGGCGGAGAAGGCCATCAGCACCGTGGTCTGCACTGCGTCCAGCCGCAGCAGCCGCGCCATGCCGAACGCGATCACCGGCTGCACCAGGTGGCGGATCGCCAGCACCGATGCCGACAGCAGCTTTCCGCGCGTGAGCAGGCCGAACTGCATGCCTGCGCCGGCTGCCATGAGTCCGAGCGCGAGCGACGCCGCGCTGATGCGGCTCACCGTGGGCTCCATCCACACGGGGATGTGAAAGCCCAGCAGGTTGGCCGCCAGCCCCGATCCGGTGGCCACGATCAGCGGGTTGCGCAGCAGCTCCTTGAAAAAACCGTGCTGGCCCGCGCGCGCCATAGGCCACACCGCGGCCACGTTGAACAGCGGCACGCACACGCCGATCAGCACGGCGATGAGCAGCAGGCCCTGCGGGCCCGCCAGCCGTTCGGCCAGCGCCAGGCCCATGAAGGAATTGAAGCGGAACGCCACCTGCGCGCTGGCCGCGTGGTCGCGCGGGTCGATGCGGCCACGCAGGCCGGGCAGCCGCGGCAGGCTGTAGGCCAGTGCGATGCCGACCAGGCCCGTCGCCACGCCGGCACCGATCAGCCCCGAGGCCTCGCCGATCTGGATCGGGCTTTTGACGATGGACTGGAACAGCAGGATGGGAAAGAGCAGGTAGTACACCAGGCTTTCCACCGGTTGCCACACGGTGCGGTTGAGGGCCGTGTAGCGGCAGACCAGGTAACCGCACAGGATGAGGGCAAAGTCGGGGAGGAGGAGCTGCGCGTAATTCACGGCCCGCAGGATACCGCGCGGCCCGCCCCGATGGCCGCCGGGGCCGGGCGTGGGTGACGCCTCAGGGACCGGGCCGCGCCGCGGCCCTGCCGCCCTCGACGATGGCCTCGATCACCTTCTGCAGCCCCCGGTTCATGGGCTTGTCATGACGGGTGATGAGGGCCTGGGTGCGGTACAGGGGCGGGTCCAGCGGCCGCAGTTCGAGGTCTTCATGGCGGCGGCTGTGGCCCGACAGCGCCATGCGCGGCAGGATGCCGCAGCCCAGGCCCGCTGCCACCATCGCCTTGATGGCCTCCACGCTGTCGAACTCCATGACGGGCGCGGGCGTGGGCAAGGTGCCGCCGGCGCTCAGCCAGTCGTCCACGATCCCGCGCGTGCTGCTGCCGGTCTCGAACTTCACCAGCGGGTGCTGGTTCATCATCTGCGCGGTGACCGCCCGCGGCCAGTGGCAGGTGCCCCGGCGGCAGATGGCCATGAGCTCGTCCTCCAGGATCGGGACCACGGCGACCGCGCGCGAAACGATGGGCAGCGTGACGATGGCGGCATCGATCGAGTTGTCCTCGATGCGGCGCACGTAGTCCTCCGTGTTGCCCGTGCTCACGAGGATGCTGAGCGACGGAAAGCGCTTGCGCAGGTCCTGCAGGATGGGTGGCAGCAGGTACAGGCACGAGGTCAGGCCCGTGCCCAGCCGCACGCGCCCCGTCACCCCGGCCGAGTGGAAGGTGGCAGCGCTCACGGCATTGGCCACGGCGGCCGTCACATGCGGCACATGGGCCAGCAGATCCGCGCCGGCGGAAGTGGGGCCCACGCGGCGGCCCACCCGCTCGATGAGGCGCACCGACAGGCGGCGCTCCAGATTTCTCACCTGCAGGCTCACCGCGGGTTGGGTCACCCCCAGCCGTTGCGCCGCAGCAGAAAAACTCCCCAATTCCAGCACCAGCGCGAAGGTCCGTAATTGATCGAGATCCAAGGTACGTTCCATAGGCTTAGCTTATGTTTTGTATAAGACGGCAAATCTTCACTTATGGATTGAATGCCGTCAATATTCATCCTGTGCAAAAACTCCAGAGACTTGAATAAAAGCCGGGAGGGAGGAGCAAGCTGCTATCGGTGCGCATTGGCGCACCGATAGCGCCTTGTGTTTGTCGGCTGCAATGATTGATGGCGCATGGCCTCAAAAAACCTGATATCCATCGAAGACCTTTCGCGCAGCGAAATCGAGACGCTGTTTTCCGATGCCGACGACATTCGGCGGTTTCCCGGAGAGTTCGGAAATGCGCTGGCCGGAAAGATCGTCTTCACCCTGTTTTGCCAGCCCAGCACGCGCACGCGGCTGAGTTTCGAATCCGCGGCCTACCGCCTCGGCGCGCGCGTGCTGAGCGTTTGCGACATGCACAGCACCCGCCAACCCCTGGGCGAAAGCCTACTCGATACCACCCGCATGGCGGGCTACTACTCCGACGCGCTGGTCGCGCGGCACGCCGACCATGGCGTGATGGAACAGATCAAGGCCACCCTCGACGTGCCTTTGATCAATGCCGGCGAAGGGCTCGCGCGGCACCCTACCCAGACCCTGATCGACCTGTACACTGCGCGCGAGCATTTCGACACCCTCGATGGGCTGCGCGTGGGGCTGGTGGGCGGCCTGCGCTACTCGCGTGCGGTGAAGTCACTGCTGGTCGGCCTCGGGCAGTTCCGAGACGTCGAACTGCATGCCGTCGATGCCGCCAGCGAAGCCGACGACGGCAGCCCTTTGCCGGCCGACCTCGCCGCCGCGGCGCGGCGCCCCATCCATCTGCACGATTCGGTGCAGGCCATGCTGGGCCATGTCGATCTGCTGTACGTCGTGCGCGTGCAGCGCGAGATGTTCAGCGACGCTGCGCTGTACCAGCGCCAGCTGGACAAATGCCGCGTGCACCGCGCGCTGCTGGCCAGGGCGCCACCGTGGCTGGCGGTGATGCATTGCCTGCCCCGCACGGACGAGCTGGACACCGATGTGGACCCGACCCCGCAAAACAAGTATTTCCTGCAGGCCGCGTACGGCGTGCCGCTGCGCATGGCCGTGCTGCGGCGCTACATGACGCAGCCGCAGGGCGGAGGAAGCGGCGGCAGTGGCGGTGGTGGCGCCAGGGGATTGGCTGCGGATGCGCTGTCGCGCCGCGCGATCGACGTGCTCAGCAACGACGAGTTGTCCCTCGCATGGTGATGCTCTGCGCAATGGCCCTGATGGGGCTCGTTGTGGGTGGCGTGGCCGTGACGGTCGGAGGGGGCGTCACCATCGGTGTGCCGTTGCTGCTGCTGATGGGGCATTCCGCCGCCGCGGCCATCGCCACCGTGAAATTTGCGCTCGTGGGCTCGTTCTTCACGGGTACGCTGGCCCACCGCCGGGCCGTGGCGGCCCCGGTGCGCATTCCCTGGGTGCTCTGGCCCCTGGCGGTGGCGGGGTCCGTGATGGGCTCGCTGATCGTCACCGGGGTCGATGACCGGGTGCTGCGCATCATCGTCGCCGCCATGATGGCCGTGGTGCTGTGGATCACCTACCGGACGGATTTTTCCGCACGCACCGCCACCCCGGCGCCGGCCGCACGTCTGCCGCTGGCCGGCATCGCCACGGTGTTCGCGCTGTGCGTGTATTCGGGCTTTTTCGGCGCGGGCTTCGGCACCTTTCTCATCTTTGCGCTGATGCATTTTTTCGGCCTGTCGTTTTCCGACAGTGCCTCGGTGATGACGCGCCTCAACCTGCTCGTGGTGGGCTCGTCCGTGACGACGTTCATCACCCATGGCGCGGTCGATTTCCAGTGGGGCATTCCGCTCTTCATCGGCTGCGCCCTGGGCGGTGTGATGGGCGCCTGGGTGGCCCGGGTGCTGTCGCCCGAGCGCATGAAAACCGTCTTCCTGGCAGGCACGATGCTGGTCGGCGTCAAGCTGATCTGGGACGCGATGGTGTGATGCCGGACCGTCTTCCATCCACGGTCCGCCCAGCCTTTCCCCCTCACTTGCAAGGAGCAACGCCACCCCCTCAACGACGGCACTGAACCCTTCTCCTGCCAACGGGAACCGCCCTTGCGCGTGCGGGAAATCCCTCACTGTGGACTGCCATGCGGACCACGATCGGCGCGCGTCAGCGATTAGGATGCACACCATCGTTTTCATCGTGTTCAAGCAGTACAAGGAGACTTCTATGCAGCGCCGAAACTGGCTGGGTCTGGCCGTCCTCGTGGCCGCGGGCAGTGCCATGGCCCAGAGCTATCCCACCAAACCGATCCGGCTGGTGGTGCCCTTTGCTCCGGGGGGAACGACCGACATCATCGCCCGCGTGATCTCCGATCCGCTGTCGCGCGCGCTGGGCCAGCCCGTGATCGTGGACAACCGGGCGGGTGGTGGTGGCGTGGTCGGCGCGGCCGAGACGGCCAAGGCGACGCCGGACGGTTATGCCCTGGGTATCGCCACCGTGTCCACCACGGCGGCCAATCCGGCGATCAACCCCAAGACGCCCTACAACCCGCTGACGGACTTCACGCCGATCATCAACATCGCCGCGACGCCCAACATCATTGCGGTGAACCCCAGCTTTCCAGCCAAGGACTACAAGAGCTTCGCCGCCGAGATCAAAAAGGTGCCGGGCAAGTATTCGTACTCGTCGTCCGGCACGGGTGGCATCGGCCATCTGCAGATGGAGCTGTACAAGAGCCTGACCGATACCTTCGTCACGCACATTCCCTACCGCGGCGCGGGCCCGGCCTTGAACGATACGGTGGCCGGCCAGGTGCCGATGATCTTCGACAACCTGCCTTCGGCGCTGGCCTTCATCAAGGATGGCCGCCTGGTGCCCATCGTGGTCGCCGCGCCCCAGCGCGTGGCCGCGCTGCCCAATGTGCCCACCTTCAAGGAAGTGGGCCTGGAGCCGGTGAACCGCATGGCGTACTACGGCATCCTGGGCCCCAAGAACCTGCCCAAGGACGTGGTGGACAAGATCAACGCCGGCGTGCGCAAGGCGCTGGAAGATCCGGCCGTGCGCAAGCGCATCGAGGACACCGGCTCGATCATCATCGGCAACACGCCCGAGCAGTTCGCCGAGCAGATCAAGGCCGAGTTCGAGGTCTACAAGACCGTGGTGCAAAAGCAGAAGCTGTCGCTCGACTGAGCCAGCGCTCCGCAGCGTTCTCTGACCAGGCCCGCCGGCACCGCCCGCGGGCCTTTTCTATCGTGCTATGGTTTTGCGATGCTGCCCGAAAGCCAGACCTCCATCGACACCTTCATCGACGCGCTGTGGCTGGAGGACGGCCTCTCGCGCAACACCCTGGCGGCCTACCGGCGCGACATGACGCTGTATGCGCAGTGGCTGGCGGAGCAGCCGTCTGCGCTGGCCATCGACGGCACGCAGGAACACCACCTGCAGGGCTACTTCGCGGCGCGCCATGCGCAGACCCGGGCCACCTCGGCCAATCGGCGCCTGACCGTTCTGCGCCGCTATTTCCACTGGGCCCTGCGCGAGCGGCGCATCGTGGCCGACCCCACCGTGCGGCTGCAGGCTGCGCGCCAGCCGCTGCGCGTGCCGAAGACGCTCTCGCAAGCCCATGTGGAGGCCTTGCTGCGCGCCCCGGACACCGGCCACCCGTTGGGGCTGCGGGACCGCGCCATGCTGGAGCTGATGTACGCCAGCGGGTTGCGCGTGACTGAGCTGGTCACGCTCAAGACCTTCCAGCTGGGCCTGCGCGAAGGCGTGCTGCGGGTGATGGGCAAGGGCGGCAAGGAGCGGCTGGTGCCCTTCGGCGACGAGGCGGCGGCATGGCTGGAGCGCTACCTGGGCGAGGCGCGCGCGGCCATCCTGGGCGGGCAGCAGACCGATGATCTTTTCGTGACGCAGCGCGGCGCGGGCATGACTCGGGCGATGTTCTGGGTCATCGTGAAAAAGCAGGCGCATGCGGCGGGCATCACCGTGCCGCTGTCGCCGCACACGCTGCGCCATGCCTTCGCCACGCACCTGCTCAACCACGGGGCCGACCTGCGCGTGGTGCAGCTGCTGCTGGGGCATGCGGACATCTCCACCACCACCATCTACACCCACGTGGCGCGGGAGCGGCTCAAGGCCCTGCACGCGCAGCACCACCCCCGCGGATAGGCCGGCACCGGGGAACCGATGGAAGGCCCTGCAGGGCGCGGACAATCGCGGTTTCCTTTTGCGCACCCGGAGTCTTCGCATGACCGATCTTTCCCGCCGGCAATGGATGCTGGCTGCCAGCTGTTCCTGGCTCTCGACGTTGCCGTTCGCTGCCCATGCCCAGCAGGCAGCCGCCTGGCCGTCCCGCCCCATCCGCATCGTCGTGGCCTATCCCGCCGGCGGGGTGAGCGACGTGGTCGCCCGGGCCCTGGGCGACAAGCTGTCGGCCCAGCTGGGCACTTCGGTGGTGGTGGACAACAAGGCAGGAGCGGGCGGCTCCATCGGCATGGATGCCGTGGCCAAGGCAGCGCCGGACGGCTACACGCTGGGCTTTTCGTCCATCAGCCCGCTGGTGCTGAACCCGCACCTGGGCAAATCGCCGTTCGATCCGGCCAAAGACATCGCGCCGGTGGCCAGCGTGATGGTCTCGCCCGTGCTGCTGCTGGGCACGCCCGCCAGCCAGGCCAAGGATTTCCGCCAGTTGCTCGCCACCGCGAAGGCGCAGCCAGGGGCGGTGCGCTGGGCCACCTCGGGGCTGGCGTCGCTCGGGCACATCATGCTGGAGCAGATCATGCAGTCCACCCAGGCGAAGATCACGCATGTGCCTTACAAGGGCGGTGGCCAGCAGCTCAACGATGCGCTCAGCGGGCAGTTCGAAGTGCTGTCCACCAATGCCGGGCCCGCGGTGATGCAGCACATCCAGGCCGGCAAGCTGCGCGCGCTGGCCGTGGGTTCACCCGCCCGGCTCGACACCTTGCCCGACGTGCCCACCCTGGCCGAACTGGGCATTCCAGCCGCCAACGTGAGTTCGCTGTTCGGCGTGTTCGCGCCGGCGCGCACGCCGGCTCCGATCCTGGAGCGTTTGAATGCCGAGATCAACCGGGCCCTGGCGTTGCCTGACTTGCGCGCCCGGCTCGAAGCCACCGACAACGTGCCCCAAGGGGGCAAGGCGGCCGACTTTGTGCGGCAGATCGCCGAAGAGTCGCAGAACAACGCACGCATCATCCGCGCGGCGGGCATTCAGATGAACTGATGCGAGTGTCAGCAGGAGGTGGCGGGCTCGTTTGGCTGAGCATGCGCGACGCTCACTCCGCTACGCAGCTGCACGCGGGCCGGTAGAAGGATCGCGAACGGCGCTTTCTGGTTCATTCTCCGTGCCGCGTCCCCAGAACAAGTCTTCTTGAGCTGGATCGCTGGAGAAGAGACGAACTTCGGCGATCTGGCTGTTCTCGATGCGGATCAGATCGACCCCCGGCTGCTTCATCTTGACGCCGTTGGCCTCGCCAGCGAACTCCAGCGTCACGGCAACCCAGTCGCCATTGGCCATGTAGTGACTGGCGTGGGTGATCGTGAAGGTGCCTTTGGAGATTTCCATCATCTTGCCCAGCATCGGACCGACTTGCGCCATGCCGCGATGCGTTCCGGAAAACTGATGATTGCCTGGCTGGTGCCAGATCACATCGGGAGAAATCAGTCGGCTCAATGCCGTCTGATCGCCCGTCTGGACCGCGTGAATATAGGCCTTGGAAATGTCGATGCCAGTCATGAAAAATCACCTTTCAATAAGATATGAATGGTGATTGTTGGACAAAATAAGGCCTATTGCCCGATGATATTGGGACAATAAATGGTATTTTTTGGACATTCATGCAAAAGGCCAGACAAGTGATGCCGAAGGTGGCGAGTGTTCCGAAAGGAATGGTCAATGCGGGTATCCCGCGGCTGAAGTACGACCCCACGGCGCCCTACCGGCTCGATCTGGAGGTCTATCCGGCGGGTGATCTATGGCGCCGCGGCGGCAAGGAAAAAGTGCAAACGACCCATCGCTACGACTTTTTCATGCTGGTGTGCATCACGCAAGGAGAGTGCGTTCAATGGGTGGATTTCCAGCCGTTTGCCTGCGAACAAGGAACGTTTCTGACTCTTCGACCAGGGCAGGCCCATAACCTCGGGAGCGATGAAGACTGGGAGGGTTGGATCGTCCTGTTCCGTTCGGAGTTTGCGATGCCCGTAACTGCTGCATCCGGCGACCCCGCGCTCGTGTCGGATCGGGTCGGGTTGCCGGAAAAGCTGCTTCTGGACCAGGATCAGTTGAGAACGGTGAGTCGCTCGATTCAGCAGATGTACGAGGACGCGCACCTCGAGGCTTCCCTCGATCACGTCCACGCTCTGCTGCGCCATCAACTTCACGCCCTGCTGGCACGATTGAGCCTTCTGAAAGGAAAGCAGCGGCCGTTGTATGAGCCGCCGGTTTCCGCCGCGTCACAGCGCTTCCAACGGTTTCAGGCGCTGGTTGAAGAGCGCTTTGCGAATTGGCACCAGGTGGCCGATTACGCCAGCCACCTCGGCTATACAGAAAAGAGTCTGGGCCGGTCTTTGGCTGCCGCTACAGGGATGACCGCCAAAGGGTGGATCGCAGCACGGATCAATCTCGAAGCCAAGCGGCTGCTGGTGCACACGGACTTGCCCATTGGCGCCATTGCCGACAGGCTGGGCTTTGACGAGGCGACCCACTTCACCAAATTCTTCAAACGCGAAGTGCGCTGTTCTCCTGCGGAGTTTCGGCGCAGGCAACGGGGTGAAAGCCCACTGTTACACGCTGGTTAGAACGTGGAACCAGCCCCGGCCCGGCCTGGACCGACCGGGGGCCTTGCCGCTCACTCGCCCAGGCTTTCCGCCCAGGTCAGCGCCTGCAAGTGGGCCCAGTTCACCTGCCGGTTGGACAGGTGCAGCGCATCGGCCGAGCGGGCGAACGCTACCTCGTCGCCGCTTTCGCACGCCTTGGTGAGTTCGAGGAACGGCGCGAACACGCCGGTGTTGTGCAGCAGCGCATCGATCACGGGCTGGGGCAGGGCGACGGAGTCGAGCGCCTTTTCCAGCGGAACGCCCAGCATGGTGTCCAGCAGCGAGAACACGCCGACCACGAAGGCGTTGTCGCATTCCTCGGGCGGCAGCAGTTCGGCGGCGAGCAATTCCATGAGGCGGCCGCGCACCACGGCGGTCTGGCCCACGGCGGGCGGAGAGCCGCCAGCGCGCGAGGTGGTCATGAGCAGCGCCGCCCAGCGGAACAGCTTCTTGAGCCCCAGGATCATGACGGCGTGCCGGAACGAGGTGACCTCGCACGACAGCCCGAAGCCCGACGAGTTGATGAACCGCAGCAGGTTGAAGGACAGCGTGGGGTCCTTCTTGAGCAGCTCCTCGATCTCCGCCGTGCTGGCCTGCTTTCGCACCAGGTTGATGAGCTGGATGATGGTCGCCTGCGAAGGCCGGATGGTCTGGGCCTTCACCAGCGCGGGCTGGGCGAACCAGTAGCCCTGGAACAGCTTCACGCCCAGGGCGGACATGCGCTCGTGCTGCTCGGCGGTCTCGACCTTTTCGGCCACCAGCGTGGCCTTGGAGTTGGCGCGCGCGAACTTCACCAGGGGCTCGGCCAGTTCGGCCCGGAACGCCTGCATGTCCAGCTTGACGAAGGCCGCCAGCGGCAGCCAGCTGGCATAGGTGCGGCGCAGGACGTTCTGGTTGAAGGCGAGGCGAAAGCCCCGCGTGCGCAGGCCTTCGAGCGTGGACACGCGCCCTTCGATCTCCTCGGCCGTGGCGCCGTCGGCCAAGGGCGGCACTTCCAGCACCACCTTTTCGGGGTGGATCAGTTCGAGGTGGCCGCCGGCCAGGCTTTCGTGCGTGCAGTTGATGAACACCGTCTTCTTGCCCACCAGGGCCTCGGTGCCCGCATACGACAGGGCATTGAAGAGCAGGGCGGCATCGCTGGCTGCGGTGTGGGCATCGGAGGCGGTGGAACGGTCGAACAGCTCGTAGCCGAAAACGGCACGCTGCTCATCCACGATCGCCTGGCGCGCAATGATCGCCAGGTTGCTCGAGTCCTCGTCTTCCCCTTGCGGGGCGGTGTTCTCGAAAGCCGGTACGTTGTCTGAGTTGCTCGACATGGAGGGTCTGCGTCAGTGAGTGGGATGAATTCGGTGACCTTACCACCAGAGCCGTACGCTGTCGCCCACTCTGGGGCTCATTCCGTCAACTGGTCCGCCCAGGCCAGGGCCTGCAAATGGGCCATGTTGATCTGTTGGCTGGACAGCTGCAGCGAACTGGCGGCCTGATCGAAGGCGGCGTCGTCGCTGGATTCACAGGCTTCGGCCAGCCGCAGCAGTTCGCCCAGGGTGCCGGCGCGGTGCAGCAGGGCCTCCGACACGGTACCGGGCACGTGCAGCAGCCCCACGGCGGACTCCATCGGCATGCTCAGCATGCGGTCGAGCATCGAGAAGATGCCCACCACGAAGGCCTGATCGGCGTCTTCCTGCGACATGGTTTCCAGGGCCAGCAGCTCCATCAGCCGCCCGCGCACCACGGCCGTGTGGCCGACGGCGGCGGAGATGCCGCCTGCGCGCGAGGCGGTGAGCAGCAGCGCGGCCCAGCGGAACAGCTTCTTGAGCCCCATGAGCATCACGGCCTGCCGGAACGAGGTGATTTCGCGCGAGAGTCCGAAACCCGAAGAATTGATGAGCCGCATCAGGTTGAAGGCCAGGCCCGCGTCCTTCTTCAGCACTTCCTCGATCTCGTCCGTGCTGGCCTGCTGGCGCACGAGGTTGATGAGCTGGATGATGCTGCTTTGCGCCGGGGTGAGCAGCTTGGCCTCCACCAGGGAGGGGCGGGAGAACCAATACCCCTGGAACAGCTGCACGCCCTTGCTGGAGGCCATGTCGTACTGCTTGGCCGTCTCCACCTTCTCGGCGATCAACTCGGCCTTGGAGTGCCGCCCCGCGTATTTGATGAGCACGGCCAGCTGGTCGGGCGCCAGCACGGACAGGTCGAGCTTGATGTAGTCGGCCAGCGGCAGCCACGGCGCATAGGCCGATTCCAGCACCGTGTGGTTGAAGGCCAGGTGGAAGCCCCGTTCGCGCAGGCCCGACAGGATCGGCAGCCGCGTGCTCACCTCTTCGGCGGCCGCGTGGCCCAGGGGCGGAATCTCCAGCACGACCTTGTCGGGATCGACCAGCTCCAGGTGGCCGCCGGACAGGCTCTCGTGCGTGCAGTTGACGAAGATGAGCTTCTTGCCCACCAGCTCCTCGCTGCCGGCGTGCGACAGCGCGGTGAACACCAGGAACACGTCCGTCGCCGCCGTATGGCCATGGCCGGAGCGCGAACGGTTGAAGAGTTCATAGCCCACCACGGCCTGCTGCCCGTTCATGATCGCCTGGCGGGCGATCATGGCGCCGGCAGGGCTGCTCTCGGGGGCAATGGACGGGGAATTGCCGGCGACAGGCGTGTGGGGCATGGATGGCGAACTGAAAGCGATCGGTGAAGGGGCCGCGTCCCTTCGGCAAAGGGGCTGCGGGGCTTGGACGCATTGTAGGAAAGAACGGCTGCCCACGCGGGCGGGTCAGCCATGCTGCAGCCACTCCATTTCGGCATCGCTGAACCCCGCCGCACGGCGTGCCTCGGCGTTGAAAGGCGGTTTGAGGCGTGGCGCCTCGTAGCGCCGGACCAGCAGGGCGTAGTGCGCCAGCGGGTCCAGCCCTTCCCGATCGCACAGGAAGCGATACCAATGGTTACCAATCCCCACATGCCCGACCTCCTCGCGCAGGATGATGTCCAGGATGTCCACGGCCGCCAGCGCGTCGGCGGTGCCCACCTGCCGCAGCTTGCGCTGGATGAGCGGGGTGGCGTCCAGGCCGCGGGCTTCGAGCGTGCGCGGCACCAGGGCCATGCGCGCGACGATGTCACCCGCGGTCTTCTCGCACATGGTCCACAGGCCCTGGTGGGCGGGAAAATCGCCGTAGTCGTGCCCCATGCTTCGCAGGTGGTCTCGCAGCAATCCGAAGTGCTTGGCCTCTTCGGCCGCCACCCGCAGCCAGTCGAGGTAGAAGGCCGGCGGCATGCCGTCGAAGCGCCAGACCGCGTCGAGGGCGAGGTTGATGGCGTTGAATTCGATGTGCGCGATGGCGTGCATCAGCACCGCGCGGCCCTCGGGCGTGGCGGGCGAGCGGCGCGCCACCTCGGTGTGGCGCAGCAGGGCGGGCCGCTCGGGGCGGCCGGGCAGGGCAGCGGGGTCGATGGGGCCCTGCGGGCCGTTCGCGGCCACGCCATGGTCGGCCGCACGCGCGTGCAGGTCCAGGGTGGCGGCGGCTTTGGCCTGGGGGTCTGTCAGGCACAGGGCCTCGAGGGCACGTTGGCGAAGGTCCATCCCTACAATTCTAGGATTCGGCCCTGCTGACAAAAAAAGGAGACCTGGATGGCGCTTTACGAACTCGATGGCATTTCTCCCCGCACCGCGCCGTCGGCGTGGGTGGCGGACAGTGCCGAAGTCATCGGCCACGTCGTGCTGGGCGAGTCGTCCAGCATCTGGTTCGGGGCCGTGCTGCGCGGCGACAACGAGCCGATCACCATCGGCGCCGGCACCAATGTGCAGGATGGCAGCGTGCTGCACTCCGACCCCGGCCAGCCGCTGGTGCTGGGCGAGCGCGTGACGATCGGCCACAAGGTCATGCTGCATGGCTGCACGGTGGGCGACGAGTCGCTCATCGGCATCGGCGCGGTGGTGCTCAACGGTGCGAAGATCGGCAGGCATTGCCTCGTCGGCGCCGGCGCGCTGGTGACGGAGGGCAAGGAGTTTCCCGATGGCTCCATGATCATCGGCAGTCCCGCGAAGGCGGTGCGCCAGCTCTCGCCCGAGCAGATCGAGGGCCTGCGCCGGAATGCGCAGACCTACATCGACAACGCCCAGCGCTTTCGAGCCGGGTTGCGCAAGCTGGCTTGAGCGGCGCCAACATTTCAGGAAAACCAGGGTGTCTGAACTCCACAAGTTTCTTTTCGATGGCCTGCCCGTGCGCGGCATGATCGTGCGCCTCACCGACGCCTGGACCGAGATCCTCGCGCGGCGCGCCGGCAACACCACCTCCGGCGCCTATCCGCCGCCCGTGCGCGAGCTATTGGGCGAGATGGCCGCGGCCGGCGTGCTGATGCAGTCCAACATCAAGTTCAACGGGGCGCTGGTGCTGCAGGTCTTCGGCGACGGCCCCGTCAAGCTGGCGGTGGCCGAGGTGCAGTCGGACCTCAGCCTGCGCGCCACGGCCTCGGTGAACGGCGAAGTGCCGGACGGTGCCCGCCTGAGCGACATGGTGAACGTGGGCGGCGGCGGGCGCTGCGCCATCACGCTCGATCCGAAGGACCGCCTGCCGGGCCGGCAGCCTTACCAGGGCGTGGTGCCGCTGCATGGCGACCACCACGAGAAGATCGAAAAGCTCAGCGACGTGCTGCAGCACTACATGCTGCAGTCCGAACAGCTGGACACCACGCTGGTGCTGGCCGCCGACGACCAGGTGGCCGCCGGCCTGCTCATCCAGCGCATGCCGATCAAGGGCGAGGGCAACCTCGCCGGCGAGTTGACCCACCGCGAGAACGAGGACCAGATCGGCCACAACGAGGACTACAACCGCATCGCCACCCTGGCGGCCAGCCTGACGCGCGACGAACTGCTGGGCCTGGACGTGGACACCATCCTGCGCCGCCTGTTCTGGGAAGAGAAACTGCTGCGCTTCGTCCCCCAGCAGGGCGTGGACGGCCCGCGGTTCGCCTGCACCTGCAGTCGCGAGCGCGTCAGCAACATGCTGCGCAGCCTGGGGGTGGAAGAGGCCGAGAGCATCCTCGCCGAGCGCGGCGACATCGAGGTGGCCTGTGAGTTCTGCGGCCAGCAGTACCGCTACGACGCGGTGGATGCGGCGCAGATCTTCACCGAGCCCGGCAAGCAATTGCCGGGGCCGTCCAGCGTTCAATAGCCGCCGGCGGCAAGGCTCGCGGGCCCCGCATCAGCCGCGCAGCGCCGTGAACAGCTTGTGCTCGCACTCGGGGTCGCTGCACTTCTCGCACGACCATGCGCGAAGGCAGGCAGGCCGTGCCGGCGCTTCTTGATCAAAAACTGTTGGTGCCGGCGGATCATATGCCTTGGGTGCTATTTTTTTAATAGCATCCAGGACTGCCCGCAGCCGCTCGTTCTCGCTGCCGTACAGCACGCGATAGGACACGCCGGCCTCGGAAAGCGCCCCGCGCAGGCAGGCATCGAACCGCTCCTGTCCGGAGGGCTGCGGTGTCTGGCCCGAGGCTTTCGAAGGCGTCGCGCCATCCAGTCCGCCAAGCAGCGTGGCTCGGAACGTCGCCGCATGGGTCGCCGCCAGCGCTGCCAGCGCCTGCTGCGCCGCATCTTGCAAGGGGCCCACCGGTGCCTCCAGGCAACGCGACACGGCTGCATGCAGCGCCGGGCAGGAATCGACCAAGGCATGCCCCGGCTGCAGGTGCCGAGCCACCGCGTGCGCCAAAGCCTCCAGCCCGGTGCCGGGGGCGCCCAACAGGGCGATGCGGACCGGATCGGCGGCCAAGGGACTCGGGGGTGACAGTGGGAATGAACGCTGCAGGACCCCGTCCGCTCAGCGGTGGGTCACCTGCACGTAGATCTCGTTGGGCTTGACCATGCCCAGTTCGTTGCGCGCCTTTTCCTCGACCATGTCCAGGCCTTCACGCAGGTCGTGCACTTCGGAGGTGAGGCGTTCGTTGGCCTGGCGCGCCTCGGCATTGGCCTGTTTTTGCGCGGCGATCTTTTCCTTCATCTCCTGCACGTGGTGGACGCTGCCACGGCCGGACCACAGCTGCGCCTGCACCCCCACGAGGAGGAGGAGCAGCACCAGCGGAACGATGCGGGGACTCATGGCGGCGAGGTCGGGTAGCAGGGAAGGGATTGGCCACCGCCCCGGCACGGCCCTCGCGGGAGGAGGGAAGGCCGTGCCACGGCGGTGGGTTCAGGTCAGCGCAGGTTGTAGAACGCAGCGCGGCCGGGGTAGTGGGCGATGTCCCCCAGGTCTTCCTCGATGCGCAGCAGCTGGTTGTACTTGGCGATGCGGTCCGAGCGCGACAGCGAGCCCGTCTTGATCTGGCCCGCGTTGGTACCCACGGCGATGTCGGCGATGGTGCTGTCCTCCGTCTCGCCCGAACGGTGCGAGATCACGGCCGTGTAGCCGGCGCGCTTGGCCATCTCGATGGCGGCGAAGGTTTCGGTCAGCGTGCCGATCTGGTTGATCTTGATGAGGATCGAGTTGGCGATGCGCTTGTCGATGCCTTCCTTCAGGATCTTGGTGTTGGTGACGAACAGGTCGTCGCCCACCAGCTGCACCTTCTCGCCCAGGCGTTCGGTCAGGTGCTTCCAGCCGTCCCAGTCGCCTTCGGCCATGCCGTCTTCGATGGAGATGATGGGGTACTTGTCCACCCACGCGGCGAGCATGTCGGTCCATTGCTGGGCCGTCAGGCGGATGCCGCCTTCGCCTTCCAGCACGTAGTGGCCGTCCTTGTAGAACTCGCTGGCCGCGCAGTCCAGGGCCAGGGCGATCTGTTCGCCGGCGGTGTAGCCGGCGGCGTCGATGGCCTGCAGGATGAGCTGGATCGCGGCTTCGTGGTTCTCGACGCTGGGGGCGAAGCCGCCCTCGTCGCCCACGGCGGTGCTCATGCCGCGGTCGTTGATGATCTTCTTGAGGGCATGGAACACCTCGGCGCCCCAGCGCACGGCTTCACGGAAGCTCGGCGCCCCCACGGGGACGATCATGAATTCCTGCAGATCCAGGCTGTTGTTGGCATGCGCGCCGCCGTTGATGACGTTCATCATCGGCACGGGCAACTGGATGCCACCCATGCCGCCCAGGTAGCGGTACAGGGGCAGGCCGGACTCTTCGGCGGCGGCGCGGGCCACGGCCATGGAGACCGCCAGCATGGCGTTCGCGCCCAGGCGGCTCTTGTTGTCGGTGCCGTCCAGGTCGATCAGGGTCTTGTCCAAAAAGGCCTGCTCGGAGGCGTCCAGGCCCAGCACGGCCTCGGAAATCTCGGTGTTGATGTGCTCCACGGCCTTGAGCACGCCCTTGCCCAGGTAGCGGCCCTTGTCGCCGTCGCGCAGCTCGATGGCCTCGCGGCTGCCGGTGGACGCGCCCGAGGGCACGGCCGCGCGGCCCATCACGCCCGATTCCAGCAGCACGTCGCATTCGACGGTGGGGTTGCCGCGGCTGTCCAGCACTTCGCGACCTACGATATCAACGATGGCACTCATTCAGGATTCTCCGGTTGATGATTAATTCTGGTTCAAAGCGCTGCCCCAACAGCATTGGAGGCGTGCTTCTCATATGGATGGCGTTATCTTCAAAGCGATGCAACGGAGCTTAGCAGGTAGGCGGCCGTCAGAATGACTGCGGGCAGACCCAGTACTAAACCTACAGTGATAACCAAAGCCTGGGGCCAAGCATTCACTCTTTGAATCAATGCAGAAGGGCGAATGGCCAGCAACGGAATTGAAACAATGGTGCAGACCAGAAAAAGCGTGGAAAACAATCCAACGCGCTCTGAAGTGGTCAGCAGTGTGAAGTTGGAGACAAAGAATAAAAACAAAAATACCAGCAGCCAGCAAGTCAATTCGATCGCATGGCGGATATTGATTGATTCGGTAGCAGTATTTTTTTTAAAAAAGCGAAAAAGCAAAAAAGAGAGGCTCAGTGCCAGTGGTGGCAGTGCAATCAATGAAAATGCTGCGGAAAAACCGCTGAGACTCCCAATGGCGATGTAAGCCACCGGAGTCAGCAGAAGACCGAGAATAAGGCAGGCACAAGCAAAAGCCGATACCTTATTGTTTTTGAATAAATTATTCGGCAGCGATTTCATATTCTTTGACGGTGGCAGCGCGGGTCACCAACGGGAAATGGCCGAACTGATGCTGAAGTTGCCACCAAGCCGTAATGCCGACCGACGCCGGCGAAGCGATGATCGAATCTGAAGCCGCTCCATATTCCCTGAGATCATCGTCGTCCAGGCCGAAGATGTCGTAGAAAACGAAATTCAGGGTCAGCCAGTATTTCTTGGCATTGCTGTCGTAATGGTAGTGGGTCGCGATGACATAAACGTACTGCACCCCGTTGATCATCAATCCCAGTCCGTTATTGAAATCCCGGGTCGAAAAGACCTTGCTTCCCAAGTTCAAGGCGGGAACGCCCAGGTTGGTCGGCATATGGAGCTTTTTGATGTCCCACTGCGCGTTCTTCAGCGATTGATGAAGGCGTACTTGGCCGGTGGTCCTGTTGGGTGAGTTGGGTGCGGAAACGACTGCATTGCAGAACGAATTGACATTGGGGTGGTTGCCCACTGCCGTATTGAGTCGCTCGTCATCGAAGTACTCCACAGCGGTCCTGCGGGTGTTCAGGAAATCATCAAACAGACGTCTGGCCATGCCCGTCTTGTCGCCGGCTGCAAAGATACCGAGCAATTTCAGCATCTTGGGGGCCAGTTCGCTGGGACTGTCTCCCACGCTCTGGCCTCTGGGGGCACGGAAGCGGCAGCCAGAGGTGATGTCCTGACCATACCGTGGCGGGCTCATCGCCGGAATGTAGGTGTTGTCAGCAAAAGCGTGCTGAGGCGTCAGGTAATTGTCTTTCGCGATAGCGACCACCATGGGTGGATGAAGCGCGACCTTCAATTCACACGCCTTCCACGCACACCATGCGCATGACGGCCGCGCCTTCGCGGGCCGCCTTGGCCTTCTGGTACTCGGGCGTGTCGTAGAACGCGCGGGCCGCCTCGAAACTCGGGAACTTCAGCAGCACGGTGCGGCCGGGGTTCCAGTCGCCTTCGAGCACCTCGACCTTGCCGCCGCGGATGCAGACCTCGGCGCCATGCACCTGCATGGCGTGGGTGCTCCACTTCTTGTATTCCTCGTACTGCGTCGGGTTGGTGACGGTGACGGATGCGATGACGTAACCACTGCTCATGGCTCAGGCTCCAAAGTTGTTTTCGAGGAATCCGTTGCGCTTGGTGATGGTGTCCAGCGCCACCAGCGTTTCCAGCAGCGCCTTCATGTGCTTGAGCGGCACGGCGTTGGGGCCGTCCGACAGGGCCTTGGCCGGGTCGGGGTGCGTTTCCATGAAGAGGCCCGCCACGCCCACGGCGACGGCGGCGCGGGCCAGCACCGGGACCATCTCGCGCTGGCCGCCGCTGCTCGTGCCCTGGCCACCCGGCAACTGCACCGAGTGGGTGGCGTCGAACACGACCGGCGCCCCGGTCTCGCGCATGATGGCCAGGCCGCGCATGTCGGACACGAGATTGTTGTAGCCGAAGCTCGCACCCCGCTCGCAGGCCATGAAGCTGTCCTCGGGCAGGCCGGCTTCCAGCGCGGCGGCGCGGGCCTTGTCGATCACGTTCTTCATGTCGTGCGGCGCGAGGAACTGGCCCTTCTTGATGTTCACCGGCTTGCCCGACTGCGCCACCGCGCGGATGAAGTCGGTCTGACGGCACAGGAAGGCGGGCGTCTGCAGCACATCGACCACCTTGGCGGCCTCGGTGATGTCGTCCTCGGTGTGCACGTCGGTCAGCACGGGCACGTCCAGGTCGCGCCGGATCTTGGCCAGGATCTCCAGGCCCTTCTCGCGGCCGGGGCCGCGAAAGCTGGTGCCCGAAGAGCGGTTGGCCTTGTCGAAGCTGCTCTTGAAGATGAACGGAATGCCCAGTGCCGCCGCCGTCTCCTTGAGCTGGCCGGCCACGTCCATCTGCAGTTGCTCAGACTCGATCACGCAGGGGCCCGCGATGAGGAAGAAGCGGTGTTCCAGGCCGACGTCGAAGCCGCAGAGTTTCATGGCAGGGGTTCTTTCTTTTCTCGTCGTTGCTTCGGAAGAAGGCTTTCAGGCCGCCGCGAGGGCTCGCTGCTGGCTCTTTTGGCGCTCCACGGCCGCCTTGATGAAGGCGTTGAAGAGCGGGTGGCCGTTCCACGGCGTCGATTTGAATTCGGGGTGGAACTGCACGCCGATGTACCAGGGGTGCACGCTCTTGGGCAACTCGACGATCTCGGTGAGCTGCTCGCGCTGCGTGAGCGCCGAGATCACCAGGCCCGCCTTGCGCAGCTGGTCGAGGTAGTTCACGTTGGCTTCGTAGCGGTGGCGGTGGCGCTCGGTGACGATGTTGCCGTAGATCTCGTGCGCCAGCGTGCCGGACGCCACGTCCGAGCTCTGCGCGCCCAGGCGCATGGTGCCGCCCAGGTCGGAGTTCTCGTTGCGCGTCTTGATCGTGCCGTCGGCGTCCTTCCACTCGGTGATCAGGGCGATCACGGGGTGGGGCGTGGCAGGCTCGAACTCGGTGCTGTTGGCGTCCTTGAGGCCGGCCACGTGGCGTGCGTATTCGATGGTGGCGACCTGCATGCCCAGGCAGATGCCCAGGTAGGGCACCTGGTGCTCGCGGGCGTAGCGGGCCGTGCTGATCTTGCCTTCCACGCCGCGCGCGCCGAAACCGCCGGGCACCAGGACGGCGTCGTACTTGGCGAGCTTCTCGGCCGCGTCGGCCGCGCCGATGGTCTCGGAATCGATGTGCTCGATCTTCACGCGCACATGGTTCTTCATGCCGGCATGGCGCAGCGCCTCGTTCACCGACTTGTAGCTGTCGGACAGGTCCACGTACTTGCCCACCATGGCGATGGTGACCTCGCCCTGCGGATGCTCGGTCTCGTAGACGAGCTGGTCCCAGCGCTTGAGGGTGGTGGGCGGCGTGTTCAGGCGCAGCTTGTCGCAGATCAGGCCGTCCAGGCCCTGCTCGTGCAGCATGCGCGGCACCTTGTAGATGGTGTCCACGTCCCACATGCTGATCACGCCCCACTCGGGCACGTTGGTGAACAGCGAGATCTTGCCGCGCTCTTCCTCGGGAATGCGGCGGTCGGCGCGGCACAGCAGCGCGTCGGGCTGGATGCCGATCTTGCGCAGTTCCTGCACCGTGTGCTGGGTCGGCTTGGTCTTGAGTTCGCCCGCTGCGGCGATCCACGGCAGGTAGGTCAGGTGCACGAAGGCGGCGTTGTTGGGGCCGAGCTTGAGGCTCAGCTGACGCACCGCTTCGAGGAAGGGCAGAGACTCGATGTCGCCCACCGTACCGCCGATCTCGACGATGGCCACGTCCACCGCGTCGCCCGTGCCCACGCCGGCGCCGCGCTTGATGTATTCCTGGATTTCGTTGGTGACGTGCGGAATGACCTGCACGGTCTTGCCGAGGTAGTCGCCGCGCCGTTCCTTCTCCAGCACGCTCTGGTAGATGCGGCCCGTGGTGAAGTTGTTGGTCTTTTTCATGCGCGTTTCGATGAAACGCTCATAGTGGCCGAGATCGAGGTCGGTTTCGGCGCCGTCGTCGGTGACGAAGACCTCGCCGTGCTGGAACGGGGACATGGTGCCCGGGTCCACGTTGATGTACGGGTCGAGCTTGATGAGGGTGACTTTGAGGCCCCGCGATTCGAGGATCGCGGCAAGGGAGGCTGAGGCGATTCCCTTGCCCAGGGAAGACACCACACCGCCGGTGACGAAGACAAATTTGGTCATGTCTTTTTTGGTGGTGGGAAATCGGGATTATAGAGGGCGGCCATCGGCCGCCCGGCCGGCACCCGCTCCGACCCCGCGCCCCGTCTGCTAAATTGCGCGCCATGAACGAGCTCGCCGGCAAACACATTCTCCTGGGACTCTCCGGCGGCATCGCCTGCTACAAATCGGCCGAATTCGCCCGACTGCTGATCAAGGCCGGGGCCAGCGTGCAGGTCGTGATGACCGAGGCGGCCGCGCAGTTCATGACCCCCGTCACGATGCAGGCGCTGACCGGGCGCGCGGTGTACCACTCGCAGTGGGACGCGCGCGAGCCCAACAACATGCCGCACATCAACCTGGGCCGCGAGGCCGACGCGATCGTCATCGCGCCGTGCAGCGCGGACTTCATCGCGCGTCTGGCGCAGGGGCGCTCCGACGAACTGCTGAGCCTGACCTGCCTGGCCCGGCCCATCGACCGCGTGCCGCTGCTGCTCGCACCCGCCATGAACCGCGAGATGTGGGCGCACCCGGCCACGCAGCGCAACCTGGCGCAGGTCGCGCGCGACGGCGCCGTGGTGCTGGCCGTAGGCAACGGCGACCAGGCCTGCGGCGAGACCGGTGACGGCCGCATGCTGGAGCCGGCCGAACTGCTGGAGGAACTGACGGCGTTCTTCGCGCCCAAGGTACTGGCCGGCCAGCACGTGCTAGTGACGGCGGGCCCCACGTTCGAGGCCATCGACCCGGTGCGCGGCATCACCAACCGCTCCAGCGGCAAGATGGGCTTTTCCATCGCCCGCGCCGCGCGCGAGGCCGGCGCGCAGGTCACGCTGGTGGCGGGGCCGGTGCACCTGCCCACGCCGCGCGGCGTGCGCCGCGTGGACGTGCAATCGGCACAAAACATGCTCGATGCGGTAGTGGAATATGCCTCGGATGCTACTGTTTTTGTAGCAACTGCTGCCGTGGCCGACTGGCGCCCCGCTCAGGCGGCCCGCCACAAGATCAAGAAGGACGGTTCCGGCGAGGTGCCTGCGCTGGCGTTCGTGGAGAACACGGACATCCTGGCCCAGGTGGCGAAATCCGAGCGCGCGCGCGCGGGGCAACTGTTCTGCGTCGGCTTTGCGGCGGAGAGCGAGGACCTGCTGCGCCACGCCAGCGCCAAGCGCGAGCGCAAGGGTGTACCGCTGCTGGTGGGCAACATCGGCCCGGCCACCTTCGGGCAGGACGACAACGCGCTGCTGCTGATCGATGCCCAGGGGCACCGCGAGCTGCCGCGCGCCTCCAAGCGCGAGCTCGCCCGCCAGTTGGTGGCCGAGATCGCCCGGCGCATCGCGGGCGCCGCCTGACATCCCGTCCGAGACACACTCCCCGTGCAGCATCCCTTGCGCCCCGAATGGGACACGCCGCCCGACGGCGATTTCGCGAGCTACGTCGAGCGGCTCAGCCGCATGCAGCACCCGGCCCATTCGCTGGCGCCCGGTGAGGAGCCTGGCCACTACGGTGCCCGCCCGACTGTCGTCAGTACGGCTGCGAAAGGCGCAGCCGTGAAGGCGCCCGTCCGCGATGCGGTGACGCGTCCGGCCTCTCTGGCGATGCCGGGCGCCCAAGGGCTCCGGCTGTTGCGCCTGGCACGGGCGGTGCTGCTCCTGCTGGTGCTGGCGAAAGCGGTGGCGTGGCTGGCTTTCGCCTGGGGTTCGCTGTTCGGCGTCGTCTCGCTCGGCCTGCTGTGGTGGGGCCTGGGCGCGGCAGGGCGCCTGCTGTCCAGCGGCCTCCCATCATCGCCCGGCACCGACCGCGCCGCGGCATTGCAAACCGTGCTGGAGGCGCTGCGCCACGCGGCGCGCCAGCCCCCGAATTCCCGTTTTCCCAAGAAGTGAATTGAACCTGTGAAGATCGACGTCAAGATTCTCGACCCCCGCATGGCAGCGCAACTGCCTTCCTACGCCACGCCGGGCAGCGCCGGCCTCGACCTGCGCGCCTGCCTGGACGAGCCGCTCACGCTGCAGCCCAACGCCTGGCAACTGGTGCCCACCGGGATCGCCATCTATCTGAAAGATCCCGGGTATGCCGCGCTGATCCTTCCGCGCTCGGGCCTGGGGCACAAGCATGGCATCGTGCTGGGCAATCTGGTGGGGCTGATCGACAGCGACTACCAGGGCCAGCTCATGGTCAGTGCCTGGAACCGCAGCGACACGGCGTTCACCCTGGAGCCCATGGAGCGGCTGGCCCAACTGGTCATCGTGCCTGTGGTGCAGGCGCAGTTCAACGTGGTCAGCGACTTTCCCGCCACGCAGCGCGGCGAAGGCGGCTACGGCTCGACGGGCCAGGCCTGATCGGTCTGAAAGGCCCTCCATTTCGGTCGTTTGTAGGCCGGCGCCGACATGGCTGCCGGTATCTGTCTTGCCTGCCGGGCCGCGATTGCCCGTCGGGTTCCGGGGTGGGCTGCATGGTGCAATCCGCTTCACGTCAAAGGCTTTGAAGGCCTGCGCATCGCTCTGAAGGAGAACTTTCATGTCCCGTTTCATCCGCTCCGCCACCCTGGCAGGTTCCGTCGCCCTGGTGACCCTGCTCTCGGCTTGCGCCCAGCAACCGCGCTATTCCAACAACTACCCCGCCCAGCCCCAGCCGGGCTATTCCTCCTACCCCGCTGCGCAGAACCAGAACCAGAACGGCACCGAGTTCGGCGTGGTCTCCAACATCGAAACCCTGCATGCGCGCAACCGCGGCACCAGCGGCGCGGGTGCCGTGCTGGGCGCGGTGGCCGGCGGCGTGCTGGGCAACCAGGTGGGCAAGGGCAGCGGCCGTGCCACAGCCACCGTGCTGGGTGCCGTGGGCGGCGGTGTGGTGGGTAACCAGATCGAAGGCCGCACCGGCAACAACAACGACGGCCAGGCCGAGGGCTACCGCCTGACGATCCAGCTGGATCAGGGCGGCCAGCGCGTCTATGACGTGACCACCCCAGGCGACCTGCGCACCGGCGACCGCGTGCGCCTGTATGGCGGCCAGATCTCGCGCATCTGACCTCCCATGGTCTCGTCGCCTGCCGCGCATGCGTGGCAGGCACCCCATGCAAAACGGGCCCCTCGGGGCCCGTTTTGCATGGGTCGATGAATCGGTCAGTGAAGGGTGGGTGCGTCCGCCGCGGGCGGCTGGATGCGGAAGAAGCCGGTGCCGGCCGAGCCGCGGCCGATCTCTTCCTCGGTGGCCTCGCGCACGCTTTGCACGGTGAGGTGCAGGCGCAGCGCGATGCCTGCCAGCGGGTGGTTGCCGTCGAGCACGATGTGCTCCGGGTAGATCTGGGCCACGGTGTACAGCACGTCGCGCGGGGCCGCCGGGTTGGTGCCCTGCGGCAGCGCGCTGCCTTCGATCGTCATGCCTTCTTCCAGATCGGCGGGAAAGAGGTTGCGCGGTTCGAGGAACAGCAGCTGGTCCTGGTAGTCGCCGAAGGCTTCCTCGGGCTCCAGGTGCAGCGACAGCGACGTGCCCGCGGCATGGCCTTGCAGGGCCTCTTCGATGCGCGCGAGCAGATCGTCGCCGCCGACGAGAAACTCCACCGGCTCATCGAGCACGTCCAGCTCCTCGCCCAGGGTGTCTTTCAGGATCCAGGTCAAAGCGACCACACATTGTTGGTTGATTTCCATAGGAGAATTGTCGCAGTTCGACCCTCGTCCGCGCACGCGGTATCAATTCCCCATGGATGTTCAACAACCTCTGGCGCTGCTGGGCGGGCTCACGCCGGCGCAGTTCATGCGCCGCCACTGGCAGAAAAAGCCCTTGCTGGTTCGCCAGGCCATCGCCGCGTTCGACCCGCCGGTGCAACGCGCCGAATTGTTCGCGCTCGCCGCGCAAGAGAGCGTCGAATCGCGCCTCGTGCAGCACAAGGCCGGCGCGTGGAAGCTGCGCCACGGCCCTTTCGCGCGCCGTTCGCTGCCCCCGCTCACCACGCGCGAGTGGACGCTGCTGGTGCAGGGCGTCGATCTGCATGACGACGCGGTGCATGCGCTGATGGAGCAGTTTTGCTTCGTGCCGCGCGCGCGGCTCGACGACCTGATGATCAGCTATGCCTCCGATGGCGGCGGCGTCGGACCGCATTTCGACAGCTACGACGTCTTCCTGCTCCAGGCCCAGGGGCGTCGGCGCTGGCGCATCGGCCGGCAGAAGGACCTCACGCTGCGCGAGGGCATTCCGCTCAAGGTGCTGGCGCAGTTCGAGCCCGAGCAGGAGTTCGTGCTCGAGCCCGGGGACATGCTGTACCTGCCGCCGCGCTATGCGCACGATGGCATCGCCGAAGGCGAATGCATGACCTACTCCATCGGGTTCCGCTCCCCCGCACGCAACGGGATCGCGCAGGAGCTGCTGTCGCGCCTGGCCGACGATGCCGCCGATGACGATGCGCCGCCCCAGCTGTACCGCGATCCGTCACAGGCCGCGGTGGCGCAGCCGGGCGAGATTCCCCCGGCGCTGCAGGCCTTTGCCCGCCAGGCGCTGGAGCGGGCACTGTCCGAGCCGCTGGCCCTGGAGCGCGCCCTGGGCGAGAGCCTGACCGAGCCCAAGCCCAACGTGTGGTTCGAGCCCGGGGCGGTGGGCGGCCTGCTGGAGGGCGTTCAACTGGACCGCCGCACCCGCATGGTCTATGACGCGCGCCATGTGTTCATCAACGGCGACAGCTACCTGGCGGCAGGCCGCGACGCCACCCTCATGCGCCTGCTGGCCGATGAGCGCGTGCTGCGCCCCCGCGATCTCGCGCGCGCCAGCGACGATGCGCTGGAGCTGCTGTCGTCGTGGTGCGAAACGGGTTGGGCGCACGCCTGGTCGCCGCCCGATTGATGGAGCGTTGACGCGCCAGGGCGCAATCATCCCGAGGAGCCACCGATGTCCGATGCATTCCCCCACCATTCCGAGCCGGCCGCTGCACTGCCCGCCGGGCGTTTCAATGGCCGGGAAGACTTTCGCCAGTGGGTGCGCGACGGGCTGGCCTGCGCGGCCCGGGAGGGCTGGAACGAGATCGTGCTGAGCGACTTCGACTTTCACGACTGGCCGCTTGGCGAGCGCGAGGTGATCGATTCACTGCAGTCCTGGGCGCGCCGCGGGCGCCGCCTCACGGTGCTGGCCGGAACGTACGACGAGATGGTGCGGCGCCACGCGCGCTTCGTGCATTGGCGCGGCGTGTGGGACCATGTGATCGAATGCCGCCGCGCACCCACGGCGGACCGCCTGGAACTGCCCAGCGTGCTCTGGTCCGATGCCTGGGTGCTGCAACGGCTGGACCCCGAGCGCTGTGCCGGCGTGGCCGGCCGCGAGCCCGAGCGCCGCCTGCTGGCGCGCGAGGCCCTCAATGAATGGCTGCTGCGCAAGAGTTCGCCGGGGTTCCCGGCGACCACGCTGGGGCTGTGAATAATGCGCTGCCCATTTTTGGCGATTTACCGAAGAGAAACAAAACGTCCCGTCGGTGTTAGTCTGTATTGACGGAATCTCCCTATAATTTGCGGTTGAAGTAAAAAAGGCGCCCCTGAGCGCCAAGCACCGCCAAAGAGCACGCTGCAAGAGGGCGCCAATGGCGGCAATTCCAATATCCGTCTGTCCAATAGGAAAAACTGAAATGAAGAACTCTCTCGTTCTGGCTGCTCTGGTCGCCTCCGTCGCTCTCGCCGCTTGCGGCAAGAAGGAAGAAGCCGCTGCGCCTGCACCGGCTCCCGCTCCTGTGGAAGCACCCGCGCCAGCACCGGCTCCCGCTCCCGTGGTGACGCCTGCTGCTTCCGACGCAGCCCCTGCCATGACCGCTCCCGCATCCGACGCGGCTTCCGCTCCCGCGGGCGACGCTGCCAAGGCCGCTGCCGACGCTGCTGCTGCAGCCGCTGCCGGCGCTTCCACCGCCAAGTAAGCGATCGCTCCACCCGGCTTCGGCACACCGTGCCGGAGCCCGGCAAAAAGCCCCGTACCACCAGGTCGGGGCTTTTTTTATTGGGCGAGCCGTTGGAGTGTTTTCGCAGGGGTACGAGATGCGAGATGCCTTGCGGACCTCAAGGCATTACCAAGTCCGCGGCCTGCCGAAAGATCAGCCGCAGGCGATCCAGTCGGAGCCGGTGACCGGGCTGGCCACGTCCACGCGCGAGGTGTCCCACCCCAAGGCCGAGGCCAGCGCGGCCTGGGCCAGTTCGGGGCGGTTGTTCTGCGCGCTGAGGTGGGCCGCCACCACGCGGCTCAGCCCCGTGTGCTGCATGGCCCGAAGGATGTCGGCGGCCACGGTGTTGGCCAGGTGGCCGTAGAGGCCGCTGATGCGGCGCTTCAGGAACGCCGGGTAGCTGGAGACGGCGAGCAGATCGGGGTCGTGGTTGGATTCCAGCAGCAACGCATGACAGCCCTGGAGGTGGGCCAGCACATGGTCGGTGGCATGGCCCAGGTCGGTCAGCAGGCCGATGTGTGTCGCGCCGTCGCTGCAGCGCAGTTGCAGCGGCTCGCGGGCGTCGTGGGGCACGGTGAAGGGCAGGGCCTCGAAAGCGCCCAGATCGATGGGCACGCCGTCCTGTGCGATGTTCAGCAGCCCATCCAGGCCCGGCGCGCCGATGGCCGTGTAGGTGCCGTGGCTCATCCAGACCGGAATGCGGTGCCTGAGCACCAGCTTCTCCATGCAGCCCACGTGGTCCGAATGCTCGTGGGTGATGAACAGGGCGTCGAGGTCATCGATCGACAGCCCGGCGGCGGCGAGACGCGATGCCAGTTGCCGTGGCCCCAGCCCGCAGTCGATGAGCAGCCGCCGCACCTGCGTGCCGCAGCGCCCCTCCACCACCGTGGCGTTGCCCGAACTGCCGCTGCCCAGGTTCTTGAAACGCAGCACGCAGTCCTGGGCCCGGATTACTTCAGGTCGTCCGTCAGCACGCGCACGATGCGCTCGGCATTGGCCGAAGTCTCGGGCGCACCGGCAGCATTCAGGACGGACACCGTGCTCTTGTTCTCGACGCTGCGCACCACGACGCGGTACTTGACCGGTGCGGCGGCATCCGACGAGCGGCCCAGCAGCTTGCCGAAGAAGCCGGGGTCCTTCTTCTCGGTGGGCTCGACGTAGCGCACGAAATAGATGCCCTGGGCACGGTCGCGGTCTTCCACCGTGAAGCCGGTGCGGTCAAGCGCCAGGCCCACGCGGCGCCATGCGCGGTCGAAGTTCTCGTCCAGTTCCACCACGGGCACATTGCCCTGGCGTGCCATGCGGGCCGTGGGCACCTGCTGTGCGGGCGCGGCCGCGATGGCGCGGGACTGCTCCTGGCTCACGCCCAGCTTGACCATCAGGCGGCGCAGGAATTCGGTTTCCAGCTCCGGATCGACCGGGCGGGGCTGCCAGACGGTGCTTTCCTTCTGGGCGGAGGTGTAGACCTCGACCATGCCGCGGTGGCTGATGAAGATCTCGGTGCTGCCGTTGGGGCCGCGCTCCAGGCGGGTGCGGAACTTGTCGCGCTCGCCAGTGGAGTACACCGAGTCGAACACCTTGCCGATGGTGGAGCGGATGATGTCCTGCGGCAGCTTGGCGCGGTTTTCGGCCCAGTCGGTTTCCATGATGCCGAGGTTGGCCTGGTCCTGCACCAGCACGAAGCCGTTCTCGGTCCAGAAGTCGCGCACCGGGTCCCACAGGACGTCGGCGGGGCGGCTCACGACCAGCCAGCGCTGGTTGCCGTCGCGTTCGATGCGCACGTCGCCGATGGTGCGCGTGGCCGCGTTCACGGCGCCCACGGGCTTTTGCGACTGGCCGGCCTCGAAGGCGGCCGCCGACACCACGCCACCCGGCACGGCGTAGCGCGAGTCGCGCGAGATCTGGTTCAGGTCCGGCGGCACCTCGAGCGTCGCGCCCTTGGTGGCGCTCTTGTAGTCGATCTTGTCGCTCTCCAGGACGGAGCAGGCGGACAGGGCCATGGCAAGGCCCAGCAGGCCCAGGCGGTTGATAGCGTTCACGCGGAAATCCTCTTTGGTGTCTGGGGAGAGCGGGGCAGGCAAGGCGGCGGGCCTGAATTACAGCAGGCCGCTGGCGCGAAGGGCAGCTTCCACCACGGCTTCGTTGCCTTGGCTCAGCGGGGTCATGGGCAGGCGCATCGCGCCGCCGCACCGGCCCAGGCGGTGCATCGCCCACTTCACCGGAATCGGGTTGGCTTCGACGAACAGCTGCTTGTGGGTGGGCATGAGCTGGAACTGGATTTCCATGGCGCGGCGCACATCGCCGGCCAGCGCGGCCACGCACAGTTCGTGCATGAGGCGCGGCGCCACGTTGGCGGTCACGCTGATGTTGCCCTGGCCGCCGCACAGCATGAGCGCCACGGCCGTCGGATCGTCGCCGGAGTACACGGCGAAGCCCTTGGGCACGTCGCGGATCAGCCACTGCGCGCGTTCGATGTTGCCGGTGGCTTCCTTGATGCCGATGATGCCGGGCACCTGTGCCAGGCGCAGCACGGTGTCGTGCAGCATATCGGCCACGGAGCGACCGGGCACGTTGTACAGCACGATGGGCAGGTCGCCCACCGCTTCGGCGATCGCCTTGAAGTGCTGGTACTGGCCCTCTTGCGTGGGCTTGTTGTAGTAGGGCACGACCTGCAACTGCGAGTCGGCGCCGACCTTCTTGGCGAAGCGGGCCAGCTCGATGGCTTCGGCCGTGGAGTTGGCGCCGCAGCCGGCCATGATGGGCACGCGCTTGGCGGCCTGCTCGACGGCCACGCGGATGATTTCGCAGTGTTCTTCGACGTTCACCGTGGGCGACTCGCCGGTGGTGCCCACCACGCCGATGCAGTCGGTGCCTTCGGCGACGTGCCAGTCGATCAGTTGGCGCAGAGTGGGGTAGTCCACGCTGCCGTCCTCGTGCATGGGGGTGACGAGGGCGACGATGCTGCCGGTGAGAGAGCTGGGAGGGGTCATGTCCGCGGTGGAAAACGGGTAAAGGAGCATTCTAACTAGAGCGGCGGTGCGAGCCGGTGGCGTGCCGGTGCGGCCCCCTCTTGCAGCCGGACCGCGGCGATGCGCTGGACGAATCGCTCCGGTGCATCGAGGAAGCCATCTTCATAGGCCACCGTGCACAGACCCGCGCAGGTCTGCAGCAGTTCCCCGGGCCGCAAGAGAAAGTCCGGCCGGGCCGGGCGGCCGACGGTTTCGTTGCCTGCGGCGAAGGTTTCGTACAGCAGCACGCCGCCGGGCGCGACGCTGGCCACCAGCGTGGGCAGGAGCGGCCGCCACAGGTACCGGGTGACGACCACGGCGCCGAAGGTGCGGCCCGCCAACGGCCACGGCCCGGCTTCGATGTCCGCGCAGAGGATTTCGCCCAGCCCCCGCAAAGGGGCCAGCGCGTCGGGGTCGCGGTCCACGCCGGTCACGGGATGCCCGCGCCCCTGGAGCCACCGCAGGTGCCGGCCGCTGCCGCAGGCCACGTCCAGCACGCTGGCGCCGGGCGGCACGAGGTGGGCCCAGCGCTGGATCCACTCCGAAGGTGGTTCAAGACCCTGCGGCGCCGGCATTTGCTATGAAAATAATAGCTGCCATGGCAATGAAATCCACGGTATGAGGGCGATTGGGCACCATTTTCAGAAGCAGGCCCACAGCTGGTCGGCCATCATCACCACGAAGTCCGGCTCCGCATACAGGAGGAACACGGCGGCCAGCAGCACCGCGCCGGCAGCGCCCCAGGCCCACGCCCGGCGGACGCGGGCAGGGCCCGGCAGCGGGCGATGCGACGGGTGCGAGGTCGATGGCATGGTCAGCGCCTTTCAGGCCGAGGCCGGTTGCGGCGCCCGGTGGATCGGGCTTTCCTTGACCGGCAGGTTCACCAGCCCGGCCAGCACGCCCAGGCCGATAGCCAGGTACCAGACCAGGTCGTAGCTGCCGGTGGTGTCGTACAGATAGCCCCCCAGCCAGACACCCAGGAAGCTGCCGATCTGGTGGCTGAAGAACACGAACCCACCCAGCATGGACAGGTGCTGCACGCCGAAGATCTGCGCCACCGTGGCGTTGGTGGGCGGGATGGTGGACAGCCACAGCACGCCCATCACCGCCGAGAACACGTACACCGACAGGGGCGACAGCGGCACCAGCAGGAACACGCTGATCGCCACGGCCCGGGCGAAGTAGATGAAGGCGAGGATGTAGCGCTTGGGATTGCGCTGGCCCAGCGTGCCGGCGATGTACGTGCCGAACACGTTGAACAGCCCGATCAGCGCCAGCGCGTAGCTGGCCACCTGCGGCGACATGCCGTGGTCCTTGAGGTAGCTGGGCATGTGCACGCCGATGAACACCACCTGGAAGCCGCAGACGAAGTAGCCCGCCGTCAGCATCAGGAAGCTCGGGTAGCGCAGCGCCTCGCCCATGGCCTGGCCCACCGTCTGCGAGCGCGGGGTGGTGGTGCGGCTTCGAAAGCCCGGCTCGCGCAGGCCGAAGGCCAGCGGCACGATCAGCAGCACCATGGCCGAGAGCACCAGCAGCGCCTCCTGCCAGCCCAGGCGCACGATGAGCTGGCCCTCCACCGGCACCATCAGGAACTGCCCGAACGAGCCGGCCGCCGCCGCCACGCCCATGGCCCAGGAGCGCCTCTCTGGGGCGATCTGCCGGCCCAGCACGCCGTAGATGACCGCATAGGTGGTGCCGGCCTGCGCCGCGCCGATCAGCACGCCCGCGGTCAGGGCGAAGAGCGCCGGCGTGGGCGACAGGGCCATGCCGACCAGGCCCAGGCCGTACAGCACGGCCCCGCCGATCAGCACGCGGAAGGCGCCGAACCGGTCGGCCGCCATGCCCGCGAAGATGCCGAAGCAGCCCCAGGCGAGGTTCTGCACCGCGATGGCCAGCGCAAACGACTGGCGGGTCCAGCCCATGTCCTGGGTGATGGGCTGCAGCCACAGCCCGAAGCCGTGGCGGATGCCCATGGACAGCGTGACGATGGCGGCGCCACACACCAATACCTGGGCCATGGACAATTTCTGGGGGTCTTGAGGCATCCGGCAAATGTAGCCAAAGCGGCGCATCCGCGTGCACGCCTTCGCGACCCATTCCACCGCGGGCATCGGCGGCGGGTGAAAAGAAGGCTGGGTTTATATCCAGCCCATCCGGACCTGCGGCACTACAATCCGCCCCCATGGCAGCCAAACCCTCCTCCACCCCGCCAAGCGAATACTCCGAAGGCTCGATCCGCGTCCTCAAGGGACTGGAACCCGTCAAGCAGCGTCCGGGCATGTACACCCGCACCGACAACCCGTTGCACATCATCCAGGAAGTGCTGGACAACGCGGCCGACGAGGCGCTCGCCGGCCATGGCAAGAAGATCAAGGTCACGCTGCACGCCGACGGCTCGGTCAGCGTGGAAGACGACGGCCGCGGCATCCCGTTCGGCCTGCACCCCGAAGAAAAGGCCCCCGTGATCGAACTCGTGTTCACCCGCCTGCACGCGGGCGGCAAGTTCGACAAGGGCTCGGGCGGCGCCTACAGCTTCTCGGGCGGCCTGCACGGCGTGGGCGTCTCGGTGACCAATGCGCTGGCTCTGCGTCTGGAGGCCAGCACCCACCGCGAGGGCAAGGTGGCCCGCCTGGTGTTCGAAGGCGGCGACGTGACTGAGCCGCTCGTGGCCCGCCCGCTGGCCGCCGGCGAGCGCAAGCAGGGCACCACGGTGCGCGTGTGGCCCGACGGCAAGTACTTCGAGGCGACCGCGCTGCCGATGGGCGAGCTCACGCACCTGCTGCGCAGCAAGGCGGTGCTGATGCCCGGCGTGTCGGTCTCCCTCGTGAACGAGAAGACGCGCGAGACGCAGACCTGGCAGTACAAGGGCGGCCTGCGCGACTACCTCGGCCAGACGCTGAACGCCGACCCGGTGATCCCGCTGTTCGAAGGCGAAGGCTTTGCCGACCGCCACCACGAGAGCTTCGCCGAAGGCGAGGGCGCCGCCTGGTGCGTGGCCTTCACCGAGGACGGCCACCCGGTGCGCGAGAGCTACGTCAACCTGATCCCCACCAGCGCCGGCGGCACGCACGAAAGCGGCCTGCGCGACGGCCTGTTCAATGCCGTCAAAAGCTTCATCGAGCTGCATTCGCTGCTGCCCAAGGGCGTGAAGCTGCTGCCCGAGGACGTCTTCGCCCGCGCCAGCTACGTGCTGTCGGCCAAGGTGCTGGACCCGCAGTTCCAGGGCCAGATCAAGGAGCGGCTGAATTCCCGCGACGCGGTGCGGCTGGTGAGCGGCTTCGTGCGCCCGGCGCTCGAGCTGTGGCTGAACCAGCACGTCGACTATGGCAAGAAGCTGGCCGAGCTGGCCATCAAGGCCGCGCAGACGCGCCAGAAGGCCGGCCAGAAGGTCGAAAAGCGCAAGGGCTCCGGCGTGGCCGTGCTGCCCGGCAAGCTGACCGACTGCGAGAGCCGCGACCTCGCACACAACGAGGTCTTCCTGGTCGAGGGCGACTCGGCCGGCGGCAGCGCCAAGATGGGCCGCGACAAGGAAAGCCAGGCCATCCTGCCGCTGCGCGGCAAGGTGCTCAACACCTGGGAGGTGGACCGCGACCGGCTCTTCGGCAACACCGAGATCCACGACATTTCCGTGGCCATCGGCGTGGACCCGCATGGCCCCAACGACTCGCCCGACCTCTCGGGCCTGCGCTACGGCAAGGTCTGCATCCTGTCCGACGCCGACGTGGACGGCTCGCACATCCAGGTGCTGCTGCTCACCCTGTTCTTCCGCCATTTTCCGAAGCTCATCGAGACCGGCCACATCTACGTGGCGCGCCCGCCGCTGTTTCGCGTGGACGTGCCGGCGCGCGGCAAGAAGCCGGCCTCCAAGATGTATGCGCTGGACGAGGGCGAACTGGTGGCCATTCTCGACAAATGCGCCAAGGACGGCGTGGCGCGCGAGAAGTGCCAGATCAGCCGCTTCAAGGGCCTGGGCGAGATGAACGCCGAGCAGCTGTGGGAAACCACGCTCAACCCCGACACGCGCCGCCTGCTGCCCGTGCAGCTGGGCGACATGGACTTCGCCGCCACCGAGGGCCTCATCACCAAGCTGATGGGCAAGGGCGAGGCCGCCGCGCGCCGCGAACTGATGGAACTGCACGGCGACGCCGTGGAAGTGGACATCTGAGCCATGGCCTGGCGCGACCGGTTCGGACGTTCGGGCCTTTCAGGCCTCTGGCGCATGGTTTGCGCCGGCATGCTGCTATTGTTTTTGCAGCAAACGGCGCGCGCCGACCTGTGGGCCTATGTGGACGAGCGCGGCGTGACCCACTTCGCGGCCGAGCAGGTGGACGGGCGCTACGGGCTGTTCTTTCGCGGCAACGATTTCGACTCCACCCGCGACGGCCCGGCCGCGGCATCCGCGGGTGCCACCGCGGCCACGCCGTCCGGCGCCCGGCTGTTGGCGTTCTTCGACATCTCCCCCGACTACAAGCGCGTCAAGCACCACCTGCGCGCATCGGCCAGCCAGAACGGCGTGGACTATGAACTGCTGCAGGCATTGATCGCCACCGAATCGGGCTTCGACGCGCGCGCCGTATCGCCCAAGGGCGCGGTGGGGCTGATGCAGCTCATGCCCGCCACGGCGTCCCGCTTCGGCGTGGCGGGCGAGGCGCGCCGCTCGGTGGAGCAAAAGCTCACCGAGCCGGCGATCAACGTGTCGGCCGGCACGCGCTACCTGCGGCACCTGCTGGACCTCTTCGATGGCCGCACCGATCTGGCGCTGGCCGCCTATAACGCGGGCGAGGGCGCGGTGCAACGCGCCGGCAACCGCATTCCGGCCTACCGCGAAACGCAGAACTACGTGAAAAGCGTGCTGGGCCTGTATGCCCAGCTCAAGCCCCCGGCACCGCTGCTGGCCCACCGGGCCGCGCCGGGCCGGGTGCGCATGGAGCTGGGCGCCGGTTCCGACGACACCCCATCCCAAAGCGCTGCGGCCGGCCTGCCGGCCCGCACCGTCGGCGCCCCGCGCGCCCCTTGACCTTCGATTTCCCGAATGAGCGACCAAACCCCTCTCGATCTTTCCCCGCCCGAATCGGACGACAGCCTGGGCCTGGCCGGCTATGCCCAGCGCGCCTACCTGGAGTACGCCCTGTCCGTGGTCAAGGGCCGCGCGCTGCCCGACGTGTGCGACGGCCTCAAGCCCGTGCAGCGCCGCATTCTTTATTCCATGGACCGCATGGGCCTGGGGTACTCGGGCCCGACCCGCAACGTGGCCGCCAAGCCGGTCAAGAGCGCCCGCGTGGTGGGCGACGTGCTGGGCCGCTTCCACCCCCACGGCGACCAGTCGGCCTACGACGCGCTGGTGCGCCTGGCGCAGGACTTCAACCAGCGCTACCCGCTGATCGACGGGCAGGGCAACTTCGGCAGCCGCGACGGCGACGGCGCTGCGGCCATGCGCTACACCGAGGCGCGGCTGTCGCGCATCACCAGCCTGCTGCTCGACGAGATCGACGAGGGCACGGTCGATTTCATGCCCAACTACGACGGCAGCACGCAGGAGCCGCGCCAGCTGCCCGCGCGCCTGCCGTTCGCGCTGCTCAACGGCGCCAGCGGCATCGCGGTGGGCCTGGCGACCGAAATCCCGAGCCACAACCTGCGCGAGATCGCAGATGCCTGCGTGGCGCTCATCAAGGCGCCGCAGCTGTCCGAGGCGGAGCTGATGGCCATCGTGCCCGGGCCGGACTACCCCGGCGGCGGCCAGATCATCAGCACGGCGGGCGACATCGCCGACGCCTACCGCACGGGGCGCGGCAGCCTCAAGGTGCGTGCGCGCTGGAAGATCGAAGACCTCGCGCGCGGCCAGTGGCAGCTCATCGTGACCGAGCTGCCGCCCGGCGTCAGCACGCAGAAGGTGCTGGAGGAGATCGAGGAGATCACCAACCCCAAGGTCAAGGCCGGCAAGAAGGCCCTGTCGCAAGACCAGGTGCAGCTCAAAGGCAGCGTGCTGGGCGTGCTCGATGCCGTGCGCGACGAGTCGAGCAAGGACGCGCCGGTGCGCTTGGTGTTCGAGCCCAAGACCGGCAAGGTGCCGCAGCAGGAGCTGATCACCACCTTGCTGGCGCACACGAGCCTGGAGACGTCCTCTCCCATCAACCTCACCATGGTGGGCGGCGACGGCAAGCCCATGCAGAAGTCACTTCGCAAGATGCTGGAGGAGTGGATCGCCTTCCGCCAGGGCACGATCACGCGGCGCTCGCAGCACCGCCTGGCCAAGGTGCTGGACCGTGTCCATATCCTGGAAGGGCGGCAGATCGTGCTGCTCAACATCGACGAGGTGATCGCCATCATCCGTGCGAGCGACGAGCCCAAGGCTGCGCTGATCGCACGCTTCGCGCTGTCGGATCGGCAGGCCGAGGACATCCTGGAAATCCGCCTGCGCCAACTGGCGCGGCTGGAAGCCATCAAGATCGAGCAGGAGCTGAAGGAGCTGCGCGCCGAGCAGGGCAAGCTGGAGGACATCCTGGGCAACCCCGGTTCGCTGCGGCGCCTGATGATCCGGGAGATTGAGGCCGACGCCAAGACCTTCGCCGATGCACGCCGCACGCTCATCCAGGCCGAGAAGAAGGCCATCGCGGAGGTGCGCGTGGTGGACGAGCCCGTGACCGTGGTCGTCTCGCAAAAGGGCTGGGTGCGCGCGCGCAGCGGCCATGGACACGAGCCGGGCAGCTTCGCCTTCAAGGCGGGCGACGGCCTGTACGCCACCTTCGAATGCCGCACGGTCGATACGCTGCTGGCCTTCGGCAGCAACGGCCGGGTGTATTCGGTGGCGGTGTCGCTGCTGCCCGGCGCGCGCGGCGACGGCCAGCCGGTCACCACGCTCATCGAGCTGGAGTCGGGCACGCAGCTGCTGCATTACTTCGCCGGGCCGGCGGTCGCCACGCTGCTGCTGGCGGGGTCGGGCGGCTACGGCTTCCTCGCCTCGGTCGAGAACATGACGGCGCGCCAGCGGGGCGGCAAGGCGTTCCTCTCGCTGGGCGAGGGCGAGACCGTGTGCCGCCCGTCCCACGCCTGGGGCACCAGTGGCGCGCAACTGCTGGCGCCGGCCACGCACGTGGCCTGCGCATCGGCGGGCGGACGCATCCTGACCTTCGAGATCGGCGAGCTCAAGACCATGGCCAACGGCGGCCGCGGCCTGATGCTGATCGACCTGGAGCCGAAGGACACGCTGGCGGGCGCAGTGTCGTACACGCGCAGCATTCGCCTGGAAGGCCTGGGGCGCGGCGGCAAGGAGCGCGAGGAGACGCTGGAGATCCGTTCGCTGAACAACGCCCGCTCGCCGCGCGGGCGCAAGGGCAAGGCCGCCGATCTGGGCTTCAAGCCGTCGGCGGTGTTCCGGGTCGAATAACCTGTTGCGGCGGGCCCCCGGCGCCCGCCTGCCGCCTTGTGCAGCGCACAAGGGTTTTCGCGCTGCACAAGGCGGCTCAACCGTTGGCACCATGGAGCTCTCTTTGGTGGTTGCTGGAGCGAACGGAGATCGGCCATGAAAAATCTGCGCATTTCCCACAAGCTGTGGGGGGCCGTCGTCGCGATCGTGATCGCACTGGCCGCCGTGGTCGGTACCTCGGCCTATCGCTCGGCCGCGACGCAGGCGCGCTCCGCGCAGGTCACGGCCGACATGGCCATGCGGGTCGAGGCGGCCCTGCGCTGGGCCGGGCTCACCGAGACCAACGCTGCGCGCACGCAGGCCATCATCGTGAGCAGCGACCCGGCCATGGAGGCGGAGTTCAAGGACCTGATCGCCGCCACCTCCGCGCAGATCACCGAAGTGCAGAAATCGCTGGAGGCCTTGCCGCTCTCGGACGCCGACAAGGCGCAGATGGCCGCCATCGTCGCCGCCCGCAAGACGATGACCGAGCTGCGCGCGCGGGCGCGGCAATTGAAGGCCGATGGCCAGCAGGCCGAAGCGACGGCGCTGGTCAAGCAAAGCTACAGCCCGGCGGTGGCCGCCTACCTGCAGACCCTGCGCGACTTCGTGCAACTGCAGCAGCGCAACGCCCAGGCCGGGCAGCAGGCCGTGGCGGCCGAGCGGCTGGTGACCGTGCGCGTGGGCGCCCTGGCCGTGGCGCTGCTGGTGGCGTGCATGGTGGCGGGTGCGTATGTGCTGATCCGCAGCATCCAGCAGCCGCTGGCCGAGGCCAACGCACTGGCCGCGCGCATCGCGGGCGGCGACCTGAGCGCCACGCAGACCTCGGTGCGCGGCGACGAGCTGGGCGATCTGCTGCGTTCGCTGCAGACCATGGGCGACTCGCTGGGCCGCATGGTGCAGCAGGTGCGCCGCAGCACCGACAGCATCGCCATCGCCAGCGCGGAGATCGCTGCGGGCAACCAGGACCTGTCCGCGCGCACCGAGCAGACCTCCAGCAACCTGCAGCAGACCGCTGCGACCATGGAGCAGTTCTCCAGCACCCTGCAGCAAAGCGCCGGCAGCGCCCGCGAGGCCAGCGGCCTGGCCGAAGGCGCCTCGGGCGTGGCGCGGCGTGGCGGCGAGGTGGTGGCGCAGGTGGTGGCCACGATGGAGGAGATCCAGCAAAGCAGCCGCAGGATCGAGGACATCATCGGTGTGATCGACGGCATCGCCTTCCAGACCAACATCCTGGCGCTCAACGCCGCCGTGGAGGCGGCGCGTGCGGGCGAGCAGGGCCGGGGCTTCGCGGTGGTGGCGGGCGAGGTGCGCCTGCTGGCCGGGCGCAGCGCCGAGGCCGCGCGCGAGATCAAGGGCCTGATCGGCGCCTCGGTGGAGCGGGTGCATGCGGGCTCGCGCCTGGTGCAGGACGCGGGTGCCACGATGGCGGACATCGTGCAGTCCGTGCAGCGCGTGGCCGACATGATCGGCGAGGTCACGGCCGCGACGTCGCAGCAGAGCGCCGGCATCTCGCAGGTGAACCAGGCCGTCGGCCACCTGGACCAGATGACGCAACAGAACGCGGCGCTGGTGGAGCAGAGCGCTGCTGCGGCTCAGAGCCTGCGCGAGCAGGCGGACCAGTTGACCCGCACCGTGTCGGTGTTCCGGGTGGATCACGGGGTGGGTTTTGCGCCGGGTGCCGCGGCGGCGTCGGCCCCGGTGGCCGCGCCGGCAGCGCGCCTTGCGCCGCGTCCGACACCGAGCACGCCACCGCGTGCCTTTGCCGCACCGGCGAAGGCGGCGGCCAAGGTGCCGACCCCGGCGTCCAGGCCAACGCCCGCGCCTGCGCTCCAGGTTGCAGGCGCACCGGCCAGCGCAGCGGCCGCAGGAGGCCGCCCCGCGCCTGTCAGCCCGCCCCCATCGAAGGGCAGCGCGCCTGCCCCGAAGCCCGCAGCCGCCGCGCGCGCGACGGCGGGCGGTGGGGACGATGACTGGACGTCGTTCTAGGGAATCATTGACACGCACCGGCTGCGAAGCCCCCGATGCATCAGGGGGCTGCCGGCAGTGGGCCACCGCGAGGGGGGCTGTCGAAAGCCAGGGGTAACCCGCAGCGCGAGCGGGTCCCGGTCTCGACGGGGTGGGCGCCCCAGGCTCAGGCCTGCGCCAGCCACCCCTTGCGCGAACGAGGGCGCGCGATCAGCCCAGTTCGGCGATCAATTCGATTTCCACGCAGGCACCCATGGGGATCTGCGCCACGCCGAAGGCGCTGCGGGCGTGCACGCCCTTGTCGCCGAACACCTGGCCGAACAGTTCGCTCGCGCCGTTGGTCACCAGATGCTGTTCGGTGAACTCGCCCGTCGAATTGACCAGGCTCATCACCTTGACGATGCGCTTGACCCGGTTCAGGTCGCCGCCGGTGGCCGCATGCAGCGTGCCCAGCAGGTCGATGGCCACGGCCCGCGCGGCCGCCTTGCCTTCTTCGGTGGTGATGCTGCGGCCGAACTGCGCGGCCCAGGGCTTGCCGTCCTTGCGCGCGATGTGCCCGCTCAGGAACACCAGGTTGCCGGTCTGCACGTAGGGCACGTAGGCCGCGGCGGGGACCGAGACGGGGGGCAGGGTGATGTCGAGTTCTTTCAGCTTGTCGTAAACGCTCATGGTGTTCCTTGGCAACGGGAGGAGTGAGAAGGCAGAAAAAGGCCGCAAGCCCCGGGGCTTGCGGCGCAGCGCGCAAGTGTTGCACAACCGGCTGGCGGTTCTCTGCGTTCGTCGTTCCTCGCGGCCGCCCTGGAGGGCGGCGGCGTCCGTTCGCTCAGGCCAGGGCGGGGCGGCGAGGCTGGAAGGCCGGGGGCAGGGCGGCCTTGGCGGGGCTGCGCAGGGTCGGCTGGCCGGAGGCGGACAGCATGGCCTGGGCATCGAGCTTGAAGATGGCGACCGCGTCCACCAGCCGGCGCGTCTGCTGCTCCAGGCTCTGCGCGGCGGCGGCGCTTTCTTCTACCAGCGCGGCGTTCTGCTGCGTGGTCTGGTCGATCTGGCTGATGGCCTGGCTGATCTGCCCGACGCCGGCGCTCTGCTCGGCGCTGGCACCGCGGATCTGCGCCACCATTTCGGTGACGCGCTGGATCGCGCCGACCACTTCCTGCATCGTGCGGCCGGCCTCGTCCACCAGTTCGGAGCCCTGCGACACCCGCTCCACGCTGGTGCCGATCAGGCCCTTGATCTGCTTGGCGGCGTCGGCCGAACGGCCGGCCAGGCTGCGCACCTCGGAGGCCACCACGGCGAAGCCCCGGCCCTGTTCGCCAGCGCGGGCGGCTTCCACCGCGGCGTTCAAGGCGAGGATGTTGGTCTGGAAGGCGATGCCGTCGATCACGCCGATGATGTCGGAGATCTGCCGCGAGCTGTCGTTGATGTCCTTCATGGTCTTGACCACCTGGGTCACCACGCCGCCGCCCTGGGTGGCCACGGTGGTCGCGTCCTGGGCCAGCTGATCGGCCTGCTTGGCGTTGTCCGCGTTGTTGCGCACCGTGGTGCTGAACTGTTCCATGGTCGATGCCACCTGCTCCAGCGCGCTGGCCTGCTCTTCGGTGCGCTGGCTCAGGTCGGTGTTGCCGGTGGAGATTTCCATCGAGCCGGTGGCGATGGAGTCGCTGGCGTTGCGCACCTCCGCCACGATGGACACCAGGCTCTGCTGCATGGTGCCCAGCGAGGCCAGCACGCTGCCGGGCTGGGCGTTGGCCAGGCCGGCCATGTCGGACAGGTCGCCCTGCGCCACGCGCTGGGCTGCGAGGCTCAGCTCGGAAGGCTCGGCACCCAGCGAGCGGGTGAGGCTGCGCGTGATCAGCACGCCGGCGATGGCCGCCGCAGCAAAGGCCAGCAGGCAGGCGCCCAGCAGCAGGGACCGCTGCCAACGGAACTCGGCCTCCGCCTCCTTGACCAGGGCGATCGCCCGCTGGTCCGTGGCGAGCGAGTATTCGTTTGTCTTGGCGATCAGCGCCGCCAGCAGGGGGCGGCATTCCGCGTTCATCTTGGTGGTGGCCTGCTCACGCTGGCCCGACACGGCGAGGTTGATGATGTCCAGGGCCACGGTGCCGTAGGCCTGCTCCACCTTGTCGATCTCACCCACGAGGCTCCGGATGGCCGGGGGGACCTCGCCGTGGCTGACCATGTCTTTCAGCTTGGCCATGTTGGCCTGCACGTCCTTGTGCGCCTCGATCGCCGCCGCCTTCTCCAGCGCCACATCGGCATCGCTCTTCACCAGCACCAGATTGCGGGCCGCGATGGCCCGGCGGTCCACCGCCATGCGGATCTGCTCGGACAGCTTGGCGCGGGCGGCCACGCCATTCACGTAGTCGCTGAAGTTCTCATTGGCCCCATTGAGCCCCCAAACCGCCACGCTGGAGGCCAGCAGCACCAGCAAGGCCAGCACCCCGAAAGAAAGCGTCAACTGGGCTTTGACGGTGAGATTTCGCAGCGACATATGGCACTCCTAAACGCGGTATTTGATAAATATGATTCAAATGATAAGCAACATTCTGTAAAAGTAAAGGTGAATCGACCCTAGGTTGGCCATGAAGATGGGCTATGCCAATAGGCGGAAAGCGCTGGGCTGTCGCTAAAAGGAAACGCTGCCGTCGACCGCCATTAGCATCCGCGCATGCCGCAGCCGTCTCCCGCCCCTGCCGTCCTCGCCACGTCTGCCATGGCGCGCCCCTGGCGCTGGCCCTGGTGGCTGGCCGGGGTGCTCGCGGGTGCGGCGCTGCAGCTCACGCAGGCGGCGTTGTGGCCGCTGGCCGCCTATGCGGTGGCGGCGCTGGGCGGGCTGCTGGGGGCCGTGGCGGCGGTGGTGCCGTCGGGCCGCGTGCGGCGGCCGGCCTGGTGCGGCTCGCGCGGGTGGATGCTGGCCTGCGGCCTGGTCTTCATGGGGGGCGCGACGGGGCTGCGGGCGCTGCTGTTCCTGCAGGGTGCCTTGCCGCCGGCGCTGGAAGGCCGCGACATCGCCATCGTGGGCGTGGTGGCCGCCATGCCGCAGACCGGCGACTCCGGCGTGCGCCTGCGCATGGCGGTGGAATCGGCAGTGCTGGACGGCCAGGCGGTCGCGGTGCCGCCGGTGATCGACGTGGCCTGGTACGTGGGCACCTTCGGCGAAGCCGCTGGCGCGGCGGACGTGCGGCGGCTGTCCACCCAGGTGCAGGCCGGCGAGCGCTGGCGCATGACCGTGCGCCTGAAGGCACCCCACGGCCTGCGCAACCCGCACGGTTTCGATGCCGAGCTGGCGTGGTGGGAGCAGGGCGTGCAGGCCACCGGCTACGTGCGCACCGGCGCGCGGGACGAACCGCCCCGGCGGCTGGATGCGACCTGGCGCTACCCGGTGCAGCGGGCGCGCCAGGCAGTGCGCGATGCCATCCTGGCCCACCTGGCGCCGGTCGATGCCGGCACGGGCCTGGACGACGGCGGCAACGCCGCCCGCACCCGCGCCGCGGGCGTGGTGGCCGCGCTGGTCACCGGCGACCAGCGCGCGATCGACCGGGCCGATTGGGACGTGTTCCGGGCCACGGGTGTGGCGCACTTGGTCAGCATCTCAGGGCTGCACATCACGCTGTTCGCCTGGCTGGCCGCAGCGGGGGTCGGCGCGCTGTGGCGCCGCGTGCCGCGCTGGTGCCTGGCCCTGCCGGCGCCGACGGCGGCGCTGGCCGGGGGCGTGCTGCTGGCCTGGGCCTATGCCGTGTTCAGCGGCTGGGGCGTGCCGGCGCAGCGCACGGTGTGCATGCTCTCCACCGTGGCGCTACTGAGGCTTTCCGGGCGGCGCTGGCCCTGGCCCCAGGTCTGGCTGCTGGCCTGCGCGGTGGTCGTGCTGGCCGATCCCTGGGCGCTGCTGCAGGCGGGTTTCTGGCTGAGCTTCGTCGCGGTGGCGGTGCTTTTTGCTACTGATTCGATAGCAAAAGAGGCAAATGAATCTAGGGCATCGGGCCGATTGGCATCCATGCTGCGCGAGCAATGGGTGGTCACGCTCGCCCTCACGCCGCTCACGCTGCTGCTGTTCGGGCAGGTGTCCGTCGTCGGCCTGCTGGCCAACCTGGTGGCGATTCCCTGGATCACGCTGGTGGTCACGCCGCTGGCTTTGGCGGGCACCCTGTGGGCGCCGCTGTGGACCGCCGCCGCGTGGTGCGTGCTGCCGTTTGCCGGGCTGCTGCAGTGGCTGGCCGCGTTGCCGTGGGCCGCGGTGTCGCTGCCCGCCGCCCCGGTGTGGGCGGGCGTGGCCGGGGTGGCGGGCGGCACGCTGCTGGCCTTGCGCTGGCCCTGGCCGTTGCGGGCCCTGGGCGTGCCGCTGCTGATCCCCGTGCTGTGGTGGCAGCCGCACCGCCCGCCGCCGGGCCAGTTCGACCTGCTGGCCGCCGACGTGGGGCAGGGCCAGGCCGTGCTGGTGCGCACCGCGCGCCACGCCATGCTGTACGACGCGGGGCCCCGCTATGGGCTGGACAGCGATGCGGGCGACCGCGTGCTGGTGCCCCTGCTGCGCAGCATGGGCGAGCGCATCGACCTGCTGATGCTGAGCCACCGCGACACCGACCACACCGGCGGGGCCGCCGCCGTGCTGGCGCAGCAGCCGCAGGCGGGGCTCATGGGCTCAATCGAGAACGAGCACGCCCTGCAGCAGTTGCGCCCCGCGGCGCCGTGCCTGGCGGGCCAGCGGTGGGCCTGGGACGGCGTGCTGTTCGAGGTGCTGCACCCGCTGGAGGCCCAGGCGCAGGCATCGCTGCCATCCGACGGGCCCCGGCCTGCCGTGCGGCCCAACACCCTGAGCTGCGTGCTGCGGATCACGGCCGCCCCGGCGCCGCAAGGCACCTCGGGGCAGGGCGCCGCACCGTCCGCGCTGCTGGTGGGCGACATCGAGCAGGCGCAGGAGGCCGCCCTGGTGGCGCGCGGCGCCATCGCACCGGTCGATGTGCTGCTGGTGCCGCACCACGGCAGCAAGACGTCTTCCACGCCCGCGCTGCTGGATGCGGCCCGGCCCCGCACCGCGCTGGTGCAGGCCGGCTACCGCAACCGCTTCGGCCACCCCGCGCCAGAGGTGGTGGCGCGGTACCGCGAGCGGGGCTCCGTGCTGCTCGATTCGCCGCGCTGCGGCGCCGCCACCTGGGCGTCCGAGGCGCCCGGCCAGTGGCGGTGCGAACGCGACGCGGGCCGGCGCTACTGGCACCATGCACCCGCTCCGTTGCCGTGAGGACGGCGCGCCATCACCCCGGCGTGCCGGCGGTAAAACGCGCCCGTGCCCGCCGGTCGCCAAAACCCGGCTCACAACTTGCTATGCTGGTTACAGGAGGCACCAGTTATGCAGAAGTTCGATGAGATGTACACGATGCTGCCGTTCGACGGCAGCGACGTGCGCCCCCACTACAAGCGCTACGGCCAATGGTTGTCGGGCCAAGCAGACGAGGCCATGCAGGCGCGCCGCGCCGAGGCCGAGATGATCTTCCGCCGGGTAGGCATCACCTTCGCGGTGTACGGCGCCAAGGACGAGGATGGCGCCGGCACCGAGCGGCTCATTCCCTTCGACCTGATCCCCCGCATCATCCCTGCACACGAGTGGGCGCGCATGCAGCAGGGGCTGGTGCAGCGCGTGACGGCGCTCAACCGCTTCATCCACGACGTCTACCACGGCCAGGACATCCTGCACGCCGGCATCATCCCTTCGGACCTGATCCTCAAGAACGCCCAGTACCGGCCCGAGATGGCCGGCGTGGACGTGCCGCGCGACCTGTACGCGCACATCGCCGGCATCGACATCGTGCGCGCCCCGGACGCGAGCGGCAACGGCATCTACTACGTGCTGGAAGACAACCTGCGCGTGCCCTCGGGCGTGTCGTACATGCTGGAAAACCGCAAGATGATGATGCGGCTTTTCCCGGAGCTGTTCCGCACGCACCGCGTGGCGCCGGTCGCCCACTATCCCGACCTGCTGCTGGACACCCTGCGCGCGAGCGCCCCCGCCGCCACTGCGCAGCCGACGGTGGTGGTGCTCACGCCCGGCATGTACAACAGCGCGTACTTTGAGCATGCCTTCCTCGCGCAGCAGATGGGCGTGGAACTGGTCGAGGGCCAGGACCTCGTGGTCAAGGACAACTTCGTGTACATGCGCACCACTCGCGGCCTCAAGCAGGTGGACGTGATCTACCGCCGCGTGGACGACGATTTTCTCGACCCCCAGGTCTTCCGGCCCACCTCCACCCTGGGCTGCGCGGGCCTCATGAACGCCTACCGCGCGGGCAACGTGGCGATCTGCAACGCCGTGGGCACGGGCATCGCCGACGACAAGTCGGTGTACCCCTACGTGCCCGACATGATCCGCTTCTACCTGGGCGAGGAGCCCATCCTCGCCAACGTGCCCACCTGGGTGTGCCGCAAGCCCGACGACCTGGCCTACGTGCTGGACCACCTGCACGAACTGGTCGTGAAGGAAGTGCACGGCGCCGGGGGCTACGGCATGCTGATCGGCCCGGCCGCGACGAAAGCCGAGATCGAGGAGTTCCGCGCCGCGGTGCTGGCCAATCCCTCGGGCTACATCGCCCAGCCCACGCTGTCGCTCTCCAGCTGCCCGACCTACGTGGAATCGGGCATCGCCCCGCGCCACATCGATCTGCGTCCCTTCGTGCTGAGCGGCCAGAAGGTGCAGATGGCCGCCGGCGGCCTGACGCGCGTCGCGCTCAAGGAAGGGTCGCTGGTGGTGAATTCATCGCAGGGCGGCGGCACCAAGGACACCTGGGTGCTGGGAGAAGAAGGGAGCGTTGCATGAAGCGGCTGGCCCACGATCGTTTTTCATCATCCCATGGCCTTGGCACGCAAGGCGTGCGGGGTTTGCTGCACGAGGAGACCGCATGCTGAGCCGCACTGCCGATCACTTGTTCTGGATGTCCCGCTATACCGAGCGGGCAGAAAACACCGCCCGCATGCTCAACGTGAGCTACGAGACCTCGCTGCTCCCGCAGTCAGCCGACGTGGCGCAGGAGAGCTGGCTGGGCCTGCTGTCGATCAGCGAGCTGATCCCCGCCTACACCGCGCGGCACGGCGAGGTCACGCGCGAAGGGGTGCTGGAGTTCATGGTGCGCGACGGCAATAACCCGTCGTCCATCCTGTCGTGCCTGCGCGCCGCGCGCGAGAACGCCCGGGCCGTGCGCGGGGCGCTCACCACCGAGGTGTGGGAGACGCAGAACCAGACCTGGCTGGAGCTGCACCGACAGCTCGAAGGCAGCCTGTTCGAGCGCGATCCGGGCCAGTTCTTCGAATGGGTCAAGTACCGCTCGCACCTGTCGCGCGGGGTGACGCTGGGCACCATGCTGCAGGACGAGGCCTTTCATTTCCTGCGATTGGGCACGTTCCTCGAACGCTCGGACAACACCGCGCGGCTGCTGGACGTGAAGTTCCACGCGGTGCAGAGCGACTTCCACGGCTCGGGCACGCGCGACCGCAGCCGGGCCGCGCCGCAGGAGTTCGACTTCTACCACTGGAGCGCCATCCTGCGCAGCGTGTCGGCGTTCGAGGTGTACCGCCGCGTGTACCGCGACGTCATCACGCCCGAGCGCGTGGCCGACCTGCTCATCCTGCGCCGCGACATGCCACGCTCGCTGCACGCCAGCCTGCACGAGGTGGGTGAGAACCTCGCGGTGGTGGCCAACGACCAGTCGTCGGAGACCCAGCGCAAGGCGGGCCGGCTGCTGGCCGACCTGCGCTACGGGCGCATCGACGAGATCCTGTCCACCGGGCTGCATGCGTACCTCACGCAGTTCCTGGACCGGGTGAACGAGCTGGGCGCGGGCATCAGCCGCGACTTCCTGGTGCCCGTGCCGGCCTGATGCACGGCCCGCCGCGGCTCAGGGGGCCGGGCGCGAGGCGGCGCTGCCGGCCACGGCCGTGCCGCCCGCTGCAGCGCATTCGGGCACGGCCCGGTTCACGGGCGGGGTGGGCATGCCATAGGACTGCATCGCCATGGCCTCCAGTTCGCCCGAGGCCCGCGCGCATTGCAGCTCGGCGATCACCTCGGCGCGCGTACGGCTTGCGGGGACATCCATCGCAACCACTCGGGGCGCAGTCGCGGCTGCGGTGGCCGCATCCGGCGGCGCGCTGGTCTGTGCCATGGCCAGGGAGCCGGCCAGCAGGGCGCAGGCGGCGAGGGCCGTGCGCGCCAGGGCGTGGGGCGACGGGGTGGTGTTGCGGCGGTCGAAAACGGTGGGCATGGAAGGCTCCTGGGGCGGGTTGGGGGATCAGGACAGGCGTGTGCCTCTCCGTGCCTCCAATGTGCCCACCGGGGCCTGCGGCCGCGAGCCGATTGCGACGAATGCACGGCCCGAGCGCCTGAGCTGCGCTGGCGCAGCGCGAATGGGCCGTCGGGGATGGGTTGGTTGTCAGGGCCGGCCGCGTTCAGCCAGGCCCACCGCCCTGGCGCTTTTGCTCGCGCAGCATGAACAGGTACAGGCTCTCGACCTTCTCGCGCGCCCAGGGCGTCTTGCGCAGGAACTTCAGGCTGGACGCCACGCTGGGATCGCTTTCGAAGCAGCGCAGTGCCACGCGCTGCGCCAGGCCTTCCCAGCCGTAGTAGTCGTGCAGCGCGACCACGATGGCTTCGAGCGTGATGCCGTGCAGGGGGTTGCGCGGCTGCCTGGCCGGTGGCGCGGGTGGCGTGGCGTTCGGGGTGGAGGGCGCGTTGGTGGCGCTGGGGGCGGGGGTTTCGCCAGGTTCGGGGACTTCGGGTTCGGTCATGCCGGGGAGCATACGGCCCCGCGCGGCCGGTGGGCGGCGGCCTCGCGCGGGTATGCATCAAAAAGGGCCCCAGTGCAATCGATACTAGGGCGTTTAGCTATGAAAAATATAGCAAACGTTCAGGTCTGCAGATACCGCTCGCTGGCGAACAGCTCGGCCGCCCAGTCCACGAAGGCCCGCACCTTGGCGCTCAGGTGCCGGTTGGGCGGGTACACCACGTAGATCGGGATGGGCGGAATGGACCACTCGGGCAGCAGCCGCACGAGGTCGCCGCGCTCCAGTTGCCGGGCCGCCTGGAACAGCGTGATCTGCCCCACGCCGCGCCCCGCGACCAGCGCCGCCGAGTACGCGTTGGACTCGTTCACCGCCAGTTGCGAGGGCCCGGTGACCTCGATCATCTCGCCGTCGCGCACGAACTCCAGCGGGTAGCGGCGGGTGGACAGCGGCGAGAAATAGATCACGCTCTTGTGGTCGCCCTCCAGATCGAGGGGGTGGGTGGGCGTGCCGTAGCGCTCCAGGTAGGCCGGCGCGGCCACGGTGACGAAGGCCAGGTTGCCGATGCGCCGTGCCACCAGCGACTGGTCGGTCAGCTCGCCGCCGCGGATCACGCAGTCGACGTTGTCGCCGATCAAATCCACCGGCCGGTCGCTCACGCCCAGGTCGATCTGGATGTCGGGAAACCGCGCATGGAACTCCTCCAGCCGCGGAATGATGAGCAGCCGCGCCACCGAAGTGCCCACGTCCACGCGCAGCCGGCCGCTGGGCGTGGCGCGCGCGTGCGTCATGCTCGCCTCGATGTCGTCGAAATCGGCGAGCAGGCGCACCGTGCGGTCGTAGTAGGCCGCGCCATCGGCCGTGACGGTCACGCGCCGCGTGGTGCGGTTGAGCAGCTTCACGCGCAGCCGTGCCTCGAGCGCCTGCACGTACTTGGTGATGGTTGCCTTGGGCAATTGCAGCGAATCGGCCGCCCGCGTGAACGTGCCTGCCTCCACCACCCTTGCAAAAACCCGCATGGCCTGGATCTGGTCCATGGGCCCTCCTTCTCTCTGGCCCCGAATGGGGCCAAGGAATTCTCACACGGGCCCGTGCCGCCGATTGTTCGGCAATCGGAAACAGAGCTGTGGCATTTGGCTGGTTTATCGTCGGCGGCTGCGTCGCTACATTTCACATCACCCGGTCTTGTCCGGTCACCGCCATGTCCAGCACCTTCACCCCATCGCCATCGCCCTCCACCTGCACCGACACCACCATTGAGGTGGCCAAGGGGCAGGAAGTGTCCGTGCGCATGTACGGCCGCAAGAAGCCCAAGGAAACGCTGCCGCTGGTGGTGCACTTCCATGGCGGCGCCTTCGTGGCGGGCGATCTGGACAACGGCTGCACGGTGGCCCGGCTGCTGGAGCGCGCCGGCGCGCTGGTGGTGTCGGTGGCGTACCCGCTCTCGCCCGACCATCCCTTCCCGCAGCCGGTGGACGCCGGCTACCTCGTGCTCAAGTGGGCGCACAAGCACCGCACCCGCCTGGCCGGTCCCGGCGCCGGGGTGTACGTGGCGGGAGAGGAGGCCGGCGGCAACCTGGCCGCGGGCGTGGCGCTGATGGCGCGCGACCAGTCCCATCCGCCGCTGGCCGGACAGATCCTGCTGTCGCCGATGCTCGACCCCTGCGGCGCCACGCCTTCGGTGCGTGCCGCCATGGGCGAATCGACCGCCTGCAAGTGGGCCGATGGCTGGCTGCAGTTCCTGCGCTGCACCCGCGATGCCGAACACCCCTATGCCGTGCCCGCGATGGCGCAGCGGCTGGCCGGCCTGCCGCACACGCTGGTGCTGGTGGGCGACGACGATCCCATGCGCGACGAAGCCCTCGCCTACGCCAACCGGCTGCAGGCGGCGGGGCTGGAAGTCACGCAGCACGTGTTCGCCAAGGCGAACCAGTGGCCCGATGCCCTGCTGCAGCCCGGTTCGGGCGAATGCCCTTGTGCGCCCGAGGTTCAGGCGCAGTTCAGCCGTTTCTTCGAGGCCACCCGATGTCCTGCGCCCTGACCCTCACCACCACCGACCTGCCCGCGCGCTGACCCGCGGGGTGCATTGACCTCAACCCCGGTTGAGGTTTGATACTGCGATCCGCTTCGGCGAGCCGCACGACCCGCCTTTCGCCGCCTTTCCACTGTTAGCTGCGTCCCTTTTGTTTTCTGGCCCCGTGGGCCGGAAGGGGGACCCCTTGCCCGATCGATTTCGACTTTTTGCCTTTGCCTTGAAAAAACCCGGAGGACTTCCACCATGAACCCGCAACACACTTCCCCTTCCCGTCGCCGCTGGTGGGCTGCCGCCGGCGCCGCGGCCGCTATCGCCGCCGCGGGCGGCACGCTCTTCGGGCTGCCCAGCTCGCATGCCGAATCCCCGGCCCCGGAAGCCGCGCCGCCCGCGGTGCCCGTCTCGGTGGCCGCCGTGCTGCAGCAGGAGATCGCGCTGTGGGACGAGTTCTCGGGCCGGCTCGAAGCCGTGCAGCGCGTGGACATCCGCCCGCGTGTGGGCGGCGCCGTGCAGGCCGTGCATTTCCGCGAAGGCTCGCTGGTCAAGCAGGGCGACCTGCTGGTCACCGTGGACCCCGCGCCCTACGCCGCCGAGGTGGACCGCGCCGAGGCCCAGGTGGTCGCCGCGCAGGCCCGCGTGTCCTACACCCGCAGCGAAATGGAGCGCGCCACGCGCCTGTGGGAAGAACGTGCCATCGCCCAGCGCGAGCACGACGAACGCATGAACGCCCAGCGCGAGGCCGACGCCAACCTGCGCGCCGCGCAGGCCGCACTGCAGACGGCGCGCCTGAACCTGGGCTACACCCAGGTGCGCGCCCCGGTCGCGGGCCGCGTGGGCCGCATCGAGGTCACCGTGGGCAACCTGGTGGCCGCGGGCGCCGGCGCTCCGGTGCTGACCACGCTGGTGTCGGTGAGCCCGATCTACGCGAGCTTCGACACCGACGAGCAGATCGTGGCGAAGGCGCTGGAGGGCCTGCGTTCGGGCAAGAGCGCGCGCACCCTGATCGAGAGCATTCCGGTGCAGATGGGCACGGGCACGGCCGGCGGCACGCCGCACACCGGGCACCTGCAGCTCATCGACAACCAGGTGGATGCCCGCAGCGGCACGGTGCGTGTGCGCGCCGTGTTCGACAACGCCGATGGCGTGCTGATGCCCGGCCAGTTCGCGCGCATCCGCATGGGCCAGGTCAAGAACACCCAGGCCGTGCTGATCAACGAGCGCGCCGTGGGCACGGACCAGAACAAGAAGTACGTGATGGTGGTGGGCGAGGGCAACAAGGCCGAGTACCGCGAGGTGCAGCTGGGCGCGCCGGTGAACGGCCTGCGCGTCGTCACCTCGGGCCTGAAGGTCGGCGAGCGCATCGTCGTCAACGGCCTGCAGCGCGTGCGCCCCGGCGCACAGGTCTCCCCCCAGGACGTGCCCATGACCGCCAAGGCCGGCATGGCCGGCGATGGCGCCGAGGCCCGCGCCGCTGCCAAGCAGCCCGCGGCGTGATCGCGGAGCGCACCGAAAGAACACCATGAATCTCTCTCGCTTCTTCATCGACCGCCCCATCTTCGCCGGGGTGCTGTCGGTGCTCATCTTCCTGTCCGGGCTGATCGCGCTGCGCGCGCTGCCCATCTCCGAATACCCCGAGGTGGCGCCGCCCTCCGTGGTGGTGCGCGCCCAGTACCCGGGCGCCAACCCCAAGGTGATCGCCGAGACCGTGGCCACGCCGCTGGAGGAATCCATCAACGGCGTGGAAGGCATGCTCTACATGGGCAGCCAGGCCACGACCGACGGCGTGATGACGCTGACCGTCACCTTCGCGCTGGGCACCGACCCCGACAAGGCGCAGCAGCTGGTGCAAAACCGCGTCTCGCAGGCCGAACCGCGCCTGCCCGAGGAAGTGCGCCGGCTGGGCGTCACCACGGTCAAGAGCGCGCCCGACCTGACCATGGTCGTGCACATGGTCTCGCCCAATGGCCGCTACGGCATCGACTACCTGCGCAACTACGCCGTGCTCAACGTGAAGGACCGGCTCGCCCGCATCCAGGGCGTGGGCCAGGTGCAGATCTTCGGCGGCGGCGACTATTCGATGCGCGCCTGGCTCGACCCGCAGAAGGTCGCGCAGCGCGGCCTGTCGGCAGCCGACGTGGTGGCCGCCATCCGCGGCCAGAACGTGCAGGCCGCGGCCGGCGTCGTGGGCCAGTCGCCCGGCCTGCCCGGCGTGGACATGCAGCTGTCGATCAATGCGCAGGGCCGCCTGCAGACCGAAGAGGAGTTCGGCGACATCATCGTCAAGACCGGCAGCGACGGCGCGGTGACGCGCCTGCGCGACGTGGCCCGGCTGGAGCTGGGCGCGGCCGACTACTCGCTGCGCTCGCTGCTCAACAACGACCCGGCCGTGGGCATGGGCGTGTTCCAGGCGCCGGGCTCCAACGCGCTCGACATCTCGTCGAACGTGCGCAAGACCATGGCCGAGCTGCAAAAGAACATGCCCGAGGGCGTGGAGTTCCGCATCGCCTACGACCCGACGCAGTTCGTGCGCGCCTCCATCAAATCCGTCATCCAGACCCTGCTGGAAGCCGTGGCGCTGGTGGTGATCGTGGTGATCCTGTTCCTGCAGACCTGGCGCGCCTCCATCATTCCGCTGCTGGCCGTGCCGGTGTCGGTGGTGGGCACGTTCGCAGTGTTGCACCTGCTGGGTTTTTCGATCAACGCGCTGTCCCTGTTCGGGCTGGTGCTGGCCATCGGCATCGTGGTGGACGACGCCATCGTGGTGGTGGAGAACGTGGAGCGCAACATCGAGGCGGGCCTGACCCCGCGCGAGGCCACCTACCGCGCCATGCGCGAAGTGTCCGGCCCCATCATCGCCATCGCGCTGGTGCTGGTGGCGGTGTTCGTGCCGCTGGCCTTCATCAGCGGGCTCACGGGACAGTTCTACCGCCAGTTCGCGGTGACCATCGCGATCTCCACGGTGATCTCGGCGATCAACTCGCTCACGCTGTCGCCGGCGCTCAGCGCTTTGCTGCTCAAGGGCCACCATGAGCCCAAGGATGCGCTGACGCGCGGCATGGACAAGGTGCTGGGCGGGTTCTTTCGCGGGTTCAACCGCGTGTTCCACCGGGGCTCCGAGGCCTACAGTGGCGGCGTCAAGCGCGTCATCGGCCGCAAGGCGCTGATGCTGGTGATCTACGCCGCGCTGGTGGCCGCGACCTGGGGCCTGTTCAAGGTCGTGCCCGGCGGCTTCGTGCCGGCGCAGGACAAGCAGTACCTGGTGGGCTTCGCGCAGCTGCCCGACGGCGCCACGCTGGACCGCACCGAGGACGTGATCCGCCGCATGGGCGAGATCGTCAAGAAGAATCCGAACGTGGAAGACGCCATCGCCTTCCCGGGCCTGTCGATCAACGGCTTCACCAACAGCTCCAATTCGGGCATCGTGTTCGTCACGCTCAAGCCCTTCGCCGAGCGCGGCCGCGCGGACCAGAGCGGCGGCGCCGTCGCAGGCCAGTTGAACCAGGCCTTCGGCAGCATCCAGGACGCGTTCATCGCGATGTTCCCGCCGCCTCCCGTGGCGGGCCTGGGCACCACCGGCGGCTTCAAGCTGCAGATCGAGGACCGCGCCTCGCTGGGCTACGAGGCCATGGACGCCGCCGTGAAGGCCTTCATGGGCAAGGCGTACCAGACGCCGGAACTCGCCGGCCTGTTCACGAGCTGGCAGGTCAACGTGCCGCAGCTGTACGCCAACATCGACCGCACCAAGGCGCGGCAGTTGGGCGTGCCGGTGACGGACATCTTCGAGACGCTGCAGATCTACCTGGGCAGCCTGTACGCCAACGACTTCAACCAGTTCGGCCGCACCTACAGCGTGCGCGTGCAGGCCGATGCGGCCTACCGTGCCCGGGCCGAGGACGTGGGCCTGCTCAAGGTGCGCTCCACCACCGGCGAGATGGTGCCGCTGTCGGCGCTGATGAAGATCGAGCCCAGCTTCGGGCCCGAGCGCGCCATGCGCTACAACGGCTTCCTGTCGGCCGACGTGAACGGCGGGCCTGCGCCCGGCTTCTCGTCGGGCCAGGCGCAGGCCGCCATCGAGCGCATCGCCGCCGAGACGCTGCCGCAGGGCATCGGCTTCGAATGGACCGAGCTGACCTACCAGGAAATCCTGGCCGGCAATTCCGCCGTGTTGGTGTTCCCCATCGCCATCCTGCTGGTGTTCCTGGTGCTGGCCGCGCAGTACGAAAGCCTCACGCTGCCCATCGCCATCATCCTGATCGTCCCCATGGGCCTGCTGGCTGCGATGACGGGCGTGTGGCTGTCCGGTGGCGACAACAACGTGTTCACGCAGATCGGGCTCATCGTGCTGGTGGGGCTGTCGGCCAAGAACGCCATCCTGATCGTGGAGTTCGCCCGCGAGCTGGAGTTTGCCGGCCGCACGCCGGTGCAGGCCGCCATCGAGGCCAGCCGCCTGCGGCTGCGCCCCATCCTGATGACGTCGCTGGCGTTCGTGATGGGCGTGCTGCCGCTGGTGCTGTCCACCGGTGCCGGCGCCGAGATGCGCAGCGCCATGGGCGTGGCGGTGTTCGCCGGAATGATCGGGGTGACGGCCTTCGGCCTGTTCCTCACGCCGGTGTTCTACGTGGCGCTGCGCCGCCTGGCCGGCAACCGGCCGCTGCAGCAGCACGGCAGCCACACCGCGCCCCTGACCGATACCCCCGGGACCGGCGCTGGCGCCGTGGTCCACCCCGTGCTGGCGTCGCCGCGCGGGCATGACGAATGAGCGAAGGAGTTCGTGCGATGACTGCCCCCTTGATGTCGATTTCCCTGCCATCCTGGTCCCGCCTGGCGCCCCTGGCGGCCGCCCTGGTGCTGGCCGGCTGCATGGGCACCCCGCTCGCCCCGCCGCCCGAGCACGCGGGCGTGGCCTTGCCGGCCACGTTCAGCGAGGCCGACGGCGCGCGGTCGTGGACCACCGCGCCCCCCGCCGAGGCACAGCCGCGCGGCGAATGGTGGCTGGGCTTTCAGGACCCGGTGCTGAACGGTCTGGTGGAGCGCGCCGGCCGCGGCAACACCACCGTGCAGGAGGCCGCCGCGCGGCTGGCCGAAGCGCGGGCGCTGCTGCGCTCGGCCGATGCCAACCGCGCCCCGCAGGTCGGCGTGTCCACCGGCGTATCGCGGCAGGCGGGCGCCAACACCGCCACGGGCGGCCCGGTGCCGGCCACGCTGGCCACGGCGGGCTTGAACGTGTCGTATGAGCTCGACCTGTTCGGCCGCCTGTCGCAGGCCAGCGATGCCGCGTGGCTCGACGCCCAGGCACGCGATGCGCTGCTGCAGAGCACGCGGCTCATGGTGCAGGCCGACGTGGCGCAGACCTATCTGCAATGGCGCGCGGTGCAGGCCGAGCGCGTGCTGGTGGAGGAAAGCCTGGCCGCCTACCGCGACACGCTGCGCCTCACGCAGCGCCGCTACCAGGCGGGTGATGTGGCCGAGCTGGACCTGGCGCGCGTGCAGACCGAGGTGGCCGCCACCGAGTCCGAAGCCCTCGCGCTGGAGCGCCAGCAGGTGCTGCTGAACAACGCCCTGGCGGTGCTGGTGGGCGACGTGGCGAGCGGCTTCACCGTGGCGCCAGCCGCCCATGGCGGCGCTGCGGCCGAAGCCGTGCTGCCGGTGATTCCTGCCGGCGTGCCCGGCACGGTGCTGGCGCGCCGGCCCGACGTGTCGGCGGCGCAGGCCTCGGTGCTGGCGGCGCAGGCCCGCGTGGGCGTGGCGCAGGCGGCGTGGTTCCCGGCCGTCACGCTCACCGGCAACGGCGGCTACGCCTCGCCCGAGCTGGGCGATCTGTTCAAGTGGTCGGCCCGGTCGTGGGGCATCGGTGCGCTGCTGTCGCTGCCGATCTTCGACGGCGGCCAGCGCGCCGCGCAGGAAGAGGGCGCCCGCGCCCGGCTGGAAGGGGCGCTCGCCGCGCACCGCGGCCAGGTGCTCACCGCATTTCGCGAGGTGGAGGACCAGCTAGGGGCTTTGCGCCTGCTGGCGGGCCAGGCCGAAGCGCAGGGCCGCGCCGTGCAGGCTGCCGCACGGGCGACGCAGCTGTCGGACTCGCGCTACCGCAACGGCCTGGTGAGCCAGCTCGAACTGCTGGATGCGCGCCGCAGCGAGCTGCGCAACCGCCGGCAGGCGCTGCAGGTGCGCACCGCGCAGTACACGGCGACGGTGGGGCTGATCCGCGCGCTGGGCGGTGGCTGGGGCGATGCACCGGCACAGGTGGCGGCAGCGCGGCCTTGATCGGCTGCGTGCCCGCGCGTGCGGCGGCCCCGGCCCCGCGCGGGCTTTGGGGATGTAACCGCGCGGACTGCACGGGCCGGCGAACGGGCCTATAGTTGCCCGTTGCTGCCGCGCGGCCCAGGCCGCCGCGGCAGGGTTCGCCCCCTTCTTTTCACCCATCCAGTCAGCAGGAGCATTCACACAATGAGTTACCCCAGCACCCGCCTTTTCATCGCAGGCCAGTGGCAAGACGCCGCCGACGGCAAGTCCATCGCCGTGCACAACCCCGCCACCGGCAAGGAAATCGGGCGCGTGGCGCATGCGGGCAAGGCCGACCTGGACCGTGCCCTGGAGGCCGCGCAAAAGGGCTTCGAGGCCTGGCGCGACATTCCCGCCGTGGACCGCGCCAAGACCATGCGCCGCGCCGCCGCCCTGATGCGCGAGCGCGCCGACGCCATCGCCGCGATCATGGTGCAGGAGCAGGGCAAGCCCCTGGCCGAGGCCCGCATGGAAACCATGGCCTCCGCCGACATCATCGAGTGGTTCGCCGACGAATCGCAGCGCGTGTATGGCCGCATCGTGCCGTCCCGCAACCTGGCCGCGCGCCAGATGGTCGTGAAGGACCCCGTGGGCCCCGTGGCGGCGTTCACGCCCTGGAACTTCCCGATCAACCAGGTGGTGCGCAAGCTGGCCGCGGCCCTGTCGGCCGGCTGCTCCATCCTCGTGAAGGCGCCGGAAGAAACCCCGGCCAGCCCGGCCGAGCTGATCCGCGCGTTCGCCGATGCCGGCGTGCCCGCAGGCGCCGTGGGCCTGGTCTATGGCGACCCGGCGGAAATCTCCAACTACCTCATCCCGCACCCGATCATCCGCAAGGTGACCTTCACCGGCTCCACGCCCGTGGGCAAGCAGCTGGCCGCCCTGGCCGGCAAGCACATGAAGCGCGTGACCATGGAGCTGGGCGGCCACGCCCCGGTGATCGTGGCGGAAGACGCCGATGTCGAGCTGGCCATCAAGGCCGCCGGCGGTGCCAAGTTCCGCAACGCGGGCCAGGTGTGCATCTCGCCCACGCGGTTCCTGGTGCATGAGAGCATCCGCGCCGAGTTCGTGGCTGCGCTGTCGCGCCACGCCCAGGGCCTCAAGGTGGGCAACGGCCTGGCCGATGGCACGCAGATGGGCCCGCTGGCCAACCCGCGCCGCATCACCGCCATGGCCGACCTGATGGCCGACGCGGTGCAACAGGGCGCGCAACTGGCCACCGGCGGCGAACGCATCGGCAGCGAAGGCAACTTCTTCCAGCCCACGGTGCTCAACGACGTGCCCCTGTCGGCCCGCATCTTCAACGAAGAGCCCTTCGGTCCCGTGGCCGCCGTGCGCGGCTTCGAGAAGATCGAGGACGCCATCGCCGAGGCCAACCGCCTGCCGTTCGGCCTGGCGGGCTACGCCTTCACGCGCTCGCTCAAGAACGCGCACCTGCTGGCCCAGCGCCTGGAAGTGGGCATGCTCTGGATCAACCAGGCCGCCGCACCCGCAGCCGAGCTGCCCTTCGGCGGTCTGAAGGATTCGGGCTACGGCTCCGAAGGCGGCTCCGAGGCCGTGGAAGCCCATCTGAACACGCGCCTCGTGTCGATCATGAACGTGTGATCCCCACCGTGTCGTCGAAAGGCCGCGCTGCACAGCGCGGCCTTTTTTTTGCCCGGGTTGGTGGCACGCCCGGGTCCGGGCAGGAGGGCGCATTGCGCGCATATCATCGCCCGATGCTGACCATCGCCCAACTGCTTGCCTTCCTTCTCACCGCCGTGCTCATCACGGCCACGCCCGGTCCCGACAACCTGCTGGTGCTGGGCATGGGCATGTCCAGGGGGCGCTGGCAGGGCATCGTGTTCGGCCTGGGCTGCGCGCTGGGGTGCCTGAGCCACACGCTGCTGGCGGTGGTGGGCGTGAGTGCGCTGATCGCCGCGTCGCCCGTCGCCTTCACGGTGTTGCGGTGGCTGGGCGGGGCTTACCTGATCTGGCTGGGCATTCAGGCGCTGCGCAGCCCGGGCGCTGGCCGCGTCGATGCCACGGGCGCACCGGCGCAGTCGCTCCGGAGCCTGTTCTTCAAGGGCATGCTCGCCAATGCGATCAACCCGAAGGTGGTGCTTTTCTTCCTGTCGTTCCTGCCGCAGTTCGTGGTGCCGGCGCAAGGCAACGTCGCCCTGCAACTGGGCCTGCTGGGGCTCTTGTTCACGCTGCAGGCGGCGGTGCTGTTCGGACTGCTGGGCTATTTTGCGGGGGCCATCGGCGCCTGGCTCAACCGCCGGCCGCGCACGGGCCTGTGGCTGGACCGCATGGCCGGCACCGTGTTCGTGGGCCTGGGCGTGAAGATGATCGCGGGCCGCTGAACGCCGCCGCGTCGCGCGGCTCGCTGTGGATGCCATAGCGATGGCACCGCGCGCCGCCCGGTGGCTTCAGGAGTGCACTTCCCACCCGCGCGCCTGTTGCAGCAGTTGCCGCAGAAAGGTCTCGGCGATGGGCGACAGCCGCTTGCCCTGCGGCCACAGCACGTACCACGACGAGGGCACGGGCATGCGCTCCGCTGCCAGGATGGCCACGCCTTCGCTGGCAGGGTCTGCGGCCAGCGCATGCCGCGACACCAGCCCGAGGCCCATGCGGGCCGCCACGGACTGCTTGATGGCCTCGTTGCTGCCCAATTCCAGGCGCACCCGCGGCGCGAAGCCCAGGGCCTTGAAGTGCTCCTCCGTCGCCAGGCGCGTGCCCGAACCCGTCTCGCGCAGGATGAACGGCTCCTTGAGCAATTGCTCCAGCCGCACGCGCCGGCGCGCGGCCAGCGGATGGCCGTGCGCGGCGATGACCACCAGCGGGTTGCTCAGCAGCACCTGCCGGTCGTGCGGCACGCCGCGCGGCGGGATGGACAGGATGTAGAGATCGTCCTCGTTGGCCAGCAGGCGCTGCACCACGCCGTCGCGGTTGAGCACCTGCATCGCCACGTCCACGCCCGGGTGCTCCTCGCAAAAGCGCCCCAGCATGCGCGGAATGAAGTACTTGGCGGTGCTGGCCAGCGCGATGCGCAGCCGGCCCTGGCTCACGCCCTTGAGCGCGGCCACGCGCTGCTCCAGTGCCTCCCAGTCGGCCGCGATGGCCCGTGCCGTCTGCGCCGCCGCCTCGCCCGCCTGGGTGAGGTGCAGCCGCTGTCCGACGCGCTCGTACAGCGGCAGGCCGATGGCGTCCGACAGCTCCTTGAGCTGCATCGACGCCGTGGGCTGGGTCACGTGGCAGTGGCGCGCGGCCCCGGTGATGGAGCCGGTCTCGGCCAGGGCCAGCATGATCTGCAATTGGCGGAAAGTGGCATGCATAGAGAAATCTCGATGGGTCGGATCGACAGTATCGATTTTCCTTCATCGCCGTTGCCGCCTAGCATCGCGCCCCATGAAACACCTGCTCGATCCCGCGATTCTGTTCTTCGTGCTCGGCCTGGCGGCCGGGCTGCTGCGCTCCAACCTGGAGATTCCCGCGCCGCTGTCGCGCTTTCTGTCGCTGTACCTGCTCATGGCGCTGGGTCTCAAGGGCGGATTCGCCCTGGCCCAATCCGGCTGGACGGTGCAGGTCTCCGCCGCCCTGGTCAGTGCCCTGGTGCTCGCCGTCGCCGTGCCGGCCATCGCATGGTGCGTGCTGCGCCGCCTGCTGCCGCCCTTCGATGCGGCGGCCGTGGCGGCCACCTACGGCAGCGTCAGTGCCGTGACCTTCGTGACCGCCAGCCATCTCCTTGAGCAGCAAGGCACCCCCGCCGGCGGCTACATGGCCGCGGCCATGGCGCTGATGGAGTCGCCTGCCATCGTGCTGGCGGTGGTGATGGCGCATTGGCTTCGTGCCCCGGCCGCGGTGGCCCCCATCGCCGTGGGATCGCAGGCCGTGATGGCCGGCGGCCCGGGCATCGGGTCGGCGCGGGTGGGCTCGCCACTGGGCCCGGTGCTGCGCGAGGCGTTGACCGACGGCGGCGCCGTGCTGCTGCTGGGGGCGCTGCTGGTGGGGCTGTTGACGGGTGCGCAGGGCGAACAGGCCATGCATCCCTTCACCGTGGACCTGTTCAAGGGCCTGCTGGCGTTCTTCCTGTTGGACATGGGCCTGATGACGGCGCGCAGCCTCCCGGGCCTGGCCGGGCTCGGCGCGCAGCGCCTGCCGCTGGCACTGTTCGCCGTGGTGGGCCCGGTGGCGCACGGGTTGCTGGCCCTGGGGCTGGCCAAGCTGGCGGGCCTGGCGGTGCCCGAGGCCACGCTGCTGGCCGTGCTGGGCGCCAGCGCCTCCTACATCGCCGTGCCCGCCGTGCTGCGCCACGCGATGCCCGAGGCCCGGCCGGCGCTCTACGTGGGCCTGTCCCTGGGCGTCACCTTTCCCTTCAACCTCGTGCTGGGCATTCCGCTCTACGGCGCCCTGGCACGGTGGTGGCTGGGGTGAGGCCCCGGTGCGGGGCCGTCCTCAGAACCGGTAGGTGCCCGTCATCGTGTACGTGCGGCGCTGGCCGTAGAAACAGTCGCCGCGCGCCAGGCACCGGTGGTGTGCACCACGCGGTGTCTGGCGCATGAGAGACCGGGCTACGTCTTTACGCGTTTGCTCAAGAACGCACCTGCTGTCGCGGCGCCTGCACGGGGCTGTCGGTTCTCCGACGTTCGCTGTGCCGGCGCAGGGCCAGGCACTCCGCCAGTTCGGCGTGCTCGGGGCTGGTGTGCACAGCGCGAGCAGCCATGCTGTTCGGGGTACCGCCAGGGACTTCGTCGGCAACATTGGCGCTTGGCTGCTCCGCCGTCCCCAGGCCTGGAAACCCCTCGACTCAACTATGAATGCTGACAGAACGTGCTGCGTGCCGTGATTTCCTTGGCGCCGGCCATTGCTCTCGAGCGATCAATATCTCCAGCAAAACGGTTTGCAACAAATTGCTTTGGGCGATCAAATCTTAAACCGTTAGAGTTCGACACGCTAATGGCTTTGGCGTTATTTAAAACGCTTATAGGGTGCTGGCGAAAAACACCCAATGATTAGCATGCCTGGCTCTGCCTGGGCAGGGTCTTCGAAGACTTGCTTCGTATTTGTATAAATTATGGGGAGAATAAGATGATCAGCATTTTGTCCAGATGGCGCGTGCAACGTAAGCTGGCTCACGTTCCAAAAATCACCATGGATGTGACCAGAACTTACGACATGACTTTCACGGCTCCCAATCCAGACGTGAAAGCCGTCATCAAGAACCAGCAGGGAACGACTGTGGGAGAGGCTTGTTATGCGGTATCACCCTTGAATGATCGTGTCTACGTGTATAACGTTGAAATTTTTAGCGCGTATCGGAGGCAGGGGTACGGCACTGCGTTGCTGAATTACCTTGCCCAAAACTACAAAATTCCAATCACCGTGGTGAGAGAACTTTCCAGTTCCTGTGGCTTTTGGAAATTTGCCAGAAGTCTGAGTTGCATTGGTGTTCATTTCACTCCGCAACTTTCTGTGTCGGAGATGGCGCTTGAGTCAGAGCGTTGGGCACACCTTCAGCCACATTCACACCCATTCCAAGAAGCAACGACCCATTCCTGAGCGATGAATCAGCCGCCTTGAAGCGATGCTACTGCCCGCAAAATCGAAGCCTGAAAGCCGTTAATATTGATGCGGGCAAATATTTTGATAATGAGAGAGTGAGAAGTCGTCGAGATGAAAATGCAAAAAAGGTTTTCTAATGAAAAGTCGTAAGGTCTTCATCGTTGGTGGATTATTAATTGCCGCAGGTGCAGTAACAGTGGCCCACTGGGAAGGCGACGCCCTGCCAGTCAATAGATCTACAAAAATCGCTCCTGTTGCGAACTTAAATCTCCAGCCTTTGAGTGCCAGTGCCTCCGGCGCATTGGGTAGGGATGATAAAAATGCTTCCCAGCCTGCCAGTGCCAAGGTGCTTGTCAACGGTTTGAAAATGCCGATACGCCCCGTTTGGCAAGGTGTGGTGGATTATCGGCAAGGAAAAAAGGGTCGGTCAATTCAGGAGGAAGTCATTGCAGGACTCTCTTTTTGTGCTTCTACGGAGCTAAACAGAGAAGCAGCGGTGGCAGAAAAGAGCCGTACAGGTGTAACTGCCCAAACTGCTGCCCTTGACTCTATGGTGAAGACGCAAAGCGAGATGTGCGCCCGCCTTTCGGATGCTGACTACGAATTGCGCTCGGAGATTCTCGGCAATTGGGCCAGAGACGGTGATTTGGACGCGATGGTCGCTTTCTATACGGCGGGACCTTTAGGCAGATGGGGCGCAACCACTGGGCCCCAGACCCTTGAAAATCCAGGAGTTAAAGAGTGGCAGACACAGGCGGTTTCGTGGTTGAACGTGGCTGCACGTCAAGGGCAGATAGGGGCCTTTCTACTTCTTTCGGATGTGTACGACAACAAGCCCGTAACTGAACGTCCCGGTGCGGTTTTCAGTGATCTTTACGATCCCGTGCGCTCATATGCTTATGCGCACGCTTGGCATTATTTGGTCGGTCGTGATGAATCGAAACGCCAAGCTCTGCTTAAAAGCGATTTTCTCAATAGAGCTGAATCCGGAATTTCTAAAGAGCAACGGGATCTGGGACGCGTCGAATCACAAAAAATCATCGAATCTTTGGGGGAAATTAAACCATGAAGAAAATCAAAAATAATTTCCTTTAGCATTGCTTCCGTGGTGCCTATTGGGAACCTCTCAAAACCTTTGAATTTGCAGGTTTGAGCGCCGTAACTCTTTGATTTATAAAGGTGTTGAGTGGCTGGCATCGGGGTTTTGGGAGGTTCCCAAAAATCAAGACTGCTAATTATTTGATGAATGGGCCGAGTCACTACAAATTGCCTTGAGCCACGCCGATATGTAGCGGACGGTGGACGCGCTCGAAATGATGGAAAGAAATATTAAAAAGAGAAATTTTATGACCGATATATTGCAAGATGCGCTGGCTGCAATCAGCGGAAATTCTAAAAAGAAAGAACCAACTTACCAAACCAAAGTTTTCCAACTGCGCGACATCCCCAATGTGATGCGTTCACGATTGGGCTGGCCCGTAGCTGCCAGTTTGATGGACCGGTGGTTCAATGGTGCGTCATTTGCGCTTTCTCCAGAAGCCAAACGCAGTGCTGAGGGAAATCGGCTTAGCCAGTTGCCCACGACGCAGCTTGACGAGACGACTGTCACTATGGCGTGGGCGCTGAAATTCGCTCGCGTCCAGACGGCAGTGGCTCAACTACAGGCTAAGTGGCCCAGCACTGCGGGATTGACTCTTTTGAAGCGCCGGGTTGTCCGAGAATCTCGTCAGCGAACGCAGCAATGCTGGCGTTTCGGTAACCTGGACCAACCAGCCAAGATTATTGATGATCTCTTTCAAGTCAATTATTTGGGCGTTGGCAAATCGGGTGACCCCATGGATGACTTCTATGGTGCCATGGGAGAGTCCCAGCTCAACATTGCTGTTTCTGGAATTGTCACCCCTCAATCGGGTGGAAAAATCCTCATTGAAATTGATGAGCTAGGTTTTTATTTGCGAGATTCTTACGATTTCAATGATGCTTCGTTGATATCGCAACCTCTTGGCTGCTGGGGTTTCAGTGGCGTTGAATGTGGGCTCTCCACCATATTAACTATCCAAATTGAAGACTCAACCGTTGACGAAAAGCCTTCGGATGTGGAGAGGCGGAAATATTACGTAAACAATGGTGATTTTCAGAAGTGGCGTAGTAAAAACAATAAAGGGGGAGATTTCATGGTGCTGTCTGACGTATACCGCGTGCACCTTCCATTTTCTCAAAAATTCACTTTATGAACACCCCAAAAAAGAACAAACGCCACCTTCACCGGGTTGTCATCACGCTTCTTTGCATGCTTGCTTTCGTCGGTCTATGGTATGCATCCAAACCGAAACTTTCTCATACGTCGCTCAGCCCGCGCCACGTTTATCGGGTGGAATACTATGACGCTTCTTTCATTCAGCGGATTATTCATTACAAAATGAAAATTCCTACATTCGTTCGCTTGTATCGAAACGATCCGGAAGTTCTTCTGGGTGAAAGCAAGGTGGTCGATATGTGGATGAATGGGCAGCTGTACTGGTGGTTTGAGTCGCCGCTGAATGTTGTTCAAATAGGCAATGATGTTGTTTTTGAAAACATCCCACCTGAATGCATGAACTGCGAAAGACTCACACCTTCTCAGGTTATGCCGTAGGCACGTTGTGGCGCATCTATGGGGCCTTGTTGAATAAAAAATTTCTTCCAGATCAGCGTTCTTTACGAAAGATTCTTGCTTCGTGTATGGCACAAGAATCTTTCTCTTTAATCTCTCCAAAGGCCAGTGCTGCATTTTCTCAACCGTCGGGGAACCTCTCAAAATCTCCGGATTTGCAAGTTTGAGCGTCGTAACTCGTTGATTTAAAGGTGCTTGGTGGCTGGGATTGGGGTTTTGAGAGGTTCCTTATTGTGTTGTCGGCTGACTATGGCTGTTGTCTTTGCAGCAACTGCTGGATGATCAAGCGGTGGCTACTATCGGCTGGGCTCCGGCAAGCGAGCAGTGCTGGCTCTGCCTGCCGGGATAACTCTTAGGTTCAGAACCGGTAGGTACCCGTCATCGTGTACGTGCGGCGCTGGCCGTAGAAACAGTCGCCGCGCGCCAGGCACTGGGTGATCTGCACCTTGTCGGCCAGGTTGACCACGTTGAAGGCCAGGCGCCAGCTGCCGGCGTCATAGGCCGCCATGGCATCGGCGATCAGCGCCGATGGCGTGGTGATGGCCGTGGTGCCGGTCCACTGCGAGCCGGTGTAGCGCACGCCCGCGCCCACCGTCCAGCCGCCGCGCCCTTCGGCCGCGAAGCGGTGCATGAGCCAGCTCGACGCCGTGTGCTTGGGCACGCTGGCCACGGGCAGGCCCTGGTCGCCGGCGTTGCTGCGCGAGATGACGGCGTCGGTGTAGGCGTAGCCCACCGTCCAGTCCCAGTTGCGGGCCAGGCTGGCGGTCATCTCGGTCTCGAAGCCCTTGGTTTTCACCTCGCCGAGCTGCAGGCTGTTGAGCGGGTTGGAGGGGTCGTTGGTCTTGCGGTTCTTCTCGCGCAGCTGGTACACGGCGGCATAGGCGCTGATGCCCCGGTCCTGCGGCTGCCACTTCACGCCGGCTTCCCACTGCTCGCCGCGCTGGGGCTTGAACGGGGTACCGAAGAAGTCCACGCCGCCCAGCGGCTGGAACGATTCGGAGTAGCCCACGTACGGTGCCCAGCCGCCATCGGCCTGGTAGGTGGCGCCGACGCGCTTGGTCCAGGCGGTGTCGTCCACGGCGGCGGCGGGGCGGCCGACCGTCTCGGTCTTGGCGCTGTCGTGGCGCAGGCCGAGCGTGGCCGTCCAGCGGCCCCAGCGGACCTGGTCCTGGGCGTAAAAGCCCAGTTGGCGCTGCGTGACGTTGGGCTGGCGCACCAGCGCGGAGGCCGAGGGCGCCGTGAAGTTGCCGTACACCGGTGCATACGCGTCGATGCCCGAGATGGTCTGGAACCACGTGGACTGGCTGGTTTCGTTGCGCTGCGCGTCCATGCCGAAGAGCAGCGTGTGCTCGGTGGCGCCGGCCTGCACCTTGCCTTCGATCTGCGTGTCCGCCAACAGCAGGCGGCTGGAGTTGATCTGCCAGGAGGCGTCGCGCAGCAAGGTGCGGTTGTCCGCATTGAACACCGGTCGCGCCGGCCGGCCGGTGGCGCGGTTGGCGCTGAAGCTGGTGTAGATGCTGCGGTAGTCCACTTCGCTCACCGTGCGGCGCAGGTTCTGGCGCACCGTCCATTGGTCGTTCAGGCGGTGGCTGAACAGATAGCCCCAGGAGTTGTTCTCGGTGTCGAAGGCGTCCCAGCCCGGTTCGCTGATGAAGGTCGAGGTCGGGATCTGGCCGTAGGGGCTGGACAGCCGCGTGCCCTGCCACGGAAAGAAACCGATCAGCGAGCCGCTTTGGTCTTTCTGGTGCGTGAACTGCAGCGTGAGCGAGGTGGCGGCGCTGGGCTTCCAGGTGAGCGACGGGGCGAGGATGAGGCGGTCGTCGCTCACGTGGTCGACCTGCGAGTCGCTGTCGCGGCCCACGGCCACCAGCCGGTAGAGCCACTCGCCGTCCTGGGTGAGCGGGCCGGTCATGTCGGCGGCGATCTGCTTGCGCGCGTAGTTGCCCATCTGCACCTGCACTTCGCGCAGCGGCTCGGCCTGCGGGCGCTTGCTGGTGAGGTTGAGCACGCCGCCCACGCTGCCCTGGCCGTACAGCACGGACGAGGGGCCGCGCAGGAATTCGACGCGCTCCAGCAGGTAGGGCTCGGCCTTGGTGTTGTTGTAGGTGCCGTAGGTGCGCAGCAGGCCGTCCTGGTACTGCGTCACGCTGCCGCCGCGTGCCGTGAAGTTGTCCACCCGGCTGTCGAAGTAGTTGGACACCATGCCGGCGGTGTAGGCCGTGGTCTGGCGCAGGGTCAGCGCGCCTTGCGCCTCCATCTGGTCGCGCGTGACCACGCTGATGGCCTGCGGGGTTTCGATGAGCGGCGTGTCGGTCTTGGTGGCCGAGAGGGCGCGCTTGGCGACGAAGCCGCTGACGGGCGCGGTGGGGCTTTCCTGGTCCGCGCCGGCCTTGACGGTCACGGGGGCGAGCGTGGTTTCCGCCACGGGCGCGGCGGACTGGGCCTGGACGGCGCTGGCGCCCAGGCCGCACAGCAGCGCGATCGCGGTGTGCAGGGCGGCGGCCAGGGGCAAGGGGCGGCAGGGCGCGCCGTGGGCACGCGGGGGAAGGAGGTGCGAGGTCATGCTGCTACTTTTTCAATAGCACTCCTGACAATGAATCCGCTGGCAGGAGGGCTGTTCGGTTTAAAAATGCGGCGCGCAGGGCGCCGCCGCCGTCACGGCGCGGCGGCCGTGAAAGGTCTTCGGTGAGGGTGGGCCGGTCAGCGCCGGCCCGGCGCGGCGGTCAGTGCGCGGCCGGGGCGGGGAGCGGGGGCGATTCCATGCCGGCCGCCTGCACGAAGGTGAGCGTCGTGAGGTAGCTGGCCTCGCCGTACTTCTCGCCTGCGTGTTCGCCGGGCTGCTTGTCGCTGTGCTTGACCTCGGCCACGTACTGGCCCTTCCAGGGCAGCTCGAAGTGCACCGTGCCTTCGGCATTCGTGGCGGCCTCGCGGGCCCAGCCCGAGGGCGAGACGAGGGTCACCTGGGCCTTGGGCAGCGGCTTGCCGTTGAACACCACGCGCAGCTCGCCCGCCTTGCCGGTGGGCACCACGTCCAGCGGCGCGGTGGCGGCCACGGGCTGCGCCAGGCTGGCCACCCAGCGCGCGGCGGGGCGCCACAGCAGCGGTGGCTGGCCGGCTTTGGTGCGGTCGATCAGCGGGTACGGCGCCTCGGCGAACAGCGTGTCGGCCGGCGCCGGCAGGGCGTAGGTGAACGCGGTGGCGGTGCGCTGGCCTTCGATGCGCCGGGCCTCGCCGCCGCGTGGCTGCTGCTGCTCGAGCACCGGCACGCCCTTGAACTTGTCGAGCGCACCGGGCGACTTTTCCAGCAGGCCGTCGGCGTATTCGCCGAACTGCACGCGGGCCTGGGCGCCGCTGGCCTCGATCCAGACCTGGTGGGCCTGGACGGCCGTGGCCGCCAGCGCGGACAGCACGGCGGCGGTGATGGGCTTGAGCAAGGTGGACATCGGAAAGCTCCTGTGAAACAGAGGTTGAAAAAACGTTTGCTATCAAATAAATAGCGGTATGCCCTAGAAGAACATGCGCTGGAGGCCGTTTTGGTGCAAAAGGGCCATGGCGGCCGGCTGCATCGGGGCCCCGCTCGGCCGTGCGCCTAGTAGCGCGCCTTGAGCGCCACCGTCACGCGGCGCGGCTCGCCGTAGAAGTTCTGGCGGCCCAGGCTGGAGACCTTCTCGTAGTAGGTCTTGTCGAACAGGTTGTCCACGTTCAGGCTCACCGAAAGCTTGTCGTTGATCTGGTAGGCCACCTGGGCGTTGAACAGCGCGTAGTCGCCCGAGGTCAGGCGCACCGTGCCGCTTTGCGCGAAGAACTCGCTGCGGTAGCTCATGCCGCCGCCCACGCTCAGCCCCTGCAGCACCGGGCCCTTGAAGGCATAGCGGGTGGACAGGTTCACGCTGTGGCGCGGCGTGATGGGGCTGAACACCTGGCCCTGCTGCGACACGGGGGCCTGCAGGTACTTGGTGGCGGTGAATGCGTAGCCGGCGAGGACGTCCCAGCCGGGCGCGACCTGGCCGCTCACCTCGGTCTCGAAGCCCTGCGCGCGCACCTTGCCGCCGGCCAGGGAGGCGGTGGGAACGTCCGGGTCGGCGATGGCGCGGTCCTTGTCCAGGATGCGGAAGAGGGCGAAGTGCGTCTGCAGGCGCTTGTTCAAAAACTCGCCCTTCACGCCCGCTTCGATCTGCGAGCCCGAACGCGGCGTGAGCAGGCGGCCCGCGCGGTCCAGGCTGGACTGCACCACGAAGGTCTCGGCATAGCTCGTGTAGGCCGACAGGTTTTCGTTCAGCTCGTAGATCGCGGCCACCGAGGGGATGAACTGCCGTCCGGGGTCGGCGGTGGCCGTGGTCTGGCCCGTGCTCAGCGTGCGCGTCTCGGCCTTGGCCCAGGACAGGCGCCCGCCGGCCAGCACCTTCAGGCGCTCGGCCACGCTGACCTGCGCCTGGCCGTACAGCGCGTTCTCGGTGCGCCGGGTGGCGCTCTGAAAGCCGGGCAGCGTGATGCTGGGGTAGGGCAGGTCGTACTGCGGATTGAAGATGTTGGCGGTGCGGGGCGCGCCGAAGGCGGAGTTGCCGTCCAGGCTTTCACTGGTCGTGTGGCTCACGCCCAGCAGCACGCGATGCGTGCGGCCGGCCAGCGACAGCGGCGAGGCGATGTACAGGTCGTAGTTGCGGTCCTTCAGGTCCTGCTGGAAGTCCACCGACTGCAGCTGGTAGTTGCCGTTGGCGGCCACGGCCGAATTGGCCCGCACCGAGCGGTACAGCGATTCGCGGTGCACGTCGTGCGCCACGAACTTGACCTGCCCGCCATTGGACAGGCGGTGCTCCAGCTCGGCGAAGGTGTCGGTGTTGTCCAGGTCCTGGCGGTTGGCGGCGATGCCCGCGAACGTGGAGCGCGGCACGTCCAGCAGCCGGCCGTCGGCATACGCGGGCAGGCCCTGGTCCACCGTGGCGCGCACCTTCTGGCGCGTGTGGCCGACCGACAGCGTGGTGGACGGGGTGATGTCCAGCTCCAGCGTGCCGTAGCCCAGGGTCTTGTCGTTCTTCAGCGTGGCGACGTGGCTGTCGCGGTCGTCCTTCACCGCCACCACGCGGCCGCGCAGCGTGCCCGCGGCGTTGAGCGCGCCGGTCAGGTCCACGTCGGCGCGCCGCATGTTCCACGACCCCGCGGACACGTTGGCGTTCAGCCCCAGCGCGGACTGCGCGCGCTTGCGCACCAGGTTGATGGTGCCGCCGGGCTCGCTCGCGCCCTGCAGCAGGCCGGACGGGCCGCGCAGCACCTCGATGCGGTCGTAGATGGCGGTGTCCATCGCGGTGGCGTAGTTGGGGCCCTGCGGGATCGGCACGCCGTCCAGCAGCAGCGCGCCGATGTCGAAGCCGCGCGACTGGATGGTGTTGTAGTTGCCCGCACCATCCAGGCGCGTCACGTTCACGCCGGTGGTCTGCTTGACGGCGTCTTCCAGCTTGGTGAGGTTCATGTCATCGAGCCGCTGGCGCGTGATCACGCTCACCGACTGCGGCGTCTCGCGCGGCGACTGCACCAGCTTGCCCACGCTGATCTCGCGGGCGATGTACTGGCCCGAGCCCTCGGTGGCCTCGCCCTGCGGGGCATCGGTCACCTTCACCTCGGGCAGGGCCACGGTGGGCGCCGCCGTCTGGGCGTGGGCGGTGGTGGCCGCAGCGAGCCATGCGGCCGCGGTGATGGCGTTCAGGGGAGGCAATCGCATGAAAGGCTTTCCGTCGATAAAAGAAACGACACGGCGTGGAGAACATGGCTTCCCGCGCGCCCGGGGGGCTGCGGGTGGCTGGAAAAACGGAACCGGGCGCGAAGCCGGTCGGCGGGCCCTGGGCTAGAGCGCCAGCGCCAGCAGGGCCGCGGCACCGGCCACCAGGCCCAGCACGGGCAGGCGGCGCGGCTGCCAGGTGGCCACGGCCGTGGCGCACACGGCGGCCAGCGACAGGGCCATGGTCCACCACGTCACGCTGAGCGCGGCGGTGCTGTCGCCCGGCCACGCGGCGGCATGCACGAGCGACAGCGCCAGCAGCGCCCAGCCCACGCGGCGCAGCGTGCGCAGCTGGCGCTCGCCGCCTTCGCGGTTCCAGGCGTCCTGGTGGTGGCGGTCCATGCCCAGCGCCAGGCCCGACCAGCCGGCAAAGCAGAGAAAGAATTCGAACATGGCGGTCAGGCTCCTGCGGCAGGGGTGGAGGGGGTGCTAGGGGGCGTGGCGGAGCCGGTCTCGGTGGACCGGCCCTGGGCGGCGGCCGCTTTCGCCCCGCGCGCGGGGCGCAGCCGCCAGGCCATCCAGCCGAGCAGGGCGCCGGTGGCCAGGAACGACAGGTCCATGCCGGCCCACATCCATTCGCCGGCCGGCAGCGTCACGCCCAGGTGGGTGTGCGTGGTGAAGGCGTTCAACACCGGCAGCGCGGCGAACACCGCGCCCGCCAGGCCCAGCAACGCGCTCCAGCCCCAGCGGTCCGGCCGCACGATGCCGATCAGCAGGGCCAGGCCCCACGCGCCGAAGAAGCACGACAGCTCGGCATCGGCCCGGCCGTCCAGGTCCAGCGGCAGCAGCCGGTTGGAGGCCAGGAACACGCCCGTGGCCAGCGGCAGGCCGCCCAGCAGGGCCACGTTGAGGCTGGCCACCAGGCGCTCGCCGCGCCGCAGCGGCGGCGCGGCGGCGCCCTTGCGCTGCGCCTGCTGGCGGCGCTTGACGCTCCAAAGCACCATACCGGTGGCGATCATCAGGCTGCCCAGCACGCCGAAGCCGAACAGGCCCCAGCGCATGCCCGGCCCGGCGAAACGCGCCAGGTGCAGGCCGTAGAGCACGCGGTAGGTGCGCAGGGCGGGCGAATCGGGGTCGATCAGCGCGAGCGTCTCGCCGGTGACGGCATCGAAGCGCATGCGGGCGGGGCCGTACTGCAGGCGGTCGCCGTCGTGGCGGGTGACCTCGATCACGGCCCGGTCGCCGTCGCGGCGGGCGCTGAGCCCGCCGATGCGCGCATCGCCCCAGGTGCGGTGCGCGCTGGCCAGCACGGGCGCCAGATCGGTCAGGGGCAGCGCCGGAACGGCCTCGCCCGGTGCGCGGCGCGCGCTGCGCCCCGAGGCCGTGTCGCCCTGCATCTCGGCGAAGTAGGTCTGCGAATCCGTGCCCTTGGGGCCGGGATAGGCCGCGGCAATGCCCGAGGGCATGTACATCGAGTGGAAGATCATCAGCCCGCTGAAGGTGATCATCAGATAGAACGGCAGCACCAGCACGCCCGAGACGTTGTGCGCGTCCAGCCACGCCCGCTGCCCGCCCTTGGTGGGCCGGAAGGTGAAGAAGTCCTTGAAGATGCGCCGGTGCGTGACCACGCCGGTCAGCAGCGCGATGAACATCAGCATCGTCGCCACGCCCACCACCCAGCGGCCTTCCAGCGTCCAGCGGCCCTTTTGCGCGGTGCGCAGCTCGAAGTGGAAGCGGTAGAAGAACTCGCCGCCCATGGTGTCGCGCGTCTCGATGGCCTCGCCGGTCTGCGGGTTCATCAGCAGGGTTTTGAAGCGCCCGCCCTCCTTGCCGCGCCACAGGATGGTCACGCCGGGCTGGCGCTCGTCGGGCAGCCGCATGAACCACTGCGTCACGTCGGGCGCCTTGCGGTGCAGCGCCTGCTGCGCGCGCTCGGCCACGTCGGCGCTGGCGGGCGGCAGGGCATGCAGCTCGGGCCGCATCCACAGGTTGAACTCGGTCTTGAAAAAGCTCAGCGTGCCGGTGAAGAAGATGGCGAACAGCAGCCAGCCCAGGATCAGGCCGGACCAGGTGTGCAGCCAGGCCATGGCCTGGCGGAAACCCTCGCGCTCGGGTGCGGTCTTCGGCTTCATGCGCCCCCCAGCCAGCGGGGCGCCATCGCCAGCGCGCCCAGTGCGAGCGCCGGCAGCCCGAGGGCGGCCCAGGCGCCCCAGGCCGTGCGTGCATAGAAGGCCCAGGCCACGGCGCAGGCATAGACCAGCCACGACAGCAGCGTGGCGGTGAGCACCGCCTCCACACGCGGCATGAACGGCATCAGGCCGAGGGTGAGGGCGGCGGTGGCGGCGGCCGCCAGCGCGTAGCCACCCAGCCCCCCCGCCAGGGCGCGGGAGGTGATCGCCAGGCGGTAGCGCCAGTCGACGCAGGCCGCCTTCATGGCCGGGCGGCGCCCACCGGAGCGATGGCGGCCGCGCGGGAATGGGTGACGGAAAAAGGGTGATCGGCCGGGGTGGCGAAACAGGCGCGCGCAGGACAGTGCAGCATCGAAAGGCTCCATGCAGGTTGGGGCGCTGGCTGCAGGCGGGGCACGGGGCCCGGGGTGAACTGACTGGCTGGCTGGCTAGGCCGGTATTCTAGGTTTCATGAGAATCGTTCGCATTCCGTTGTGTGCAATCGCAACAAACAGTGGGAACTTGGGCGCCATGGGCACGCCACCTGATGCGTGCGCGCCACACTTTGAGGGGCGGGACCGGCCCGAAAACGAAAAACCGGCCCGAAGGCCGGCTGGAGCGCGGGGTACCCGGGGGCGGGTGCCGGGCGGTCGGGGCGTTATTCGATCTCGCCCATCTGCGACTGCAGGTAGTTCTGCAGCCCGACCTTGGCCAGCAGGTCGATCTGCGTTTCGAGGAAGTCGATGTGCTCTTCGGTGTCGTCCAAGATGCCCTGGAGCAGATCGCGCGAGACATAGTCGCGCACCGTTTCGCAGTGGGCGATGCCGTCCTTGATGGTGGCCTGGGCGCCGCGCTCGGAGCGCAGGTCGCATTCGAGGATCTCGGGCACGTCCTCGCCGACTTGCAGCTTGGCCAGGTCCTGCAGGTTGGGCAGGCCGTCCAGCATGAAGATGCGGTCCATGAGCTTGTCGGCATGCTTCATCTCGCCGATCGACTCTTCGTATTCCTTCTTCGCCAGCTTGTCGAAGCCCCAGTGCTTGAGCATCCGGTAGTGCAGGAAATACTGGTTGATGGCCGTCAGTTCGTTCTTGAGCTGGGCCTGCAGATGCGAAATGACCTGTGCGTCGCCTTGCATGGAGATTCTCCTTGTGTGGGTTTGGGCTGCGATTGTCATGACGCGGGCCATGTGGCGCAAGGCAATCTCCCTGCCCGGGCGGTATGGCTGCGTTTGATGCTGAGTTGTGTTCGCGTTGGGCGTCCTCAGATACAGTCGTTCGCTCCTGCCCACGCCACCGAGCCCCTTGCTTTTTATAGCCTGTGGCAATCGACTTGATGAAGTCAATTAATTGGATTGATGGGTTGGGAGCGCCTAAACTTCAGGTTTTCGTGTTCAGCCATCAACCTAGGAAACAGCAATGTCCCTGATCAATACGCAAGTCCAGCCCTTCAAGACCACCGCTTTCGTGAACCGCGACGGCAAGGGCGACTTCATTGAAGTGACCGAAGCCAACCTCAAGGGCAAGTGGTCCGTCCTGATCTTCATGCCGGCGGCCTTCACCTTCAACTGCCCCACCGAAATCGAAGACGCGGCCGACAACTATGCCGAGTTCCAGAAGGCCGGCGCCGAGGTCTACATCGTGACGACCGACACGCACTTCTCGCACAAGGTGTGGCACGAAACCTCCGACGCCGTCGGCAAGGCCAAGTTCCCCCTGGTGGGCGACCCCACGCACCAGCTGACCAACGCGTTCGGCGTGCACATTCCTGAAGAAGGCCTGGCACTGCGCGGCACGTTCGTGATCAACCCCGATGGCGTGATCAAGACCCAGGAAATCCATTCCAACGAAATCGCCCGCGACGTGTCGGAAACCCTGCGCAAGCTGAAGGCGGCCCAGTTCACCGCCGCCAACCCAGGCCAGGTCTGCCCCGCCAAGTGGAAGGAAGGCGCCAAGACGCTGACGCCTTCCCTGGATCTGGTCGGCAAGATCTAAGCCCCTCGGCCTCCCGCAGGAGCGGGGCGCCCCGGGCGCCCCTGGCCGGACAGCAGCATGGCGTGCGCGCCATGCCGTCCGGCTTTTTTTCGCCCGCTCACCCCCGATTTCTCCGCTCCGTGCCCGGCACTGGCCGCACCGCCCAACGACATAACTCGAATCGCAAAGGACACCACCATGCTCGACGACCAACTCAAAACCCAACTTTCGGCTTACCTGGAGCGCGTGACGCAACCGTTCGAGATCGTGGCGTCCCTGGACGGCAGCGAGGTTTCCACCCAGACCCGCGAACTGCTGGAAATCATCCAGGGCCTGCGCAGCGACAAGATCACCCTGCGCACCGACGGCAACGACGCGCGCAAGCCCTCGTTCAGCCTGCAGCGCGCCGGCACGCAGACCCACCTGCGCTTCGCCGGCCTGCCGCTGGGCCATGAATTCACCTCGCTGGTGCTGGCGTTGCTGTGGACCGGCGGCCACCCCCCGAAGGTGGAGCAGGACGTGGTCGAGCAGATCCAGGCCCTCGATGGCGACTTCGAGTTCGATGTCTACATGAGCCTGACCTGCCACAACTGCCCGGACGTGGTGCAGGCGCTGTCGCTGATGGCCATCCTCAACCCGCGCATCAAGACCACGGTGATCGAAGGCGGCGCCTTCCAGCAGGAAGTGACCGACCGCGAAATCATGGCCGTGCCCATGGTGTTCATGAACGGCCAGGTGTTCGGCTCGGGCCGCATGACCGTGGAAGAGATCGTGGGCAAGCTGGACACCGGCGCGGCGGCGCGCGATGCGGCCAAGCTCTCGGCCAAGGAAGCCTTCGACGTGTTGGTGGTCGGCGGTGGCCCGGCCGGCGCCGCGGCCGCCGTGTATGCCGCCCGCAAGGGCATCCGCACCGGCGTGGCCGCGGAGCGCTTCGGCGGCCAGGTCAACGACACGCTGGACATCGAGAACTACATCTCGATCAGCAAGACGGACGGCCCCAAGTTCGCAGCGGCGCTGGAGCAGCACGTGCACGACTACGAGGTGGACCTGATGAACCTGCAGCGCGCCAAGGCCTTGAAGCCCGCCGCAGCGGAAGGCGGCCTGATCGAAGTCGAGCTGGAAAACGGCGGCACCTTGCGCTCGCGCACCGTCATCCTCTCGACCGGCGCGCGGTGGCGCAACATGAACGTGCCCGGCGAAGACCAGTACCGCACCAAGGGCGTGACCTACTGCCCGCACTGCGACGGACCGCTGTTCAAGGGCAAGCGCGTGGCGGTGATCGGCGGCGGCAACTCCGGCGTGGAGGCGGCCATCGACCTGTCCGGCGTGGTGGCGCACGTCACGCTGCTGGAGTTCGCGGCCGAGCTGAAGGCCGATGCCGTGCTGCAGCGCAAGCTGCGCAGCCTGCCCAACGTGACCGTCATCACCCAGGCGCAGACGACCGAGGTGCTGGGCGACGGCAACCGCGTGACGGGCCTGGCCTACCAGGACCGCGCGAGCGGCGAAGCGAAGCAACTGGCGCTGGAAGGCATCTTCGTGCAGATCGGACTGCTGCCCAACACCCAGTGGCTGCAGGGCACGGTGGAGCTGTCGAAGTTCGGCGAAATCGTGGTGGACTCGCATGGCCGCACCAACGTGCCGGGCGTGTTCGCCGCGGGCGACGTGACCACTGTGCCGTACAAGCAGATCATCATCGCGGCGGGCGAGGGCGCCAAGGCGGCCCTGGGCGCATTCGACCACCTGATCCGCACCACCGCACCGGCGTGATCGCAGGCGCCCGGGCGCTTGGTGGATGACGGGGCGCCCCGCGCTCCGCTCCTTCTTTTCTGTCTTTTCAAAGCACAAGGCGGCCTTCGGGGCCGCCTTGTGCTTTTTGTCGTTCTGCCGTGCGCGGGAGAAGGGCGCCCCTTCCCCAGGAAGGCCACTGCCGTCATGGCGCTGACATGGTGCGGGCGGATCATTCGGGTTGCAGATTCCTGCGTTTATGCACTTTTCTGCAACTGCAAGGCGGTCGCCCCGAAGTTCGGTCTTTGGCCCAGTCCGCCGCTTGATCCACTCGACCCGCGAGACCCTTCCATGACCTTGACCCCTGCAGCCCCCCGATCGCGCCCCCGCTGGGCGCGGCCGCTCTTCATGTTTCTGGCCGGTTCGGCGATGGCGTTGGCCTTGGCGGGCTGCGGCGGCAGTGGCGGAGGCGGCACCTCCGCCGATGCCCCCGGCGCCGAAAAGACCCAGCTGCGCTGCGCCCCTTGATCGCGCACGCCTTCCCCGTCGAACCCACGCAGAGCACACCATGACCATCGATTCCCGGAAACGCAAGTTCCTCCAGGCCGCGGCCGGCACCACCGCGTCCGCCGCGGCGCTGAGCCTGTTCCCGCCCAGCATCCGCCGGGCCCTGGCCATTCCGGCCAACCACCGCACCGGCACGATCCAGGACGTGGAGCACGTCGTGATCGTCATGCAGGAAAACCGCTCCTTCGACCACTACTTCGGCACCTTGCCCGGCGTGCGCGGTTTCGGCGACCGGTTCACCATCCCCGTGGCCGGCGGCCGCAGCGTGTGGCAGCAGCTGGACAAGAACGGCGCGCCCGTGCTGCCCTACCACCTGGACCAGAAGGCCGGCAATGCCCAGCGCGTGAGCGGTACGCCCCACAGTTGGGTCGACGCGCGCAACGCCTGGGACCGCGGCCGCATGCTGGAGTGGGCGCGCTACAAGCAGCCCCAGTCCATGGGCTACTACACGCAGCAGGAGGCCCCGTTCCAGTTCGCCCTGGCCGAAGCCTTCACGGTGTGCGATGCGTACTTCTGCTCGCTGCACGGCGGCACCAATTCCAACCGGCTGTTCCACTGGACCGGCACCAACGGCGCCACGGGCCCCTCCGGCCGGGTGGTGGTGAACAACGCCCTGGACGAGCTCGATTCGGACACCGACATCCGCACCGGCGGCTACGACTGGGCCACCTACCCCGAGCGGCTGCAAAAGGCCGGCGTCTCGTGGATGGTCTACCAGAACATGCCCGACAACTTCACCGACAACCCGCTCTTCGGCTTTCCGCAGTACCGACAGGCCAACCTCGCCTCGGGCAAGCCGGTCTACCACGACCGCGACGTCAACCCCGCCTACGACCGCGCGAGCGACAACGCCGGCAACCCGCTCTACAAGGGCATTGCCAACACCATGCCGGACGGCGGCTTTCTCGGCACCTTCCGCAAGGCGGTGCTCGACGGTTCGCTGCCGCAGGTGTCGTGGGTCGTGCCGCCCGCCACGTACTCCGAACACCCGGGCCCTTCCAGCCCGGTGCAGGGCGGCTGGTACGTGCAGGAGGTGCTCGATGCCCTCACGGCCAATCCCGATGTGTGGAGCAAGACCGTGCTGCTCATCAACTTCGATGAGAACGACGGCTACTTCGACCACCTGCCGCCGCCGTGCGCGCCGTCGCTGGATGCGAGCGGCGGCAAGATCGGCAAGTCCACGCTGAGCGACCGGGACATGGCCTACGAGTACTACACGCACACCCCGGTCCCCGGCACCGGCATGCCGCCGCCCGATGGCGACTGCTACGGCCCTGGGCCGCGCGTGCCGATGTGGGTGATCTCCCCGTGGAGCCGCGGCGGCTGGGTGAATTCGCAGAACTTCGACCACACCTCCGTGCTGCGCTTTCTCGAAGCCCGCTTCGGCGTGCAGGAGCCGCAGATCAGCCCCTACCGCCGCGCGGTGTTCGGCGACCTCACCACGGCCTTCAACTTCGCCACGCCCAACGACGGGCCACTCGCCACGCTGGCCGGCCGCCGCACGCGGGACGATGCCGACGCCCTGCGCGCCGCCCAAGGGGCGCTGCCGCAGATCGCCGTGCCCACGCCGCAGGCCCTGCCGCAGCAGGCCGTGCAGGCCCGGCCCTCGCGCGCGCTGCCGTACGAGCTGCACACCAGCGCCCGGGCGGAGCCGGCCGCGGGCACGGTGCAACTGCTGTTCTCGAACACCGGCAGCAGCGCGGCCGTCTTCCACGTCTACGACCGGCTGCACCTGGACCGCGCCCCGCGCCGCTACGTGGTGGAGGCGGGCAAGCAGCTCGACGACCGCTGGAATGCCGGCTCGGACGATGCGGGCGCCTACGACCTGTGGGTGCTGGGGCCGAACGGGTTCCACCGCAGCTTCGCGGGCCAGCTGGGCGCGCTGCGCGCCCCCGGCGTGCCCCAGCCCGAAGTGCGGGTGTGCTACGACATCGCCAATGGCAACGTGCACCTGACCTTGATGAACGCGGGCGCTGCGGAAGCCGTGCTGCGCGTGCAGGCCCTGGCCTACCGCCAGGACGGCCCCTGGACCGCCACGGTGGCGCCGGGCCAGGCGCAGGACCTGCAGTGGGACCTGGGCGGCAGCGCCCGCTGGTACGACTTCCAGGTCACGTGCAGCGCGCTGCCGGGGTTCGTCCGCCGCTTTGCCGGGCGGGTGGAGACGGGCCGCGACGGCTTCAGCGATCCGGCCATGGGGCAGGGCGGCCGTTGATCGCCAAGGGGGGGCTGCCTGCGCTGCCCGGGTGGGGCGCACCAGCCTCACCGAGGCACCGCCGTGGTGAAATTGCTATATTTTGTATAGCGTAATGCCATAGTGTTTATTGTGCTGGAGGCCGTTTTGGCCTCAGGCCTCTCCAGGGCGATTGCCGGTGCGGACCGCCCGCCCGCTCAGCGCGTGGCCGCGGGCTCCATGCCGGTGCTGCGCACGATCGGGGCGGCGGCCGGCGACGCCAGGAAGCGGATCAGATGGCGGGCGGCATCCGCGTTCTGCGCGCCCTCGGCCACGCCGGCCGAGAAGAACACGCGCTGCTGCACGGCGTCCGGCAAGGGCCCGACGAATTCCAGCTCCTTGAACGGCAGCAATTCGCTCACTTGCTGGAAGCCCAGCTCCGCATCGCCCCGCAGCACCACCGCGCCGACGCGTTCGCTGTAGATCCTGGAGGCCTTGGTCTTCATCGCCTCGGCCACGCCCAGGCGCGGGAACAGTTCGTTGACCAGGTAGGTGCCGCTGGCGCTGGCGGAATAGGCGACCGATTTGGCCTGGAGCAGGGTCTGCTTGAGGGCCTCGGGGCTGCTGATGTCCGGCTTGGGCGTGCCTTTGCGCACGCTCATGCCGATCATGGAGCGGGCCAGGTCGACGCGACTGCCCGCTTGCACCTTGCCCTGCGCCGTCAATTCGTCCAGCCCCGAATCGGCCAGGATCACGATGTCGAACTGCTCGCCCCGCGCCATGCGGCTGGGGATGGAGTCGGGTGCGTTGCCGAGCGATGCGCCGCGCGCCGTGACGACCGTGTGGCCGGTGGCCTGCTCGTACAGCGGCACCAGCTGGTCGTAGGCGGCCGAGAAGCCGCCCGAGGTGACCACGCGGATCTCCGCGGCCTGGGCAGCGGGCGGCGCGGCGCCCCCCAGGGCCAGGCCGAGGCCCAGGGCGGTGCCCAGCAGGGTGCGCAGCACGCGGCGCCGAGCGTTGCTGGGCGTGGCCGTGGTGGGGGACGGTGTGAGCGGGAGGTTGAGCGGCATGTCCTTTGTCTCCTGATTTTTCCGGGGGGAATGCGTCCGGCCTGCCGTCTCAGTCGGCGGTGATCTTGCGTTCGCGGATGATGCGGCCCCACTTGGCATGCTCCGCCGCGATGAATTGGCCGAGTTCTTCGCGGCCCGTGGGGCTGGCGGTCTGCCCGTGTTTGAGCAGGTTGTCGCGCACCTCCGGCGTGTTGAGCACCTTGACGATTTCGGTGTTCCAGCGGTCCAGCAGGGGCTTGGGCGTCTTGGCCGAGGCCACGAAGGCATACCAGTTGGTGGCGTTGAAGCCCGGGTAGGTCTCCGCCACGGTGGGCACGTTGGGCAGGTAGGCCGGGCGCGTCAGGCCGGTGGTCGCCAGGGGAATGAGCTTGCCCGATTCGATGTGGGGCAGGGCCGAAGGCGGTGCGGCGTAGAACGCGGTGACCCGCCCGCCCAGCACGTCCTGCAGCGCCGGGGCGCCCCCTTTGTAGGGAACGTGCAGCGTGTCGATCTTCGCCTCGTCGTTGAGCAGTTCTCCCGCCAGGTGCGCGGCCGAGCCCGGGCCGGTGGAGGCGTAGTCCAGCTTGCCGGGCTCGCGCTTGGCTTTGGCCACGAAATCGCCGAGCGTCTTGATGCCGGTGCTCGCGGGCACCACCAGCACGTTCGGGAAGGCCACGCCCATCGAGATGGGCGCCAGGTCCTTGAGGGGGTCGTAGGCCACCTTCATGAAATGGGGTGCGATGCTCAGTGGCCCGATGGAGCCGAACAGCAGCATGGACCCGTCCGACGGGCCGTTGGCCACCTGGGCATGGGCCAGGTTGCCCCCGGCCCCCGGCTTGTTGTCCACCACCACGCTCTGGCCGATGTTCTCGCCCAGCTTCTTGGCGATGATGCGGGCGGCGATGTCGGCCGAGCCGCCTGCGGCGAAGCCGACCACGAGGGTCACCGGCTTCTTGGGCGGAAAGTCCTGCGCCTGGGCGGTGCTGGCGAGGGGGAAGCTGGCGGCCAGGAAGGCTGCCGCGATGAGGGGGCGTCGTTGCATGGGGTATGTCTCCGGGAAAGCGCCGCCGGGTCGTTGGCCCGGCGATCAAGGGCGCATCGTAGGAGGGGCACAATGATCCGTAAATTGCAATTTACGAAACGACTGTTGCATGCGAAGCATCAAATTCGATCTCAAGGAACTGCAGGCCTTCGTCGTCACCGCGGACCAGTCCAGCTTCCGCGTGGCGGCCGAGATCCTGTGCCTGTCCGCCCCGGCCTTGAGCCGGCGGGTGGAGCGGCTGGAATCCGCGCTCGGTGCCCGGCTGCTGGAGCGGACCACCCGCACGGTGGAGCTGACCGCCATGGGCCAGGAGTTCCTGCACGAGGCGCGCATGGCATTGACCGGGCTGGACGAGGCGGTCCAGCGCTTCGGCGACCAGGTGCAGTTGCGCCGGGGCCGCGTGACCATCGCCTGCGTTCCGTCCGTGGCCAACCACCTGCTTCCGCGGGCGCTGCAGGCCTTCGCACAGGCGCTGCCCGACGTGCAGGTGCACGTGATCGACGAGAACGCCCAGCAGGTGCTGGAAGCCGTGGCCCGCGGCGAGGCGGACTTCGGCCTGAGCTTCACCGGCACCCAGGAGTCGGCGCTGCTGTTCCAGCCGCTGCTGCGCGAACGCTACGTGCTGGCCATGCCGCGCAGCCACGCCTGGGCGCAGCGCAACGAGGTGCGTTGGGAGGAACTGGCCGGCCAGCGGCTGGTGTCGGTCTCCAGCCGCAGCAGCAACCGCCTGCTGCTGGACCAGGCCATGGCGGAACTGCCGAATCCTCCCGTCGCCTGGTACGAATGCAACCATGTGACCGGCGCGCTGGCCCTCGTCGAGGCCGGGTTGGGGCTGGCGGCCTTGCCGCAGTTGGCGCTGTCGCCCGCGCATTCCCAGGTGTGCGGCGTGCCGCTGACCGGGCCCGACCTGTGGCGCACCCTGGGGCTGCTGCAGCGGCGCTCGCGCGAACTCAGCCCGGTGGCCGAGGCCCTGCGGCAGCGCCTGCTGCAGATGCATGCCGCGGTCTGACGCGGCCGATTGCACTCGAAGGGCAGGGCATTTGGCGGCCGGCATGCATCTGCTGCCCCGATGGCCCGGCGGTGCCGCATTCGGCGCCAGGCTTGCTCAAGCCCGCGCCGAACCCGGCGCCAGCCGCGCGGCCAGCAGGTTGGCCGTGTAACGCAGCCGGTCGATGTCCGCATCGGCACGAACGCCGCGGCTGAAGCAGCACAACGTGCCATACACCGCCCCGCCGGACAGGCGCACCGGCGTGCTCAGATGGGTGCCGATGGGGAACCCCGGGTCCGGCGCCTTGCCGGACGCGATGTAGGGCGCGGCATCTTCCATCCGCTCCGGCAACCGGCCTTCGACCACCCGTTGGCACCAGCTTTCTTCGACCGGGTCGGACCGGCCCACTTCCACCGGCGAGAAATCCGGCGCGCTGTCCACGGCCATGATGGTGCGGTGGTCGGCCGTGAGCTGGGACACGAAGGCGACGTCCATGCCCAGCCGCGTGCGCAGCAGTTTCAGCACCTCCGGAACGGCGGCAGGAAGCTCAGGGTCGGCGGAATCGCTGGTGGCGACCAGCAGCTCGCAAATCTTGACGTCGAGGTCGTCGGGGTTGTAGTCCAAAAGCATGCCTGCCAGTCTAAGCCAGCGCTGCGCCCGACTGCGCACCGGGCCCGAAGGACACCATTCGTTTGAGAATTATTCTCATATACTGTGCTGCAGCCAGCCAGGCGCCACCCGTGGGGTGCAGCGCTCCGAGCCAGCGCTTTCGTTTCCCAAATGATCCAGGTCTGCGCCCGTTCGCATGGCGCATCCGCTGTCCGGTCCGTGGATGGTGGATTCCGCGTGCGGTGTCGTTGGCTCTCCGGGCCGCAAGCTGCCCGCGGTGTGGCGATGGCTGGCCTGGTCTGTTGCAATTCCGAAGGAGGCTTGACCATGGCTGCCGATGCACCGCGCCCGGACACTGAAAACCCCACCGACGAGGAATACCGCCTGCCCTGCACCGAGGCGCTGCTGGCCAGCACGATGGCGCTCATGACGGGCCACGCGCACACCGCCGAGGCCCCGTATCGCGATGCCATGGCCCGCAAGATCATTGTGAACCTACAGGCCCTGTCGCAGATGCCGGGGCTGACCTCGCACTTTCGCACCATGCTGCGCAGCCTGCAGACCCACTGGACCCCGGGGCCGGAGCGCCGTGCGGCAGCGCAAGAAAACCGCGACCCCGAGCCCCGCCCCCAGGCCCTGTGGCACGCGGCGCCGGAGGCGGTGCAGTAGGCCAGCGGTCCTGTCGCGCCTTTGGTAGAAGCGGGCCGGATCTCGGGCCTCTTCGACTCAGCCGGCCATCTTGATCGCCAGGATCGCCAGGCCAAGCAGAACGAGCACCACGGGCAGAACGCGGGCCCGTGGCCGGGAGGCCTTCGCCGCGATGGCGATCTGCACCATTGCGACAAGGGCAAAGATCGCACCCGCTGCCACGATGGCATTGCCCGACCCGTTTTCGATGGCGTTGGCGGGAATGGACGGGTCCATCCCGTGCATGAAGTCGTATGGATTTCGTGGCACAAGCGCCATGATCAGCAGGCCCAGGATGGACGCTGCATGCAGGGTGATCCGCAACGGTTTGTTCATGGGTTGCGGATTCATTGTTTGCCTTTGGCGAACTCGCCGCGGTTCAGATTCAATACACCAGCCGCTCGGGACGCACTTCCTGCAGGATGGTCGTGGCGATTTCCTCGATGCTTTTGGTGGTCGTGGACAGCCACCGGATGCCCGCGCGCCGCATCATCGCCTCGGCCTCGGACACCTCGTTGCGGCAGTTGTCCAGCGCCGCGTACCGGGAGTTGGGGCGCCGTTCGTTGCGGATCTGCGAAAGCCGCTCGGGCTGGATCGTCAGCCCGAAGATCTTCTTGCGGTGCGGCTCCAGCGCCGGGGGCAGCTGGCGCCGCTCGAAGTCCTCGGGAATCAGCGGGTAGTTGGCCACCTTCAGGCCGCACTGCATGGCCAGGTACAGGCTGGTGGGGGTCTTGCCGCTGCGCGACACGCCCACCAGGATCACGTCGGCACCGGCCAGGTCGCGGTGGCTCTGGCCGTCGTCGTGGTCCAGGCTGAAGTTGATCGCCTCGATGCGGTCGGTGTATTCCTTGCTCAGGCTCACGTCGGAAAAACGCCCCACGCGGTGGTGCGACTTGGTGCCCAGTTCGGTCTCCAGCGGCCGGATGAAGGTACCGAACATGTCCAGCAGCATGCCCTTGCAGCCTTCCTGGATGACGCGCAGCACGCCCATGTTGACCAAGGTGGTGAAGACGATGGGCTTCTTGCCCTCCACGTCCGCCGTGTGGTTGATCTGCCGCACGGCCTGGTGCGCCTTGTCCTCGGTGTCGATGAAGGGCAGGCGCACGTGGCGCGGCTTCATGTCGAACTGGGCCAGGATGGCGTTGCCGAAGGTTTCGGCCGTGATGCCGGTGCCGTCGGAGATGAAGAAAACGGTGCGCGTGTGCATGGGCAGGGGTTCCGAAGAAGGGGGACGATCCGTCAGCCCGCCGCCAGCGCGGCCGCGCAGGGCAAGCCTACAATGGCGCCCATTATCCAAATTCTCACCATGCACCCCGGCGGCCCACAACCACAACACCAAAGCCGAACGCCGTGCATGGGCGCTCGCCCGCGATTGCTCCCCCGGAGCGCAGGCGCAGACCCAGTTTCAACTTCTGGAGCTATCCCATGTCTGCACTCTTCAACGCGACCGCCCTGGTCGTTCCGTTTGAAAACCTGAGAATGACCGACGTCGAGTCGGTGGGCGGCAAAAACGCCTCCCTCGGCGAGATGATCTCCCAGCTGCCCCAGGGCGTTCGCGTTCCCACGGGCTTTGCCACCACCGCCCACGCGTTCCGCCAGTTCCTCGCCCACGACGGCCTGGCCGACAAGATCAGCAAGCGCCTCGCCGCGCTGGACACCGAAGACGTGCGCGCCCTGGCCGCTGCCGGCGCCGAGATCCGTGCCATGGTCGAGGCCCAGCCGTTCCCGGCCGACCTGCAGCAGGCGATCGCCGAAGCCTTCGCAAAACTGTCCGAAGGCAACCCCCAGGCGAGCTTCGCCGTGCGTTCGTCCGCCACGGCGGAAGACCTGCCCGACGCCTCGTTCGCGGGCCAGCAGGAAACCTTTCTCAACGTGGTCGGCATCGACGACGTGCTGCACAAGATGAAGGAGGTGTTCGCCTCCCTGTACAACGACCGCGCCATCAGCTACCGCGTGCACAAGGGCTTCGCGCACGACGTGGTCGCCCTGTCGGCCGGCGTGCAGCGCATGGTGCGCTCCGACCTGGGTGCGGCGGGCGTGATGTTCACCATCGACACCGAGTCCGGCTTCGAAAAGGTGGTCTTCATCACCAGCAGCTACGGCCTGGGCGAGACGGTGGTGCAGGGCGCCGTCAACCCCGACGAGTTCTATGTGCACAAGCCCATGCTCCAGGCGGGCAACAAGGCCGTGATCCGCCGCAACCTGGGCTCCAAGCTGGTGCAGATGGTCTTCGCCTCGGCCGAGGAGAAGGCCGCCACCGGCAAGCTGGTCAAGACGGTGGACGTGGCGACCGAGCAGCGCAACCGCTTCTCCCTGTCCGATGCCGACGTGGAGCAACTGGCCCATTACGCCCTGGTGATCGAGCAGCATTACGGCCGCCCGATGGACATCGAATGGGGCAAGGACGGCACCGACGGCCTGCTCTACATCCTGCAGGCCCGTCCCGAGACGGTGAAGAGCCAGTCCAAGGGCCAGGCCGAGCAGCGCTTCAAGCTGAAAGGCACCGGCACCGTGCTGGCCGAAGGCCGTGCCATCGGCCAGAAGATCGGCACCGGCCCCGTGCGCCTGGTGAGCGACATCGCCGAAATGGACAAGGTGCAACCCGGCGACGTGCTGGTCACCGACATGACCGATCCCAACTGGGAGCCCGTGATGAAGCGCGCCAGCGCCATCGTCACCAACCGCGGCGGGCGCACCTGCCACGCGGCCATCATCGCGCGTGAACTGGGCATTCCTGCCGTGGTGGGCTGCGGCGACGCCACCAGCCTGCTCAAGGACGGCACGCTGGTGACGGTGAGCTGCGCAGAGGGCGACACCGGCAAGATCTACGACGGCCTGCTGGAAACCGAAGTGACCGAAGTGCAGCGCGGCGAAATGCCCAAGATCGGCACCAAGATCATGATGAACGTGGGCAACCCGCAACTGGCCTTCGACTTCTGCCAGTTGCCCAACGACGGCGTGGGCCTGGCCCGGCTGGAGTTCATCATCAACAACAACATCGGCGTGCACCCCAAGGCCATCCTGGACTACCCCGCCGTCGATGCCGACCTGAAGAAGGCCGTGGAATCGGTGGCACGCGGCCATGCCTCGCCCCGCGCGTTCTACGTGGACAAGGTGGCCGAGGGCGTGGCCACCATCGCCGCGGCCTTCTGGCCCAAGCCGGTGATCGTGCGCCTGTCGGACTTCAAGAGCAACGAGTACCGCAAGCTCATCGGCGGCAGCCGCTACGAGCCCGAGGAAGAGAACCCGATGCTGGGCTTCCGTGGCGCGGCGCGCTACATCAGCGCCGATTTCGGTGAGGCGTTCGCGATGGAGTGCGACGCCATCAAGCGCGTGCGCGGCGAGATGGGCCTGACCAACGTGCAGGTGATGGTGCCCTTCGTGCGCACGCTGGGCCAGGCCGACAAGGTCACCCAGCTGCTGGCCAAGCATGGCCTGAAGCGCGGCGAGGCCGAGCTGAAGGTCATCATGATGTGCGAGGTGCCCAGCAACGCCGTGCTGGCGGACGAGTTCCTGCAGTACTTCGATGGCTTCTCGATCGGCTCCAACGACCTGACCCAACTCACGCTGGGGCTGGACCGCGACTCGGGGCTCGAGCTGCTCGCGCAGGACTTCGACGAACGCGATCCCGCCGTGCTGGCCCTGCTGTCGCGCGCCATCGCCGCCTGCAAGGCCCAGGGCAAGTACGTGGGCATCTGCGGACAGGGCCCCAGCGACCACCCGGACTTCGCCGAGTGGCTGGCCAAGGAAGGCATCTCGTCGATCTCGCTCAACCCCGACAGCGTGATCGCCACCTGGCAGCAACTGGCCCGCTGACGGCCCCGGTCCGGCCACCATGCCCACGCGCCCATCGGCGATCGAGGAGCCCGGGGCCGGACATCCCTTTCCGCCCGACCTGCACGATGCCCGCCACCTCTGGCTGAAGGCGGGCCTGCTGCTGGCCTGGGCCGCGGTGTCCTTCGGGGCCTGCTACTTCGCCCGCGACCTGCAGTTCATGGTGGTGGGCGGCTGGCCGCTGGGGTACTGGATCGCGTCGCAGGGCGCGGTGCTGGTGTTCATCGGCATCGTGGCGATCTACTGCGCGGCGATGAACCATTTCGAACGGCAGGACGCGAACGCGGCGGCCGGTGCGGACACGCCGCCGTCCACCCCCGACGCGCCGGGCCCGGGCGCTCCCGGCAAGCCGCATGGCTGACGCGCCGCCGCAAGCTGCCTACGGCCGGCGGCTGCGCCGCATCCTCGCGCTCTACGTGGCCGGGGTGATCGCCTTCCTGGCCGTCATGGCCTGGGCCGAGCAGCGCGGCCTGTCGCGCCACTGGATCGGCCCCATCTTCCTGTTCCTGTCCGTCATGGTCTATGCGGCCATCGGCGTGTACGGGCGCACGACCGATGCCGACGAGTACTACGTCGCGGGGCGCCGCATTCCGCCCGTGTACAACGGCATGGCGGCGGCGGCCGACTGGATGAGCGCGGCCTCGTTCATCAGCCTGTCGGGCGCGCTGTACCTGCAGGGCTTCTCGGGCGTTCCGGGGCAGGCCGGCGGGCTGGCCTATCTGCTGGGCTGGACGGGCGGGTTCTGCCTCGTGGCGCTGCTGATCGCGCCGCACCTGCGGGCCATGAACCTCTACACCATCCCGGAGTTTTTTCAGGTGCGTTTCGGCGGGCGCTGGCCGCGCGTGATCGCAGCGCTTGCGGCCGTGCTGTGCTCGTTCACCTACGTGGTGGCGCAGATCTACGGCGTGGGCCTGATCGCCTCGCGGCTCACGGGCGTGCAGTTCGAGATCGGCATCATGCTGGGACTGGGCGGGGTGCTGCTGTGCTCCTTCCTGGGGGGCATGCGCGCCATCACCTGGACGCAGGTGGCGCAGTACGTGATGCTGCTGCTCGCGTTCCTCATTCCCGTCTCCTGGCTGGCCTACAAGCAGCTGGGCAATCCCCTGGCGCCGCTGGTGTATGGCACCCAGATCGGCAAGATCGCCGACATGGAGGCCCGGCTGCTCGCCGACCCCGCGGAGCGGCAGGTGGTTGCCGCCTACCAGGCGCGGGCCCAGGAGCTGCAGGCCCGGCTGCAGGATGTGGGCGCGGCGCTGGAGCGCGAGCGCGAAGCGGCCCGCCAGCGCATCCGCCAGCTGCGCGACCAGAACGCGGACGTCGGCCTCATCGTGGCGGCCAGCCGGGAGCTGGCCACCATGCCGCGCGACGAGGACACGGCCCGCGAGCGCTGGAGCCGCGAGATGCGCGAGAGCGAAGAGCGCGCCCGCCCGCTGGGCGGCCTGCCCGCGCACAGCCAGCCCTACGTGGGCGACCCGGACGGCCCGCCCGAGGCGCAGCGGGCGTACGAGGACACCCGGCGCAATTTCCTCGCGCTGATGTTCTGCCTCATGGTGGGCACGGCCGGGCTGCCGCACCTGCTCACGCGCTACTACACCGTGCCCTCGGTGGCGGCTGCGCGCTCTTCGGTGGCTTGGTCGCTGTTCTTCATCGCGCTGCTGTACCTCAGCGCGCCGGCGCTGGCGGTGCTGGTGAAGTTCGAGGTCATGAGCAACCTGGTCGGCAGCCCGTTCGATGCGCTGCCCAACTGGATCGGGCAGTGGGCACGGGTGGATGCGGCGCTGCTGTCGGTGGAAGACGTGAACGGCGACGGCATCGTGCAGTTCGGCGAGATCCGCTTCGGCGCCGACCTCATCATGCTGGCCACGCCCGAACTGGGCGGGCTGCCGTATGTGATCTCGGGGCTGGTCGCCGCGGGCGGGCTGGCGGCGGCGCTTTCCACGGCCGATGGCCTGCTGCTCACCATCAGCAATGCGCTGGTGCGCGATCTGTACTTTCACGAGACGGGCCGCAGGGCTTCGCCCGAGCAGCGCGTGATCCTGACCAAGTTCACCCTGCTGGCGGTGGCGCTGTCCGCCGCGTTCGTGGCGGCGCTCAAGCGCTCGGAGATCCTGCCCATGGTGTCGGCCTCGTTCTCGCTCGCCGCCTCGGCCTTCGTGCCGGCGATGGTGCTGGGCATCTTCTGGCGCGGCGCCACGCGGCAGGGCGCGGTGGCCGGCATGCTGTGCGGGCTGGGCGTGACCGTGTACTACCTGCTGTCGCATGTGGAGGCCGTGCGCGCCGTGGTGCCTGCCGTGCTGCTGGCGGACGGCCTGTGGTTCGGCATCCAGCCGATCTCGGCCGGCGTGTTCGGCGTGCCGGTGGGCCTTGCGACCGCGTGGCTGGTGAGCCTGCTCACGCGGGCGCCGGGGGCAGGGCCGTCGGTCCATTCGCGCCTGCCGGGGATGTGAACGGCATGTGCGCGCGCCACGGCGCGCGGTGGGGCTCGCGGCGAAGCGGGACGGGATGGTGGTTATGGATAAACCCGGATTCACAAAGCCCCGACCGCGTGCGACGCTGCGCCCAACCATCGGCCGGGCGCGTGTCCCCGACGCCGCCGAACACGATCAGGGGGAACCGTGCTACTCGTCAAGACATCTGCAGGCCATCTGGCCCTCAAGGACCGCCACGGCGCGCTGACCTCGCGGCAGCGTTCGGCCTTCATCCTGTTCGATGGCAAGCGCACGCTGGCGCAGGTGCTGGCGGCCACCGCGACCATGGGCATCGGCATGGACGACGTGCTGGCGATGGTCGGGCAGGGCCTGCTGTCGTTGCCGGACGGCAGTGCGCCGGACCTGCAGAACGCGTCGCCCGAGGGCATGCCGTCCCCGGCGGGCGCACCGGGCGCGGCCCCGGCAACGGGCGAGGCATCCTCGCCCATGGAGCGCTACCAGGCGGCCTATCCGATCGCCACGGAAATCACGTCCAGCCTGGGGCTGCGCGGCTTTCGGCTGAACCTGGCGGTCGAGGGCGCACGCAGTTTCGACGACCTCGCCGCACTGGCGCCGAAGATCCGCGAACTGGTGGGCGATGAAAAATACCGGCGCCTGGAGCGGGCGCTGTTCGGCTGACCGGCCTCGCGCAGCGGGCCGGTCCTGACGCAGCGCCGGGGCGATGCGGCAGGAAGGCGCGGATCAGGGCTGCACGTCCACGCGGCCGTAGGCGCCGTTCACGCCCTTGTTCGGTCCCGCCACATAGAACAGCGTGTTCAGCGGCTGCTGGTTCAGGCCGTTGCCGAACGCGATGCCGCGCACGCCGTCCAGTTGCAGGGTCGTTCCGTCCTTTTGCGCCAGGGCGCCGTTCCATTCGCCCGTTGCGGGGTCGAACGCCTGCAGCGTGCCGTCGCCTTCATTGGCGACGATCAGGCGGCTGCTGGCCCCGGCGAAGTTGCCAGGCGCCTGGGCGATGCCCCAGGGCGCGTTGAGTGTGGCGCCGGGCGTGACGATGCGCTGCGCCAGGGTGCCGTCGGTGTTGAAGGCGTTCAGCGCGCCCAGGCCGGCGCCGGCCACGGCATTGCGCCGGTTGGCGTCCTGCTGCGCATAGGTCACGTAGATGCGCGTGCCGATGGTCTGGATGCCGTAGGGCGCGTAGTTGGCCGGCAGCTGCGGATCGGCGAAGCTGCCCGCCAGCTGCACCTTCTGGAAGCTGGTGTTGAACACGTCGACCTTGTTGTTGCGGAAGTCGGTGGCGTACAGGAAGTCCGCGCCGTTGCGGGTGGCCACGGCCAGGCCCTTGTAGACCGCGCCGCCGCCGTCCCGGTAGGTCACGATGGCATTGGCCAGATCGGCTGCGGGGCTCCAGCCGGAGAGGCTGCCGTCCTCGCTGGAAAACACGAAGCGGCTGGGGCCGGTCACGCCGTTCTTGGTGACCGGGAAGCTGCTGGTGCCGCTGAAGATGATGCCGGTGGGGTTGGCCGGAGCGCTGCCGGCCGGGGGCACGGTCACCACCAGGGCCTGCGGCACGCCGTTGCCGTCATAGAGCGTGGACTTCTGCGTGGCCGTGGCAGTCACCCAGACGAAGCCGTTCGGGTTGAAGGCGATGCCCCAGCCGTTCTTCAGGTTGGCATCGGTCTGCGTGCCTGCAATGCTGCCGTCGGACACCACGGCCTTGGCCGTGAAGGAGGTGACCGTCGGCGGGGCGTCGCTCCCGCCGCAGCCGGCCAGCACCAACGCCGTCGCCGGCACCGCACCCCACAAGATTCTGGATATTTTCAAGATTGCTCCGTTGGAAGATCGCAGTCATTTTTCTGCCGTCGTGAGTGCGGGCTGCGTTGCCAAAGGTTGCGGGGAGCGGGGAAAAGAAAATGAAAGCGCGAGCGGGCAGGCAAGGGCGCCCCAGATGGAAAAGGGCTGTGCCTTCTTGCGAAGGCACAGCCCTTTGGGGGGAGGCAGCGCCCACCGGGCGCCGGTCTCGGTGCGGATCGCGCCGCGCCGATCAGCCGCCGACGCCGAGCAGCTCGACGTCGAACTTCAGCGTGGCGTTCGGCGGGATCACGCCACCGGCGCCGCGGGCACCGTAGCCCAGGGCGGCGGGAATGATCAGCGTGCGCTGACCGCCCACCTTCATGCCCTGCACGCCTTCGTCCCAGCCCTTGATCACCATGCCGGCGCCCAGGCCGAACTCGAACGGATCGTTGCGGTCGCGGCTGGAGTCGAACTTGGCGCCTTGCTCGCCGTTGTTGTAGAGCCAGCCGGTGTAGTGCACGCTGACGTGGTTGCCGCGCGTGGCCTCGGCGCCTTCGCCCACGGCGGTGTCTTCGTATTGCAGGCCGGAGGGGGTGGTGATGAATGCCATGGGTGTTCCTTTCGAAGTGCTACTGAAATGATAGCTATATGCCCTAGTGCTTATTGCGCTGGAGCCCTAAAAGACCAAACCCGCGCAGTGCGCGGGTCGGGCAGGGTGGCGGACGCTGGAGGGGCCTCGCGCCGGCTTGGTCGACTTACTTCTTGACCCGCGCTGCGACCCAGCGGGTGGCGAAGGCCTGCACGTCGGACAGCCGCTTGAGCAGGTCCACGCCCGAGGGGGTGACCGTGTAGCCGTCGTTGCCGTGGTCCAGCAGGCCGGCTTCGCGCAGTTCCTTGATGCGGGTGTTCAGCGTGTTGGGCGTGATGCCGCCCACGCTGTCCTGCAGCAGTCGGAAGGTTTGGGGGTGGCCGTCGCGCAGGGCCCAGAGCACGCGCAACGCATAGCGGCATTCGAGCTTTTCGAACAGCTGGTTGATGGCGGCGTTTTCCTTGGAGCTCATGAAAGCTTCTCCTTGCGCGATAGAGAGATAGAAATCCGGCAGCGGGCAAAACCCGGGCGGCCGGAACGCTGTGAATATAGCGTGGAAACCATTTTGCTACAAGTTTAATAGCTCCAGAGCAGCACCCCACTTGCGCTGCGGGGTAAAAATACTCAGGTGTTACAGGATTGTTGCACTCCTGCCACGACCCCGGTGGACGCTCCCTCAGCGCGCCGCGGCACCCGCCGACACCAGGTGCTCGACCAGCAATTGAGCGGCCGGCGCCAGGCCCGGCGCCGGCCGGAAACACAGCGCGAACCGCCGCCGGGCCCACGGGTCGGCCAGCGGCACGATGCGCACCCCCGTGGCCGCGGCGAACGGCAACGCCACCTCGGCGGGCACCACGCTGATGGCGAGGTTGGCGCGCACCACGCGCAGCGCCGCATCGAAGTTGGACACCAGCACGCGGTGCACCAGCGTCTTGCCCTCCACCGCTGCGGCGCGCGCCAGCAGCACGTGCACGGCGCTCAGGGCCGGCATGCTCACGAACTCGTAGCCCAGCACGTCGGCGAACCGCACGCTGTCCTGGCGCGCCACCGGGTGCGAGGGGTGGGCGACGATGGCCAGGTGGTCGTGCCGATAGCTGCGCGTTTCCAGGCCCTGCAGATCGGCCGCGTCCCAGCAGATGCCGATGGAGGCACTGCCTTCGCGGATGCCGCGGACCACCTCGGGGCTCACCCGTTCCTCCATGCTCACCTGGATGTCGCGGTGCGCAGGGTTCTGCAGGAAGGCCGCCACGTCGTCTGCCAGCGATTCGGCCATGACGGAGGCCGTGACCAGCATGCGCACGTGGCCGCGGATGCCGGTGGCGAAGGCCGCCATGTCGCGCTCGATGCGGTGCACGCTCGCCAGCATGGTGCGGGCGTGTTCGAGCAGGGTTTCGCCGGCGGCGGTGGGCACCACGCCGTGGCGCTTGCGCACCAGCAGCGGCGTGCCCAGCGTGCCCTCCAGTTGCGCCAGCCGCTTGCTCACCGCCGAGCCGACGATGGATTCCTGCTCTGCCGCGCGGGCGATGTTGCGGTGCTCGCACACCGCCACGAAGAGTTTGAGGGTCTGGAGGTCGGGCAGGCGCATGGAAGGAAGGTGGACAAAGGGAAGGGGGTCAAGATTTTCCTGCCTGGAATCTTAGGCGTTCCAAAATTGGCATGAATTGATGGAAGGGAATTTCTAGAATGCCTGCACAAGACCCCAGACAGGAGACTCCGTGACCCCCCGCACGCCCGCAGGCCCGCCCGCCCATCTGCTCCCCCCTTCGTCCGCCCAGGCCATCGTGAGAGAGGTGGGCCTGCGCGATGGCCTGCAAAGCATCGCCACCGTGGTGCCCACCGCCCGCAAGATCGAATGGGTCGATGCCGCCTATGCGGCCGGCCAGCGGGAGATCGAGGTCGGCTCGTTCGTGCCGGCGCGCCTGCTGCCGCAACTGGCCGACACCGCCGAGGTGCTCGCGCACGCCAAATCCCTGCCGGGTTTGGTCGCCTCGGTGCTGGTGCCCAACCTGCGCGGGGCGGAGCGGGCCATCGAATGCCAGGCCGACCTGATGGTCGTACCGCTGTCCGCCAGCCACGCGCACAGCCTGGCCAACCTGCGCAAGACGCCGGACGAGGTGGTGGCCGAGGTGGCGCGCATCCGCGCGGCGCGCGATGCGGCGGGCAGCCGCACCCTGATCGAAGGCGGGGTGGGCACGGCCTTCGGCTGCACGCTCCAGGGCGAGGTGGCCGAAAGCGAAGTGCTGCGCCTGATGCAGGCCCTGCTCGACGCCGGGGCCGACCGCGTGAGCCTGGCCGACACCGTGGGCCATGCCGATCCGGCGGGCGTGCAGCGCCTGTTCGAGAAAGCCCGCGGACTCGTCGGCGAGCGGCTGGCCTGCGCGCATTTCCACGACACGCGCGGCATGGGGCTGGCCAACGCCTACGCCGCCTGGCAGACCGGCATCACCCGATTCGACGCCTGCCTGGCCGGCATCGGCGGCTGCCCCCATGCCCCCGGCGCGAGCGGCAACGTCACCACCGAAGACCTCGCCTTTATGCTGGAGCGCATGGGTGTTTCCACCGGCCTCGACGTGGCCGCGTTGCTGGCGCTGCGCGAGCGCGTGGCCGGCTGGCTGGAGGGGGAGACCCTGCACGGCGCGCTCTGGCAGGCCGGACTGCCCCGCACGGCCGCGTCCTTCCCCGCAGCGGTTGCGTCCGCTGCCTGACCGAACCCTGCCTGACCGAACCCTTATCGTTGCGCCCATGAACGCTCCCTTGAATCCTTCTTTCGCCCCCACTGCCGAGCGCCCGCGCCTGCCCCTGGAGGGCCTGCGCGTGGTGGAGTTCACCCACATGGTCATGGGCCCCACGTGCGGCATGGTGCTGGCCGACCTCGGCGCCGAGGTCATCAAGGTCGAGCCGGTGGACGGCGACCGCACGCGGCATTTGCTGGGCGCTGGTGCCGGGTTCTTTCCCATGTTCAACCGCAACAAGAAGAGCATCGCCCTGGACCTGCGCAAGCCCGAGGGGCTGGAGGTGGCGATCCGCCTGGCCTCGTCGGCCGACGTGGTGGCGCAGAACTTCAAGCCGGGGGTGATGGCCAAGTACGGCCTCGACTACGCCGCGCTGTCCCGCCTGAACGAGCGGCTGGTCTACGTGAACCACACGGGCTTCCTGCCCGGCCCCTATGAGCACCGCACCGCGCTCGACGAGGTCGTGCAGATGATGGGCGGGCTGGCCTACATGACCGGCCGCCCGGGCGATCCGCTGCGCGCGGGCACCAGCGTGAACGACATCATGGGCGGCATGTTCGGCGCCATCGGCGCCATGGCGGCGCTGATGCAGCGCGCCCAGACGGGCCGGGGGCAGGAGGTGGATTCCGCCCTGTTCGAGAACAACGTGTTCCTCGTCGGCCAGCACATGATGCAGTACGCCGTGACGGGCCAGCCCGCCGCGCCCATGCCCGACCGCATCTCGTCGTGGGCGGTGTACGACGTATTCAGCGTGAAGGACGGCGGGCAGATCTTTCTGGCCGCCGTGAGCGACGCGCAGTGGGTCACCTTCTGCGACGCCATGGGCTATGCCGACCTGAAGGCCGACCCGGGCCTGGCCTTGAACAACGACCGCGTGCGCGCCCGCGCCACGCTGCTGCCCGAACTGCGCCGCCGCCTGGCCGAGCACACGGCCGAAACGCTGTCGGCCATCTTCGAGCAGCACGGCCTGCCGTTCGCGCCCATCCTGCGCCCCGAGCAGCTGTTCGACGATCCGCACCTGAATGCCACGGGCGGCCTGGCCGATGTCACCTTGCCCGACGGCGAACGCGCCGGCAGCACCGCGCGGGTCACCCTGCTGCCGCTGCGGCTGGACGGCCAGCGCATGGGCGTGCGGCTGGACCCGCCGCAGCTGGGCCAGCACACGCGCGAACTGCTCGCTGGCCTGGGCTACGCGCCCGAGGCCATCGCCGCGCTGCACGGGGCCGCCGCCGTGGCCTGACGAGAACGGGCTCGGCCCCATCACCGGCATGCGAGTGCGGCAAAGACCGCGCCGCCGCTTCATCCCCCCAACGATCACGGAGACAAACCATGACATCGCTGCCCACCCCCTGCGCACTGGCGCTGCGCCCCGCCGTTCTCACCCGCCGCCGCGCACTGGCCTGGGGCGCCGCTGCGCTCGCGGTGCCGGGCCTGGCCAACGCGCAACCGGGCGACAAGCCGCTGCGCGTGATCCTGCCGCTGTCGGCCGGCTCGGGCGCGGACGGCGCCATCCGCGCCATCAGCAACAGCCTGGCCAAGGCCCTGGGCCATCCGGTCGTGATCGAGAACCTGCCCGGCGCGGGCGGCATCACCGGCACGGCGCAGATCGTGCGGGCGCCGCGGGACGGGTCGGTGATCGGCGTCGTCTCGAACAACCACGTGGTGAACCCGGCCGTCTACAAGAACATTCCGTTTGATTCGCTGGCCGACATCACGCCCATCACCGTGCTGGGTGCCACGCCCTTCGTGCTGGTCGCCCATCCGTCGGTGCCGGCCAAGACCGTGCAGGAGCTGATCGCGTACGCCAGGGCCAAACCCGGCGTGCTGAACTACGGCTCGTCCGGCAACGGCACCATCCTGCACCTGGGAGCGGCGATGTTCGTGGACCAGGCGCAGGTGGACATCAAGCACATCCCGTACAGGGGCATGGGGCCGCTGATGAACGACATCCTGGGTGGACAGGTGCAACTGGGCGTCGTGGCCGTGGCGCCGGCCGCGGCGCACATCAAGGCGGGCGCGCTGCGCGCTCTGGGCGTCACCACCGCCGTGCGCGTGCCCACGCTGCCCAGCGTGCCCACCATCGCCGAGCAGGGCCTGTCGGGCTTCGAACTGGAAGGGTGGATCGCCCCCATCGGCCCCGCGGGCCTGCCCAAGGCCGAGGTGGCGCGGCTCTACAACGGCTTCAAGGCCGCCATGGAGATGCCCGAGGCGCGCGAGGCCCTGCTGGCCCAGGGCTACGAAATCAAGCTCACGCCGCCCGAGCAGGCGGCGGCGTTCTTTCGCAGCGAGGCCGCACGCATGGCGCAGGTGGTGAAAAGCGCGAACGTGAAGATGGACTGAAACGCAGCCGCCACGCACCGGCCTTCGCGCAGGCCGGCATGGCGCTCAGAAGGGGCCGTGCAGGCCCCGGTTCACGCGGGTGCGGCGCGCTCCAGGCGCTGGAGCACCCTCGCGATGCGAAACGGGCCGTGCCGCCAGATCCATGCCGGTCGGATGCCTTCGGCGTTCGCGCCCGCGCTCGGCGGGCGGCAGAGCCGGTCAACCGCTATCGCGCCATTGCCGCCGTGTGACTGCGAGCCTGGCGGAGAGGACGCGCCCCGTGGGTGAAGGGCGTTTCATATCGACGCCGAAGCGGGCATTCATCGGTGCCAGGCGCGCAGCACGCGACCCCTGGCTTGCAAATCGCTGCGCCCACGACCTCCGGGTAAAGATTTTGCAAATGCGATTCATTTTCAATTGGACGCCCTAGAATTGCGGGTTTTCCCGGGCGCCACCCTGTGCGGTGGCTCGCTCCCTGTCCCTCCATCCAGCCCCTTCCGTTCCCGCATGACCCGCCCTCCGGACCCTCGCCGCCGCGCCCGCTGGCTCAAGACCCTGCATGAATGGCACTGGGTGAGTTCCGCCATCTGCCTCGTCGGCATGCTGCTGTTCGCGGTGACCGGGTTCACGCTCAACCACGCCGGCCAGATCGAGGCCAAGCCCCGGGTCACCAGCCTGCGGGCGACCGTGCCAGCGCCGGTACTCCAGGCTATGGCGCCCCCCGTCGGGCAGGCCCGCGCGCCCTGGCCGCCGGCCCTGCAGGATTGGGCGCGGGCGCAGTGGTCCGTCGACACGGCAGGGCGCGAGGCCGAGTGGTCTGCCGACGAGGTCTATGTCTCGCTGCCGCGCCCCGGCGGCGACGCCTGGATCCGTGTGGGCCTCGCGGATGGCGAGGCTGAGTACGAGCGCACCGACCGGGGCTGGATCTCCTACTTCAACGACCTGCACAAGGGACGCAACACGGGCGCGGCATGGAGCTGGTTCATTGACGCTTTCGCCGCCGCCTGCCTGGTGTTCTGCATCACGGGTCTGTTCATCCTGAAGATGCACGCCGGCAACCGGCCCTTCACGTGGCCGATGGTCGGCCTGGGCCTGGTGCTGCCGGCCCTGCTGGCGTTCCTGTTTATCCACTGAACCGAAAGAGGAAAAATGCCCATGAAAAAGCATTTGCAGCTGCGCTACACCGTGGCGATGGGGGCCTGCCTGGGCGCGCCCGCCTTCGCGGCCGGGCTCGGCGTGGGGATCGAGATCCCGCGCCTGGACGTGGCCGAATACCACCGCCCGTACGTGGCCGTGTGGGTCGAGCGCGCCGATGCCACCGTGGCCTCCACCCTGGCCGTCTGGTACGACGTGAAGATGAAGGACGCCGAGGGCAGCAAGTGGCTCAAGGACATGCGCCAGTGGTGGCGCCGCACGGGCCGCGACCTGTCGGTGCCGATCGACGGCGTGACCAGTCCCACGCGCCCCGCCGGCAAGCACCTGCTGCAGTTCACCGAAGGCGCCAACCCGCTCGCCCGGCTGCCCGCCGGCAACTACAAGCTGGTGGTGGAGGCCGCGCGCGAGGTCGGCGGCCGCGAGGTGGTGACCGTGCCTTTCGCCTGGCCCGCCGCCAAGGGCGAGCCCCTGCGGGCCAAGGGCACCACGGAGCTGGGCGAGATCACGCTCGAACTCAAGCCCTGACCCGGCAAGCCCTTCACCCCCCATTCCCATCCGTCCGGAGTTTCCGCATGCATTTCAAGACCCCATCGCGCCTCGCCGCTGCCTGCCTCGTCGCCCTCTGCGGCGCGTTCACCTCCGCGCAAGCCCACAACGTGTGGCTGCTGCCGTCCACCACCGTGCTGTCCAAGGCCGAATGGATCACGGTGGACGCCGCGGTGTCCAACGACCTGTTCTTCTTCAACCACTTCCCGCTGGGCCTGGAAAACCTCACCGTCACCGCCCCCGACGGCAGTGCCGTGGCGCCCGAGAACGCGCACAAGGGCAAGCTGCGCAGCGTGTTCGACCTGAACCTCACGCAGACCGGCACCTACCGCCTGGCTGTTTTGAACAACGGCCTGTTCGCCACCTACAAGGACAAGGCAGGCCAACCCAGGCGCTGGCGCGGCACGGCGGAAAAATTCGCGGCCGAGGTGCCCGCCGACGCCCAGGACCTCAAGGTCACGCAGTCGGCCGGGCGCATCGAAACCTACGTGACGGTGGGCAAGCCCAGCGCCGTGAAGTCCAGCGGCAAAGGGCTGGAGCTGGTGCCCGTGACGCACCCCAACGACCTGGTGAAGGGCGACAAGGCCACCTTCGCCTTCCACATCGACGGCAAGCCCGCCGCCGGGCTGGAGGTGGTGCTGGTGGCGGGTGCCACGCGCTACCGCGACAAGCAGGACGAGATCAAGGCCACCACCGATGCCAAGGGCGAGTTCAGCGTGACCTGGCCGCAGGCCGGCATGTACTGGGTCGATGCCGATGCCAAGGACGACAAGGTGTCGCTGCCCCAGGCCAAGGAACGCCGCCTGTCGTACGTGGGCACGTTGGAGGTACTGCCCTGACCCCGTCCGCCCCCGTGCGGGTGCGCTATGCGGGCGTGCCGCTGCAGGGCGGTGGCCGCAGCGGCGCCACCGCCGAAGTGCGGCCGCCGCGGCCAGCGGGCGGCGCGGTCCTGCCTTCGTTCGTGCCGGCCGGGTATGCCACGGCGCCGTCGCCGCGCCGCGCCGATCCGGCCGCGCTGCACACGCTGTCGGGCGAGTCCATGGGCACGACCTGGCGCGTGCGCCTGGGCAATCCGCGCTTCGCGCCGCTCGCGCCGGTGCGTGTCGCCATCGACGCCGCGCTGGGCCGGGTCGTGCAGCAGATGAGCCATTGGGAGCCGGACTCCGACCTCTCGCGCTTCAACCGCGCCGCGGCCGGCACCTGGCACACGCTGCCGGACGAATTCTTCACCGTGCTGCAATGCGCCTTCGACTGGTCGCAGCGCAGCGGCGGCGCCTGGGATCCCACCGTGGGCCCGCTCGTGGACCTGTGGGGCTTCGGCCCGGGGGGCGATCCGCAGGCCGGGCCCGTGGCGCGCATTCCATCGTCCCAGGCCCTGAGCGATGCACGGGCCCGCGTGGGCCATGGCCGCATCGCGTTGCAGCCTGAGCACCGCCAGGCTTGGCAGCCCGGTGGTGCGCAGCTCGATCTGAGCGGCATCGCCAAGGGCTATGCGGTGGACTGCGCGGCGCAGCATCTGCAGGCGCAGGGTTGGACCGATTTTCTGGTGGAGGTGGGCGGCGAGCTGCGTGCCAGCGGCCGCCGGCCGGACGGGCAGCCCTGGCGCGTGGCCGTGGCCGATCCCGCGGGCCATGCACCGCGCGCGCTGGTGCTCCAGGGCATGGCGGTGGCCACCTCGGGCGACCTCTGGCATGCGTTCGACCATGCGGGCCGCCGCTATTCCCACACCATCGATCCGCGCACCGGGGAGCCCGTGCACCACGCGCTGGCGAGCGTGACGGTGCTGCATGCCGAGTGCATGCAAGCCGACGCGCTGGCCACCGTCATCACCGTGCTGGGCCCGCAGGACGGCCTGGACTTCGCGCGGCGGCAGGGCCTGGCCGCACTGGTGTGCGAGCGCACGCCGCGGGGCCTGGCCTGGGCCGCGACGCCGGCCTTCGAGGCGCTGACGGGGGCCTGACACCATCGCCTGCTGCATCCCATGGTTCTTTCGATTCCCGTGCCGCGCCTTGCCGCGGCATTCATCCTGGTCCTGCTCTATGGGCTGATGTGCACCGCCATCGCACGGCGCGAGCGCCGCCGCGCACGCCGTGCGATGGCCGAGGCGGCCGAGCTGGCCTCGGCCCGCGAAGGGGCGCTGCCGCTGCTCGTGGCCTATGCCAGCCAGACGGGCCAGGCCGAGGCGCTGGCCCGCGAGACCGCGCGCCTGCTGCACGCGGCCGGCGAGCCCGTGCACCTGTGCGCGCTGGGCGCGGTGGATGCGGCGCTGCTGCAGCGCACGCGCCGTGCGCTGTTCCTGGCCAGCACGTACGGAGAGGGCGATGCGCCCGACAACGCGGCGGGCTTCCAGGGGCAGTGGATGGGTGCGGCCGCGGCGCCCTCGCTGGCAGCCCTGCAGTACGGCCTGCTCGCGCTGGGCGACCGGCAATACGCGCACTACTGCGGCTTCGGCCGCCAGCTGGACGGCTGGCTGCGCGCGCAGGGCGCGGTGCCGTTGTTCGAGCGGGTGGAGATGGACAACGGCGCCCCGGCCGCGCTCCTGGCATGGCAGCACCAGCTGTCGCAGGTCGCGAACCTGAACGGGGCGCCTGCCTGGGAGGCGCCGCCGTTCGCCGACTGGACGCTGGCCGCGCGCCGCCACCTCAACCCGGGCAGCCTGGGCGCACCGGTGTTTCACATCGAGCTGGCGCCCCCGCCCGGCACCGTGGCCGATTGGGCGTCGGGCGATCTGGTGCAACTGTGCGCGCCGGCCGACCCGCAACGCCCGCGCGACTATTCCATCGCCTCGGTGGCGGGTGACGGACGCATCCATCTCACCGTGCGCCAGGCCGTGCGCGAGGACGGCACGCCCGGCGTGGCATCGGGCTGGCTGTGCGCGGGCCTGGCGCCGGGGGGCGCCGTGCCGCTGCGCCTGCGCGCGCACGGGCCTTTCCAACTGCAGGACAACGCTGCTCGGCCCCTCGTCTTGATCGGCAACGGCACGGGCATCGCCGGCCTGCGCAGCCATCTGCGGGCGCGCGCCGCGGCGGGTGCGGGCCCGAACTGGCTGGTGTTCGGCGAGCGCCAGGCGGCGCACGATTTCCTGTACCGCGCAGAGATCCAGGCCTGGCAGGCCAGCGGCCTGCTGACGCGCCTGGACCTGGCGTTCTCGCGCGACCAGGCGCGGCGGGTGCACGTGCAGGACCGGCTGGCCGAGGCCGCCGATGCGCTGCGCGCCTGGGTGGCGGACGGCGCGGCCATCTACGTCTGCGGCAGCCTGGTGGGCATGGCGCAGGGCGTGCATGCCGCGCTTTGCGCCGCGCTCGGTGACGAGGCGATGGAGGGCCTGTTGCGCAGCGGGCGCTACCGCCGCGACGTGTATTGACGCAGGCGCCACGGCGCAGGGGCCGGCATGCCGGCCCCTGCGCTGCCCGGCGATGGAGCGCCGGTGGGAAGGCCGCTTACTTGGCGGCCACCGTCTCGGGCATGGCCGAGGAGTGGTGGTGGGCGATCAGCCACTGGCCGTTCACGCGCTCGTACACGTAGGTGTAGCGGGCCTGCACGGTCTTGCCGTCCTTGAAGCGGAACGTGTAGGTGCCCAAGTCCTGCGCCACGTTGCAGCCGATGCGGATCGTGCGGCTGTCGATCTTGCCCTGCGGCTCGCTCTTGAGGAACTTCACGAAGTAGTCGCGGATTTCCAGCGGCGTCGTGCGGGGCTGATTGGACACGGTGGGCAGCAGCACGCCGTCCTGCGCGTAGTTCGCGGTGACCTTGTCCGGGTCCAGCGTGCGCAGCGAAGCGTTCCAGCGGTCGAACAGCGCGGAGATCTGTTTTTCGTCGGCAGGGAAGCAGACCGGCTCACCCTGGCCCTGCGCGAAGGCCGGGGCGGAGACGGAGAACAGAGCCAGGGCAGCTGCGGAGAGGGCGGTGTGAAGCGTCTTCATGGGGTCCTTTGAGAAAAGTGGGTCAAGCGCCGGCCTTCGCCGGCACTGCATCGCTCACTGCGATACAGGACCTATTGTTCAAGGCGTGCATGAACACGGCCGGTGCAGCCCCATGAAGGGCAGATGACGCAAAAATGAACCGCGGATGAACAGGCTTTCGCCCCCGTGTCACTCGGCCGCGGCGTCCAGCCGGTACCCGAAGCCGCGCACCGTTTTCAGAAGCGGGATGGCATGGCCCTCGTCGATTTTCGCGCGCAGGCGGCGCACGTAGACATCGACCACGTTCGTCAGCGGGTCCTCGTTGGTGCCCCAGACATTGGAGAGGATGCGCTCGCGGCTGTACACCCGGCCGGGCGCGCTCATGAGCAGCTCCAGGAAGGCCAGTTCCTTCGCGGTCAGCGCGATGGGCTGGCCGGCGCGGCTGGCCTGCATACGCTCCAGGTCGAGCACCAGATCGGCCACCTGCAGCGTGCTGGCGCGCTGGCGCTGCTCGCGCCCCCGGCGCATCAGCGCCTCGATGCGGGCCAGCAGCTCTTCGAACGCGAAGGGCTTGGTGAGGTAGTCGTCGGCGCCCAGCCGCAGGCCGTTGACCTTGTCCTCGGTGTTGCTGAGTGCGCTGAGCATCAGCACCGGCACGTGGCGGCCTTCGGAGCGCAGCGTCTGGCACAGCTCCAGGCCGCTCAGGCCGGGCAGCATGAGGTCGAGCAGCAGCAGCCCGGGATCGCCGGTGCGCGCCAGGGCCAGGCCGTCCGGGCCGTTGCGCGCCAGCTCCACGCTGTAGCCTTCGGCCTTGAGGCCGCGCAGCAGGAAGTCCGCCACGCGCGGATCGTCTTCGACCACCAGGATGTTCATGCGGTTTCCTCGGGGGACAGGGTTTCGGGGTGGCTGGCCGAAGGCACGGTGATGTGGACCACCGTGCCCACGCCGGGCTGGCTGTCGATGTCGATGCGGCCGTGGTGCGCGTGCACGATGGACTGCGCGATCGACAGCCCGATGCCGGTGCCGTCCGCGCGGTGCGCCCGCGCGCGCTGGCCGCGCACGAAGCGCTGGAACACGGCGGGCAGTTCCTCGGCCGAGATGCCGATGCCTTCGTCGCGCACCAGCACCTGGGCTTCGCCATCGGGGCCGGGCTGGCAGCCCACGCGCACCGTGCCGCCGCGCTGCGAATAGCGCACCGCGTTGTCCAGCACGATCATCAGCGCCTGGCGCAGCCGGTCGGCATCGGCGTTCACCACCAGCGGGCCGCCGGGGGCGGGCGGCAGGGGCTCCACGGTCACGCCGTGCAGCCCGCCCAGGGCGGCGGCCTGCTCCGCCGCATCGGTGACCAGGGCCTGCAGGTCCAGGCGGCTCGGGCGGATCACCAACTGGTCCGCCTCGGTCCTGGCGATCAGCAGCAGGTCGTGGATCACCTTGGTGAGCTGATCGACGCCGCCCACGATGCGCTCCAGCGTCTGGCGGTATTCCTGCGCCGGCCGGTCGCCGCCGCGCATCGCGATCTCGGCCTCGCCCCGGATGGCCGTGGCGGGCGTGCGCAGTTCGTGGCCCAGGTCGGCGAACAGCTGGCGCCGGCGCTGGTCCACGCGCTGCAGGGTCTCGTGCGCCACGCTCAGTTCGTGCGTGCGGGCCTCCACCGCGTCCTCCAGTTCACGGCGCGCCGCATCGGCATGGGCGCGGTGCTGCTGCAGCTCCGCCGCCATGGCATTGAAGTGCTGGGCGACGCGATCGAATTCGTCCTTCGAGCCGGTGGCCACGCGGTGGTCCAGCGCGCCGGCCTGCAGGGCCCGCGTGCCGGCGAGCAGGCGGTCCAGCGGGCGCTGCAGGCGGCGGTTCAGGTGCAGCGCCAGCAGGGCCGCCACGGCGAGGGTGACGATCACCAGCGTGATCGCCTGCTGGCGCAGCACGTCCAGCCCGCGCTCGGTGGCGGCGCGCGCCACCGGAACGGCGCTGCGCTGGCGCTCGATGGCGCCGTTGATGAGTTCGCGCAGGTCCAGGCCGCGCGCCATGTCGAACGTGGCGTTCAGCTCTTCCCACACCGCAGGGAAGTCGGCCCCGGGCTCCAGCGGCTGCAACTGCGCCAGGCGGGCCTCCACGGCCCGGATGTTGTCCTCCAGCAGCTCCGTCATGCCCACGAGTTGCGGCACCTCCTGGGGCATGGACATGCCCTCGCGGTGGGCCAGGTCGCGGCGGGCCAGTTCCGCCAGGGCGGCCGCACCTTCGTGCATGCGTTCGAGCAGCCGCTCCCGCACCTCGGGCACGGCATTGGCGTTCATCAGGCGCTGGGTGGCCCACACGCGCAGCCGCTGCTTGTTGGCCGACAGGTCCAGCAACTCCGAGAGGATGTCGCTCGCCAGCCGGCTGTGCTGGGCGTAGTCGTTGACGCGGTGCGTGCCCCAGTACACGAACGCGGCCTGGATGCACACCAGGGCCACGAGGGCGGCGAATGCCAGGGAGAGTCTTGCGCGGTACATGGGGCCGTCGGAGTGCGAAGGGCCTGTATTATGTTCCGGGCCGGGCTCCCAGCAACCTGCCAGGGGCCCGGCACCCGGATCGCCCGGTTGCTATGAAAATAATAGCTACACAGGCAATCGATCTCCCGGCGTCGGGGCTATTTGGCGGGGATGGCCTGGCTGGCGGCCAGCGCCCACAGCGATTCGGCCACCTCCGACATGCCGGCGCGCTGGCGGTACAGGCGGATCTCCACCGGCACGTTCCAGGCCGCCTCGCCGGCTGCCACCAGCGTGCCGGCCCGCAGGTCGTCGGCGATGAGGCTGCGCGGCAGCCAGGCCACGCCGCGCCCCTCCAGCGCCATGGTCTTGAGCAGCACCGCGTGGTGCGCGGTGAACACCACCGCCACGCCGCCTGGCACGGCCGACTCCCCGCCGTCGCCGTACACGCCGCGCATGCGCGCCCGCATGATGCGGCCCAGGCCCGAGGCGTCGCTGTAGGCCAGCAGGGGCAGCGGGGCGCCGTCCCGGCCGATGGCGTGCAGCGGCCCGCCGTCGGGGCCCGCCGCGCTCACCGGCTGCAGCACGTCGTCCGACAGCCGCTGCATGGGGTATTGCGCCTCGTCCAGGCAGGCGCCCGGGCGCTTCGGCATGGCCGTGGCACAGCACGAACTGCACGCGCCGCTGCAGCGCCAGGTCTTCGCACGCCCGGGAGCTGTCCGACATGGTCTGGATGGGCCCCAGGCGCAGCTGCGCCTCCAGCTGGCCCAGCCAGCGCGGAAAGAAGGTGAGCGAGAGCACGTGCGTGGCCGCGAAGCGCAGGCTGGCGGCCGCCGTGTCGTGCGCGGCGCGCGCCTTGATGCGGGCGGCCTCCAGGTTGGCCAGCAGGGTTTCCATCAGGGGCAGAAAGCGCTGCCCCGCCGCCGTGAGGGCGGCCGGGTGCGCGCTGCGGTCGAACAGCTCCACGCCCACCCATTCCTCCAGCGCGCGGATGTGGCGGCTGAACGCGGGCTGGGCGATGGCCCGGGCCTCGGCGGCGCGCGAGAAATTGCCGCACTCGGCCAGGGCCAGGAAGTCTTCCAGCCATTCGAGATCGAGGGGGCGGTTGCCAGGTCCCATGGGCGTCGTGTTCCGTGCAGATAGATGTATGCGATTCGGGTATTGGACGGTGCGGGGCCGTCGCCGGAAGATCCGCTGCGTTGTCGTTCCCCTGCACCCAATCACGGAGACCTTGAATGCCTTCCATCGCGAATTATCGCGGGATCATCCCCGCCATCTCGTGCCCCTTTACCCCCGACCACCGCATCGACGAGCCCGCCCTGCGCAAGCTCGCTTCCTGGCTGGCCGGCCACGAGGGCGTGGTGGCCATCATGACCAACGGGCACACCGGCGAGGTGTTTTCCCTCACCCCCGCCGAGCGCGCCGAGGTCACCCGCATCGTGGCCGACGAACTGAAGGGCCGCACGCCCGTCATCTCCTCCATCGTCTGCGAGGGCCTGGCCGAAGCCGCCGAACATGCCCGCGCCGCCCAGGCCGCCGGCGCCGTGGCGCTCGATGTCATGCCGCCCCACCATTGGCTGCGCTTTGGCTTCACCCCGGGCCATGCGCTGCAGTATTTCGAGGCCATCCACCGGGCGGCCCCGGGCCTGGACCTGGTGTGCCACGTGTACCCGGCGTGGACGCGCGCCTCGTACTCGTCGCAACTGCTGGCCGAGCTCGCCCGGCTGCCCTACCTGCAGGCCTTCAAGGTGGGCCAGCGCGACATGAACAAGTACGCCCGCGACATCCAGGCGATCCGCGAGGCCGACGCCTCCAAGGCCATCCTCACCTGCCACGACGAGTACCTGCTGGCCTCGATGGTGCAGGGCGTCGATGGCGCGCTGGTGGGCTTCGCCACCTTCATCCCGCAGCTCATCATCGACCTGTGGAACGCCGTGAAGGCCGGCGACCTGAAAAAAGCCATGGCCGTGCAGGCCGTCATCACGCCGCTCAAGGACGCGGTGTACGGCGGCGGCGAGCCCACGGGCGAGGCCCATGCGCGCATGAAGGGCGGCATGTACCTGGCCGGCGTGATCGACGACGCCACCGTGCGCCCGCCCACCGAGGCGCCCAACGCCCAGGAGGTCGAGGCCCTGCGCGCCGCCGTCCGGCAGGCGGGCCTGCTGCAGCGCTGATCTGCGGGTGCCATGACAAGACGGGCCGCACCGCACGGCCCGCACCGGACATTCGCGACCCCATAAAGACAGGAGACACGCCATGCAACGCAAGCCATTCCTCCGCGCCGTCCTCGGCGCCCTCGCGCTCACTGCCGCCGCCAGCGGCTTCGCGCAGACCTACCCGAACAAGCCGGTGCGCGTGGTGATCCCGTTCCCGCCGGGCGGCACGCTGGACGCCGTGGGCCGCATGCTGGCGCAAAAGCTCGGCGAGCAGACCGGGCAGAGCTTCGTGATTGACAACAAGCCCGGCGGCAGCGGCGTGATCGGCGGCGACGCGGTCGCCAAGGCTGCGGCGGACGGCTACACGCTGCTGTTCAGCGCCTCCACCTTCACGACCGCGCCGATGACGCTCAAATCGGTGCCGTTCAGCGTCACGCAGGACTTCGCGCCCGTGGCGCTGGTGGCCAAGGCGCCCCTGTCGGTGGCGGTCAACAAGGACCTGCCGGTGACCGACATCAAATCCCTGCTGGGCTACGCCAAGAGCCACCCGGGCAAGATGACCTTCGCCGTGGGCTCCATCGGCTCGGCGGGGCATCTCTCGACCGAGCTGCTGAAACGGGCCGGCAAGATCGACTACCTCATCGTGCCCTACAAGGGCACGGCGCCGGCCTTCCAGGACCTGATCGGCGGGCAGATCGACGGCTTCATCGACCCCATCCTCGGCTCGCTCCAGTACCACAAGAGCGGCATGCTGAAGGTGGTGGCCGTGACGTCCGCCCAGCGCGTGCCCAACCTGCCCGACGTGCCCACGGTGGCCGAGACCATTCCCGGCTTCGAGTTCTATAGCTGGTACGGCCTGTGGGCCCCGGCCAAGACGCCGCCCGCGCTGGTGCAGCGCCTGAACGCCGAGGTGAACAAGGCCCTGGCCGGCGACATGGCCCAGAAGCTCAAGGACCAGGGCCTGCTCGTCACGCCGGGCAGCGTGGACGACTTCGCCAAGTTCCAGCGCGCCGACATGGAGCGCTCCCAGAAGATCGTGACCGAGGGCAACATCCGTGCGGAATGACGGCACGCCGCCCACAGGCGCCCATGCCGCCGTCACCGGCAGCAGCAGCGGCATCGGTCGCGCCATCGCCGAGTCGCTGCTGGCCGCGGGCTGGCACGTGAGCGGGCTGGACGTGGCCGCGCCGGCCATCGAACACGCCGCGTTCACGCCCGTGGCCGTCGATCTGACCGATGGCGAAGACATCGCCCGTGCCGCCGCGGGGCTGCCGGCCGTCCAGGCCCTGGTGCATGCCGCGGGTGTGCTGCGCGTGGGCCCGCTGGGCCAGCTGGACCACGCGGGCGGCGGGTTGATGTGGCGCCTGCACGTCGATGCCGCCACGCGCCTGGCCGATGCCATCGTGCCCGCCATGGCCGCACGTGGGAACGGCCGGGTGGTGTTCATCGGCAGCCGCGTGGCGCAGGGCATGCCCGGGCGCGGCCAGTACGCGGCCACCAAGGCGGCGCTGGTCGCGCTGGCGCGCAGCTGGGCGGCCGAAGTGGCGGGGCAGGGCGTGACGGTGAACGTCGTCTCGCCCGCAGCCACCGCCACCGGCACCGGCATGCTGAACGACCCCGCCCGCGCCGGCAGCGCACCGCGCCTGCCGCCCATCGGCCGCCTCATCGAGCCCGGCGAGATCGCCGCGCTCGTGGGCTACCTGCTGTCGCCGCCGGCGGCGGCCATCACGGGGCAGGACATCGCCATCTGCGGGGGCTCCTCGCTCGCCCGCTGATCCTTCTTTTTTCAACCACCCAAGCACCATGAAAATCGTCGATATCGTCGAATCCACCCGGCCCATCAAATCCGACATCCGCAACGCCTACATCGACTTTTCGAAGATGACCCTGAGCCTGGTGGCAGTGGTCACCGATGTGGTCCGCGACGGCAAGCCGGTGATCGGCTACGGCTTCAACTCCAACGGCCGCTACGGCCAGGGCGCGCTGATGCGCGACCGCTTCATCCCCCGCGTGCTCGAAGCCGACCCCGCCACGCTGGTGGACGGCACCGGCGAGAACCTCGACCCGCACAAGGTCTGGGCCCGCATGATGATCAACGAAAAGCCCGGCGGCCACGGCGAGCGCTCGGTGGCCGTGGGCACCATCGACATGGCCGTGTGGGACGCGGTGGCCAAGATCGCCGGCCAGCCGCTCTACCAGCTGCTGGCCGAACGCTACGGCAACGGCACGCCCGACCCGCGCGTCTTCGTGTATGCCGCCGGCGGCTACTACTACCCCGGCAAGGGGCTGGACGGCCTCCGCAAGGAAATGGAGAGCTACCTGGCGCGCGGCTATTCGGTGGTCAAGATGAAGATCGGCGGGGCTTCGCTGGCCGACGACTGCGAGCGCATCGAGTCGGTGCTCAAGATCCTCGGCCCGGGCCAGCAGCTTGCGGTGGATGCCAACGGCCGGTTCGACCTGCCGACCGCCATCGACTACGGCCGCGCCCTGTCGCAGTACCCGCTGTTCTGGTACGAAGAGGCCGGCGACCCGCTCGACTACGAACTGCAGGCCAAGCTGGGCGAGGTGTACCAAGGCCCCATGGCCACGGGCGAGAACCTGTTTTCGATGCAGGACGCGCGCAACCTCATCCGCCACGGCGGCATGCACAAGGACCGCGACTGGCTGCAGTTCGACTGCGCTTTGAGCTACGGGCTGGTCGAATACCTGCGCACGCTGGACATGCTCAAGGACCATGGCTGGTCCCCCAGCCGCTGCATCCCCCACGGCGGCCACCAGATGTCGCTGGCCATCGCGGCGGGCCTGGGCCTGGGCGGCAACGAAAGCTACCCCGATCTGTTCCAGCCCTATGGCGGCTTCCCGGACGGCGTGAAGGTGGAAAACGGTTACGTCACGTTGCCACCGTTGCCGGGCATCGGGTTCGAGGGCAAATCCGACCTGATCGCGGAGATGCGAGCCCTGGCTTCCTGAGAAGAATGCAGTGGGGCGGTTGCTATAAAAATATGAGCAATATGCCCTAGTAAGATATGCGCTACAGGCCTTTTTGACCAGAACCGTTGCCCTGGCGGCATCGCTCCGACGCCCGGCCTCGCCCTGCGATGCCGGGCGTTTGCCATGGGGGGTGGCGCGGGGCGTGCGGGGGGCCTTATGCTGGCCGGGGCCCTGTGATGGGTCGGCATTTGCTTGTATCGTCGGTTTTCTCATGTCCTTCGTGCTCATCCATCCCCATGGACATCAAGACCCTGCGCCTTTTCGTGGAAATCGCCAAACACGGCAGCTTCGCCGAAGCGGCCAAGGTGGTGTGCGCCACGCAGTCGGCGGTCAGCAAGGCGATGAAGGGACTCGAATCCGAAATGGGCGTGCAACTGCTCGCGCGCACGGGGCGCGGCAAGGGCCTCACCGCTGCGGGCGATCTGCTGCTGCGCCGCGCGGTGAACATCCTGCATGAGATGCGCGGGCTGGAGGGCGAGCTGGCTGAAATGCAGCAGGTGCAGCGCGGAAGCCTGCGCATCGGCTTTCCCCGCATGGGCACCAGCGCATACTACGCGGGGCTGTTCACAGAGTTCCGGCAGCGCTTTCCGGCCATCGACGTGGCCATGGTGGTCGAGCCGCTCGACCGCCTGGAATCGCAGCTGCGCGCGGGCGAGGTGGATCTGGCGGCCCTGGTGGCGCCCGCCGCGCACGACTTCGACTGGCAGCATGTGCGCACCGAGCCCGTGGTGGCCCTGGTGCCGCAGGCCTTCGTGCCCGCCGGCACCACGCGCATTTCGCTCGCGGACCTGGCGCAATGGCCGCTCATCCTGTTCGAGGAGGGCACCACCGTGAACCAGGCCCTGCTGCAGGCCTGTGCGCGGCAGGGCGTGCGACCCCGCGTGTCGGTGATGGGCACGGGGCAGGTCGATTTCATGGTGCAGCTGGTGGCGCAGCAGCTGGGCGTGATGCTGCTGCCGCGCGCCATCACGCGCTGGAGCAAGCACCCCGGCGTGCGCTATCTCGATGTGGACGATCTGCCCTCCATCTGGCACTTCACGCTGGCCTGGCGCCGCGGCGTGCCGCACACGCCCGCGGCGCGCGCTTGGCTGGACCTGGCCCGGGATTACTTCCAGGTGCGCGAGCTCGGCTGCTGATCTCCGGTTGCGGGCTGGTTCAGTAGGCGCCCGACGAGCCGATCAGCCGCTGCGCGGGCGCCGGCAGTGCGCCAGTGCGGCTGCTGCTGCGGACGGGGGTTGCCGGGGTTCCGGCCGTGCCGGCATCGGTGTCGCCCGGCAGGCGGAACTGGGCCACCATGCGCGAAAGCGATTCGGCCTGGAACTTCAGGCTGTCGGCCGCAGCGGCGCTCTCCTCCACCAGCGCGGCGTTCTGCTGCGTGACCTGGTCCAGTTGCTGCACCGCATCGCCCACCTGGTTGATGCCGCTCGATTGCTCGGCGCTGGCCGCACTGATCTCCGACAGCAGCGTGGACACCTGTGTGACCTGCGCCACCACCTCGTCCATGGTGCGTCCGGCCTGGGCCACGAGATCGCTGCCGGTGCTCACGCGCGACACGCTGGCTTCGATCATCGCCTTGATCTCCTTGGCGGCCTCCGCCGAGCGCCCCGCGAGCGACCGCACCTCGCTGGCCACCACTGCGAAGCCGCGCCCTTGCTCACCCGCGCGGGCCGCTTCCACCGCGGCGTTCAGCGCCAGGATGTTGGTCTGGAAGGCGATGCCGTCGATCACCCCGATGATCTCTGCCATGCGGCCGGAACTCTGCTGGATGTCCTGCATGGTGGACACGACGTTGCCCACCACCGAGCCACCCTGCGTGGCCACGGCCGAGGCGCCGGAGGCCAGCTGGTGCGCGCGGCGGGCCGAGTCGGCGTTCTGCTGCACGGTGGAGGTCAGCTCTTCCATCGACGCCGCGGTCTCCTCCAGGTTGCTGGCCTGCTCCTCGGTGCGCTGGCTCAGGTCGGCGTTGCCATTGGCGATCTGCACCGACCCGGTGGCGATGGAGTCGGCGCTCGTGCGCACGTTGCCCACGATCTGCACCAGGCTGGCGTTCATGCGCTGCAGCGCGTTGAGCAACTGGCCCACCTCGTCCTTGCTGTTCGCCTCGATGTGCGACGTCAGGTCGCCCGCCGCCACGGTCTCGGCGATCTGCACCGCGCGCCCGATGGGCCGGGTGATGGATCGCGTGATGAGCCAGCCCAGCACGAACGACACGGCCACTGCCGCGCACGCGATGGCGATGATGAGCTGAAAGCCCGTCTTCACCTCGCGGTCCGCGCCGTCGCTGGCCTGGTCCATCTGCAATTGCTGGTGATCGGACATCTTGTCGATCGCTGCCATGTAGGCCAGCTGGTTGCGCCGCAGCGTGTTGGCCAGCAGGCCCTTGGCTTCCTCGGTCTGGCCTGCGCGGATCAGCGAAAGGAAGGCGTCCACGTCCTTCACATAGGCGGATCGCTGCTCCTGCGTGTCTGCGAGCAACCGCTTGCCCATATCGCTTTGCACCGTGGGCGTGAGCTTGGCGTACATGCCGGTGATGAGTTCGCGGCTGCCTTCGATGCCCTTGATCTCCTGCGCCCGCTGGGTTGCGTCATCGAAGATCACCAGGTTGCGCACGTAGCGGGCCTGCTGATCGACCTCGTCGGAAATCTCGTTCAGCAGCCGGACCTTGACGTAATAGTCCTTGGTCACCAGCGTCAGCGCCTGATTGACGTTGCTCAGGGCCGACATGGAGATGCCGGCCACGAGGAGCAGCAACACGATCGTGGAAAGAAATGCGAGCGTGATGCGGGGGCCGATGCGCAGGTTTCCGAAGAATCGGTGGTTCATGGAAGTGGCTCTTTCTTTCTTGGTGGGCAGAAAAAAATGCGCCACCCGCAAGTGCCGGGGCGGAGTTGCAGGTGGCGCGCACTTCAATGCTTTCCTCTTGCGGCGTGCGGTTCGCCCCATGGGTCAGCCGCTTCGGCTTCTACCCTCCCTCCCTGTCCATCTGCGTGGAAACTTGCTGGCAGTGCAATGTCGTTCGTAAGTCTATGTTTCAGATTTTCAAATCCAAAGCGAAATTTTGGAAAGCAACACGTGCCAATTTCGCATGTCTCGCCAAACGCCGCATGTGGCGGCCGGCCATCTTCCGAAGGGTGGTGGGGCTCTTTCCCGTGCGGGCCAAGGGGTGCTTTCGCGAAAACGTCCAGCCATGAAAAAAGCCTGCTCCCGCAAGGCGGGGGCAGGCTTTTCGATGGACGCGGCCCAGGGGGCGGCGGCGGGCTGATTACAGCGAGTCGATGAAGCTGCGCAGCTTGTCGCTGCGGCTGGGGTGCTTGAGCTTGCGCAATGCCTTGGCTTCTATCTGGCGGATGCGCTCGCGCGTCACGTCGAACTGCTTGCCGACCTCTTCCAGCGTGTGGTCGGTGGACATCTCGATGCCGAAGCGCATGCGCAGCACCTTGGCCTCGCGCGGCGTGAGGCCGTCCAGGATGTCCTTGACCACATCGCGCAGGCCGGCCTGCATGGCGGCGTCGATCGGGGCGGTGTTGGCGCCGTCCTCGATGAAATCGCCCAGGTGGCTGTCGTCGTCGTCGCCGATCGGCGTTTCCATGGAGATCGGCTCCTTGGCGATCTTCATGATCTTGCGGATCTTGTCTTCCGGAATCTCCATCTTGGCCGCCAGGATGGACGCATCGGGCTCGAAGCCGAACTCCTGCAGATGCTGGCGCGAGATGCGGTTCATCTTGTTGATCGTCTCGATCATGTGCACCGGAATGCGGATGGTGCGCGCCTGGTCGGCGATCGAGCGCGTGATGGCCTGGCGGATCCACCACGTGGCGTAGGTCGAGAATTTGTAGCCGCGGCGGTATTCGAACTTGTCCACGGCCTTCATCAGGCCGATGTTGCCTTCCTGGATCAGGTCCAGGAACTGCAGGCCGCGGTTCGTGTACTTCTTGGCGATGGAGATCACCAGGCGCAGGTTGGCCTCGATCATTTCCTTCTTGGCATCGCGCGAGGACGATTCGCCCTCGTTCATGCGCTTGTTGATGTCCTTGAGCTCGGGCAGCGGCACCACCACGCGCGCCTGCAGGTCCATCAGGCGCTGCTGCAGTTCCTGCACCGGCGGAATGTTGCGCTGCAGCACGGTGCTCCAGGGCTTGCCGGACGCCGCCTGCTTTTCCACCCACTTCAGGTTCAGCAGGTTGGGCGGGAATTCCTTGATGAAGGTTTCCTGCGGCATGCCGCACTTGTCCACGATGATGCGGCGCAGCTCGCGCTCCTTCTTGCGCACGTCGTCCACCTGGCCGCGCACCATGTCGCACAGCTTCTCGATGGTCTTGGCGGTGAAGCGGATGGTCATCAGCTCGGCCGACAGGGCCTGCTGGGCCTTCATGTACGCGGGCGTGCCGTAGCCTTCCTTGTCGTAGATCTTGTGGACCTTCTCGAACAGGTCGCGCATGGTGTCGAAGCGGGACAGGGCTTCGCGCTTGAGTTCTTCGAGCTTCTTGGTCAGCGCCTTGGAGCCGCCCTTGCCGTCGTCGTCGTCCTCTTCGTCGAATTCGTCGAAGTCTTCTTCGGCCACGTAGTCGTCGGCTTCATTGGGGTTGGAGAAGCCGTCCACGATGGTGGAGATGACGACCTTGCCCTCGCGAATCTCTTCGCCCATGTTCAGGATCTCGGCGATGGTGGCGGGCGATGCGCTGATCGCCTCCATCATGGCCTGCAGGCCGCCTTCGATGCGCTTGGCGATTTCGATTTCGCCTTCGCGGGTCAGCAGCTCCACCGTACCCATTTCGCGCATGTACATGCGCACGGGGTCGGTGGTGCGGCCGAATTCGCTGTCCACGGTGGACAAGGCCGCTTCGGCTTCTTCTTCCGCTTCCTCGACAGTCGCCGCAGTGGGCGTCACGTTGTTCTGGAACAGGGTCTCGGCATCGGGCGTCTGCTCGTACACGGCCACACCCATGTCGTTGAGCATCGTGACCACGACTTCCATCGTCTCGGCATCGACCAGCTTGTCGGGCAAGTGGTCGGAGATTTCGACTTGCGTCAGGTAGCCGCGCGTCTTGCCCAGGGTGATCAGGGTCTTCAGGCGCGAGCGGCGCTTGGCCAGGTCTTCCTCGGACAGGACGGTCTCGTCCAGACCGAATTCCTTCATCAAGGCGCGTTCCTTCGCCTTGCTGATCTTCATGCGAAGGGGCTTGACCTTCTCGACCGTGGCCGTGGGGGTGGCTTCGGCTTCGGGTTCGCCTTCGAGGTCAGCCTCGATGTCGGACAGGTCGGCGTCGTCGCCCACCGCATCGTCGTCCGCGCCGGCCTTGGGCTTGCGGCCCCGCTTGGCAGGGGCCTTGTCGGCTGCGGCGGCGCCGGCGGCCTTGGCCGGGCGGCCGGGGCGCTTCTTGGGCGTTTCGTCGTCAGCGGAGGCCACGGCGGCCTTGGCGCGGGCGGGCTTCTTGGTTTCTTCGGAGGCTTCGGCCTTGTCAGAGGACTTGTTCACGGGCACGGTATGGACTTTCTTGGCGGCTGGAGCAGCGGCGGCCAGGGCCTTCTTGGGCTCGGTCGTTGCGGCTTTGGCAGCAGGTTTGGAAGCGGCCTTCGCGGCGGTGCCTGGGGCGGACTTGGGCGACTTCGCGGACTTTTGAGCAGGCATGGACACCTCAGGATCAAAAACGGACACAAAGAAAACGCAAGCGCCATGGATCCCGGCGCGGGTGGCACGGCAAAGGCCGGAGCCTTCGCGGTTCGAGGGAGCGACCCTCAGGGGCAAGATGTGTGGGCGAACATTTGGTGTGCAGTCCTTGCGGTGTGAAGGGCGGTCGTGCGTGTGTGTCACGGTTGCCCGGCCCGGAGGTGCTGCTGTCGCTCTTGCCGATGAACCCTACATTATAGCGGCCCAGGGGAATTTCAAGCCGGCTTGAGCGAAATTCCGCGCAATGCCTTGAGCCGCTGCTCCAGCGCTTGGTATTGCGCCAGAGCCGCCGGGTCGCGCGCTGCCAGCAGGATGAGCTCGTTTTGCTGGCGCTTGAGCTCCTCGATGAGCATGCGGTCGAGCAGGTCGCGCAGCTCGGCCCGCAGTTCCTGCACGTCGCCCTCGGTCTGGGCGTGCGAGCCGGTCATCACACGCTCTGCCAGCCCCTCGCATTCGTGCCCGCGCAGGCTCTTGCGCAGCACGGCCCAGGCCAGCGGACCGTGCTCGTGCAACTGGCCTTCCAGCCAGGTGAACAGCGGCCCGTGCGGTGCCGCCTGGGCGCACAGCACCGCATGGTCCTCGTGGGCCAGGTCTTCCAGGAACTCCATGTGCGACAGCAGAAGCCGCACCGCGTGGTCCGTGCGGCTCGCTGCCGGGGTGCGGGGCAGGCGCGGCTGGATGGGGCGCTCGTCCTCCTTCTTCCAGCGGCCCTTGCCTTTCCAGTCGCCGTTGTTTTTGCGAAACGGTTTGGCGGCATAGCCCTGGCCGCCGCCGGGCGGTTCGCCGGCCGGGGCCCAGGCGGCGTCCTGCGCCGAGGCGCCCCAGGGTGGTTCGTCGGCGTAGGCGGGCGGGGGCGCGCCACCGGGCGCCGCGCGGTGCGCGCCACCGCCCTGGCGGCTCGCGTCCTGTGCCGCGGCCTGGTTCCACAGGTCGGACAGGTCGCGTGCGTCGAGCTGGCCCAGCTCGGCCAGTTCGGTCAGCAACTGCCGCTTGAGCGCGCCGTCGGGCAGGGCGGACCACAGCGGCCGCGCATTGCTCACCATGTGGGCCCGGCCTTCGGCGGTGCCCAGGTCGCAGTTCTCGCGGGCCGCCTCCAAAAGGAAGCGGCTGAGCGGCAGCGCCTCGCCCACGTGGCGGGCGAAGGCGTCGGTGCCATGTTCGCGGATGAAGCTGTCGGGGTCGTGCTCGGCCGGCAGGAACAGGAACTTCACGCTGCGCGTGTCGGTGGCGTAGGGCAGGGCGCCGTCGAGCGCCTTGCGCGCCGCGCGCCGCCCGGCCGCGTCGCCGTCGAAGCTGAACACCACGGTTTCGGTGAAGCGGAAAAGCTTGTGCACGTGGTCGGGCGTGCAGGCCGTGCCCAGCGTGGCCACGGCGTTCGGGAAGCCGAGCTGCGCCAGCGCCACCACGTCCATGTAGCCTTCCGTGACCAGCACGTAGCCGTGCTCGCGGATGGCGGTGCGCGCCTCGAACAGGCCGTAGAGTTCGCGGCCCTTGTGGAACACGGGCGTTTCCGGCGAGTTGAGGTACTTGGGCTTGTCGTCGCCCAGCACGCGCCCGCCGAAGCCGATGCACTCGCCCTTCACGTTGCGGATCGGGAACATCACGCGGTCGCGGAAGCGGTCGTAGCGCTTGTCGTCCTCCTCGTTCACGATCACCAGGCCGCTCTCGGCCAGCAGGGGGCTGTCGTACTCGGGAAACACGCTGGCCAGATTGCGCCAGCCCTCGGGCGCGTAGCCCAGGCCGTAGCGCTTGGCGACCGTGCCGGAGACGCCGCGCCCCTTGAAGTAGCCCACCGCGCGCGGCGAATCCTTGAGGTGCTTGCGAAAGGATTCGCCCGCTTTCTCGAGCACATCCGTCAGCGTGGCCTGCTTTTGCCGCTGGGCGGCGGCGCGCTCGCGCTGCTGGGGCGAAACGTCGTCCTGCGGCACCTGCAGGCCCACTTGCTGGGCCAGGTCCTGCACGGCCTCCACGAAGCCCATGCCGGCGTGCTCCATGAGGAAGCTGATGGCGTTGCCGTTCTTGCCGCAGCCGAAGCAGTGGTAGAACTGCTTGGAGGGGCTGACGCTGAACGAGGGCGATTTTTCCCCGTGGAAGGGGCACAGCCCCATGAAGTTGGCGCCGCCCTTCTTGAGTTGCACGTAGCGGCCGACGATGTCGACCACATCGACGCGGGCGAGCAATTCCTGGATGAACGACTGGGGGATGGACACCCGGCGATTGTCCCCCAACGCGCCGGTGCCGGCACCCGCCGGTCGGCCCGCGGGTCAGTTCGCCTGGTGGCGCGCCTCGCGCGGGCTGAGGCCGAAACGGCGCTTGAACATGCGCTGGAAGGTGGAGGGGTCCGAAAACCCGCACCGCAGCGCGATCTCCGAGAGGCTGGGCCGCTCGGTGCCGGCCCCCGCGGTCGCGGTGATCTGCTGCCATGCGGCCTCCAGCCGGGCGCTCCAGATGGCCGCCGCCACGCCCTCGCCGTGGCGTGCGAACAGGCGGTACAGCGATGCACGGGAGCATTCCAGCAGCACCGCCAGCCGCTCGGCACCGAAGGCCGGGTCGCCGCAGTGGCGCCGCACCAGGCCCCAGGCCGCCCGGTACAGGCTGTCGTCGAAGCGGCCGGCATCGGCCTGCAGGCCGGCTTTCTGCGATGTCTGCAGCAGGGCCAGGGCCATGTCGGTGCAGGCTTTCAGCGCCACGGTGCGTTCGTCGATTCCCATGCGCGGCGCCTCGCGCCAGGTGGCGGCCATCAGGGTCTGCAGCACGCTGCCCAGGCCCGGGCGCTGCGGCAGCTGGTCGGGCAGGGCGAAACCGGGGCCCAGGGTGTCGTGGATGGTCTTGCGCGACACGATGAGGGACATGTCGCGGTGGCGGGAGCGCCGGATCTCCACGGGCCGGGCGTAGTCCACGAGGTAGAGCATGCCGGCCGAGATCTGCTGCGCTCCGTGGTTTTCCTGGGTGGCCCAGTCGCACTCCACCATCAGCGACAGGCTGATGTCGTCCGCGCCGTCCCGGCGACACATGGCCTCGGTGCGCACGGCATGCACGGCCTCGCTCGCGTGCTCGACCAGATCGGCCCCCTGGCCGACGATGCGCCGCAACCGCCCGCCGAACGCCGCCCCGTCCGGCACGTCGGATTCGGGGCGCATGCGGCTGAGTACCGATTCCCGCCAGAAGTCGAGGCGCTCGCCTGAGGGGATGGGGTCAGTGGAGACCTCCACCAGGGTCCCTGGGACGTGCGGACTGGCGAGCGCAGCATGGCGGCGGGGTGGATGGGAATCGGAAGCCGGACGGATCTTGTTTGCCATGAATTCCCTTCGGCGGTCTGTTGCTTTCTGTGTGTTTCCACTCGAAATGTAGTGCACGCGCGACAGGTCGCGAAAAAAACCCTGCGCGCCGAACAGGGTCGAAATGGACCCCGCGTCTCACCCGTTGGGCCTGGCATGGCCGCCCGTCTCAATTGCCCGTACGGAGGGCTCTGGCCGCGGCGTGGGATGGAAATCCCCACTGGATCAGCGGGTTGAAACGGCCGGGGCGAAACGTCACGATGCACCGGTGGGCGGGAGGCCTGCTGCCCGATTCCGGGCGAAAAAACTGCGTCATCACCCCAATGGACCGGCCTGCCGGACACAATTTATGCACCCTGTGGACAGCCCCCTCGACCCCCTGCAGCATCTTGACCTCGTCCGAAGCTGCGGCGAAGGCGGACTCGGCCCTGCACCCCATGCGCTGTCGGTGCCGGTCCATGCCGAGCCGGGCGGCCCGGGCCAGGGCACGCTCACGGTCTTCGGCGCGGGCGGCCAGACGCTGGTGGAGACGGCCTTCGACGGCCATGCCACGGTGCTGGTGCACGCGGCGCAGGGCGGCCTGCGCCTCGTCCTGGACTTGGGGGACGGCCTGCACCTGGCCGCCCGGCTCGAGGACTACCGCTCCGGCACGGCGGTCGTGCTGTCGCCGATCTCCACGCTGGTGGATGCCTACCTCGCCACGCAGCCAGGGATGGCGCTGGCGCGGGCCCAGGCACGCGTGCTGGAGTCGCTGGGGCTGCCGCCCGACCTTCCCGTGGGGACTCTGGGCTTCAGCCTGGACCGCGACCGGTTCGATGCGGACCACTTCCACCAGGCCGCGCGCGGCGCGGGCGGCACGCAGGCGCTGGCATGGCAGGTGGCGGACGGCATCGACGCCACGGTCTCCGTCCAGCGCTTCGGACGGAGCGCGGCCGGCCTGCTGGGCGCCGACAAAAGCCCCGACGCCACCATCAAGGACCTGGTGGATGGCTTGTCCGGCAACTTCAAGGACTGGGCCGGCGGCAAGGTCAAAGGCTGGCTCATGCGGGTCAGCGGGATCAACAGCTTCCTGAACGAACTGGGGCTGGGTGAAGGAGAGGACACCACCGCCAAGCAACTGCAGGCGATCACGGCCGAGATCAAGCGGCTGAGCGAGGCGATCGACAAGGTGCCGCGGTCCACGGCCTACATCGCCCGCCTGACGGCGCTGGAGGTATTGAAGGCGTTCGTGCAGGACAAGACCGAGTTGCTGGCCAGCGCAGCGGGGGATGCGCCGCCGACGGCCGACCAGCTTCAGGAGCAATTCGTCAAGTCCGTGAATGAAAGCCTGGTGCTGACCCAACTGCACGACAACCAGGTGGGCTCCGGTGCCGATGCCAAGGGGCTGATCCGCCTGCTGCTGGACGACCACCCCAAGTTCTATTCGGGCCGCGCCGGAACGGCCTATGACGACCTGCTGTTCAACGCCTTCAACCAGGCGCGCGCACTGCAGGCCCAGGCGCTGAACCTCAAGGTCGAGGCCGCCCATGCGGGCGATCCGCCGCAGCTGGACAAGGCGGAGCGGCACCTGGACGAGTACCACATTCACCTCAAGCGCCAGCGGCTGATGTACCCCAACGGGCTCAAGCCCTTCGCCGACGGCAGCATCCTGGACCGCGACACCGGCCTGATGTGGAAACCGGAGATGTTCGAGTACGACGGTCTGGAAGGGCTGATGGCCGACCCGGCGAGCGCGGGCAATCCCTGGCGCCTGCCCAGCATCACCGAACTGCAGAGCCTGATACCGTCGAACGCCGTGCGCCATCGGCTGCCTTCCGGCGAACAGTCGGCTGCGACGCCTCAAGTCATGCGGTATTTCGGCTTCAAGCCGCAGTCGTACCAGCAGGACGGCACCACCCATTACCGGCATTTCGCCGACCTGGGGCAGGCGGGGTCCAGGCCGTACAAGATCCTCGGCCCGGGCTACATCGTCACCCGCAACGCCTACACGCGGCGCGATCGCCACTGGGGCCAGTCGGACTACGAACTGCGCACGCTGGTGATGAACCTCTACAACGGCGACGAGGAAAACATCCGCATCAAATTCTGCCGTGGCGACGGCAAGTGCTATACCCAATACGGCTCCTCGCAGCCACCTGTGCCTTGGACCATGCCGGTGCTGTACGTGCGCACGCCGCCCGTTCCCGTGGAGTTCAAGGTCGAGTTCTACGAAGGTTTCAAATCCACGGCCGACACGGCGCAGGGTTGGGCGCTGGTGCGCTATTCCGACAGCGGCGAATGGAAGGACGTGACCCAGGATGCCATCTGGAGCGTCGAGGGCGAACACGCATCGGACGTGCACGTGTCCAACCACGAAGGCACCAGTGGCCTGGTGCAGCTGCGCAGCCAGGAGCGCACGCCACGTGCCTACACGATCAAGGCCGAACTGCCCTGGTACCTGTCGGACCAGCCCGGGCAATCGGGCCGGCTCGAAGGCAAGGCCATCCTCTACGGCAACCAGAGCGCGCCGGTGCCGGTGCTCAAGCGCTGTTGCTGTCCCCGGCCACGAAGATCACCAAGCAATCCCCGTTCTCGTACGACCTCAGCATCCGGGGCGTCCTGAGTTCAGGGGCCGCCGTCGACAAGGACATGGCCGTCTGGTCGTGCAACCCGAGCGATTCCGGCGTGCAGATCAGCCCCTCCGGCCACGTGACGGTGTCCCAGGCCCCCACATCGAAAAAGCAGATCCAGATCAAGGCCACGATCGGCGGTGCCGAAGGGTTCGCCTACCTCGTGCTGCTGCCCTGACCCGCGAGGCGCCATCCATGCCATTTCTCACCATCAGTGCCGGCCGCGACCGGTCCATCGCCCTCGCCTCAGACGGTGCGGCCTACGGCTGGGGCGGCGTCAAGCGGCTCGGCGCCCAACTGCCACCCGGCTATCCAGGTGAGCTGTGCACGTCCAGCCCCACCGAGATCGGCCACAACCGCTACGCGCAGCCGCAGCCCCAGTGGCTGAACCCCGGGCTGCCGTTCACCGCGGTGCACGACGGGCATTCCCACACGCTGGCCGTGCGCCAGGGCGGCGCCGTGGTGGCCTGCCGGCCCGTGGTGTCGCCGGATCACGGCGCCGACCGCGTGGGCGTGTCGGGCCTGCCGTCCCCCGTGGTCCAGGTGGCGCAGACCGAGGCCGCCGCATTCGCGCTGCAAGCCGACGGCACGGTGCGCTCCTGGGGCATGGCGGCCTACGGGCAATTGGGCCGCGTGACGGCGTCGCGCGAATCCGGCCCGCAGGCCATCGAAGGCTTGGGCGCCATCGCGCACCTGGCGCCTGGCCATGCGCACGTGCTGGCGCTGGACCGTGCCGGACGCGTCTGGGCCTGGGGGGCCAACGCAGCCGGCCAGCTCGGCAACGGGGCACTGACTGAATCCGCCGTGCCGGTGCGGGTGGACCTGCCCGGGCGCATCGTGCAGGTGGCCGCGGGCGACACGCACAGCTTCGCGGTGGACGCGCAAGGCGGGCTGTGGGCCTGGGGCTCCAATCAGTACGGGCAGGCGGGCGGCGGCGAGGCCCGCTATTTCGCCCGGCCCGTGCGGGTGCGCACCGGCTTTGCCGTGGCGCAGGTGGATGCGGGCATGTTCTACACCGTGGCGCTGTCGCGCCAGGGCGATGTGTTCGCGTGGGGTTGGAACGGCATGGGGCAGCTCGCGCGGGACGGCATGGCCTTTTCCGCCAAGCCGCTGCGGGTGCCGGCGCTGCGCGGCGTGCTGCAACTGGCGGCCGGATCGGGCCACGTGCTGGCGCGCACCGGCACCGGGCTGCTCGCCTGGGGCGACAACCGCTCGTCCGCCTGCGGGGCGTTTCCGTCCACCGCCGTGCAGGTCCGTCCCCATCCCATCGCATTCGCCTGAAGGCCCGCCATGACCGATTCTTTCTCGACCCCGGAGCCGACGCGCCGCGCCAGCCTGCAGTGGATGTTCGGGCTCTCCCTGGGCTCGGTGGTTGCCCCGCTGGCCGGCTGCGGCGGCAGCGCCTCCGGCGCCACGGCGGACACGCTGCCCGAACCCGCCGCGCTGACGTCGTCCGGCGGCCAACTCAGCCTGGACCTGTTCGCCCGCTACGGCGCGCAGCCGCTGCGCATCGCGGGATCGCAGCCGCCGGCCTATCCGGGCGTGGCCCGCACGGTGCAGACCGCGCTGCGCAGCTTCAACGGCCAGTACATGGCGCCCACGCTGCACCTGCAGCCCGGCGACACGCTGCGCATCCGGCTGGTGAACGAACTGCCGGCCAACGTGAAGGGCCAGTCCTCGCTGGACTACCTCAACCACCAGAACAGCACCAACCTGCATTTCCACGGCCTGCACGTCGATCCGCGGGAGATCCGCCCCGGCGTGTTCGGCGACTACGTGGTGGACATGGCCGAGGCCGGCGTGCTGCCGGGGGCCAGCCGCCAGCACGAGGTGGCCATCCCGGCCGACCACACCAACGGCATCTATTGGTACCACCCCCATCTGCACGGGTCGTCCAACGTGCAGGTCTCCAGCGGCATGTTCGGCGCCATCCTCATCCACGACCCCAAGGACACCTTCATCGACACGCCGGACATCCGCGAGCGCGCGATCCACGTGCACAAGGTCAACCTGACCGACGACGGCAAAACGGAATCGTTCTACGACTCCATCCGCACCGCGTCGTCGGGTTTTTTGCTCAACGGCGCCTACCAGCCCACCATCGTGATGCGGCCGGGCGAGGTGCAGCAGTGGCACTTCGTCAACACGGCTTCGTTCTACCCGTTCAACCCCGTGCTGGACGGCCACACGCTCTGGGCGTATGCCAAGGACGGCAACGTGTTCAACCGCCGCTTCAAGCCCATCAACGCGGCCACCTCGGACCAATTCGACAACGCCCACTGGCCCGGCAACGCGCTGTACCCCGGCAACCGCCATTCGATCGTGGTGAAGGCCAGCGACGTGCCTGGCACTTACTACCTGCGTTCGGTCAAGGCGCCGTCGAGCGAGGCGCAGGACGAGATCGTCGCGCGCATCGTGGTGGAGGGCACGCCGCTGTCCACCCCGCTGCCCCAGCCCGCGCGCCTGCCGCGCTATGCCGAGCACCTGCCCATCACCGATGAGGAACTGGCGGCCCATGGCGGCAAGCAGCGCAGCCTGGTGCTGGCCGTGCTGTCCAAGACGAGCGAGCGCCTGGCCCAGCCCATTCCGGCGGGGGAGGGCTGGTTCATCCCGCTGTCGGACGGCGTCGACGGCTTCACCGACACCGTGTTCTCGTCCGGCGATGCCTCGCCGCAGGCCCGGCTGTCGCCGTTCCAGTCGTCGCTCACGGCCACGCAGACGGTGGCGCTGGGCGCGGTGGAGGAATGGACCATCCAGAACCTCAACCGCTACCCGCACCCGTTCCACATCCACGTCAACGACAGCTATGTGGTCCGGGTCAACGGCGAGCCGGTCGATCCGTACTGGGCCGACACGCTGCCGGTGCCGCCGATGGGCAGCATCACCTTCCGCATGCGTTTCACCGACTTCCACGGCCAGTTCGTGTGGCACTGCCATGCGCTCGACCACGAAGACCTGGGAATGATGCAACTGGTGCACGTGGTGGCGTGACAGGCGACGAACACGAGCGAGCGAACACGGGCGAAAGCAGACGCGGAGCCACAGGAACCAAGAGAGAGAGGGGAGAGAAGAAGAGCGCGGCGAGGGGCCCGGTGCGGTGCGCCGGGCCCCGGCGTCGTGCGCGCGCTGGGGCCTGATGGGGCAGCAATGGCTGGTGTCCTGGTGGCGCACGGGACGCGTGTGGGACCGGGGTGCCGCCGAATGGGCGTAAGCTTGTCGAGTCGATCGTCGCCCCGCCATTGCCCGTGGCCCATCGCTGTCATGAATCTGCCCGCCTCCCCCCACGCCGCCTCTTCGCCCGCCTGCGCCGCCTGCCGCGATGGCCAGGCGCTGGACTTCGAGTTCACCATGGCGTTCCAGCCCATCGTCGATTTGCGCGACCGCAGCGTCTACGCCTACGAGGCGCTGGTGCGGGGGCTGGACGGCAGCTCGGCCCAGAGCATCCTGGATCGGGTGACCGAGCAGAACCTCTACGCCTTCGACCAGGCCTGCCGCGTGAAGGCCGTGGAGCTGGCCGCGGCACTGGGCATGCCCTGCCGGCTGAGCATCAACTTCCTGCCCAACGCCGTGTACCAGCCGGAGGCCTGCATCCGCGCCACGCTGCAGGCCGCGCAGCGCTGCGGCTTTCCCACCGAGCGCATCATCTTCGAGATCGCCGAGCGCGAGAACCTGCTGGACAAGGCGCACCTGCAGGGCATCCTGCACGCCTACCGCCGCCACGGCTTCCTGAGCGCGATCGACGATTTCGGCGCGGGCTACGCGGGCCTGAGCCTGCTGGCCGACTTCCAGCCCGATCTGCTGAAGATCGACATGGCCCTGGTGCGCGGCGTCGACCGCCATCCGGTCCGGCAAGCCATCGTGCGCAGCATCGTGGGCCTGTGCGATGACCTGGGCGTGCAGGCCCTGGCCGAAGGCGTCGAAACCGATGCCGAGCTGCACACCTTGCGCGGCTTGGGCATCCACCTGTTCCAGGGCTACCTGTTCGCCCGGCCCGCGCTGCAGGCCCTGCCGCCTGTGCGCTGGCCGCAGGACGCCGGCGCCTGACGCTGCGCCGCCAGGCGGCGGCGGGGGTTTACACGGCGCTCTGGCTGGAAGATGCTCGGCCTTCGTTCAACCCCCCCGTCCTTCGCCGCATGTCCATCGATCCCGCCGTCCTCCAGGCCTTTGCACCCGCCGGGGTGCTGCGCGCCTCCATCAACCTGGGCAACCCCATTTTGGCCAAGGCCGGCGCGCCGGGGGCGGACCCGTCCGGCGTGTCCGTCGATCTGGCGCGGGCCCTGGCCGAGCGCCTGGGCGTGCCGATCGCCTTCGCCGTGTTCGATGCGGCCGGCCGATCGGTCGAGGCCGTCACGCAGGAGCAGGCCGATGTGGGCTTCTTCGCCGTGGACCCGCTGCGCGGCGCCGGCATCGCGTTCACCGCGCCGTATGTGCTCATCGAAGGCTGCTACCTGGTGCGGGACGATTCACCGCTGCGCGACAACGAGGCCGTGGACCGGCCCGGACACCGGGTGGTGGTCGGCAAGGGCAGCGCCTACGACCTCTACCTGAGCCGCGAGATGAAGGCCGCCACCCTGGTGCGCGCCCCCACGTCGCCCGCCGTCGTGGAGACCTTCCTGGCCGAAGGCGCCGACGTGGCCGCGGGCGTCAAGCAGCAGCTGCAGGCCGATGCGCAGCGCCTGGGCGGCGGCCTGCGCCTGCTGCCGGGCCGCTTCATGGTCATCCAGCAGGCCATGGGGCTGCCCAAGGGCCGGGGCGCGGCCGCGGCGGGCGTGCTCCATGCCTTCGTGGAGGAGGCCAAGGCCAGCGGCTTCGTGCAGGCCGCGCTGGAGCGGCACGGCATCCAGGGCGCCTCCGTGGCGCCGGCCCAGGCCCCGGCTTGAGGCGGTGATTCGATGCTATTGTTTTAATAGCGATATGCCCTAGTGTTGATTGTGCTGGGGCCTGTTTTGATACCAAGCCTGCTTCGCAGGGCCCCGCCGGGGTGCTGGCCGGTGCGGTGCGCGCGGGGCCGCGCATAAGATCGCATCGGCACCGGGCGGGCCGCGGCATGCTGCGGCGGCCCGCGCTGCCATCCGACCATTCCAAAGGAGACAACCCATGAAAAAAACGTTCCGCCTGCTGGCCGCCGCATTCGCCCTGGTGGGAGTGGCATCGACGGCGTCGGCCGAGGTGTACCCCAAGGAGGCGCTGCTGAAAGCCAACAAGGAGGGCGCCGGCGGCGGCAAGGGCACGCTGGCCGGCGAATACGCCTTCACCCGCGACAAGGCGCTCAAGGACCAGGCCATCAAGGAGATCAGCTGGCTCACGCTGCAGCCGGGTGACTCCATCGGCTACCACAAGCACACCAGCAACGAGGACACCTACGTCATCGTCTCGGGCCGCGGCACCTTCAAGGACAAGGACGGCGTGGACGTGGCCGTGAAGCCGGGCGACGTGACCATTGTGCGCAAGGGCGAATCGCACGGGCTGACCAACACTGGCACCGAGCCGCTGGTGTTCCTGGACGTGATCGCCGAGCAGTAGGCGCTGGCGCGGCGGCCAGCCCCGGGCCGCAACGCCCAAGAGCACCCGCAGGGTGCTCTTTTTTGGGGTGGCGGGCGCTCAGTCCCCCATCACCACGCCTTCGCGGCGCGGGTCGGCGCCGCCCAGCCACATCGGCTGCCCGTGCACCTCGGCGCGGGTGATGGCCTGCAGGCCGCTGGTCATGTTCATCTCGCGCACCTCGGCGCCGCGGGCGCGCAGCGCCTCCAACGTGGCCGGCGGGAAGCGGTTTTCCTCCAGCATCGTCGGGCCATTGAGCGAGCCGAAATTGGGCAGGTTGATCGCCTGCTGCGGCATCAGCCCCCAGTTGAAGATGCCATAGAGCGTCTTGGCCGTGTAGTGGATGATGAGCGCACCGCCCGGGCTGCCGCCGCTCATCACCACCTGGCCGGTCTGCTTGTCGAACACCAGCGTGGGCGCCATCGACGAGCGCGGGCGCTTGCCGGGCTCCACGCGGTTGGCGATGGGCTGGCCCTGCGCGTCCTTGGGCGCGAAGCTGAAATCGGTCAGCTCGTTGTTCAGCAGGAAGCCCTTGACCATCTGGCGCGAGCCGAACTGGTCTTCGATGGTGGTCGTCATCGCCACCGCGTTGCCGAAGGCATCGACGACGCTGATGTGGCTGGTGCCGTGTTCGATCTGGTCGGGCATGGGCGCATGGCTGGTTTGGACCGCGCCGGGGTTGCCGGGCTGCGCCACCTTCATGCTCTGCGGGCCGATCAGTTGGGCGCGCTGGGCGAGGTAGGCGGGGGCGAGCAGGGTGCTCCAGCTGCCGCCCGGCGGTTGCACGAAGTCGGGGTCGGCCACGTAGAGGCCGCGGTCGGCGAAGGCCAGGCGCGAGGCCTCGTTGTACAGGTAGAGCCAGTCGGCACTGGGCAACCAGTCGCCCGCGCCCTTGGGGCCTTCCTGCAGCGCCATCGTGTTGGCGTCGGTGTTCTTCAGGATGCCCAGGATCTGCCCCACGGCGATCGCGCCCGAGCTGGGCGGCGGAAAGCCGCACAGGCGAAAGTCCTTGGAGGCCACCTGGTAGTCCGTGCACAGCGCCTCGCGCTTCCTGGGCTGGTAGCCGGCCAGGTCGGCCAGCGCCAGGCGCCCGGGGTTGGTCGGGTGGCCCTGCACCTTGGCGACGATGGCCTGCGCCACCTCGCCCTCCAGCAGCGCCTTGGAGCCGTTGTTCGCGATGCCTTTCAGCACGGCGGCCAGCTCGGGGTTCCTGAGCACATGGCCCACGGGCCAGGGCTGGCCCGCCGTGTCGAAGAAATAGGCGCGCGCGGCCGGGTCCTGGGCCAGGTACTTTTCGTTGGCCAGCAGCGTGTTCAGGCGCGGGCTCACCTTGAAGCCGTTCTCGGCCAGTTGGATGGCCGGCTGGAACAGCGATGCCCATGGCAGCTTGCCGTGCTCCTTGTGCGCCAGCTCCAGCATGCGCACCGCGCCGGGTGTACCCACCGAGCGGCCGCCCACCACGCCGTCGTAGAAAGGCACGGGCTTGCCGTCGGGGCCGAGAAAGAGGTTATCGGTGGCGGCGGCCGGCGCCGTCTCGCGGCCGTCGTAGGCCTCGACGCGGCTGCCCGCCGAGTGCAGCAGGAACGCGCCGCCGCCGATGCCGCTCGACTGCGGCTCGACCAGCGACAGCACCATCTGCACCGCGATGGCGGCATCGATCGCCGAGCCGCCGGCCTTGAGCACCTGGTAGCCCGCATCGGTGGCCAGCGGGTTGGCGGCCGCCACGGCGAACTTCTGCGTCGCCCAGCCGGGCTTCTCGGTATAGCCGGACGCGCCTTCGGGCTGGTCGGGCAGGGTGTAGTTCAGGCGGGGGCTGGTGCCGCAGGCCGCGAGCAGGGCGGTGGCAGCGAGGGCGGCCAGCCGGACGGCGGGCAGGTGCTTTTGGATCATGGAGTCTCCCTGTGTGGTGGGCGCCATGGTAATGCGGGGTGCAGGCCTGGCCTGCGGGTGTTACACCCCGCTACCGAACCGGCGCGCGTGGGTGGCCCCTGCGTTGGGAGTCTTTGGTCTTTTTGGCCTCCAGCGCAATCAATACTAGGGCATTTTGCTATCTATTTTGTAGCAAATCAGAGGTCGCGCACGGGTCCGGGGCGACCGTCTTCCACCACGAAGCGGGCCAGGGTGGAGGCTCCGCTGTCGGCCCGCAGCGGGTCGTCCACGGTGCGCAGCGTGGTGGTCCAGCGCCGGGGCGTGACCTCGGCCAGCCCCCAGCCGCGCAGGTCGCAGCGCGCCAGCAGCACGTGCGGGTTGTGGCGGGCGATGGCGTCCACCTTGTCCTGCGTGGTGCCCGAGCGCGAGCTGATCGAGGTGCCGCAGAACTCGCTGGCCAGCACGCGGGCCGCGGGGGCCAACGGGGACTCGGCCGGCGCGGCCCCGTCGGTCGGCGCCATCACGTTGCAGACGTAGTTCTGGTGGATGTCACCCCCCAGCAGCACCGTGTTGCGCGGCGCATGCCGGGCCACCGACTGCAGCAGCCGCTGGCGTGCGGCCGGGTAGCCGTCCCAGCTGTCGGTCGATTGCACGCCCGAGGGGTAGTGACGCGGCGAGAACAGCGTCTGCTGCGCGATCACGCTCCAGCGGGTGCCGTCGCCGATGGCGCTTCCCACGCCGCCGCCGCGCGCATCGGCGGCCAGGCCGGCATCCAGCCAGCGCTCCTGCGCCGCGCCCAGGAAGCTGCGCCCGGGCGCCTGCAACTCGGCGCAGTCGCCGGGCCGCACGGCGCCCGCGCCGCTGCTGCCTTCCGCGCGGCAGGCCTGGCGGTCGCGGAACTGGCGCGCATCCAGCAGGTGGATGGTCGCCAGCCGCCCCCATGGCAGCGCGCGGTACACCTGCAGCGCGCCGAACCCGCTGGCCGCCAGGCTCGCGGCCCGCAGTGGCGTGTGTTCGTAGAAGGCCTGCCATGCCGCCGTGCGCATCGCCAGGAAGTCGGCGGCGTCGCCGCGGCCGTGGGTGCCGGCGTAGTCGTTCTGCACCTCGTGGTCGTCCCAGGTCGTGGCCCAGGGGCACAGCGCGTGGGCCGCCTGCAGCGACGGGTCGCTCTTGTGCAGCGCGTAGCGGTCGCGGTAGTCGGCCAGCGTGTGCGCCAGGCGCAGGCCGTGCACGCGCGCCAGCCCGGCCGGGTCCTTGGGGCTGGCGTATTCGTAGATGTAGTCGCCCAGGAACAGCACCAGGTCGGGCGACTGGCGGCACACGTCGGCCCAGGCGGCGTAGTGGCCGTGCTCCCACCGCTGGCACGACGCGAAGGCGATGCGCAGGCCCGGCGCCACATCCCCGGCGGCCGGCGCGGTGCGCGTGCGGCCGGTGGTGCTGACGGCGTCGCCCTGCAGAAAGCGGTAGTGGTACCAGCGCCCCGGGGCCAGCCCCTGCAGCTCGACATGCACGCTGTGCGCGAACTCCGGCAGGGCGGTGGCCGTACCGCACTGCACGATGCGGCGAAACGCGTCGTCGTGCGCCACCTCCCACCGCACGGCGATCGGGCGGTTCCATGCGCCGGGTTCGGCGGGCACGAGACGCGTCCACAGCACCATCCCATCGGGCGAGGGGTCGCCGCTGGCCACGCCCAGCGTGAACGGGTCGTGCCGCAGCGCTGCGGTGCCTGCCCCGGCCCAGCGGGGCCAGGCGGCCACGCCTGCGGCCCAGGCGGCCCGTTGCAGCAGTGCCCGGCGCGAGAGCAGGGGTGTTTGCGTCATGGGAAGGGTTGCAGTGCGCGAGCGGGAAGCCGTCAGGCCGGGCGCGCTGAAACAGCCGCCCGGGAGGGGCTCAGGCGGCCATCACCCGGTTCTTGCCCGCGCGCTTGGCCAGGTACATGCCCTGGTCGGCCCGGCGGATGGCTTCCGTGCTGCCCTCCTGCTCGGCCATCTGCGCCACGCCGGCGCTGAAGGTGATGAGTACCTTCTCGCGGTCCTTCAGGAAGTAGCGCGTGGTCAGCTCGCGCTGCAGCCGCTTCATGGCTTCCACGCCCTGGTCCAGGTCGGTGTCGGGCAGCACCAACACGAATTCCTCGCCGCCGTAGCGCGCCAGCATGTCTTGCGGGCGCATCACCTCGCGCGTGACGCCGGCCAGGTGCACCAGCGCCTCGTCGCCGGCCGTGTGGCCCAGGCGGTCGTTGATGAGTTTGAAGTTGTCCACGTCCAGCAGGGCCACGCACAGGGGCGAGCCGTTGCGCGTGGCGCGGGCGATCTCGCGCTCCATCACCTCGTCCAGGCCCTTGCGGTTGAGCGAGCCGGTGAGCGGGTCGTGCCGGGCCTGGGCGCTGGCGCGGTCCAGCTCTTCCTGCAGCTTGGCGATCTCGGCATGGCGCGCATCGGAGCGCGCGCGCAGGTCCTGCAGCTCGTCGCGCGCCACCCGGCTGTCCAGGGCCATGGCGCGCGTGGCGCTCATCACCTCCTCGAGCAGCGGGGTGATCTCCTGCAGGCTGTTGGCCTGGCCGATGCGCTCGGCGCAGTGCTCCATCTTGTCGTGGTAGGTGCTGCTGGAGGCGGTGATCTGCACCAGCCGCTCGATGAAGGTGGCCAGCAGCTCCTTCATCTGTTCCTGCGCCTGCACGGTGCGCTCCTTGGCCTCCGTCTGCTTGAAGATCACGTCCTTCAGGCGCCGCTGCACCTCGTCCAGCCGGCGCAGCGTGAGCGGCGGCGTGGAGGCGGCCATCAGCGCCTCGACCTGGCCCTGCAGCCAGCGGTCGTCCTGGCTCAGCACGGCGATGTTCTCGAACAGCATGTGCAGCAGTTCGAGCAGGCTGGCGCGGATGGCCGCCTGGTCCTCGGTGGCGAACGAGAGCCGATAGCTGAAGTTGTTCAGCATCAGGCCGAAGGTCGAGACCGGGGGCGAGGGCTGGCGCAGGAAGTTGGTCAGCTGCGCGGCCAGTTCATGAACGCGGGCATCGTCTTCGCCCAGCGCAGGCAGGGTGTTGTCGATCAGGCGGGCGAGCTGCTCGGTCAGTTCCTCGGGCAGGTGCGTGGCGGCCGAGGGTTCCGCCGCCGCGGCGGCCGGTGCGGCCACGCTGGCCAGGCCGAGGTTCGCGTAGCCCACCAGCACGCTCTGCAACTGTGCCCAGTCGGTGTTGTCGATGGCGGATTCGAACAGGCCCAGCAGGCGCTTTTGCGCCGGCGTCTGCCCGGGCAGCACGCGCAGGATGTGGCGCAGGGGGCCTTCTGGAAAGGCGGTGGGGCTGGGGTTGCCGGCGATCTCGTCGTAGAGCGCCTGGTAGTTGTCGGGCGTGGGCGCCAAACGGCGCGCGGCCAGCTGCTTGAGGGTTTCTCGCGCGATTTCTGAAGGGGGGCGGTCGGCCATCTGGCGTGCACGGAAAGGCAAAGATGCGCGAGTGTGACAGACGGCGCACGGCTTGAACAGGCGCCCGCAAGGCATCCGTGCAACGCCGGCCCCGCGCACCACCGGCCTGGGTGAACGGGGTGAAGGCCCCGGCGGGTGCGGGTCGGCGCCAGTGTCAGTTCACCATGACCAGCTTGCCCATCACCCCGCGCGATCCCATGTGGGCATAGGCCGCGGGCAGTTGCGCCATCGGCATGGTGCGGTCGATCACGGGCTTGATGGCGCCCTCGCCGTACCAGGCGGCCAGCTCGGCCATCATGGCGGCGTTGGCCTGCCGCTCGCGCTTGGAGAACTCGCCCCAGAACACGCCCACGATCGAGGCGCCCTTGAGCAGCGCCAGATTCAGCGGCAGCGCCGGGATGGGGCCGGAGGCGAAGCCCACCACCAGGTAGCGCCCGCGCCAGGCGATCGAGCGGAAGGCGGGCTCGGTGAAGTCGCCGCCCACCGGGTCGTAGATCACGTCCGGGCCCCTGCCGTCGGTCAGCGACTTGATCGCCTCGCGCAGGTTTTCCTCGGTGTAGTTGATGACGGCGTCGGCGCCCACGGACAGGCACAGCTTGCATTTTTCCTCGGTGGAGGCGGCCGCGATCACGCGGGCGCCCATCTTCTTGGCGATCTGGATGGCCGCCGTGCCCACGCCACCGGCCGCACCCAGCACCAGCACCGTCTCGCCGGCCTTGAGCTGCCCCCGGTCCACCAGCGCATGGTGCGATGTGGCGTAGATCATGATGAACGCCGCCGCATCCACGTGCGAAAAGCCCTCGGGCAGCGGCATGCACAGCGCCGCGGGCGCCACCGCGTGGGTGCCGAAGCCGCCCGTGCCGGTGAGGCAGGCCACGCTCTGCCCGGGGCGCAGGTGGGTGACGCCTTCGCCCACGGCCTCCACCACGCCGGCGTATTCCGACCCCGGCACGAAGGGCAGGGGGGGCTTCATCTGGTACTTGTTCTGCACGATGAGCAGGTCGGGAAAGTTCAGGCTGGCGGCCTTGATCGCGATCAGCACCTCGCCCGCCTTCGGCGTGGGCGTGGGCAGTTCGGTCCAGGCCAGGGCGTCGACGCCCGTCGGGTTGGTGCAAAGCCAAGCATGCATGGGAGGTCTCCTGTCGGTGTGGCCGCATGATAGGCGCGGGGGGCGGCATGGCGAGTCCCTGGAGCGACGGCGGCCGCCGGCAGGGCGGGCGCCCGGGATCCGGCCCGGCCGAGCCGTGTCGGACGCGGCCTACAATCGCTCGCACCCTGCTTCCTGCCACCCATGAAGATCCTCATTTCCAACGACGACGGCTACCAGGCACCCGGCATCGTGGCCCTGCACGATGCGCTCAAGACCATCGCGGACGTCGAGGTGGTGGCGCCGGAACACAACAACAGCGCCAAGTCCAACGCGCTCACGCTGCATTCGCCCCTGTACGTGCACCAGGCGGCCAACGGCTTCCGGTACGTGAACGGCACCCCGGCGGACTGCGTGCACATCGCGCTCACCGGCCTGCTCGGCTACCGGCCCGATCTGGTCGTCTCGGGCATCAACAACGGCGCCAACATGGGCGACGACACCATCTACTCCGGCACCGTGGGCGCCGCAATGGAGGGCTACCTCTTCGGCATTCCGGCCATCGCGTTCTCGCAGGTGGACAAGGGCTGGGGCGAGATCGAATCCGCCGCCCGCAAGGCGCGCGAGATCGTCGAGCAGATGCAGGCGCAGAACCTGGTGGGCGAGGCGCCCTGGCTCCTCAACGTGAACATTCCCAACATGCCGTTCGATGCACTGCGGCCCCTGCGCTTGTGCCGCCTGGGCCGCCGCCACGCGGCCGAGCGCGTCATCGAGCAGCAAAGCCCGCGCGGGGAGGTCATGTACTGGATCGGCGGCGCCGGCGCGGCCAAGGACGACGCCGAGGGCACGGACTTCCATGCCACGGCCCAGGGCCATGTGGCCATCACCCCTTTGAAGGTGGACCTGACCGACCACGAAGGCCTGGGCTACTGGACGCAGACCGCGGCGCGCTTGGTGCCCGACGCGCCCGCCGCTCCCGCGCCGGTCCCCGCCCGATGACCCAGCGCCGCCCCGGCTTTCCGGCCCGCATCGACCCCCCGCCGGGCGCTGCGCCCCGGCCGCCATCGCAGCCCGCGCCGCGCCGCGATGCTCCGCCCATGCCCCAGGGCGTGGGGCTCGATTCGGCCGCCGTGCGGGCGCGCATGGTGCAGCGCCTGGCGGCTTCGGGCATCGCATCGCCGGCCGTGCTGCAGGCCATGGGCTCGGTGGAGCGGCACCGCTTCGTGGACACGGCCCTCGTCAACCAGGCCTACGAAGACACCAGCCTGCCGATCGGGCTGGGCCAGACCATCTCCAAGCCGAGCATCGTCGCCCGCATGACGGAGCTGCTGCTGGGCGCGGAGGGCGCGCGCGCCGCCGGGCTGGGTCGCGTGCTGGAGATCGGCACCGGCTGCGGCTACCAGGCCGCAGTGCTCGGGCGCGTGGCCCGCGAGGTGTACACCATCGAACGTTTGCGCGCGTTGCACGAGAAGGCGCGCGACAACCTGCGTCCCTGGCGCCTCGCGAACGTGCACCTCATCTTCGGCGACGGCACGGTGGGCTATGCGAAGGGCGCGCCGTATGCGGCCATCATCGCCGCAGCAGGCGGCGAGACCCTCCCTCAGGCGTGGATCGACCAACTGGCCGTGGGTGGCCGCCTCGTGGCGCCCATGGTGGGCGCCGGCGGCCACCAGGTGTTGCTGGTCATCGACAAAACGGCGCACGGATTGAAACAGAACGTTTTGGAGGCCGTTCATTTTGTCCCCCTAAAATCGGGGATTGCCTGAAGGGATTGCTTATGTTGGTTACGCGTGGTCTTGTTGGTTGGGGTTCGGTAGCGCTCGCAGCCTTGGTGCTGACGGGTTGCGGTACCCGCGTCAACAGGGCACCGGTGGAAGATCGTGGCACGTCCGCTTCCACATCCGCCTCCCAGCCCGGCATGGTGGTCGCTCCCGCGGCCAAGCCCCTGCCCGGTGCTGAAAACGCCGGCAAACCCGGCTACTACACGGTCAAGCCAGGAGATACCCTGATTCGCATCGGCCTGGAAAACGGCCAAAGCTGGAAGGACATCGCCCGCTGGAACAACCTGGACAACGCCAACCTCATCGAGGTTGGCCAGGTGCTCCGCGTGGCCGCGCCGTCGGCCACGCCAGCGCCCTCGGTGGCCAGCGATACCGGCGTGGTCACTCGCCCGGTCACCTCGTCCGCGATCGCCCCGGCGACCCCCGCCAGCGGTGCCAAGCCCGGCGCATCGGCCCCCGCCGTGGCCACCGCCCCCGCTCCTGCGCCCAGCCCCGCGCCTGCGGCGACCGGCGGCGAAGACGACATGGCGTTCATCTGGCCATCGTCGGGTTCGCTGGTGGCGGGTTTCGACGAGGCCCGCAACAAGGGGTATGACATCGGCGGCAAGGCGGGCGATCCCGTCCTCGCCTCCGCGGATGGGCGGGTCGTCTATGCCGGCGCCGGCCTGCGTGGCTACGGCAACCTCGTGATCCTCAAGCACAACAACACCTACCTGACGGCCTACGCCCACAACCAGACCCTGCTGGTGAAGGAAGACCAGACGGTGCGCCGCGGCCAGAAGATCGCCGAAATGGGCAGCTCCGACACCGACCGGGTGAAGCTGCACTTCGAGATCCGCCGCCAGGGCAAGCCGGTCGATCCGTCCCGCTACCTGCCGGCGCGTTGAGCACGCTGCCGTCCGGCCCCGGCCTGCTCCCCGAGGGGGAGGCCGGCACCGAAGACCTGGAGGAGGGCGGCGAAGCCTCGCAGGAGATTCGCCAGTTCGCCATCGGCGAGGCGCAGCACGGCGATCGCCTGGACCGGGCGCTCGCCGATCAGGTGCCCGAGTTTTCGCGCAGCTACCTACAGCAATTGCTGGCCCAGGGGGGCGTTCTGCTCAACGGGCAGGCCGCGGCCAAGCCTGCGGCCCGCGTCAAGGCGGGCGATGTGGTGGCGGTGGAACTGCGGCCCACCCAGCAGAGCCAGGCCTTCCGGCCGGAGTTCATGCCCATCGACGTGGTGTTCGAGGATGCGCACCTGCTGGTGATCCACAAGCCTGCGGGGCTCGTCGTTCACCCCGCGCCCGGCAACTGGAGCGGGACCTTGCTCAACGGCCTGCTGGCCCGCGATCCCAAGGCGCTGCTGGTGCCCCGGGCGGGCATCGTCCACCGGCTCGACAAGGACACGAGCGGGTTGATGGTCGTGGCGCGCGAGCGGGGCGTCATGGATGCGCTGGTGCGCATGATCGCCGCCCGCGAAGTGAGCCGGCAGTACCTCGCCATCGGCCACCGCCCCTGGAGCGGGCCGGAGCAGCGCGTGGTCGAGGGAAGCATCGGCCGCGACCCGCGCAACCGCCTGCGTATGGCCGTGGTGGACCTGGCCACGCAGTCGGGCAAGCCCGCGCGCACGGACATCGCCCTGCTCGATAGCGTCGATCCGGTCTGCTTCGTGCGCTGCACGCTGCACACCGGGCGCACGCACCAGATCCGGGTGCACATGGCCTCGCTTCGCCATCCCCTGGTGGGCGATGCCTTGTACGGCGGAGAAGCTGCGGGGGGGCTCGCGCGCCAGGCGCTGCACGCGTACCGGCTGGCCTTCGCCCATCCCATGACGCGAGAGCCGATGGAGTTCCATGTGCCTCTGCCGCCAGACATGGAAAACGCCTTGGATTTTTGGGGCCTGCGCTACAATCGCGCCTAGCGGCTGTACCAGCCGACTCGCCCGCATGGACACACTGCAGGGCTGGGAACAGCACCAAGGTCTTTGCGTGCGGTCCCGCTGAACGAACCCTTTGACAGGCATGGCGCCCTTTTCGACACGTGGCGTCCCTTTCCCCGCAATTGCTGAACCATGAATACGGTGGACGCCAAACGGGTCCTTGAAACCGCGCTGATCTGCGCTCCGCAACCGGCGACCCTGCGCGAGTTGCGCACGCTCTTCAACGACGCTCTCGGAACCGATACCCTGAAAACCATCCTGCTGGAACTCCAGCAGGACTGGGCATTGCGGGGCGTGGAGCTCGTGCAGGTCGCGACGGGCTGGCGTTTCCAGAGCCGCCCTGAAATGCGCGAGTACCTGGACCGGCTGCATCCGGAAAAGCCGCCGCGCTACACCCGGGCCACCCTGGAAACGCTGGCCATCATTGCCTACCGGCAACCGGTGACGCGGGGCGACATCGAGGACATCCGCGGCGTGACCGTGAACAGCCTGATCGTCAAGCAGCTGGAAGACCGGGGCTGGGTGGAGGTCATCGGGCACCGAGAAACCGTGGGCCGGCCCGCCCTGTTCGCCACCACGCGGCAGTTTCTGGACGACCTCGGGCTGCAGTCGCTCGACCAGTTGCCCGTGATGGAAAATCCGGCCGTGCAGGCCAGCGTGCTCGAAGCGCTGGGTTCTGGCGGCACCTTGCCGCTCGACGAACCTGCCGACCCGGCGCCGGGGGATCACCCCCCTGTGGCAGAGGCGGTGCCTTCGGTGCCGCAGGGCTCTGAAACGGAGCCGGTCACCGGCCCGTCCACGGAAGACACACCGCGCCCATCCGACGAAGAAGACGTGCTGGCCCCCTCGCACGAGAAGCCAAAAGACGCCGATAACGGCACACCAGAGAGTCTCCCATGAACGATCCCATTTCAGAACCTGCCGACGACCAGCCCGCGTTGCCCGCCGAGGCAGACGCCAGCGTGAAGAAGCCCGCGACCCGCAAGCCGCCCCGCAAGAAGGCGCCGAAGGAGTCCGACGCGGCAGCAGGCCAGCCGGTGGAGGCTTCTGCCGAGTCCGCGCAGGATGCCGAGGCTGTCGCTGCACCGGATGGGACGGCGGTGGAGGCTGCCCCTGCGCCGGGGCGGACTGAACCTGCTTCAACCAGATCGGAGCGCCCTTCGGGGCCTCGCCCTGCTGCGGGGGCGCGTACCACGCCGGGATATCAGTTCGCCGACGTGGTGTCCGGCCGCCTGGACGAGGACGAAACGGCAGCCGATGCTGTGCCTGCGCGCCGCGTCCTGCTGCCGCAGGTGGAAACGCCCAAGCTGCACAAGGTGCTGGCCCAGGCGGGGCTGGGCTCTCGCCTGGAAATGGAGCAATTGATCCTGGAAGGCCGCATTTCGGTCAACAACGAGCCGGCGCACATCGGTCAGCGCGTGCAGTTCGGCGATCAGGTGAAAGTGAATGGCCGGCCCATTCGCTACCGCATCGATCCCCCTCCCGCCCGGGTCATCGCGTACCACAAGCCAGCGGGCGAAGTGGTGACGCACGACGATCCCCAGAACCGGCCCACCGTGTTTCGCAAGCTGCCGCGGCTCGCCCACGGGAAGTGGCAGTCCGTGGGGCGGCTGGACCTGAACACCGAGGGCTTGCTGCTGTTCACCAGTTCGGGCGAGCTGGCCAACCAGTTGATGCACCCCCGCTTTGGCCTGGAGCGTGAATATGCCGTGCGGGTGCTGGGCGCACTCAGCAACGAAGAGAAGCAGCGGCTGCTCGACGGCGTGCAGCTCGACGACGGCATGGCTTCGTTCGGCTCTATCGAGGATGGCGGCGGCGAAGGCTCCAACTGCTGGTATCGCGTGACCATCTCCGAAGGCCGCAACCGCGAAGTCCGGCGCATGCTGGAGGCCGTGGGCCATGCGGTCAGCCGGCTCATCCGCATCCGCTACGGCGCGATGATGCTGCCCCGCGGACTCAAGCGCGGCGCGTGGCTGGAACTGGACGAGCGCGATATCCGCGCGCTCATGCAGGCCGTGGGTGGTGGCAACAAGGCCCCCAGAGAGACGGTCGAGGCACCTGCCGGACCTGCGGACCGCAAAAGCGGCTTGCGCCGTGGCGGGCCCCGCGGTCGCAACAATGGCACGCCGCGCGATGCGGCCGCGCCATCTTCTGCGCGCAAGCCGGGCTATGGACCGGGCGCAGGGCGCGGCAAGGACGGCGCACCCGGTGGGCGCCAGGGCGGCGGTGGCGGCACGGGCAGCCAGCCGGATCCGATGAAGACGTCGGTGGGCTACATCGGCACGGACAGCTTGTCGCGCTACCGGCAGGACCAGAAACGCAACGGCCCGCCGCGCCGCGGCGGTCGCTGAACCTTTGCGCCTTGGGGAATTAATCCGCCCAGTTAGAATCGAGGGCTTTGTCCGCAGGGCGAAAAATTCAAATAGATCAACCACTCTCCAGGAAAATCAACATGGCTATCGAACGCACCCTCTCCATCATCAAGCCCGACGCAGTGGCCAAGAACGTCATCGGCCAAATTTACGCCCGCTTCGAAGCCGCTGGCCTGAAGGTGGTCGCAGCACGCATGGCCCACCTGTCGCGCCTGGAAGCCGAACAGTTCTACGGCGTGCACAAGGAGCGTCCTTTCTTCAAGGACTTGGTGGACTTCATGATCTCCGGCCCGGTGATGATCCAGGCCCTGGAAGGCGAGAACGCCATCCTGAAGAACCGTGAACTCATGGGCGCCACCGACCCCAAGAAGGCAGAAGCCGGCACGATCCGCGCTGACTTCGCAGACAGCATCGATGCCAACGCCGTGCACGGTTCCGACGCCTTGGAAACCGCTCAGGCAGAAGTGGCTTTCTTCTTCCCTGGCCTCAACATCTACTCGCGCTGATATGCGATCCACCCTTGCGCCGGAGCGCTGCCCAGGCCGCGCGCCCAGTGCAGGGGGCGGTGATCGACGTGAACAGCCTTCGCTCCGATGACCACCAATCTCCTTGACTTCGACCTCGACGGTCTGGCTGCGTTTTGCGAGCAGCTGGGGGAGAAGCGTTTTCGGGCGACCCAATTGTTCCGCTGGATTCACCAGCGGGGCGCGCACGATTTCGACCAGATGAGCGATCTGGCGAAGTCGCTGCGGGAAAAACTCAAGTCCTGCGCCCATGTGCAGGCATTGCCGGTCGTGAGCGAACATGTTTCGACGGACGGCACGGTCAAGTGGCTGTTCGACGTGGGTGACGGCAATGCGGTCGAAACCGTGTTCATCCCAGAGGATGACCGGGGCACCCTGTGTATTTCTTCCCAGGCCGGATGCGCCGTGGGATGCCGTTTCTGCTCCACCGGACACCAAGGTTTCAGCCGCAACCTGACGACGGGCGAAATCATCGCCCAGTTGTGGTTCGCGGAGCATGCACTGCGCCGAAGGCTGGGCAGCGAAGAGCGCGTCATCTCCAACGTCGTGATGATGGGCATGGGTGAGCCGCTGCAGAATTACACCGCCCTCGTGCCCGCGTTGCGTGCCATGCTGGACGATCACGGCTATGGCCTGTCCCGGCGCCGCGTGACGGTGTCGACCTCGGGTGTCGTTCCCATGATGGATCGGCTTTCCCAGGACTGCCCTGTGGCGCTGGCTGTTTCGCTGCACGCGCCCAACGATCCGCTGCGTGACAACCTGGTGCCGCTCAATCGTAAATACCCGTTGCAGGAGCTTCTGGATGCCTGCCAGCGCTATCTGGCGCATGCGCCGCGCGATTTCATCACCTTCGAATATTGCATGCTCGATGGCGTGAACGACCAGGCAGAACATGCCCGGCAACTCATCGATCTGGTGCGACCCCGCCATGGGCAGGGTGTTCGCTGCAAGTTCAACCTGATTCCATTCAACCCCTTTCCTGCTTCCGGCCTGCACCGATCGACCCCGCAGCAAGTTGCGGTTTTCGCAAAGTTGTTGAGTGATGCGGGTATCGTTACGACCGTGCGCAAAACGCGTGGCGACGATATCGACGCCGCGTGCGGCCAGTTGGCGGGAGATGTGAAAGACCGCACCCGGGCCGCCGAGCGCATGGCCAAGCAGCGCACCATCGTGCTCAAGCCTGTGACGTGATTTTCCGGTGCGGCTGACCCCCTTGGGCCCGCCATCTCGGAAAACGCCGTGACGGACGAAGGGGTGAAGCGATGCCGCCATTGGGATTTTCAAATCACCTTTTCCGGAAGCTGGCGCATGGCACGCATTGCCTTTGAGCAGGAAGGATCTACATGACGAGATCGGTCGCGGTTGTTGAGCGGCATGCCCGATGGGCGATGGCCTTGTGCCTTGCTGCGGTCGGGTTGGCGGGCCTGGGTGGGTGCGCGGCGTCTGGCGGCTCGAATGCCTCGTCTGGCAGTGCGGAGTACGTCACACCATCGGAAGAGACGGAAACCCGCCGCCGCGCCAGGCTCCGGTTGGAGCTGGCCGCCAATTACCTCGAGATGGGCCAGACCACGGTGGCGCTGGACGAAGTACGCCAATCGCTGACCACAGACCCGTCGTACGGCGATGCCTACAACCTGCGCGGGCTGATTTATCTGCGCCTAGGAGATCTGCCGCTGGCGGAAGAGAGCTTTCGCCGTGCACTCGGCTTTCACCCGTCCGAGCCCAACCTGCTGCACAACTATGGCTGGCTTCTATGCCAGCAGCAGAAGTACGCGGAAAGCCAGCAGTATTTCGAGCGGGCCCTGGCCAGCCGGACCTATACCGCCCGCAGCAAGACGCTCATGGCCCAAGGCCTTTGCCAGGAGCGTGCCGGGCAGATCGCAGAAGCCGAGCAGACATTGCTTAAGGCGTATGAACTGGATGCGGGCAACCCTGTGGTGGGATACAACCTGTCGTCGCTCATGTTTCGCCGAGGCGAGATCAAGCGTGCGCAGTTCTACATTCGCCGCCTGAACAACAGCGAGTTCGCCAATGCGGAATCGCTTTGGCTGGGCATCAAGATCGAGCGGGCGTTGAGTGATTCGGTGGCGATGCGGCAGCTCGCCGAACAACTGCGCAAGCGTTTTCCTGACTCCAAAGAATTGATGGCATATGACCGAGGGGCGTTCAATGAATGAGCCGGTGGTGGGGCACGATGGACAGCCTGTGGACAGTGAAGTCTCGCCAACCCAGGACAGCGTGGCCGCAGGGCTGATGCTGCGGCAAGCCCGCGAATCCGCTGGCGTGCACATTGCGGCACTGGCCGTGGCCCTCAAGGTGCCGGTGCACAAGCTGGAAGCCTTGGAAGCGGGTTACTTCGAGGTTTTTCCGGACGTGGTTTTTGTGCGTGCCCTGGCCTCCAGCATGTGCCGCACGCTCAAGGTGGATCCCGCACCCGTGCTGGCGCTGCTACCGCGCAATCAGCCACCTGCGCTGTCGGCGCACCGAGGCATCAATGCATCGTTCAAGCCTGGCAGCGGCCAGTTGGCATCGTCCTCCAGCGGATCGGGTTCCCGCACCGCCATCTTTGCGGTGATCGTGTTGCTGGTAGGCGCTGCTGCCGTTCTGCTGTGGCCCCATCGGCCCGATGGCGTGGCCGGCAATGAGCCGGTGGCGGCGACAGGCACTGTCCCGGAAGCCGAAAGCACCAGAGGGGCCGATGCTGCCAGTCCTGCCCAGCCAGTGACTGCACTTTCGGTTCCAGCCCCGTCGGCTTCTGCACCATCTTCCATGGCAAGCCCGTCGGGTGTATCGCCCGCGGCGACGGCTGCAGTGGCCGCGCCTGAGGCCCCGGCATCCGCACCGGCAGGTAGTCCGGATGCCGCACTGGTCATTCGCACGCGCGGAGAATCGTGGGTTCAGGTGCGCAGTTCGGCGGGAGCCACCGTCCTTCAGCGTGTCTTGGCGGCCGGCGAGAGCGTGACGGTTCCGGGAACCCCTCCATGGTCCGTGGTCATCGGCAAGGCCGACGTCACCGAAGTGGTGGTCCACGGCAAGCCTTTGGAACTCAAAGCCGTTTCGCGCGAAAACGTTGCCCGATTTGAGGTGAAACCGTGAACCCTTTATTGACGCCCGCTTTTCCGATTGCGATGGCTGCGCCCCAGCCGCGACGCTCGCGGCAAGCCCGAATCACCTGGGGCTCGCGTGTGGTCACGGTGGGCGGAGACGCACCCGTGCGCGTGCAGTCCATGACCAATACCGACACCGTCGATGCAATCGGCACGGCGATACAGATCAAGGAACTGGCGCAGGCCGGCTCCGAGTTCGTTCGGATCACCGTGAACACGCCCGAAGCGGCTGCGGCGGTGCCCTATATCCGCGAGCAGCTCGATCGCATGGGTGAAACCGTTCCGCTGGTGGGAGACTTCCATTACAACGGGCACCGGCTGCTGACCGAATACCCCGATTGCGCCCAGGCGCTGTCCAAGTACCGCATCAACCCCGGCAATGTCGGCAAGGGCGACAAGCGCGACCGCCAGTTCGGTCAGATGATCGAGGCGGCCATGCGCTGGGACAAGGCTGTACGCATCGGCGTCAACTGGGGCAGCCTCGACCAGGAATTGCTCGCCGAGCTCATGGATGCCAACAATCGGCGGCCGTCTCCCTGGGATGCGCGGCAAGTCATGTATGAAGCGCTGATCACATCGGCCATCGAATCGGCGAAGCGCGCCGAGGAAATGGGTATGGATGGCAACCAGATCATCCTCTCGTGCAAGGTCAGCGGAGTGCAGGATCTGGTGTCCGTGTACCGTGAGTTGGCAAAGCGCTGCGACTACGCCTTGCACCTGGGCCTGACCGAAGCGGGCATGGGCACCAAGGGAACCGTGGCATCCACCACGGCCTTGTCGATTCTTTTGCAGGAAGGCATCGGCGACACCATCCGCGTCTCCCTTACGCCGCAGCCTGGCGAGGCCCGCACCCAGGAAGTCGTCGTGGCTTCCGAAATTTTGCAGGCGCTGGGTTTGCGCATGTTCGTGCCCAGCGTGACCGCGTGCCCCGGTTGCGGGCGCACGACCAGCACCACCTTTCAGGAGTTGGCCAAGCAGATCGATGACTTTCTGCGGTCGCAGATGCCGGTATGGCGACTCAAATACCCCGGGGTCGAAAAGATCAAGGTGGCGGTGATGGGCTGCATCGTGAACGGTCCGGGTGAAAGCAAGCATGCCGACATCGGCATCAGCTTGCCAGGCACCGGAGAGGCCCCGGCCGCGCCCGTCTTCATCGACGGAGAGAAGGCGTTGACCCTGCGCGGCGACAATATCGCGCAGGAGTTCCAGCAGCTCGTCGAACGCTACATCGCCGACCGCTTCAGCACGGCGGTCGCTGCTTCTTGACCTGAATTGAAAGCCGCCTTCCGAGCCTGTGCATGCGTAGGTCGCTGCTGGCGCGCCAGTCACTTAACCCATTGATGCATTCCGTGAGCAACAAGACAAGCAATCCTCTGCCAAAGACCGGCAAATTGGTGGCCGTCAAAGGCATGAACGATATTCTTCCCCCCGACTCGGCGCGCTGGGAATGGCTGGAAGACAAGGTGCGGGCACTCATGGCCCGATATGCCTATCGCAATGTGCGAACACCCATCGTCGAACCGACGGCGCTGTTCGTGCGTGGCTTGGGCGAAGTGACCGATATCGTCGAAAAGGAAATGTATTCGTTCGAAGACCGTTTGAACGGTGAGCATCTGACGCTGCGCCCCGAGGCGACGGCAGGCGTCGTTCGTGCCGCAGCGGAGCATTCGATGCTGTACGACGGTGGCAAGCGCCTGTACTACATGGGGCCGATGTTCCGCCATGAGCGGCCACAGCGGGGGCGCTACCGGCAGTTTCACCAGATCGGTGCCGAAGCCATGGGTTTCCATGGCGCCGAGGTCGACGCCGAGCTGATCCTGCTGGCGGATGCACTCTGGAAGGAACTGGGCCTGAAAGACGTTCGCCTGGAACTCAACAGCCTTGGGCAGCCTGAAGAGCGCAAAGTCCACCGTGCGGCGCTCATCGCCTATCTGGAAGGCCATTCTGAGCTTTTGGACGAGGATGCTCGCCGCCGCCTGCACAGCAATCCCCTGCGCATCCTGGATACGAAGAATCCGGCCATGCAGAGCTTGGTGCAAGCGGCTCCCAAACTACTGGACTACCTTGGCGAAGAGTCCAGGCGCCACTTCGACACCGTCAAGGCCATCCTTGATGCGAATGGCGTGGCCTGGACCGTCAATCCGCGCCTCGTCCGGGGCATGGATTACTACAACCTCACGGTCTTTGAGTTCGTGACGGAGCAGCTCGGCTCCCAAGGCACTATTTGCGGCGGAGGGCGCTACGACTATCTCTTCGAGCAAATCGGGGGCAAGCCTGCGCCGGCGGTGGGCTGGGCTCTTGGCGTGGAGCGTGTGCTGGAACTCGTCAAAGAGCAAGAAGCGGCCCCGCCCGTGCTGGTGGCCGATGCCTATGCCATCGTGCCGGACGAAAAGTCGTTGCCCGCTGTCATGGCCGTGCTGCAGCGGTTGCGGGCCTTGGGCGTGAGCGTGCAGATGCACAGCCCTGCGGTTCGGGGCGAAGGCATGGGCAGCATGAAATCGCAGTTTAAGAAGGCCGATGCCAGCGGCTGCAGGCACGCATTGATCTTTGGTTCCGATGAGCTTGCGCGATCGGCCGTAACGATCAAACCACTGCGGGAAGGCGGGGGTGACCAGGTGGAGCGGGCGCTCGATGCGCTGCCCGACTGGGCGCCCACTCTACAATCCCCCCGCTAACAGAGACCCTACATGGCAAATCACCTCGATCTTGAAGAACAAGAGCAGCTTGACCAACTCAAGCATTTCTGGAATACCTGGGGCACGCTGATCAGTGGCATCCTGGTATTGGTTTTCGGCGCGTTTGCGGCATGGAATGGATACCAGTACTGGCAGAACCGACAGGCGGCACAGGCGGCTGCGCTGTCTGATGCGGTGGAAACGGCTGCGCAGGCAAAAGACACCGCGCGCTTGGAGCAGGCTTTCGGCGACCTCAAATCGCGGTATGGCGGTACGACAAAGGCGGGGCAAGCCGGCCTTCTGGTAGCCAAAAGCTTGGTGGAAAGCGGCAATCCAGACGGTGCCAAGGCAGCCCTGGCTTGGGTTGCGGACAATGCTTCGGATGCGGGCTACAAGGCACTAGCCAAACTGCGGCTTGCCAGCTTGCTGATGGACCAGAAGGCATACGACGAAGCGTTGAAGCAGTTGTCTGGAAGTTTTCCTGCAGAGTTCGATGCTTTGGTCGCGGACCGCAAGGGCGACGCATTGGTGCTGCTGGACAAGAAGCCGGAAGCCATCGCTGAATACCAGCGTGCCTACAAATCGCTGGAAGAGGGCATGGAGTACCGCCGCTTGGTCGAGGTGAAGCTCAATGCCCTGGGTGTGCAGCCACAACTCGTGGCCTCGGCAGCGACTGCGGGAGATTCCAAATGATGCGCAGTCACATGGATTTTCAGGCAACACGTTTGGGTGCACCACGCGCAGCGGTCGCTGCCGTGGCAACGGCGTGCTTTCTACTGTTGACCGGTTGCTCTCTGTGGGGCGGTCCCGCAAAGCCGAAGCCCGCCGAGTTGGGTGCGAACGTGCCAGTGATCGGTGTGCGCCAAGCGTGGACGTCGAAAGTGGGCGCCATCGGTCGGCTGCCGCTCGATGTGCATGTCAATGGCAACACGGTGACGGTGGCTTCTGCGGATGGCGTGGTCGCTGCCGTCGATGCGCGCACCGGCGGTGATGTCTGGCGAGCCAGCCTTGGCACACCTTTGTCTGCTGGTGTGGGCAGCGACGGCAAGTGGGCCGCTGTGGTCTCCGTCGATAACCAGTTGATTGCCTTGTCCGATGGCCGTGAGATTTGGCGCAAGCCGCTGTCCGCGCAAGCGTACACAGCGCCGTTGGTGGCGGGCAATCGCATCTTCGTCCTGGCGGCCGATCGGTCCGTTTCGGCGTTTGATGCTGCGACGGGGCTTCGTTTGTGGAATCAACCCAGGCCGGGAGAGCCGCTGGTGTTGCGCCAGTCGGGTGTATTGACGCCTGTAGGCGACACGCTGGTCGCGGGACTGGCGGGCCGGATGGTCGGATTCAATCCTGACAATGGCACGGTGCGTTGGGAAGCGCCGCTGGCCAGCCCCAGAGGGACCAATGATGTCGAGCGGCTGGTTGAATTGGTCGGGCGCACAAGCCGCGAAGGCGACAGTGTTTGCGCCCGCGCTTTCGTGTCTACTGTGGGTTGTGTGAACACGGTGCGAGGTACCGTGGCCTGGACACAGCCGGCCAACGGAACGGAAGGCATTCACGGCGATGACACCACGATTTTCGGCACGGAGAGCAATGGCGTGGTGGTTGCCTGGCGGCGTGCCGATGGCTCGCGCGCTTGGTCTTCGGACCGACTTCAATACCGCCGCTTGACCGCACCGCTGTTGCTTGGCAGGTCGGTCGTCGTCGGAGATGACACGGGTTTGGTGCACCTGCTTTCGCGTGAAGATGGTTCACCGCTGAATCGGATGACGACGGATGGTTCGGGCATCGCTGCAGCGCCGGTGTCGGCCGGGGGCACTCTGGTGGTCGTAACGCGCAATGGCGGCGTTTACGGCTTCCGGCCGGATTGACGGGTTGATCTGGATGAAACCAGTCATCGCTTTGGTCGGTCGCCCCAATGTGGGGAAATCCACACTCTTCAACCGGCTGACGAAATCGAGAGATGCGATCGTTGCCGACTTTGCAGGCTTGACGCGTGACCGGCACTACGGGAACGGAAAGCAGGGCAAGCACGAATACATCGTGATCGACACCGGAGGCTTCGAGCCTGATGCCGCCAGCGGCATCTACCGCGAGATGGCCAAGCAGACGCAGCAGGCCGTTGCGGAGGCCGATGTCGTCATCTTTGTTGTCGATGCCCGCGCCGGGCTTTCTGCTCAGGACCATGACATCGCCAACTACCTGCGGCGCCTGGGCAAGCCCTGCCTCCTTGTCGGCAACAAGGCCGAGGGAATGCGCGAGGGGGTGCAGCTCGTCGAGTTCTATGAGTTGGGGTTGGGCGAGATCTATCCCATTTCAGCAGCCCACGGACAGGGTATTCGCAGCTTGGTTGAGTTGGCCCTGGAGCCTCTGCACTTGCCGGATCCGGATGAAGACGCGGAAGCCGAAGACAAGAGCGTGGTCAAGCTTGCGGTAGCTGGTCGCCCGAATGTCGGTAAGTCCACCCTGATCAATACGTGGCTGGGCGAGGAGCGCTTGGTAGCATTCGATATGCCAGGGACCACGCGGGACGCCATTTCCGTTCCTTTCGAGCGCAATGGCCAGCGTTTTGAGCTGGTCGACACCGCAGGCTTGCGTCGAAAAGGCAAGGTGTTCGAAGCCATCGAGAAGTTCTCCGTGGTGAAGACACTGCAAGCCATTGAGTCTGCCAATGTGGTGCTTCTCGTCCTCGATGCGACACAGGGGGTCACCGACCAGGATGCGCACATCGCTGGATACATTCTTGAAAGTGGCCGCGCGGTGGTCTTGGCGGTCAACAAATGGGATGCCATGGACGACTACGGTCGCCAGCTGCTGGAGCGCTCCATCGAGACGCGGTTGTCGTTCCTCAAGTTTGCGTCGTTGCATTTCATTTCGGCAAAGAAGCGCCAGGGGTTGGGCCCTTTGTGGACATCCATCGTGCAGGCCCAGAAAGCGGCGATGTGCAAGATGTCCACGCCCGTATTGACGCGGTTGTTGCTGGAGGCGGTGCAGTTCCAGGCACCCAAGCGTTCTGGCATGTTCCGGCCAAAGTTGCGATACGCCCACCAAGGCGGCATGAATCCGCCTGTCATCGTGGTTCATGGCAATTCGTTGGAGCATGTCACGGAAGCGTACAAGCGCTTCCTAGAAGGCCGTTTCCGCAAAGAGTTCGATCTGGTCGGGACCCCCCTTCGCATCGAGTTGAAGACGTCGCACAATCCCTTCACCGACAAGGGTGACCACTAGCCCAGCGCGTGCGAGGGGTTTCGTCGGTTTTCCTTCGATACCCTTGCAGCTGTGGTAAGGTGCCGCTTTACAACAATATTCCTGAACACGGAGAATATCGTGAGCAACAAAGGCCAACTTCTTCAAGATCCCTTCCTGAACGCGCTCCGTCGCGAGCATGTACCCGTCTCGATCTACCTCGTGAACGGCATCAAGCTTCAGGGCCAGATCGAATCATTTGACCAATACGTGGTGCTGCTGCGTAACACGGTCACCCAGATGGTCTACAAACACGCCATCTCCACCATCGTCCCTGGTCGCGCTGTCAACTTCTCCACGGCTGAAGCGCCCGACGCCGAGGCCGGTAACTCTTGAACGAAGGTGGTATGCCCGACGGGCATGTAACGGATACGCCTTTGGGCGGATCGTCTTGAGTTCATACGATACGCCTGACTCGCCGAAGACGCCAGTCATCCTGGTTGGCGTTGATTTTGGTTTGCCCCATTTCGACGGTGAGTTGGAAGAGTTGGGTCTGCTTGCTCAGACGGCGGGCTTGAATCCAGTGGCTCGAATCACCTGCAAGCGCAAAGCCCCTGATGCCGCCTTGTTTGTAGGCAGTGGCAAGGCGGACGAGATCCGGCTGCTCGCGCAGATGCATCAGGCGGTGGAAGTGCTGTTTGACCAGGCCTTGAGTCCGGCGCAACAACGCAATCTCGAACGGCATCTGGATCTTCCAGTCAATGATCGAACGTTGTTGATCTTGGAAATCTTTGCCCAGCGTGCCAGAAGCCATGAGGGCAAGCTGCAGGTAGAGTTGGCAAAACTCCAATACCTGAGCACTAGGCTTGTCCGGCGCTGGTCCCATCTGGAGCGTCAGCGCGGGGGCATTGGAGCCCGGGGTGGGCCAGGCGAAACACAGATCGAGCTTGATCGAAGAATGATCGGTGAGTCGATCAAGCGCACGCGCGAAAGACTCGAAAAGGTCAAGCGTCAGCGCTCCACACAGCGACGCCAGCGCGAGCGCCGGGATACCTTCAACATATCGTTGGTGGGGTACACGAATGCCGGTAAATCCACACTGTTCAATGCACTGGTAAAAGCGCGAGCGTACGCCGCAGATCAGCTGTTTGCCACATTGGATACGACGACTCGCCAACTCTATCTTGCAGAGGCAGGGCGATCGGTGTCTTTGTCGGACACCGTGGGATTCATTCGTGATCTTCCCCATGGACTGATTGATGCGTTCCAGGCCACTCTCCAGGAGGCAGTGGATGCAGATCTTTTGCTGCATGTGGTGGATGCATCGAATCCCAACTTTCCAGAGCAAATTGCGGAAGTCCAGCGGGTGCTCTCTGAAATCGGCGCTGCGAACGTGCCCCAGATACTGGTCTTCAACAAGCTGGACATGTTGTCGCCCGACCAACGGCCGGAAGTCTTGAATGACATCTACGACATGCAAGGTACCCCCGTTCAGCGGTTCTTCCTGAGTGCTGGCTCTGGAGAAGGGCTTCCTTCCTTGAGGCGCGGATTGTCGGACAGCGTGCCCAAGGCCCAGCCGACATCCATGACCCTAGGTGCCGATGCTGAATTGCCTCCAGACAGTGCCTGATTGGGCACAATGCCGCTTTGTTCACGTATTCAGAGAAACAGAGATTTTGCGAATGAATCCTCAAAGCCGTACCCCGCGCTGGGCCATATTGCCTGAGCGCATCCGGGGAATGTTGAATCTGAATGACCCCCGTTGGGGTCGTGGCGATGATAAGAACGATGGCACGGGAAACTCCGATTCGGAGCGTCCCCCATCCACGCCCCCCTCGGGTCATCGAGGACGTGACAAAAACACCGCTGGTCAGCCACCGGACCTGGATGAACTCTGGCGTGACCTCAACCGCAAGCTGGGCGGTCTCTTTGGGGGGAAGCAGGGTGGAGGCCGTGGTCCTGCAGGCGGCGGTTTCCAGCCGGACATGAAAAATGCGGGTTTCGGCATTGGCTTGATTGCCGCAATTGCCGTGTTGATCTGGCTTGGGACCGGATTTTTTATTGTGCAAGAAGGTCAGCAGGCCGTCATCACGCAGTTTGGAAAATACAAGAGCACCGTGAACGCCGGTTTCAACTGGCGGCTGCCTTATCCGATCCAGCGTCACGAACTCGTTTTCGTGACGCAAATCCGGTCTGCCGATGTCGGCCGGGATGTGGTGATCAAAAGCACCGGCTTGCGTGAATCGGCAATGCTGACTGAAGACGAGAATATCGTCGAAATCAAATTTGCCGTGCAGTACCGTTTGAACGATGCGAGAGCTTGGTTGTTTGAGAGCCGTAACCCATCAGATGCCGTGGTGCAAGCAGCTGAGACTGCGGTGCGGGAGATCGTCGGCAAGATGCGGATGGATACCGCTTTGGCCGAAGAGCGAGATCAAATTGCGCCAAGGGTGCGCACTCTCATGCAGACGATCTTGGATCGCTATAAGGTTGGTGTCGAAGTGGTGGGCATCAATTTGCAGCAGGGAGGGGTGCGTCCTCCTGAGCAAGTGCAGGCAGCTTTCGATGATGTTCTGAAGGCGGGGCAGGAGCGGGAGCGGGCCAAGAATGAAGCTCAAGCATATGCCAACGATGTCATCCCTCGCGCGGTCGGGTCGGCCTCTCGGTTGGCTGAGGAAGCAGCAGCCTACAAGTCGCGGATTGTGGCTCAGTCCCAGGGCGATGCGCAGCGATTCAGTTCGCTGCTTGCTGAGTATCAAAAGGCGCCCCAGGTGACCAGGGACCGCCTCTACATCGAATCGATGCAGCAGATCTACACGAACGTCACCAAAGTGCTGGTGGAGTCCCGTCAGGGCTCGAATCTGTTGTACTTGCCTTTGGACAAGATCATGCAGGGTGTCGCGCAGACTGGTGCTGCAGCGTCGAATGATTCCTTGCCGCCAGCGGCGTCGTCTGCTGTTCCGCCGTCGGGAACTGCTTCCACATTTCCCGCTGACCCCCGTGCGCGGGACTCCAGCCGTACGCGTGAGCGCGAGTCTCGATAGGAGCGCATTGTGAACAGAGTCGGATTTTTCGTTTCTACTGTCTTGGTTTTGCTTGCTCTCTTGAGTTCAACCTTGTTTGTGGTGGACCAGCGCCAATTCGGTGTAGTGTACCAACTGGGTCAAATCAAAGATGTGATTACGGAGCCAGGTCTTAACTTCAAGATGCCCCCGCCCTTTCAGAATGTGCGATACATCGACAAGCGGTTGTTGACACTTGACAGCACTGACACCGAGTCGATGTTGACTGCCGAAAAGCAGCGGGTGGTCATTGACTGGTATGTGCGCTGGAGAATCTCAGATCCGTCAGCTTACATTCGCAACGTCGGCCTTGATGAGAATGCCGGAGCGCTGCAGTTGAATCGGGTCGTGCGTAACGCCTTCCAGGAAGAGGTCAACAAGCGGACCGTCAAGGAGTTGTTGTCACTCAAGCGTGATGCTTTGATGTCGGACGTGAAGCGCGAGGTGCTGGAGGTCGTTCAAGGTGCTAAGCCTTGGGGCGTCGATGTCGTTGATGTTCGCATCACCCGCGTGGACTATGTCGAGGCCATCACGGAGTCTGTTTATCGTCGCATGGAGGCTGAGCGCAAAAGGGTGGCCAACGAACTGCGTTCCACAGGGGCGGCAGAGGGCGAAAAAATCCGAGCGGATGCAGACCGTCAGCGTGAAGTCGCGATTGCCAATGCATATCGCGATGCCCAGAAGGTGAAGGGCGAAGGTGATGCAGAAGCTGCTCGCGTTTATGCAGAAGCTTTTGGACGTGACCCGCAATTTGCGCAGTTCTATCGCAGCCTGGAAGCTTACAAGTCGAGCTTCAATAAGAAGAGCGATGTCATGGTGGTAGACCCTTCCTCCACTGAATTTTTCAAAGCTTTCCGTGGAGGTGGCGCTAGCCCTGGTGCTGCACCTCCATCCGCGACTCGTAAGTAGAGTCCATGGATAGCGCGCTCTCGCTGGGCGCGCTTACTTTTTTGTGACTTACCGTGCTGTTGTCTTGGTACAGCAATTCGGCACCACACGTGGTCCATTGATGCATCGTGCCGATCTCGCATGCATATGACCGCTTGGTCAGTTCGCTGCTGTGGGTTGAGGCGGCCACTGCGGACGGTCATGCCGGTAGAATCGCGTTTTTAACAGCCTCCCACTTTCCATGTCTGCCTGGGTCCTGCCGGATCACATTGCCGATGTTTTGCCTTCCGAGGCTCGACACATCGAAGAACTACGTCGCGGGCTGATAGACACCGCTCAGGGCTACGGCTATGAGCTGGTCATGCCTCCCTTGATGGAACATTTGGAGTCGTTGTTGACGGGCACGGGTGAGGCGCTCGACCTTCAGACCTTCAAGCTGGTCGATCAGCTGTCGGGGCGCTCCTTGGGCGTACGTGCGGATATGACACAGCAGGTTGCACGCATTGATGCCCATTTGCTCAACCGCAAAGGTGTTACGCGGCTTTGCTATTGCGGGCCTGTGCTTCATACGAGGCCCGATCGCCCCCATGCAACGAGAGAGCCGCTTCAATTTGGCGCCGAAATTTATGGTCACGCGGGTCTGGAAGCTGACCTAGAGGCGGTTTTGCTTGCGCTGCAATGTCTACGCGTGGCCGAAGTTCGTGACACCAGCGTAGATTTGGCAGATGTACGCATCGTGCGGCGTCTTCTTACAAATCTCTCTTTGGACGCGCATGCGGTACGCAGAGTGCATGCCGCACTTGCTGCCAAAGATGGGAGCGAATTGGCAAGTCTTACGCGCGATTTCCCTTCGACATCGCGTGAGGGGCTGAAGGCGCTGCTGCAGTTGTATGGTGACGTTTCTGTTTTGGACGAAGCACAGGAAGCGCTTCATCACGTTCCCGGCGTGGACGAAATATTAACCAATTTGCGATCTTTGGCCGCTCATCTTGTAGGGGCCAACGTCACATTTGATTTGGCGGATTTGAGAGGGTATGCCTACTACAGCGGAACTCGGTTCACCATCTATGCAAAGGGAGCGAGCGACGCTGTGGTTCGTGGTGGTCGGTACGATGAAGTTGGAGCGGTGTTTGGCCGTAATCGTCCTGCAGCCGGGTTTAGCTTGGATATCAAACAACTGGTAAGCGTCGTCTCTCCACGGGCGTTGAAAACTGCCATCAGGGCCCCATGGATGCAAGATTCCGCCGTCAACGAGGCTGTCGCTGATTTGCGTAGCCGCGGCGAGACCGTTGTGTGCGTTTTTCCTGGTAATGAGAGTGAGTTCGACGAGTTTCGTTACGACCGGGAGTTGGCTAAAGTTGCCGACCGTTGGATCGTGAAAGTTATCTGAAGCATTAGCTATATTGAATCGGGTTTGAAATGAAAGCAACCAAAGGTCGGAACGTAGTCGTTGTAGGCACCCAATGGGGTGATGAAGGCAAGGGAAAGCTGGTTGATTGGCTTACAGAAAGCGCCCAAGGTGTTGTTCGTTTCCAAGGCGGGCACAATGCAGGTCACACTTTGGTCATCAATGGCGTCAAGACGGCCTTGCACCTGATTCCGAGTGGCATCATGCGGCCGGGCGTCAAATGCTACATCGGCAATGGTGTCGTGCTGTCGGTTGCCAAGTTGTTTGAAGAAATAAAAGGCTTGGAAAAAGCTGGGGTTGAGGTTCGATCGCGCCTTCGAGTAAGCGAAGCCTGCCCACTCATTTTGCCCTTTCACGTAGCCATCGACGTGGCTCGAGAGGCTGCACGAGAGCACCAGGGGACCGAAAAAATAGGAACAACAGGTCGTGGCATTGGTCCTGCTTACGAAGACAAAATTGCTCGACGCGCACTTCGTGTCCAAGACCTGAAGTATCCAGCCCGTTTTGCTGAAAAGCTGCGTGAGTTGCTGGCACTGCATAACCATGTTCTCAAGACTTTTTTAAACTCCGGCTCTTTTGTTTTTGGTGATTCGTTGGCCCCCTATTTGGTTGACGGAGAAGTGCAATTCAATGCAGTCTTCGACGAGGCTATGCAACATGCGAAACTGCTTGCTCCTATGATTGCAGATGTATCTAGCGAATTGAATGCTGCCCATGTAGCGGGAGCCAATTTGCTTTTTGAGGGTGCACAGGGAACCTTGCTGGATGTAGACCATGGCACTTACCCCTATGTGACATCTAGCAATTGTGTCGCTGGCAATGCTGCTGCGGGATCTGGCGTGGGTCCCAACCTGCTTCACTATGTTTTGGGCATCACCAAAGCCTATTGCACGCGGGTTGGAGGAGGTCCTTTCCCTACGGAGCTGGATTGGGAGGTTCCTGGTACACCGGGTTATCACATGAGTACGGTAGGCGCGGAAAAAGGCGTCACTACAGGCCGCAGTCGCCGTTGTGGTTGGTTCGATGCAGCACTTTTGAAGCGAAGTGCCCAAGTCAATGGACTGACAGGGCTCTGTATCACGAAGCTGGACGTTTTAGATGGATTGTCGGAACTCATGCTTTGCACAGGGTATGAGCTTGATGGAGCGTACATCGAAATTTTACCGATGGGAGCAGAGGATATTTCCCGCTGCACTCCCATTTATGAGTCAATTCCCGGTTGGACTGAATCGACTGTGGGAGTGACAAAATATGAAGAGCTACCTGCTAATGCGAGAAGGTATTTGGAGCGAATTGAGGAGGTGACTGGAGTTCCAATTGCTATGATTTCCACGAGTCCTGATCGAGACCACACCATTACATTGCATAACCCATACTTGGTAAGTTGAAATTTACTAGTTAGTCACTGTGTGAGTCTGATGAATGAATCAGGAGTTTTAAATGTTAACGGAAGACGGTAAGCATCTATATGTGAGTTATGATGAATATCATAGCTTGATTGAGAAATTGGCACTTAAGATTCACCAGTCTGGCTGGGAGTTTGATACGATTTTGTGTCTCGCCCGTGGTGGGTTGCGTCCTGGCGATATTTTAAGTCGAATATTTAGCAAGCCGCTTGCAATCATGTCCACTAGTTCATATCGTGCAGAAGCGGGGACAATTCAGGGGCACTTGGATATTGCAAGATTTATCACAACACCAAAAGGTGAAATTGCGGGTAGAGTACTTTTGGTGGACGATTTGGCTGATTCCGGACATACTTTGAATGCGGTTATAGAGTTGTTGAAGACTCAATACACTCCTATTGTTGAGCTACGTAGTGCGGTAGTTTGGACTAAAGCAATTTCAAGCTTCACTCCGGATTATTCTGTTGAATTTTTAACCACGAATCCGTGGATTCATCAGCCTTTTGAAGGTTATGATAATCTGAGTCCTGAGAAATTAATGGATAAATGGCGATTATAATTTTATGCGAGAGCTCTATGTTAAGAGGGAGCATCTCACAACCCCTGATGACATATTTTTGATGCGGACGGTCAGTTTCCATCCCTTTTGACTCTGCGATAAGGCCCTCCACGATCTATGCACCTTGCATCTGGGGCTTTGCGGCGCCGATGGCTCAGGCTTTTACCGTTTGCGGGCGTACCTTCACCTTGCAAGTGACGGGCTGAAGAGTGCATCCATACCTCGATTCAGGAATAAGGCCGAGTGCTTAATGTTGTAGCAGGACACAATCATCGGCATCCTCATCGTGGCGCTCTTGTCCCCTGGGTAGTGATGCCGGTGAGCACATGTTCAGCTTGGTCCGCTTCTTTATGATGAGCTGGTTGCGCTTCTTTTGGCACTCGCTCAAGAACTGGCTTGGCTGCACACGGTGCTGCTTCGCGTCCAATACTCCCAGCAATTTCAGCATCTGACATCTTTACCGGCTCCGTTAAGCCTTGTCCGCATGTACTGCCTGTCCGGTGTGGTTGGCCTGCAACCCGCTACCCGAACCAAGGCAATATAGAAAAATCCGCGCAACCGAGAGGAAGCGCGATGCGCAAGAGCAGATTCACAGACGAGCAAGTCATCGGGGAACCTCTCAAAACCCCACCACTCCACCCTGAGCCCTTCGCTCCTGTCTTGCCCCCGCATGATCACCCCCCGCAGCGCCCTGAAGTTCGACCTGTTCGCCGAAGCCTCGCGCAAGCGCAAGATCGACCAGGCGGGCGACCCGCTGCAGACCATCGCCCAGTACATCGACTTCGCCGAACTGGCTGCGTTGGTTGACGCTCTGGTGGCTCGAGGCGACGCCCGCAAGGGCGGACGCCCCGCCTACCCGACCGAAGTGATGGTGCGCGTGCTGGTCTTGAAGCGCTTGTACAACCTCTCGGACGAGCGGATGGAATACCAACTGTTGGACCGCATGAGCTACCAGCGCTTTTGCCTGCTGCAGGACGCCATGAACATCCCGGACCGCAACACCCTCTGGCGCTTCGCCCAGCGCATCGGTGTGGACGGCGCCACTGCCTTGTTCCAGGGCGTGGATGCCCAGTTGCAACGCCATGGCTACATCGCCCGGGGTGGACAGGCCATTGATGCGACCTTGGTGCCAGCCCCGCGCCAGCACATCGGCAAGCAAGACAGGGAGCGCTTGGCCCAAGGCAAGGAGCCTGACTGGATTGCAGCCAAGCGCAGGCAAAAGGACCTGGACGCCACCCACACCAAGAAACACGGCAAGAGCCACTACGGCTACAAGCTCAGCGTGAGCGTGGACATCAAGCACCGCTTCATCCGCAAGATCGCCACCGGCACGGCAAGCGAACACGATGGGCACCACTTCGACGAAGTGCTGGACGAAGACAACACCGGACGGGATGTGTACGCCGACAAGGCCTACCCGTCCAAGCGCAGACGGGAAATGCTCAAGGCATTGGGCTGGCGCGATGGCATGCAGCGCAGGGCGGGCAAAGACAAACCCTTGAGCGAATGCCAAAAGCGGCGCAACCGCAAGATCGCCAGCAAGCGTGCCAAGGTCGAACACGTGTTCGCCGGCATACGGCACCTTGGGGGGCAAGTTCATCCGCACCATAGGGCAGGCGCGGGCGGATGTGGCGATGACGATGATGGCGGCCTGCTACAACATCAAGCGGCTGGCGATGTTCCTGCACAAGGGCGTGGACCCGTTCTACAAACACGCCCATGCCCGAAACGGGGCATCCAGGCGCCAAGGTCCCGGTGTGGGGGCGACGAATGCGACCCCGGGCGGTCTGCATCAACCATCTTGCATGGCCTTGCAGCACGAGAAAGCAGGGCTGGATCAGGTCGCATCGCGCCGACAGTGGCGTTTGTTCGCCTGTTGGCTGAAAGTCGGGTATTGAGAGGTTCCCTATAGGGGCAGGTCAGTGGTTTGTCTACCGGACCGGGGGCTGTTTAGTTCGCGAATGTGTTGGAGGTCGGAGTGAGGGGAGGGGTTTGATGACAATTTTTTGTCATCTTTCTCCTACGGGTGTGGAAAAAGTGGTCTATACTTGCGGGCTTGGCAGGTGAGACGGATGACTGAGTTGTCCGGAGAGTCTGACAAGAAAGGTTGGTTTTGAGTTGTGGTC
>NZ_BQXL01000007.1:0-233444 GCF_030159015.1 Acidovorax sp. SUPP3434
ATCCCCTCGCTGTGAGCGCAGCGTTGTACGCCGGCCAATTCGTTGTCTTGTAGCGCCGCTTGCGACCCTTGGGTTCACTCATCGGCTCAGGCTACCAGTTCTACTGCCGTGTTTGTGCAACAAAGCCCGACGAATTGACGCAAGCGGTCTTGCGCTACACAGGCACCACGCACCAACGGACGGGCGGCATCACCGCCACGCCGGTGCACGGCCTGTACCTGGTTCGGCGCACGGCGCCGAGCGCGTTGGAGCATGCGGTGGAGCAGCCTCTGGTGTGCTTGGTGCTGCAGGGCCGCAAGCGGGTCGCCATGGGCAGCCGCACGGTGTCCTATGCGGCGGGCGACACGATGATCGTCACGGCCAACGTGCCCACGGCGAGCCGCATCAGCCAGGCGAGCATCGCCCAGCCCTATCTGGCCGTTGCACTGGAGCTGGACCCGGCGGTGATCACCGATCTGGTCTTGGGCTTGCCGGGGCGCGATGCGCCTCCCGCCACGCCCGACGTGACCGACGTGACCGACACGGGCGATGAGGATGATCTGCGCGATGCCGTGCGCCGGCTGGTGCGGCTGCTGGACCGGCCTGAATCGCTCGCGGTGCTCAAAGAGGGCTTGGTCCGCGAGATTCACCATTGGTTGCTGCGGGGCCGCCAGGGCGCTGCGATTCGCCAACTGGGCTTGCCCGACAGCCACGCGCGCCGCATCGCGCGCGCCGTGGCAATCCTGCGTGCCGAGCCCACGCAGCCGGTGCGCATCGAGCGCCTGGCCGCAGCGGCGGGCATGGGCCGCTCGGCGTTTCACCTGCACTTTCGTGCCATCACTTCGCTGTCGCCGCTGCAGTTCCACAAGCATCTGCGGTTGATGCAAGCACGCCGCCTGATCCTGTCGCTGGGCAAAAGCGTGAGCCAGGTCGCTTTCGAGTTGGGGTATGAAAGCGCCTCGCAATTCAGCCGCGAATACGCGCGAATGCATGGCCAGCCGCCGACGAAGGACAAGCGGGCTGCCTCTGAGCGTTTCGGCGCGGCCAGCGCTGCGCGCATTGCCAAGCGTTAGTCGCTGGTTGCGCATTCCAGTGATGAGGACCGGTCAGTTCAGCACTATGAACACCCACGGCAGCTATCCTCACACAGCGGCCGCAAGCGGCCAGGCGCGGTCGTTGATCATCGGCTGATTATGGGCAACGCATTTATCGCGTCCTTCCTCGAGGGGATGCCTCGGCAGCGGCGGCTGCCGCTTTCCAGCCACTCAGCGTTGCGGATCCGCGGACGTGACACGCGGGCGGGAAAATATGTTGACGAGGCTTCCATCCGGATCCCTCAGCAACAGAGAGCGATTGCCCCATGGCATGACGGTGGGCTCCTGCACGATCACCGCCGTGCTGCCGAGCGACGACAGTACACGGTCAACCTCGTCGACTTCGAATTCGAGGATTGCCGAGCGGTTGGCCGCGGCCGGTGCGGCGCCTGCATTGAAGCGCTGGATCAGACGCTCCGCGCTGATCGCAAGGGTCGCTCCGGGAAGTCGAATCTCGGCGAAGCCATCGGCGAGACGAACGGCGGCGACGCCGGAGAGCTGTGTGTAGAACGTGATGAGGCGCTCGACGTCGAATGTGACAAGGCGGACTGAGGCGAATTTCATGGGGACTCATTTGTTGTTGAAAGAGTCTCCAGATTAGAGGGGCGCACTGTCAGGTTCTGGCAGGATCGTGCGGCCGCTCGCTTGCAGCGCTCGGCGCCAGTCGTTCAACATCATCTCTGGTGATCTCGGCGCGAGTTCGTCGAGCAATTCGATGCGCGCAATGCGATCGGCTCGGAAATTGCGAAAGTCGGCCCGCAACTCGCACCATGCTGCGAGCACCCGTGCTTCCTCGAAATAGACCAACGCGAAAGGCCAGACCACGCGCTCCGAGTTCGCATCGTGCTTGTCGCGATACAGCAGCCGCATCTTGCGGCCCGAGCGAATGGCGGTGCGCAGCAGCTCGAATCCGACGGCGTCGACGGACGATCGCGCGCTGGCGCCAACAAGCAATGCAGACGTCTCCAACTCGCGCCGCAACGCAGCTGGAAGAACTGCGGCAATCCGCGTTGCCGCTTCTCGCGCGCCGTCAGCTAGCGCCGGATCTCCGCGATCGGCGACCCACCTCAGCCCCAGCATCAGGGCCTCGACTTCGGCAGACCGAAACATGAGCGGAGGAAGCACGAAGCCCGGCCGCAGCACGTAGCCGACTCCAGCCTCGCCCTCGATCTCAGCGCCTTGGGCCTTCAGGCTCGAAATGTCGCGATAAAGCGTCCGCACGCTGACGGTCATTTCGTCGGCCAGCGTCTGTGCGCTCACGGGGCGACGATGGCGGCGCAAGACTTGCAGGAGGTTTAGCAGACGTTCGGAACGCGACATGCGTGGGATGATAGGCAACCTACAGGCGGCAAGCATGGTGGAGCACAGCTTGGCGCCCCCCGGGTTACGACGTCAGCGAAGCGGCAACTGCCCGTCGCATGCATCCGGGCTGCCCGTCAGGTCCGTTAGGTATCGGGCAGGCCGCTTCGAACCAGCAAGCCGGTAGCGCAATCGATCACTGCACGGCCGGAATAAGAAACGATCAAAAGAAGCTCACATTGGAGCTGCAATCCGAGCGCTCTAAGACCGCCCACAACGATTCTGTGAGCTTTCCCCCCATGACCCAGACCCTGCCCGCGAAGCCGGTGCCCATCGAGCGCCTGGGCGCAGCGGCGGGCATGGGCCGCTCGGCGTTTCATCTGCACTTTCGTGCCATCACTTCGCTGTCGCCGCTGCAGTTCCAAAAAGCACTGCGGTTGATGGAGGCGTGCCGCCTCATCCTGTCGCGGGGCAAAAGCGTGAGCCAGGTCGCTTTCGAGGTGGGGTATGAAAGAGCCTCGCAGTTCAGCCGCGAATACGCCCGAACGCACGGGCAGCCGCCCACGCGGGACAGGCGGCAGGCGCCCGACCGGTGGACGCGGTGAACGCGGTGAACGCCGTGGACGCGGCCAGACGCCAGCCCATCGGCTCCGCGTTCTGTTGCTATTAAAAATGTAGCGGTATGCGCTAGTGCTGATTGCACTGGGGCCCGATTTCATTCAAACCCCATTTGCTGACCGAGCGCCATCCAATTGAACGATCTCAACCCGGTTCAATTCGAGGAGCGGCAGCGCTCCAAGGGCTAGGCAAAGCGTCCGCAAAACTGGGGGAAGCCCCGTTCAGACAGTGGCCCCCCCAACTCAAGCCAACAGATTTCGCTCCGCCTGAATGGCTGCTACCAAGCGGTCCAGCTCTTCGGTGGTGTTGAACAGCGATGGGGTCACCCGCATCACAGGCCCGGAAGCCAACCCTGACTTCGCGACCACCAGAACGCCGTGCTTTGAGATGAAGCGCTCCTGGACCTTGCGCGCCTGCTCCATGGTGCGCAGGCCCGCTAAGCGAAATGCGCTGATCGCGCCATAGTTGTCGCGCTCCTGCGGCAGCATGAGTTCGACACCAGGCACATCCCGCGCCCTGCTGACCCAGTAGTCGCGCAGGGCGCGCAAATGGGCGAACTTGCGTTCCAGGCCGATGCGCTCTTGCACGGCCAAGGCCTTGGGAATGCTGAGCCGGGCTGCCACGTCCACGGTGCCTGTCGGAATGCGCGAGCGCAGGTCCTCCGCTTTGTAGATCTTGTTGCCCAGCCACTGCTGGATGTCTGCCTGTCTTTCCTTCCTGATGTAGATGGCGCCGGTACCCAGCGGCGCGGCCACCCATTTGTGCAGCGAAAAACCGACGAAATCCGCGCCATAGGTCTTTACATCGAAGGGCATATGGCCCACCGCCTGGGCACTGTCCAGAATGACATCGACGCCCCGCGCTTTGGCCATGGCCACGATCTCGGCGACTGGTGGCACAAGGCCGTTGCGGTTGGAGACATGGGTCAGCAGCAGCAACTTGGCGCGCGGTGTGTTGCGCAAGATGCTGTCATAGGCTTGCAGCACATTGGCGCGGGTGTGGGGCTCAGGCAGATTGAAGCGCACGACCTTGGCGCCCCGGCTCTGCTCCAGATAGTCCATGGCGTACTGCATTTCGTCATAGTCGGTGTCGGCATAGATCACCGCGTCACCCGCGCTGAGCGGCCGGTAGTTGACGATGAGTGAATACAGGGCCTCCGTCCCCCCGCCGCACAGCGTGACCTCGTCTTGTGTGGCGCCGATGAGGTGGGCCACTGCTGCGCGCGACTTGTTGAGTTCGGGATCGCGCGGAATGCCTTGTACCGCGCTGCGCAGGAACGTGGAGTTGTACCGGTTCACCCACATCGAACGCTCGAAGTAATGGGCTTGAACCTCACGGGTCATGGCCCCGTAGTACGCCGCGTCCAGGTTGATCACCGTGCGGTCCACGTCGTAGAGCCCGGCCAGTTCCATTTGCAGTGCGCTGGAGCCTGCGGCGGCAGACATCGAAGTTGCGCCAGTGCCTGTCGTGGCAGGCGTCGTTGCGGATGCAGTGCCCATGGCCGCCGCCAGTGAGCTGGCGGTGGCGTAGCGGAAAAAGTGGCGTCGTTCAATCATGGATGGCTCTTTTCTCTCTAGGGCTTGGAGGTCAGGACGGCAGTGCGCCAGCGGCATGCAGCGCTTGCTCAAGGTCTGCGATGAGCTTGCCCGAAGGCTCCAGCCCAATGGACAGTCGGACGATGCCCGCACTGAATGCGCAGTGCTTGCGTTTGCGTTGCTCTGTTTCGGGGTAGTACGCCGCCAGGCTGTGAACTCCGCCCCAGCTGGCCCCAATCTGGAACACCCGCAGTGCCGAGAAGAACTGGTGAATGGCGGCATCACCGTGGAAGTGCGGAACAAAAGACAGCACGCACCCACCACCGGTGAACGAAGCTGCCCAGCGCGTGTGGCTACGGTCTCCGGGGCGCGGCGGAAAGAGGACCTCTGTCACCGCGTCATGGCTGGTGAGCGCCGAGGCCACGGCCAGCGCACTGGCGCACTGGTGGGAATAGCGTACTTCCAGCGTGTCCATGCCCCGCAGGGCGAGGAAACAGTCTTCGGCACTCACCGCCTGCCCCAGAACACTCTGCGTGGTCCGAAACGCCTCGTACAGCGATCGGCTGTCCGTTGCGATGGTGCCGAGGAGCAGATCGGAGTGACCGCTCAAAAGTTTGGATGCAGCTTCCACCACGATGTCCACGCCCACTGGAATGCCGCGAAACCCGAGGGGGGAGGCCCAGCTGTTGTCGAGCACCGTGCGCACGCCCGCTGTCCGGGTCACCTCCACGATGGCCGGAATGTCCTGCATCTCCATCGTGATAGAGCCTGGGGATTCGAGAAACACCAGCTTGGTTTGGGGGCGCAGCAAGCTCGCAAGGTCGGCCCCGGCCAAGGGATCGAATGTGTCGTGTTCTATGCCGAAGCGCTGCAGGTAGTCGCGGGCGAAGGTGCGCAGTGGACCATAGGCGGAGTCTGCGACGAGCACATGGTCTCCCGCCTCGAGCAGGGAAAGGGCGATCAAACACAGCGCCGCTTGCCCGGAAGGGACGGCGACACAATGGTGGGCTCCTTCCAGCGCCGCCACCCTTTCTTCCAGCGCGCGCGTGGTGGGGGTGCCAGTGACGCCGTAGGTGTAGCCGTCAAACAGGCGGTCTTTGCGGGAAGTGAAGTCTGCGACGGTGTCGAACAGGACGGTGGAGGCGCGCCAGACGGCGGGTGACAGGCTGCGAAACTGGTCGTTGGGCGCTTCGGGAGAAACCTGGGCTTGTGGGGGCATGCGGATGGCTCTTGCTGGCTGCTTATTCGGGCTTGATGCCCAGGCTGTTGACCACCTTGGCCCATTTGATGGCTTCGGCGCGTATGAAGGCCTGGGCCTCATCGGGAGAGCAACTGCCCAGCTGGATGGCAAGGCTGGAGATCCGGGACTGCACCTGCTTGTCCGCCAGCGCAGTGACCGTCGCCTTGTGCAGCGCGGTGATGATGGGCTTGGGCACTTTGACCGGCGCCACCAACGCCCACCACTGTCCAAAGTCCATGGTGTTCAGCCCCAGCTCGCTGGCAGAGGGCACATTCGCAAGCTGTGGCACGCGCCGATTGCCCGTCACCATCAGGGGCACGATTTTTCCGGCACTGAACAGGCTGCTCGCGCTTGCCAAGGTGCAAAAGTGACCGCTCAGAACACCCGCCGCCACATCGGTCAATGCGGGCGCTGAGCCTTTATACGGAATCATCTGCAATTCCAGCTTGGCCTCTTTGGCGTACAGACCCGCCGCCAGATGGCTGATGCTGCCCGTGCCGCTGGTGGCGATGCTCAGAGGCTCCGCCGCCTTTTTCGCATCGGCCACGAATTTCTGGTGCTGCCCAGCCTGGTACTTCTGCGCGTCCACGAAAAGGACCAGGGGAGAGACGCCGAGCGTGGAGATCGCCGCCGCGTCGTTCATGATGTCGTAGGGCATCTTCTGATAGATCGACGGTGCAATCGCGTGCGCCAGTTCGATGATGGCCAGCGTGTACCCGTCCGCCGCCGACTTCACCATCGCGTCCACACCCAGGCGGCCTGCAGCGCCGGGACGGTTGTCGATCACCACCGGTTTGCCCAGCCCATCGGCCATGCTCTGGCCGACTGCACGGGCCAGCACATCGGTGCTGCCGCCCGCAGACCAGGGCACGATCAGTTTGATGGGCCTGTCGGGGTATGGCGCCTGCGCCCACAGCGAAGCACCGGGCAGCAACATCACTGCGCTGGCCGCACCCCCCTTTTGCAACAACGATCTGCGATCCATGGCTGTGGTCCTTTCAATGTTGGTGGGGCCGACCCACCAGCACCATGGGGCAGTGCGCGTGTTTCGTAGGCCGGTGAATGAGAGAACTTTAGAATCCAGATCGATAACAATCAATGATGCAACCGATGTGGTCTATGCACAAAGCTGATAGGTGGTGAATGAACTTTCGTCAGATCGAAGCCTTTCGCGCGGTGATGGTGACGGGCTCTGCGTCCCGCGCTGCAGACCTGCTGCAGATCAGCCAACCGGCCATCAGCCGCAGCATTCTGGAGCTGGAGAAGACAACCGGGTTCGCGCTGTTCGACCGGGTCCGTGGTCGGTTGGTGCCCACCGCCGAAGGCCATCTCTTCTTTCGTGATGTGGAGACCACGTTCCAGGGCCTGGACAGACTGCGGATCAGCGCAGCGCGTATTCGGGACTTTGGGACGGGCGACATCCGCATTGCCAGCCTGGCGGCGATGGGATCGACCCTTGTGCCCCATGCGCTGCGCTTGTTTCGGCAAAAGCACCCGTCGATTGCTGTCACCTTGCAGGTGGCCAGCTCAGCCACCGTGCGCGAGCTGGTGGTGAGCAGCCGTTTCGAGGTCGGTCTGGCTGCTGACGAAATCGATGTTGCGGGACTGGAGCACCAGTTGTTCGCCACGCCCAAAGCAGTCTGTGCCATGCCCGAGGGTCACAGGCTGTGCGCGCGCAAGGTGGTCAAGCCAGAGGACCTTCACGAGGAGGCCTTCATCGCGCTCTCGCCGGAGGACACTGTGCGCAGAAAACTGACGCGAATTCTGGAGGCAAGCGACGTCAGGCCCAAGGTGGTGGCAGAGACCCCCAATTCATCCACCGTGTGCGCGCTGGCGATGGAAGGGCTGGGCGTGGGGCTGGTCAACCCCTACGCCACAGACGGCTATGCGGCCCGGGGCGTGGTGTTTCGCCCATTCTCGGCAGCGCTGCACTTTCGAACCTTGCTGATCTTTCGGCCGGATCTTCCCAAGTCACGCATCGTGCGTGACTTGGCGGCTTGTCTGCTGAGTGCGCGCAACGCCAAAGCAGATCGGTGAACTCCCGATGGATGTGAAATGCGTCCACGTTTGCTGAACAGATGACCCCAACCAGCCTGTTTTGCCTTATTTGACAGTCAGCCTCACGGCTTTTTACTCATCCCGGCAATAAGAAAAATAATCCTTGCTCATCAACACATCCACGCGATGCACCTGGGCCGCCTCAGCAAGGATCGCATTCATCCGCGCCACGTCGCGAAAGATATCGCCCCCTCCGCCATCGACATGCGCCTGCCGCCCCGCCAGATCGGGAAACGCTTCGAAGATCGCAAAACGTCTTTCCGAAAACCGAACGGCGAACCACGGACCCGTGGCGGGTTCGGCTTCGACGCAGGCCCGAATGTCCTGCAGCATCTGCACCACCGCCTCCTCCTGACCGGGGCGGGCCTCGATCTCGATGAAGAAGGCCTTGCGGCCCTCGGCGCCTTGTTCTCCCAGCACCTGCACACCCCGGTGCGGTGCGCGGGCAGGTTCGGCGGCGGGCGGGTTCTCTTGCGGGGGCTGCAGCGGAGTCATGGGTGCCTTTCGGGGTTCGGTGCAACGCAACGACTGTAGGGTCGCGCCCACTCCGTTGCGTGCCCGAAGATCGGCATTCCTTGCCTGATCGTCCAGGCCGGTTGTGCCGGGCCGGCCTTCCTGGCCAGAATGCGCCATGGCGGGCAACGAATTGACGCAAGCGGTCTTGCGCTACACAGGCACCACGCACCAGCGGACGGGCGGCATCATCGCCACGCCCGTGCACGGCCTGTACCTGGTTCGGCACACGGCGCCGAGCGCGTTGGAGCATGCGGTAGAGCAGCCCCTGGTGTGCCTGGTGCTGCAGGGGCGCAAGCGGGTCGCCATGGGCAGCCGCACGATGTCCTATGCGGCGGGCGACACGATGATCGTCACGGCCAACGTGCCCACGGCCAGCCGCATCAGCCAGGCCAGCATCGCCCAGCCCTATCTGGCCGTTGCCCTGGAGCTGGACCCGGCGGTGATCACCGATCTGGTCCTGGGATCGCCAGGGGGCGATGCGCCTCCCGCCGCGCCCGACGCGGCCGACACGGGCGATGAGGAGGATCTGCGCGACGCCGTGCGCCGGCTGGTGCGGCTGCTGGACCGGCCCGAATCGCTCGCGGTGCTCAAAGCGGGCTTGGTCCGGGAGATCCACCATTGGTTGCTGCGCGGCCGCCAGGGCGCGGCGATTCGCCACCTGGGCCTGCCCGACAGCCACGCGCGCCGCATTGCGCGCGCGGTGGCGATCCTGCGGACCGAGCCCGCGCGGCCGGTGCGTATCGAGCAACTGGCAGCGGCGGCCGGCATGGGCCGCTCGGCGTTCCATCGGCACTTTCGGGCCATCACCTCGCTGTCGCCGCTGCAGTTCCAGAAAGCGCTGCGGTTGATGGAGGCGCGGCGGCTGATCCTGTCGCAGGGCAAGAGCATGCGCCAGGTCGCTTTCGAAGTGGGGTACGAGAGTGCCTCGCAGTTCAGCCGCGAATACGCCCGCATGCATGGTCAGCCGCCGATGAAGGACAAGCGGCAGGCATCCGGCCGGGTCGGCCTGGTCGGCGCCGTGAGCGGTGTGGGTGCCGTGGGCGCCGCCACGCGGTAGCCCGCGGGCCCCGCATCCTGTTGCTATTAAATATGTAGCGGTATGCCCTAGTGTGGATTGTGCTGGGGGGTGATTTCATTCAAACCCCATTCCTCGCTGCGCAGCGCCGGCCTGTGGTGTCCCCGTGCCGGGCGCATGTTCGCTGCCGGTTCTTCTGTTAAAAACCTCCACGCCGTGTGAACAATCGGTTACGTCAACCCTGCATTGGTGGGTAGAGGGAAGCCCGGCCGCCCATGTAAAAAGCACGCTGCAAGGGGCCGACGCCTGAGCGGGCACGATCCTGCAGGTTCTGGCGGGTCTTCCCGGGTCTTCCACTTCCCGGCCCTGAATCGAATTCTGCTTCCCCACGCCTGCAGCCTGTGTTCTGCGGGTGTCTGCATGCATCGGCATTCGTCCTGTCGTGCGCCAGCCTTTCGCATGTCGCGTGGGCAGGCACACGCGTGCCGCCTCACTCAACCCGCTACCGGAGAAACCATGAAAATCAAAACCCTTTCTCAGGCTTTGGCAGCCGTGCTCGGCACATTCGCGCTGGCCAGTGCCTCGCCTGCCGCCGTGATCGTGGGCACCGGTGCCCGCCCTTCCAGCACCCAGTTGGGCGCGACCACCGCGGTCGGTTTCAAGAAGGAAGAGGGCCAGCCCGGCCATGCACTGCTGGTGCCTTACTTCACGGCGCAGAACGGCCAGATGACCGTGCTGCACCTGATGAACACGGACATCGATAACGGCAAGGTGGTCAAGGTGCGGTTTCGGGGGGCCAACAACGGCGATAGCCTGCTGAGCGTGCATGTGTTGATGTCGCCCGGCGACATGTGGACGGCCGCGGTGACGGCCAATGCCGATGGCACCGCGCAACTGACCACGGGCGACCGGTCCTGCACGCTGCCACGGCTGGCCACCGGTGTGCCACAACGCTTTTCCACGGACCGTCTGGATCCTGGATGGACCCCCGACATCACCGCGGCCCACACGCGAGAAGGTGCCATCGAAGCCATCGTGATGGCCGACATTCCGCAATTGCGCGTCTACGGCGCCGACACCGCGAGCAATTCGGCACTGTTCAAAGCCATCAAGCAGGTGAACGGCATTGCGCCTTGCACCGTGGACGACTCCGCCGTCAATGCGGCCCTGATGTCGGAGGCCAACAGCGAAGCCGTTGCCGCGGGCCGCGGCCTTGCTGGCCCAACGGGCCGGCTGGCGGCCACGTGGTACATCATGGATGTGCTGGGCTCCACCACGTTCTCCGGCCCTGCCACTGCGATCCAGGCCGTTGACGGTGCAGGTGATTCCGCGCGCGGCAACTACATGCTCTTTCCGCCCACGGACGCGGAAGTGGTCCAGCCGGAGCGCTACACCTCCGACCCGTTGCTGGTCTCCGCAGGCCTGGCGTTTCGCGACAAGGACATGCCCGGCAACACGTCCCGGCCGACGACCGCGCCTGTGCTGACCGCCCGTTCCAACGACTTTCCTGATCTGTCCACCCCCGTCTACCTGCCGCCCACGGCGACCAACGCGGCCACGACGGCGGCTGACCTTTCCCGGCTGTTGACGGTGGCCGGATTCAGGAACCAGGTGGTTCTCGATGCTTCGATATCGGCCCGCACGGACTGGGTCGTGGCCACCCCCACCAAGCGCTACAGCGTGGGCAAGGACTACCGCCAGTCGGACCCCGCGGACCAGCGGGTGTATTCCGTGGTGCCTCCCTTGCGCACGAGTTTGCAGTATTTCCATTCGGGCAATACGGAAGTCGGCCAGAGCATCTGCAGCATGCCCGGCACGTGGGAGCTGTGGATGGCCGATCGCGAGGCGACCTTCACCGTCCGCTACAACGCGAACTTCCCCATCGAGAAGAATGAAAGCTGCGGCGCAGTCTCCGTATTCACTTTCAGCGACTCGAATGTGCTGTCCTCCACGGTCAACCGCAGGCGGCTGAACGGTTCGTTTCGGGAAGGCTGGGCGGGCATGACGACTTCGGACAGCAATGGCATTCCGGTCATCGGTGCATCGTTCATCAAGCTGACCAATCCTGGCGTCGCGCCGGGCGTCGCGGGCAACTATGGGCTGAGCTTCCCCCACATCAGAAGGTTGCCCGTGAAGTGATGGCGCGAGACCTGTAGCGTCGGCCGGTGCGGTCTCTGCGGAAAAATTATTTCAATGCGCTGCATGCGAAGGCCCACGCGCAGGGCCTGCGCCGGGCAGGCAGAAGGCAGGGGCGCTACCACCTGTCCCGAAGCAGCAGGTAGCCCAAGGCTCCAGCCCCCAGCCAAACCACGAGAACCAAGACCACACCCGCTCGGCTCCGGGGCTTGCGGCCCTCCGTTCGCATCCATTCGTCTGCCTGGCTTCGGCACGACATCAGCACGGGTGCGGGCAGCAGTTTCACGGTGAGCCAGATCAGCGCCGGCAGCACGATGACATCGTCCAGGTAGCCCAGGACCGGAATGAAGTCCGGGATCAGGTCGATCGGGCTGAGCGCATAGGCCACGACGACCACGCCCAGCGCTTTCGCATACCACGGGGTGGCGGGGCTTTTGCAGGCGAACCAGAGCGTGACGCCGTCTCGCTTGATGCGCCAGGCCCAGGCCTTCAGGGTTTCGTGGACGGACATGGTGCGGGCAGGGGTTGGTAGACCGATTTTGTGGCAGAACCCGCAGAGCGCCCGCGGCACGGCAAAGAGGGGCCAAGGCCCTGGCATCATCGCGCGCATGAATCGTCACTATCTGACCGCCGTCGCCGCCGTGGCGGCAGCGCTGCTGTTGCGCTACCTGCTCAATCCGGTGCTGGGGCAGCAGGGGCCGTACCTCATTTTGACGGTGCCGATCGTGGTGGCTGCGATCTATGGAGGGTTCAGCCCGGCACTGCTGGCCACGGTGCTGGGCACGTCGGTGGGCACGTACCTGTTCATCGAGCGCGGCGCTGGTTTGCGCGAGGTGCTGCAGCCAGAGAACGTGGCCCGGCTCCTGCTTTTCCTGGCGATCGGCCTGGGCATCGGTCTGATGGGCGGGCAACTGCGGCGCTCGCGCGTGGCGCTGGCCGAAAAGATGCAGCAACTCAAAGCCAGCAACCGTGCCAAGGACAACGCCATGGCCATCCTCGGCCATGAGATCCGCAACCCGCTGTCCGCCATCCATTCCGCGCAGGCGGTGTTGCAGCGATCGCCCGGCGATGAAAAAAGGGTGCTGCGGGCCAGCGAGATGATTGGCCGCCAGGTGGCGCAACTCACGCGCATGGCGGACGACCTGCTCGACCTGTCCGGGCTGATGCGCGCAAGCCCGCCGCCGAAGGTGCCGGTGGATCTGCAGCAGGTGCTGCGACAGGCGCTCGAGCAGAGCGCGCCGCTGGTGGCCAAGAAGGGCCACCGGCTCGACGCCGATCTGGGCGATGCGCCCGTGGTGGTCACTGGCGATGCGCTGCGGCTGGTCCAGGTGTTCGCCAATCTGTTGACCAACGCCGCCAAGTACACCGATCCCGGTGGCGAGATCGCCCTGCAGGTGCAATGGCGCGGCGAGCGCCAGGTGGCGGTGGCGATCCGGGACAACGGCGTGGGCCTGCCTCCAGGCTCCGTGGCCGACTTGTTCGAGCCGTTCGTCCAGGCGCCGGGCGCCGCCTCGAATGCGGAAGGCGGGCTGGGCCTGGGACTGGCGATCGTGCGCAAGATCGTGCTGGCCCACGGGGGCGAGGTGGTGGCCGAGAGCCAGGGACTGGGCCTGGGAAGTGAGTTCACGGTGGTGCTCCCCCTGGCCCGCACGGGTGCTTGAAGGCGCCGCCGCCCGGCGCGGCAGCCCGCGCTGCACCAGGGTCAGGAGGCCGGTCGGATGCGTTCGAAGAGGCCTTCATAGCGCTCGACGAAACCGTTGGCGTCCACCGTCAGGAGGGCTTCGAATCCCCTGAAAAGGCCCAGGTCCACATAGCGCAGCTGCCTCGGTCCGAGCCGGTCGTACCGCTGCCGCGACCGCGTGACGGTCCACTCCAGTGCGTCGATGAAGGCGGTTTCCAGGCGGAGGCTTTTGCCGGTGGACAGCGGCGTGCGCAGGATCGGGAAGGTGTTGCAGAAAGGGGTCGCGGACAGGTCGGGTTCTCCGGCGCCGTCCAGATCGGTGCGCGGCTTGCCGTCGACGGTCCAGCCGCTGCCGTTGCGTTCGAGCGCCAACCGCCGGTGGCCGTTGGCGTTCCAGCGCTCGACCTCGACCGACTGCGTGTGCCAGTCGGGTGTGATCCGCCAGCGATGGGTGAGCTGGAAGCCGCCGCCCTCCAGGCCGATCACCGTGGACGATGCGGTGATGCCGTCGTGCGCGACGTGCAGCGCCAGCCGCTCCAGGCTGGCATTGGCCGTTCCGCGCCAGAACAAAACGGATGTGCCGGGTGTGGCGCAAGCGGGTGTGGGAGTGGGGTCGGAAGCAGGGGCGATGGGCATGTGCGGGCTCCTTCAGGCGGCTGCACCGGCGAAGAAGCCAGGTCCGCGGTTTCGGTTCTGGTGCAGGATGGTGCGCAGATTCCATTAAGATGGAAACATATTCCACTTTACTGGACGAGGCGATGGTGGCATGAAAGGCAACAGGGCCGGCGGGCCGCTTTCGCAGGGCGTTCTGCCGATGCCGCCGGATTGTTCCAAAGCGCTGAAGTCCGCCCGCCGTTCGGCATGTTCCCCATGAATCACACCCCCATCCCCGAGGTTCGACTGATCGACTGCGACGAGGCCGCCCATGCGGGGGCAATTCTCGACATTCTGAACGAGGCCATCGCTCATTCGACGGCCCTCTACGACTATGCGGCACGCCCGCCATCGGCGATGTCTGCCTGGTTCGCCACGAAGCGCGCGAACGGCTTTCCCGTGGTGGGAGCGGTCGACGCGCAAGGCGCGTTGATGGGTTTTGCCTCCTGGGGCGCGTTCCGGGCGTTTCCGGCCTACAAGTACACGGTGGAGCACAGCGTCTACGTGCACAAGGACTTCCGAGGGCGCGGGCTGGGCGCGCTGCTGATGCGAACCCTGGTGGAGCGCGCCGGGGCGGCGGGCCTGCATGCGATGGTGGGCTGCATCGATGCGGCCAACGAGGGGAGCATCCGGCTGCACCGGCAATTGGGGTTCGTCCACACGGGCACGATGCCGCAGGTGGGGTTCAAGTTCGGCCGGTGGCTGGATGCGGCGTTCTACCAGCTCACGCTGGAGACGCCGCTCGATCCGGTCGACGGTTAATCCGGCGGGGGCATGAGTGCGCGGGCTCAGCCCGCGCCGCCCACGCGCTGCAGCGCTTCCAGGTGCAGCAGTTCGATGCGCCGGTAGCGCAGGCCGATCAGGCCTTCCTGCGCCAGGGCGTTGAGTTCTTTCGACAGGGTCTGCCGCGTCACGCCGAGCATCATGGCCAGCGCCTCCTGCGGCACGGCCACGCTGGGCCGCAAGGTGGCGGACTGGGTGGCGTCGCCGCGCGCCAGGGCCAGCAGGCGGTGCACCACGCGCACGCGCAGCCCGCGCAGGGTGGCGTCTTCCATCATGCTGTACAGGCTCCGCACCCGGGAGGCGAGCAGGGTGGCCATGGCGTTGGCGAACACGGTGTCGGCCATCTGCGCGGCGAAGGCGGCGGGCGGCACCACGAGCAGATCGACCCCGGTGAGCGCGGTGGCGTCGTGCGTGCGCGGCGAGCCGTCGATGAGGGTGATCTCGCCGAACCAGTTGCCCGGCTCCAGCAGCACCAGGATGGCTTCGCGCCCGTCGTCGCGCAGCGTGGAGATCTTGAGGGTGCCGGCCAGCAGGCCGTAGAACCCGCTGCCGGCCGCGCCCACCGGGTCGCCCTGGCGAAAGGGCATGGCGCCACGCTGCAGGTGCACCAGTTCCGCCGTGCCCAGCAGGCCATTGCGCTGCGCGGCGGGCAGGGCCGCGAACCAGGGATTGCCTTCCATGGTACGGCGTTGGGCGGGTGACAGCGGGGGCGTGTGGGGCATGCAGGGCGGTGTGCGGTCCGGCGCGGGCGGGTAAACCAAGGGGTCGAACTGTCAATTATTGGACAGTTGGCGGGGCAGGGCGCGCCTACAGTGGCCCGGTTCCCCCACGGAGACAACACGATGCAGACCCCAAAAAAGGCGACCTTCGTGCGCATGCAGGACAGCACGCGCGAGGACTGGCAGACCATCGGCGGCGAGTTCATGCAGTTCTCGCGCGGCCTGGCGGACCGCGTGGCGGCGCACCTGCGCATCCTGGAAGGCGACTACGGCGGCTTTCCGGTGGACCGGTATACCCATTCGCTGCAGACCGCCACCCGCGCGCTGCGCGATGGCCAGGACGAGGAGTACGTGGTGTGCGCGCTGCTGCACGACATCGGCGACACGCTGGGCTCGTTCAACCACCCCGACATCGCGGCCGCCATCCTGCAGCCGTTCGTGAGCGAGGCCAACCACTGGATGGTCCAGCACCACGGCATCTTCCAGGGGCACTATTTCTTTCACCACATCGGGCTGGACCGCCACCTGCGCGACCAGTTCGCGGGACACCCGCACTACCAGCAGACAGCCGAGTTTTGCGAGCGCTACGACAACCCGGCGTTCGACCCGCACGCGGAGACGCTGCCGCTCGACACCTTCATGCCGATGCTGCGGCGCGTGCTGGCCCAGCCGCGCCAGAGCCTCTACAAGGCGGCGCTGCAGCCGCCGCAGCCGGCCGCCGCCTGACGGCTGCCGGCTGCCGGCTGCCGCCGCCCTCTTTCCCATGCACCCACCCCAAGGAATGTTCATGAATGCGATCGCCCCGTCCGAAGTCCGGCAACTCGTGTCTGCCGAAGAGTGGCAGTTGCGCGTCGATCTGGCCGCCTGCTACCGCCTGGTGGCCCTGCACGGCTGGAGCGACCTGGTGTTCACCCACATCAGCGCGCGGGTGCCGGGGCCGGAGCACCACTTTCTCATCAACCCCTACGGCCTGATGTTCGACGAGATCACGGCGTCCAGCCTGGTCAAGGTGGATTCGCAATGCAACAAGGTGATCGACTCGCCCCACCCGGTGAACCCGGCGGGCTTCGTGATCCACAGCGCGGTGCATGCGGCGCGCGACGACATCCAGTGCGTGCTGCACACCCACACCCGCGCCGGCATCGCCGTGAGCGCGCAAAAGGACGGCGTGCTGCCCATCAGCCAGCAGTCGACCTTCGTGCTGGCCTCGCTGGCCTATCACGACTACGAAGGCGTGGCGATCCGCGACGACGAGAAGACCCGCCTGCAGGCCGATCTGGGCCACGCCAACTTCCTCATGCTGCGCAACCACGGCCTGCTCACCTGCGGCAAGACGGTGGCGGATGCGTTTCTGGCCATGTACACGTTCGAATCCACCTGCCAGATCCAGATCGCCGCGCAGTCGGGCGGCGGGGAGCTGACGCGGGTGCACCCGCAGATCGTGCAGGGGGTGGGCCATGCGATGAAGGTGCAGACGGGCGGCCTGGGCGGGCAGTTCGTCTGGCCCGCGCTGATCCGCAAGCTCGACCGCACCGATCCGGGCTACCGCGACTGAGCGCGGCGGCCCCGATGGACAGCACCCTCATCGTCACGTGCTTTCTGTTCGGCGCGCTGGCGCTCGTCATGTTCGGGCTCGGGCTCACCCTGCGGGTGGCCGACTTCCGGCGGCTGCTGCACAGCCCCAAGGCCGTGGGCATCGCGCTCGGCCTGCAGGTGATCGGCCTGCCGATCCTGTGCTACGCGATCATCCGCGCCTTCGGGTTGTCGCCGATGTTCGCCATCGGCCTCATGCTGCTGGCCGCGTCGCCGGGCGGCATCTCGGCCAACCTGTTTTCTCACCTGTTCGGCGGCAACGTGGCGATGAACATCTCGCTGACGGCGGTGAACACGCTGCTGTCCATCGTCACGCTGCCGATCATCGCCAACGCGGCCATCGCCCACTTCGCCCAGAGCGGGCAGGTGGTGCCGATCCAGACCGGCAAGCTCCTGGAGGTGATCGCCATCGTGCTGGTGCCGGTGGGGTTGGGCATGGCCGCGGCGGCCCGCTGGCCGGCCTTCGCGGCGCGCATGGAAAAGCCGATGAAGGTTTTCAGCGCGCTGGTGCTGGCGGTGGTGTCCATCCTGTCGATTGCCAAGGAGTGGAGTTCGATCGCGAGCACCTTCGCCGAGATCGGGCCGGCGGTGCTGGTGTTCAACCTGGCGAGCCTGCTGTCCGGCTACTACCTGAGCCGCGCGGCAGGGCTGGACAAGCCGCTGGCCACCGCGGTGAGCTACGAGATCGGCATCCACAACTCGACGCTGGCCATCTTCATCGCACTGAGCGTGCTGGGCAGCTACACGCTGGCGCTGCCCGCGGCCATCTACTCGGTGCTGATGTACATCACGGCGCCGCTGTTCGGCTGGCTGCTGCTTCGCCGTCCGGCGCCTGCGGTGCCGGCTCAGAATTAGTGCGCCTGCGGTGCCGGCTCAGAGCTATAGCGCCTGCGGTGCCCGTTTCACGCGAGGGTGCCGCTGTGCACACCACCCAGAACCATCTGCCCCCCGCGGGCCGCCGGCGCCGTGCCGGCCGGCCCGCGCTGCGGGCCTGGTCAGGCGCGCAGCAGGCGGGTGGAGGGCCGTGGCGAGACCTTGGGCGCCGGGGCCGGCGTGGGGTGGTGCTCGGCCGCAAGGGCGGCGGCCTCGCCCAGCTGGAACACGGCCAGCGCCTCGCGCAGCACGGCCACCTGCGAGGCCATGGCCGAGGTGGCGGCACTGGCTTCTTCCACCATGGCGGCGTTCTGCTGCGTCATCTCGTCCATCTGCGAGACGGCGCGGTTCACCTCTTCGATGCCGGCCGTCTGCTCCACGTTGGCCGAGGCGATGCCTTCCATCAGGCCCGAGATGCGGTGCACGGACTCGACCACTTCGCCCATGGTCTTGCCGGCTTTCTCGACCAGCTCGGAGCCGGCGTGGACCTCGTTGACCGATTCGCTGATGAGGGTCTTGATTTCCTTGGCGGCGGCCGCGCTGCGCTGGGCCAGCCCGCGCACTTCGGAGGCCACCACGGCGAAGCCCCGGCCCTGCTCGCCGGCACGGGCGGCTTCCACCGCCGCGTTCAGCGCCAGGATGTTGGTCTGGAAGGCGATGCCGTCGATCACGCCGATGATCTCGTTGATCTTGCGCGAGCTGGCGCTGATGGAGCGCATGGTCTCCACCACCTGGTTGACCACCTGACCGCCCTGCACGGCGGTCTGGGCGGTGCTGGAGACGTACTGCGCGGCCTGGCGGGCGTTGTCGGCGTTCTGGCGCACGGTGGCGGTCAGCTCTTCCATGCTGGAGGCGGTCTGCTGCAGCGAAGAGGCCTGCTGCTCGGTGCGGCGCGACAGGTCGCCGTTGCCCTGGGCGATCTCGCTGGCCGCATGGTCGATGGTGCTGGTGGCCTGCTGGATGCGGTGCAGGATGCTGGCGAGCCGGTCGCGCATGAAGCCGATGGCGTACATCAGGCTTTGTTCGTCGCGGGCGCGCAGCGGGATCTCCGCCTGCAGGTCGCCGTCGGCCATGCACATCGCGGCGCCGGCGGCGGCGCGCGGCTCGCCGCCCACGGAGCGTTCGATGTCGCGCACCACCAGCCCGGTGAGGGCCGAGATCACCAGCCCCAGCAGGGCCAGCAAGCCGATCGCGCGGTACAGCGAGGCGCGGTAGGCCTGTTCGATGTCATCGACGTAGTCGCCGGCCACCAGGTCCCAGTTCCAGGGCTTGAAGCGCACCACGTAGCCGATCTTGGGGCTGGGGGCGTCGCTGCCCGGGCGCGGCCACCAGTATTCGAGGAACCCGCGGCCCTGCGCGCCGGCGGCGGCGATGTTCACGTAGAGCAGGTTGCCCTTGGCATCCTTGAAGGCAATCATGTTCTTGCCGTTCAGCTCGGGCTTGATGGGGTGCATCGCCATGATCGAGTCGGAGCCGATCACGGTGACGTAGCCGTCCTTGCCGTAGCGCTGCGAGGCGATGCGCGCCAGGGCGGCGCTGCGGGCTTCCTCCTGGCTCATCTTGCCGGCCTGGGCCTGCTTTTCGTAATCGCTGGCCACGGTCAGCGCCATGTCGGTGATGTCGGAGAGGGCCGATTGCCGGGCCTGGTACTGGATCTGCCGGGTCTGCCACGCGTTCACGAAGGTCAGTGCCAGCAGCCCCAGCAACGCGAGGACCAGCGGGAGCCAGAGCTTTTGCCGCAAGGTCAGTTTTTTCATGGAAGGGGTCCTTTCAGGAGGGCGTACGGAAGGCATTGGGATGGGTCGCAGTATGGCCGTGAACACCCCTTCTCTGGCAGTCGGGCTACCCCTTTCTGTCGGGTGTTCGCAACGGTTTGATACATATGCAAGTTACGTGCTCGATCCGCACCCTGCGGCCTGCCACCCGGCGAAAACGGGGCTTCCTTTTGCGCGTTTCCGCACCGCGCAATGCCGGCTCAGTGGATGGGCGCGGCCTCGGCGCCCAGCTCCCGGCCCAGCGTTTCGGGCAGGGCGAGCGCCGCCACGATCACCAGCCCGTAGCAGATGGCGGTGATCCAGCCGATGGTCTGCCCCAGCGGCAGCGTGTTGCTCAGCGTGCCCACCAGCGCCGGGCAGATGGCGCCGATGGCGCGGCCGAAGTTGTAGCAGAACCCCTGGCCCGAGCCCCGCACGTCGCTGGGGAACAGTTCTGACAAAAATGCGCCCATCCCCGAGAAGATGCCTGACAAAAAGAACCCCAGCGGAAAGCCCAGCACCAGCATCCAGGCGTCCGTGATCGGGATCTGCGTGTAGGCCAGCACCAGCGCCATGCCCATCGCCGCGAACAGGATGAAGCAGCGGCGCCGGCCGATCACGTCCGACAGCCAGGCGCTGGCGAGGTAGCCCAAGAACGAGCCGGCGATGAGCACCAGCAGGTAGGTGCTGGTGCCCAGCACGGACAGGTGCCGCTCGGTTTTGAGGAAGGTCGGCAGCCAGGTGGTGACCGAGTAGTAGGCGCCCTGCATGCCGGTGGCCAGCAGGCTGGCCAGCACCGTGGTGCGCAGCAGCGAGGGGTGGAAGATGCGCAGGAAGCTGCCCTGCGTGCCGGCGGCGCGGGCACGGGCCTGGGCCGCCAGGTACACCGGCGGCTCCTGGATGTTGCGGCGGATGTAGATGATGAGCACGGCGGGCACGATGCCGATCCAGAACAGCACCTTCCAGGCGATCTCCGGCGGCAGCACCGAGTACACGCCCCAGAACGCCAGCGCCGAAGCGGCCCAGCCCACGGCCCAGCTGCTTTGCACCAGCCCGGCCGCCTTGCCGCGGTGCTTGGCCGACATGGTCTCCGCGATCAGCACCGAGCCCACGGCCCACTCCCCGCCGAAGCCGAAGCCCTGCATGGCCCGGGTGAAGAACAGCTGGCCGAACGATTCGGTGAAACCGCTCAGGAAGGTGAACAGCGTGAACCACAGCACCGTCCACTGTAGCACCCGCACGCGGCCGTAGCGGTCGGCCAGCACCCCAGCCGCCCATCCCCCGATGGCGGAGGTGAGCAGCGCGCCGGTGGCGATGTAGCCGGCCTCCGCCTTGGACATGTTCCACGCGGCCAGCAGCGTGGGGATGAGGAAGGTGTAGATCATGTAGTCGAAGCCATCGACGCCATAGCCTGCGAAGGTGGCGGCCAGGGTGCGCCGCTCGGTGGGGGAGGTGTGCCGGAGCCACATGGTGCGAAGTCTTTCTTGGAAGGGGTGGGACAGGAAGGGCGGCGTCAGGCGGTCACCAGATCGCGGTTGAGCAGATCGGTGACCAGCATGTGCCCCGGCGCGTGGGTGATGCAGAAGGCGGGGCGGGCTGCCGCGATGGCGGCCTGGGGCGTCACGCCGCAGGCCCAGAACACCGGCAGCTCGTGCGGCTGCACGCTCACGGCGTCGCCGTAGTCGGGCCGGGACAGGTCGTGGATGCCGATGAGCGCCGGGTCGCCCAGGTGCACGGGGGCGCCGTGCACCTGCGGCATGCGCGAGGTGATCTGGATGGCGCGGATGGCGTCCGCGGCCGCCATGGGGCGCATGGAAACGACCAGCGGCCCGCGGAACGCGCCGCTGGGCTCGGTGGCGCGGTCGGTGCGGTACATGGACACGTTGCGGCCCTGGTCCACGTGCCGCAGGGGAATGCCGTCCGCCAGCAGCGCGTGCTCGAACGAGAACGAGCAGCCTATGGCGAAGGTCACAAGGTCGTCGCGCCAGTGGGCGAAGAGGTCGGTGGGCGCGTCCACCTGCACGCCGTTGCGCCACACGACATAGCGGGGCAGGTCGGTGCGGATGTCGATGTCCGCGCCCAGCGCGGGCAGGGCGGGCGAGCCGGGCTCGCTGACCGCCAGCACCGGGCAGGCGCGCGGGTTGCGCTCGCAGTAACGTTGGAACTCGGTGGCCAGCGCCTGGGGCAGGATGGCCAGGTTGACCTGCACGTAGTCGCTGGCCAGGCCGCTCGTGTGGTCCGACAGGTGCCCGGCGCGGGCGGCCGCGCGCACGTCGCGGGCGGTGGACCGGGCGGTCAGCCCGGCGGCGGCGCCTGGGCCCGGACCGGGGGAAAGAACAGGGGATGGCATCGTCGTGAAAGCCCTGGAATGCGGGCCTGCGGTGGTGGCAATGCCGCGGATTCTGAAAGCCGCACGGCGGCGAATCCAACGCAAAATTTTGCGTTCACGTTATCGAAAAAATCGATGGCGGCCACTGAATTTTCAATATTGCGAAAAGCATGCCAATGCCATCCGGGCTTTCCCGGGGGCGCGTGCACTGCGACGGTGCGGTCAGCGCGGCGTGCGCTTTTTTCGGGCAGTCTGGGTCTGGGCCACGTACGCTTGGGCCGATTCCAGCACCGATTCGGTGATTCCCGAGCCGGGGTCTTCGCGGTAGCTGGCATGGATGGGCAGGGCGGTGAGCGCGCACGAAGCCCGCAAGATGTGCAGCGGCATGCGGTGCGACAGCCGCTGCGTCACGGCGCGCGGCAGCACCGCGATGCCGAATCCCGCTTCCACGAGTTGCAGCATGGCTGAAATCGACGAGATGGCGTGCATGCGCGGCACGGCCACGCCCGATTCCTGAAACAGCTGCAGCAGGCTCTGGTGCGGGTGCGAGCCCTTTTGGAAGGTGATGAGGTCGTGCTGCGCCAGCCGCTGCAGGTCGTACCGCCCCGCGGAGTGCAGGGTGCGGTGCCCGACGAACACCAGTTCCAGCGGCGGCATGGTCCGTGTGCGCACCGCGGTGTCGGTGGCGGGCAGGGAGGTGAACACCAGGTCCTGCGCCCCGCGCCGCACCTGGTCCACCAGCACGGGCGAGGTTTCCACGGTCAGCTCCAGCTCGAAGTCGGGGCGGGTCTTGCGCATCTCCTGCAGCCAGCCGGTGAGCCAGCTGCGCACGACCGATTCGATGGCCCCGATGCGCAGCGCCACCGGCGCGTGCGGGCTGGTGCCCAGTTCTTCCTTCACCTGCCGCTGCAGCTCCAGCAGGCGGACGGCCAGCAACTGAAATCGCTGCCCGGCGGCGGTGAGGCGGAACAGCCGCTCGCGCCGGTCCAGCAGGATCACGCCCAGTTCCTCCTCCAGCGCGGCGATGCGGCTGGACAGTGCGGACTGCGTGATGTGCAGCTTTTCAGCCGCCCGCGTGATGCTCTTGAGCGAGGCGGCCCAGTGGAAGGCTTCGACAAACCGCAGGTTCATGGGCGCGATTGTCGCCGCGGGGCGAGCGTCAGCCTGCGGCGGCAGCGCTCCGGCAGGTGGCGAACATGTCCTTCGATGCCTCGTAAACGCTGGTCTGCACGTCCATCAGCCCGAGGATGGAGTGAAAGTAGTTGTCGTGCGACAGTCGCCGCTCGCCCAGGTCCTTTTGCAGGCAGGCGGTGGCGGTGCGGGTGCGCGATTGCATGGCGGGCGACAGCCAGGTGATCCACGGCACGTGCTTTTGCACATCGGGCGCGATGGCGTAGGGCATGCCGTGCAGGTAGATGTTGTTCTCGCCCAGCGACTCGCCGTGGTCGGCCACGTACATCATCGCGGTTTGCGCGGTGCCCGACTGCGCGGCCAGCCACTGGATGGTGGCGTTGAGGAAATGGTCGGTGGACACGATGCTGTTGTCGTACGCGTTCACCACTTCCTGGCGCTGGCATTCCTGCAGCGCCGAGGTCCGGCATTCGGGCTGGAAGGGCTTTTGCGAAGGCAGGGAGCGCTTGAAATAGGCCGGACCGTGGCTACCCATCTGGTGCAGCACCACCACGGTCCCGCGGGCTCGCTGCTCGGCCGGCAGCGCCGCGATGCGGGCGTCCAGGCCCTTGAGCATCACATCGTCCAGGCATTCCTTGCCGTCCGCGCACCACTGGGGGTCGTCGGGCTTGGCCGAGGTGCTGGCCTCGGCCACGCGGTCGCACACGCCCTTGCAGCCCGACTGGTTGTCCACCCACAGCACGGCCAGACCGGCATGCTGCAGCACGTCCAGCAGCCCCTCGGAGCGGATGTGGCTGGCCTCGTAGGCGGTGCGCCCCAGGTTGGAGAACATGCAGGGCACGGATGCCGCCGTGCTGGTGCCGCAGGACCAGGCGTTGCGGGCGCTGACGAGGTCGTTGCGGGCGGACAGCTCGGGCGTCGTCGGGCGGCCGTAGCCGTTGAGGCCGAAATTGCCGCTGCGCCCGGTCTCGCCCAGCACCAGCACCAGCAGCGGCGGTTTGCCTTGGCCGGCATAGGACGCCCCCAGCCTGGCATCGCGCCCCAGCGGCATCAGCGGGCCTGCATCCCGGCGCAGGGGGCGCGCAGCGGCGTTGCCCACGGCATAGATGCTGTTCAGGGGGTTGATCAGGTAGCGCAACTGCGTGTGGTTGCGCATGGCCGAGGAAAAATCCTGGAACACCAGGAGGACCGAACCGGCGGCCAGGGCCAGCGAGCCCAGCAACAGCAGGCCGTGGAACACGATCTGCCGGGCAAAGCCGAGCGGCTTCACCCGGGTGCGTGCCAGCCACCACAGGGGTGGCACCGCCAGGGCCGCCACGGTGAGCGGCAGGCGCCAGTCGAGCAGGTCGGCGGCTTCGCGCGGATCGGTCTGCAGCACGTTGGTGACCATGCCGGTGTCGATCACGATGCCGTAAGCCATCATGAAATACGTGCCGAACGCGGCTGCCAGCACGGCCATGCCAAGCACCGGCTTGAGCAGCCGCCCCCAGGCTAGCAGACCGAGCACGGCAGCATTGGCGGCCGCCACGGCCACCATGAACATGAGCAGGAAGCCCCAGGCGCGCAACCCGCCCGATTCGTGCAGGCCCAGTACGATCTTCCACAGGTGCACGTTGCAGACGGTGGCCAGCCAGAGGCTGACCAATCCGATCACCGCAGCGGGATGCCATGGCCGCCGGGCGGGGGCGAAGGCGGGTTCGGGTTCGGATTCGGTGCGGGCGGCGGTAATAACCCGCAACGGTGGCTGCAAGATGTCAGGCATGGCGCGGATTCTTTTCCGCGTGCCTTAAGTCAAGATTAAGAGCCTCCTGTCGTTGTGGGCCCCCGTCGCCAGCGGATCAGGCGGCGGTGTTGCCGGCGCTCAGCACGCCGGCGTGGTGTGCCAGATGGTCGTCGATGAAGGTCTGGATGAAGTAGTAACCGTGGTCGTACCCCTCGTGGCGGCGCAGGGTGAGGGGCTGGCCGATGGCCTGGCATGCAGCTTCGAAGCGCTCCGGGTAAAGCTGCTCGGCGAGGAATTTGTCGCCCAGCCCCTGGTCGATCAGGATGCCGGCCGGGTAAGGGGCCAACGGCTGGTTTTCCATGAGCACCGTGGCGTCGTGTTCGCCCCACGCCGTGCGGTCCGCGCCCAGATAGCCCGTGAACGCCCGCTCGCCCCAGGGGCACTGCGTGGGCGCGCAGATCGGCGCCAGGGCCGAGAGCGACCGGAAGCGGCCGGGGTGGCGCAGCGCCAGTGTCAGCGCGCCATGGCCGCCCATCGAGTGGCCGAAGACGCCCAGGCGATCCAGGTTGATCGGCAGGTGCCGGCCCAGCAGGGGCAGCAGTTCCTGCACCAGGTAGCTTTCCATGCGCCAGTGCGTGCGCCAGGGCGCTTGGGTCGCATCGAGGTAAAAGCCCGCGCCGATGCCGAAATCCCAGCGGGCGGTGGCGCCCGGCAGGGCCTCCACCGCGGCACCGCGGGGGCTGGTGTCGGGCGCGATCAGTGCCAGGCCCAGTTCCGAGGCCCGGCGTTGCGCGCCGGCCTTGACCATGAAGGTCTCTTCGTTGCACGTCAGGCCTGCCAGGTACAGCAACGCGGGCACCGGGCCGTGGGCGGCCTGCGGCGGCAGGTACACCGAGAACTTCATCGGCAGGCCGATCTCGGTGGAGTCGTGTTGGTAAAAGCGCTGCGTGCCGCCGAAGCTGCGGTGTTCCGACAGGGTCTGGAGTGGATGGGTCATGGCGTGCGAAGTGAAGAAGAAGGCGTGGCACGGACCAGTTCGAGCACCGCATCGGCAAAGGCTTCGGGGGCCTCCTGCGGCAGGTTGTGGCCGGCGCCGGGCACCCAGCGGTGCGTGCGCAGGCCGCTGAACTTCGCGGCATGGGCCGAGGCATCGGCCGGCGGGCGAACCCCGTCGTCCACGCCGTCGAAGGTGATGGCCGGCACGCGGATGGCCGGCTGCGCCGCCAGGCGCGATTCGATCCCGGCGTACGCCGGATCGCCCGTGACCAGGCCGAAGCGGTGGCGGTACGAATGGATCACCACGTCCACGAAGTCGGGGTTGTCGAACGCGGCGGCGCTGCGCTCGAAGGTGGCCTCGTCGAACGCCCAGGTCGGCGACCACGACTGCCACAGTAGGCGGGCGAGGGCCCACCGGTCTTTCGCTAGGCCGGCCGCGCCCCGTGCGCTGTGAAAGTAATACTGGTACCACAGGCGCTGCTCGTTGGCCGGCGTGTCGGGCACCATGGCCCGGCCGATGTACTGGATGTTGTAGCTGTTGAGCGAGACCAACCCGGCGCACCGCTCGGGCCACAGCGCCGCGACCACGCAGGCCGCGCGCCCGCCCCAGTCATAGCCGGCGAGCACCGCGCGCTCGATCGCCAGCGCATCGAGCAGCGCCAGCAGGTCCGCGCCCAGCGCCGCCTGCTCGCCCGAGCGCGGCGTGGCCGCGCTCAGGAACCGCGTGGGGCCGTAGCCCCTCAGGAACGGCACCACCACCCGGCACCCTTGCGCAGCCAGCCGCGGCGCGACCTCGGCATAGGCATGGATGTCGTAGGGAAAACCGTGCAGCAGCACGACGGGCGGCCCCCCGGCGGGGCCCGTCTCGAAATACGCGACGTCGAGCACGCCGGCCTCGATCCGGCGCAAGGGTTCCATGCGGTCCATGGCGGGCACCATCGGGGTCTGCCGCGGGGCGGTCAGTAGATGACCACGCCGCGGATCGACTCGCCGCGCTTCATCAGGTCGAACCCGTGGTTGATGTCGGCCAGGGGCATGGTGTGGGTGATCAGGCTGTCGATGTCGATCTTGCCCTCCATGTACCAGTCCACGATTTTGGGCACGTCGGTGCGGCCCCGGGCGCCGCCGAAGGCCGAGCCTTCCCACTTGCGGCCCGTCACGAGCTGGAAGGGGCGCGTGCTGATCTCGGCGCCGGCCTCTGCCACGCCGATGATGATGCTGCGGCCCCAGCCCTTGTGCGTGCACTCCAGCGCCTGGCGCATCACCTTGGTGTTGCCGATGCATTCGAAGGAATAATCCGCGCCGCCGTCGGTCAGCTGCACGATGGCGTCCACCACGTTCTCGACCTCATTCGGGTTGATGAAGTGCGTCATGCCGAACTGGCGCGCCATCTCCTGGCGGGCGGGGTTGATGTCCACGCCGATGATCTTGTCCGCGCCCACCATCTTGGCGCCCTGGATCACGTTCAGGCCGATGCCGCCCAGGCCGAACACCACCACGTTCGCGCCGGCCTCCACCTTGGCGGTGAACAGCACTGCACCGATGCCGGTGGTCACGCCGCAGCCGATGTAGCAGACCTTGTCGAACGGGGCGTCCTCGCGGATCTTGGCCAGCGAGATCTCGGGGGCCACGGTGTAGTTGCTGAACGTGCTCGTGCCCATGTAGTGGAAGATGGGCTGGCCGTTGATGCTGAAGCGGCTGGTGGCGTCGGGCATCAGCCCCTTGCCCTGCGTGCCGCGGATCAACTGGCACAGGTTGGTCTTGCGCGACAGGCAGAACTTGCATTGGCGGCATTCGGGCGTGTACAGCGGGATCACGTGGTCGCCCTTCTTGAGCGTGGTCACGCCCGGCCCCACATCCACCACGATGCCCGCGCCTTCGTGGCCCAGGATGGCGGGAAAGATCCCTTCCGGGTCGGCGCCCGAGAGGGTGTAGTAGTCGGTATGGCAAATGCCGGTGGCCTTGATTTCGACCAGCACCTCGCCGAATTTCGGGCCCTGCAGGTCCACGGTTTCGATGGTGAGGGGTTCTCCGGCCTTCCAGGCGACGGCGGCTTGGGTTTTCATGGGATGGGGCTCCTGTCAGTGGGTGGTTCGGTGGCTCGCAAAGGGGGGGCACGGCGGCGTCTTATGCCGGCGGGGGCGGCGCCTCGGGCGTCTTCAGCAGTCTTTCTAGCAGATGCGGCAGGTCCGGCCGCCTGGCATGGCCAGGTCGGCCGGCGACAATCCTGCCCGGGCGGCGCCCGGACGGTCCTGCATGCTGGTGCCGCGAGCGTAAAAGCGTTTGGCCGGCTCGGCCACCCGGCGCGCTGCGCCCGGCCGTGTTTGGCCGCCGTGCCGGGCATCTTGGCCGCTGGAGCGGGTCGTGCCGCCCGCCGTCTGTCCATCCCTTGGTTTCCACCCCGTCCATGTCCGCTCCCTATACCGTCGATATCGTCGTCTACCCCGGCTTCAAGGCCCTGGAGGCGATCGGCCCCATGTCGGTGTTCGACTATGCCAACGTGCATCTGGCGCGGCGCGGCCAGCCGCCGGGCTATGCGGTGTCGGTGGCTGCTGAAGGGCCGGGCGACGTGCCTTCCGACACGGCCATGTCGCTGCGGGCCACGCGCCAGCTGGGGCAGGGGCCGGACCCACACATCGCGCTGGTGGTGGGGTCGCGCGACATCGAGACGGCGCTGGCCGCATCCCCCGGCGTGGTGGCCTGGGCGGCGGCCACAGCGCCGCGGGTGCGGCACATGGTGGCGCTGTGCTCGGGCAGCTTCTTCCTCGGGGCGGCCGGCCTGCTGGACGGCGCGCAGGCGGCCACGCACTGGAGCGTGGCCGATCTGCTGCAGCGCCGTTTTCCCGCCGTGCGCGTGGATGCCGACGCGATCTACGTGCGCAGCGGCAACCTGTGGACCTCGGCCGGGGTCACCGCCGGCATCGACCTGGCGCTGGCCCTGGTGGAGGAGGACTTCGGCCGCACGCTGGCGCTGGAGGTGGCGCGCGACCTGGTGATGTATTTGAAGCGCCCCGGCGGGCAATCGCAGTTCAGCATGCACCTGGCCAGCCAGGGCACGCGCCACCCGGGCATCCGCGAGGTACAGGCGTGGGTGCTGTCGCACCTGGCCGAGCCTCTGGCGCTGCAGCAGCTCGCCTCGCGGGCGGCCATGAGCGAGCGCAACTTCCGCCGCGTGTTCCTGCAGGAATGCGGGCAAAGCCCCTCGGACTTCATCGAGACCGCCCGGCTGGAAGGCGCCCGCCGACTGCTGGAGGAAGAGAACGGCCTGCCGCTCAAAACCGTGGCGGCGCGGGTGGGCTTTCGGTCGGACGAGCCGCTGCGCCGGCTGTTTCTGCGCCGCCTGGGGATCACCCCGCAGGCCTACCGCGAGCGGTTCGGCGGGCCAGGCTGAGCCCCGGCGCTGCGGCCCGGCTGGCACTCGGGCCTTTTGGAAAAAAGGCATGATGCCAGGCTGAGCAGCCTCGGGAGACCGCCGGCAACGGCCGGGCCCGACTGCACATCGACACCCAACGAGCGAGCGATTCAAAGGTTTTTTCTCAATGCACACCGTCCCCGGCCCAGCGGCCGCCGGCCCTGCCGATCCCCTGGGTAGCCGTCCCGACGCGCGAGCGATCGCCGAGTTCGATTGGTCCCTGAGCCCCCTGGGGCCCGTAGCACGCTGGCCGCAGTCCGTGCAGGCCGCGATCGCGCAGTGGAGCGAGGCCGCCGCGCCATCGGCACCCTTGCCGGATACCGACATCCGCAACCGCCAGATCCTGGACAGCGCCATCGACTACGCCATCATCGCTTTCGACCTGCAGGGCCAGGTCACGCGGTGGAACGAGGGTGCCCGCCGCGTGCTCGGCTGGACGGAATCCGAAATGCTGGGCAACGACGCTGCCCGGATCTTCACCCCCGAGGACCGCGCTGCGCACCGCATGGAGAGCGAGATGCAGGCCGCGCTCACGCGGGGCGTGGGTACCGACGAGCGCTGGCATGTGCGCAAATCCGGCGAGCGCTTCTGGGCCAATGGCGAGATGACGCCGATCCGCGATGGTGACGGCACGCCGATCGGCTTCGTGAAAGTGCTGCGCGACCGCACCGAGCAGCACCGCGCCGCCGAGGCGCTGCGCCAGTCCGAAGAACGCCTGCACCGGGCGCAGAAGGCGGGCGGCGTGGGCACGTTCTCCCTCGAACTGGCCACCGACCTGCTGTACGGCACGCGCGAGTTCTATCGCATCTTCGGCGTGCCCGAAGCCGAGGCCGTCCCCGCCAAGGCGCTGGAAGCGCTGGTGATTGCCGAGGACGCCGAAGTGCGCTCCGCCCGCGAAACCCGCAGCACCGAATCGGCCCCGCTGGATGTGGAATACCGCATCCGCCGCGCCAATGACGGGGCCCTGCGCTGGATCGCGCGCAAGGCCGAGTTCGTGCGCGGCCCGGACGGGGCCATCGCCCGCATGGTGGGCGTGGTACAGGATGTCACCGACCGCAAGGCGGCGCTGCAGGCGGTGGCCGACAGCGCGGCGGAGTTCCGCACCTTCGCCCAGTCGCTGCCCAGCCACGTGTGGACCGCGCGCAGCGATGGCCACCTCGACTGGTTCAACGACCGGGTGTACGAATACAGCCAGTCCGAGCCGGGCACGCTGGATGGCGACGGATGGACGGGCCTCGTGCATCCCGAAGACCTGCCTGCGGTGTCCCAACTGTGGCAGGCGAGCGTCGCCTCCGGCGAGCAGTACGAAACCGAGTTCCGCATCCGCCGCGCGGACGGCGAGATGCGCTGGCACCTGGTGCGGGCGCTGCCCCTGCGCACGGGCAGTGGGGCCATCAGCCGGTGGATCGGCACCAGCACCGACATCCACGAGCAAAAGCTGGTGCAGGCCGAAAGCGTGCGCGATCGCAACCGCTTGTGGGCGCTCTCGCGCGAACTCATGCTGGTGTGCGACTTCCAGGGCGTGATCGCCGCGGTCAATCCCGCCGCCACGCGCCTTCTGGGATGGGAAAAGCCCCAGATGGCCGGCCACGCCGTGGCCGAATTCATCCACCCCGAAGATGCCGAGGGCATGGCCGCCGAACTGGCCAAGCTCGAGGCCGGCGCGCCCACGCTGGTGTTCGAGAACCGCTGGCGCAAGGAAGACGGCAGCTACCGGCTGCTGAGCTGGACCGCCGTGCCCGAGGAGGGGCTGGTCCATGCGGTGGCGCGCGACGTCACGCGCGAGCGCACGGCCGAAGAGGCGCTGCGCCAGTCGCAAAAGCTCGAAGCCATCGGCCAGCTCACCGGTGGGGTCGCGCACGATTTCAACAACGTGCTGGCGGTCATCCGCACGTCGATCGACCTGCTGCGGCGCGTGCAGCTCACCGATGAGCGGCGCCACCGCTTCATGGAGTCCATCTCCAATGCGGTGACGCGGGCCACCAAGCTCACGGGCCAGTTGCTGGCCTTCGCGCGGCGCCAGGCCCTGCAGCCCACGGTGTTCGATGCGGGGCACAACACCCGCGCGGTGAGCGACATGATCGCCAGCCTGGCGGGCGCGCGCATCGAGATCGAGCTGAACCTGGCGGAGACGGCCTGCTTCGTGCACGCCGACCCGAGCCAGTTCGACACCGCCCTGGTGAACCTGGCCGTCAATGCCCGCGACGCCATGCAGGGCAGCGGAAAGCTCACCATCGAGGTGCGGGCCGTCTCCGAGATTCCCGCGCTGCAGTCGCAGCCCGCGGTGCCGGGCAAATTCGTGGCCGTGTCCATCATCGACAGCGGCACGGGCATCGCGCCCGAGCACCTCACGCAGATCTTCGAGCCCTTCTTCACCACCAAGGGCGTGGGCCATGGCACCGGGCTGGGCCTGTCGCAGGTGTTCGGCTTCGCCAAGCAGTCCGGCGGCGACATCCGCGTGGAAAGCACATTGGGACAGGGCAGCCGTTTCACCCTGTACCTGCCGCGCGCCGCGCGACCGGGCTACGACGCGCAGGCCGCCGAGGGCGACGACCGGCTGGCCCTGGGCAACGGCGGCTGCGTGCTGGTGGTGGAGGACAACGCGGAAGTGTCCGCGTCCGTCGAGCAGACCCTGCACGAACTGGGCTACACCACCGTAGTCACCGCCAGCGGCGAGAAGGCGCTGGAGGCCTTGAAGGCCGGCTCGGGCCGGTTCGTGGCGGTGTTCTCCGACGTCGTCATGACCGGCATGAGCGGCATCGAACTGGGCCGCGAGATCCGCCAGCGCTACGGCGCGACCCTGCCCATCGTGCTGTCCAGCGGCTACAGCTACGTGCTGGCGCAAAGCCCCGACCACGGCTTCACGCTGCTGCCCAAGCCCTACTCGCTGGACGAACTGGCCCAGGTGCTGCACGACAGCATCCACCGCGGTGCGGACGCCGCGCGGCCGCGCCGCCGCAAGGTGCGCGCGGCACTGCCCCCATCGGCCGCGGCGGATGCGGCACAGTCGGAACTGCTGCGCCAGGCCGAACTGGAATCCATGCGCATCCTGGACACCGACGAGGAAGCGGCCTTCGACGAGTTCGCCCGGCTGGCGGCGGCCCTGTGCCAGACGCCCATCGCGCTCGTTTCGCTGGTGGATGCCGACCGGCAGTGGTTCAAGGCCAAGGTGGGGCTGGCAGCGCGGCAGACGCCCCGCGCGCATTCCTTCTGCGCCCACGCGATCCAGGTGCCGGAAAGCGTGATGATCGTGAGCGATACCTCGCGGGACGAACGCTTTGCCGACAACCCGCTGGTAACGGGCGAGCCCAACATCAAGTTCTATGCCGGTGCGCCGCTCATCACCTCGACCGGGCAGGCGCTCGGAACGCTGTGCGTGATCGACCGGGTGCCGCGGGAGCTGGAGGCCCGGCAGGTGGAGATGCTGCAGTTCCTGGCCGCCCAGCTGGTCGAGCGGCTGGAATCGCGCCGCGCCGCGCTGCCGGATGCGCCGGCACGGCAGACCCCGCCGCAGTAGCCCGTCCACCGCATTCCGCCCGGCCACCGGACTGCTATCCGCCCCCTTTGATCCGCCAGCCGGCGGGGGAGGGGAGGGGGCTGGTGGTGTCGGATTGCGCCTACGCCGGCCGGACCGGCCTTCCGACGCGCTGCGCTGCGGTGCGGGCGCCCAATGGCAGCCCCAGACGACAGGTCTGTTTTTGGAGGGTTTCCCCATGTTTTCCAACCCGGCTGTTCCCTCGCCGCTGCGTTTCGGCGAAAGCGCCCCCTCCGCCCAGATGGGGGAATTCGGCGGCCTCGGCCTCCAGTGGCAACAGGGCGATGGCGCCATCGATGGAGACGGCCAGCAGGCCTTCCGCTCTGCCGCATCCGAGTACCAATACGGCGACAGCTGCCGTTTCGAGACCCAGGCCCAAGGCTGAAGCCCGGGGTTGTCGACAGCGCGCTTTCCGCATCGCCACTGGATGCAATGCGTGGGCAGGCACTGAATCGATGCCGGGGAATGCGCCCCCGGTGGTTGTAAAAAATGGATTGGCCTGCCCGGAGGGACTCGAACCCCCGACCTATTGCTTAGAAGGCAATTGCTCTATCCGGTTGAGCTACGGGCAGACGGAAAAAGAAAAAAGACGCGGGGCCTTCAGGCCCTGCAGCACGGGCCAGACGCCGTGTGGCACATCGGGACGATGGCAGGCGGGTCCGTGCGAGGCGTGAATGATACCTGCCTGCCGGGGCCTTCCCGGTCTTTTTGGCCCCTGGCGTTTTGCGGCAACCGGGGGCTTGCGGGTATAACGCAAGGGCAGGCGCCCATCGGGTGCGCCCGCTCCCCCATCACCCCATGCCGCACAGCCTCTCACTCATCAACACCATCGCCGCGGCGCTGGGCCTGGCGCTCGTGCTGGGCTTCATCGCGACCCGGATCCGCCTGCCGGCCCTGGTGGGCTATCTGCTCGCGGGCGTGGTGATCGGCCCCTTCACCCCGGGGTTCGTGGCCGATGGCGAAATGGCCAGCCAGTTGGCGGAGATCGGGGTGATGCTGCTGATGTTCGGCGTGGGGCTGCATTTTTCGCTGGGCGACCTGCTGGCGGTGCGCAAAATCGCCGTGCCCGGGGCGCTGGTGCAGATGGCGGTGGCCACGCTGCTGGGCATGGGCCTGGCGCTGTGGTGGGGCTGGGGCCTGGGCGGGGCGCTGGTGTTCGGCCTGGCCCTGTCGGTGGCCAGCACGGTGGTGCTCTTGCGGGCGCTGGAGACGCTGGGCATCCTGGATTCGTACACCGGCCGCATCGCCGTCGGGTGGCTGGTGGTGGAGGACCTGGCCATGGTGCTGGTCCTGGTGCTGCTGCCGCCGCTGGCGCAGTGGCTGAACGGCACTGCCGGGGCGGGCAGCACGGGCGATTTGTGGAAGGCGCTGGGCTGGACCATCGCGCAGGTGGGCGGCTTCGTCGCGCTGATGCTGGTGGTGGGGCGGCGGGTGTTCCCGTGGATCCTCTGGCAGGTGGCGCGCACCGGCTCGCGCGAGCTGTTCACGCTGTGCGTGGTGGCGGCGGCGGTGGGCATCGCCTTCGGCTCCGCCGCGCTCTTCGGCGTGTCGTTCGCGCTGGGGGCGTTCTTCGCCGGCATGGTGATGCGCGAGTCGGAGTTCAGCCACCGCGCCGCCCAGGAGTCGCTGCCGCTGCGCGATGCGTTCGCGGTGCTGTTCTTCGTCTCCGTGGGCATGCTGTTCAACCCCTGGGTGCTGGTGGAGCGCCCCTTCCAGGTGCTGGCCGTGGTGGCCATCATCATCCTGGGCAAAACGCTCGCGGCGGCCGCCCTGGTGCTGGCCTTCCGCTACCCGCTGAACACGGCGCTCACGGTGTCGGCCAGCCTGGCGCAGATCGGCGAGTTCTCTTTCATCCTGGTGGGCCTGGGTGCCTCGCTGGGCCTGCTGCCGCCGGAAGGCGCCAGCCTGGTGCTGGCCGGTGCGCTCATCTCCATCGCGGTCAACCCGCTGCTGTTCCATGCCATCGCCCCGCTGCAGGAGTGGCTGCGCGCCCGCTCGGCCCTGGCGCGCCGGCTGGAGCAGCGCGACGACCCGCTGGCGGAGCTGCCCCTGAGCACGCACCGCCGGTACCTCGCGCGCCAGGTGGTGCTGGTCGGCTACGGCCGCGTGGGACGGCGCATCGCGGCGGCGCTGTCGGAGAGCGACATTCCCTTCGTCGTGGCCGAGCAGAACCGCGATCTGGTGGAGACGCTGCGCAACGGCGGCATGGCGGCGGTCTACGGCGACGCGGTGGAGCCGGCCGTGCTGATCCAGGCGCACATCGCCCGGGCGCACATGCTGGTGATCGCCACGCCGAACACGCTGGACGTGCGCCAGATCATCGCGACGGCGCGCACGCTCAACCCGGAGATCGAAACCGTGGTCCGCAGCCACAACGAGGCCGAGGCCCGGCTGCTGGAGCAGGAAGAGGGCGTGGCCAAGGTGTTCCTCGGCGAGGAGGCGCTGGCCGCGGCGATGACCTCGCATGTCCTGGGCCGCGCCGGCGAGCGCCAGGCCGAGGCGACGGCGCCGGGTGCGCTGGAGGAGCGGCACGCTTCGGTTTGAGCCGAATCGGGCTCCAAGGCATGATTGACTAGGGCGTGTTGCTACTGTTTTTGTAGCAATCTGCAGGGGCCTTGGCGCGCCTCATCCCGTCTGTCCGTCTGTCCGGCAGGTCGTCTGCAGGCTGGCCGGCGCCGTGCCTGTCTTTCCCCGGCTTCAGTCGGCCTCCTCGAACACCAGCGACGGCGTGGCCATGACCCGCGCCGTGTCGCCCAGCGCCGGAATCAGGTGGTTGGCGAAGTAGCTGTTCTGCGTGTCGGGCTCCAGCGCGGCGACGGCCAGGTTGGCCAGGGGCTGGTTCAGCGGCACGTAGTAGCTGCCTTCGGGCACGTCGATGGCGGTGCGCACGGTGGTCACGCGCACGCGGGTGATGTCCTGCTGGCCGGCGATGGTGCCGCGAACGTCCTGGCGCACGCCTTCCTCGCGGCCGGTTTCCTGGTAGCTGTCGCTCAGGAGCGAACCCGGCTCGGCCACCCGCATGACCTGCAGCCCGAGCAGCTTGAGCCGCTCGGCCGCCTGGCCCGCCGTGGGCGAGAGCCAGTAGCCGCAAGGGCGGGGGCGCGAGGCGAGGGTTCGCAATTCGAGTGACGAGTTCCAGTCCACGCGCACGGTGCGGTCCGCGCCCGTCGCGGGGTCAAGCATGACGAGGTCGCGCTGCGTGGCGGTCGGCGCCGCCTCGATGGCGACCTGGCCGCGGCAGGCCTGCGCCGCGGTGTCGCGCACCACGAACGAACGCACCTGCTCCAGGTTGCCGGCCCGCTCGGCCGTGCTGCGCAGCGCGCTGGACAGCGCGGTCACCTGGGCATGCACGCGGCGCTGGATGTCCAGCCGCCCGATGCCCACGCCGCGCGTCTCCACCAGCAGGCTGACGGCGTTCTTGAGACCGTTCACGTTGCGGCCCGTGTCGGGTTGCGTACCGCCCATCGACACGCGGCGGTCCTGCGGATCGGTGGAGGTGGTGTAGTACCACTCGCTGGTCAGGCCCTGGCCCTGCAGCGCGGCCGCCATGGGCTGGTGGTACCACTCGCGCGCCGCCTTGGTGAGGAACTCGGGCACGTTGGCCGTGGTGGCGTACTGCAGCAGCGCGTCGTACTTCTGGATGGCGCCGAACTTCTCCAGGAAGCGGCCGGCGACGGTGTATTCGTGCGCATCGAGCACGGCGATGGGGCGGTAGTCCCGCGTGAGCCGCGCCAGGGCCTGGGCCTCGGGCGTGTTCAGCAGCAGGTGGTCGCGGTTCATGTCCGTGCCGTTGGCCGTGGCGCGGGTGCCGGCCTCGGCGCCGTCCGGGTTGGCGCGCGGCACCACGACCACGTTGATGCGGTCCAGCAGCGGCTCCAGCAGGCCCTGCGACAGTTCGCGCGCCATCACCAGCAGGGCTTCTCCGCCGGCGGGCTCGTCGCCGTGCTGCTGCCCGATCAGCAGCACCGTGGGCTTGCCGCTCGCATCCAGGCTGGCCACGTCGGTGTTGGGCGCGTGCGTGAGCACCAGGGCCTGCAGCGGCGTGCCGCGCTGGGACATGCCCAGGTCCAGCACCGTGGCCTTGGTGGCGCCCTGCGGGGTGGCGGCGAGCTGCCGCAGCCACTGGGCGGCCTCGGCATTGGTGGTGAAGGCGCGGCGCCCGTCGGCCAGGCCGGGGGTGTCGTAGTGCACGGCCGGCGCGGGGAAGCGGGCAGCGACCGCCGCGCTGTAGGGCAGGTCGGCCGCGGGCGCGGCCGCGGCGGGCGGCGTGGCGCCGGGCGCGGGCTCCGCGCTGGGAATGATGGGGGTGGACAGCACCGGCGAGGTGACGACCTCGGCGCGCTGTGTGCCCAGCGGCGGCGGCACCACGCGCGCGGTCTGAGGGCGGGGCGCCGCGGGCACCGTGGCCTGGGGCGGCGCGGAGGAGGGCCAGGGCGGCAGCGGGGTGCTGCTGCATGCCGCCAGCACGGCCGAGGCGAGGACCGTGCTGCAAGTCCACAAGGTGCGCGCTTTCCAAGGCTCCGCGCCGGCAGCGCCGGCCAGGGGAGGCGATGAAAGGGCACGTTGGTGGGGAATGGGCTGTTTCATGGTCTGTGGGTCCGGCCAAGGGGGCTGCTATGGGGCTGCGCCGATGTTACCCGGCGTTGCAGACCGGGCCTGTCGGCCAAACACGCGGCTCTGCCGGGTTTTCGCGCAGGGCCGCGGCGGCGCGGCCGGGCTGCGCACGGCGGGCGCCGGTCAGGCCGCAGGCGGCACGGCGGATGTCGTGGGCCTCGTGGGCGTGGGGGCGGGCATCGGCAGGCGCAGCAAGGCGCGGACGAAGCCGTGGTCGGAGCGCGTGCGGTCGCGCCCCTCGTGCAGGTGGTCGTTGAAGTAATCGACCCGCCGCACGTCGCCGGTGTTCGGGCCCGACCGGGCGCTGGGCACGAACTCCTCGCTGACCAGGATCTGGTCCAGCACCGCGGGCATGCCCTGGTGGATGTGCGAGTAGGCCACGTCCTTTTTCAGGGCGGCATCGCCCTGCACGTCGTAGGCGTTGTACAGGGCCACGTCGCGCGCGCTGCGGTCGTAGGCGACCTCGGTGGTCGCGCAGATGAGTTGCGTGGTCACGCTGTCGGGCGTGTCGTTGAAGTCGCCCAGCAGCACCAGCGGCACGTCGGTGCGCTGCAGCAGGTCCACAACCAGGCAGCGCAGCGCCGCTGCTTCCACGCCGCGCATGATGAGCGAGCGCAGCGAAGCCAGGGCCGCGACCTTGCGGTCGTCGCGGTCCTCCAGCGGTTGCCCGAGGGCGTCGAGCAGGAACTTGGGGCGTTTGGATTTGAGGTGCGCCGTGACCACGTTCACCGTCTGGCCATGCTTCATGCGCAGGGTGGCCAGCAGGGGCGGGCGTTCGAACCGGTGGTGCGTTCCCAGGCCCGGCACATCGACCGCCAGCGCGGGCGGAAACTCCGCTATCGAGCGCAGCGATTCGACGCGCAGCCGCGTGGCGATGCCCACGCGCGGCGTGCCCTGGGCGCCGTGCGAGGCGCCGGTGTTCTCGGCGCCGGGCACGCTCACGAAGTCGTAGCGCAGGCCGCTGCGGCCGATGGCCGTCTGCAGCGCCTGTTCGTCCCACACCTCCTGCACGGCCAGCACATCGGCATTCAGCGCGCGCAGGCGCCCGCCGAACCAATCGACCTTGCGTTCGAATTCGGCCTGGGTATAGGCGTCCTGGTTGGGATAGAACACCCGCCCGGGCAGGGCGAGGTTCAGGGTGTTGCAGGTGGACACCAGCAAGGTGTCCATGGGCCGCGCGGGATCGGCAGGGCGCATGCGTTCCTCAGGATCGGGGCGCGGGCCGGCTGCGGCCGTGCACGGGCGGGGCCGGTGCTTCAGCGGCCGTAGCCGCCACCGCCACCACCCCGGGGGCCGCCACGCGAGCCGCCACCGGAATTGCCGCGGTTGCCGCCACCGCCGTAGCCGCCACCACCACCGCCGCCGCTGCGGTAGCCACCGCCACCGCGGCGGCCGGATCCGGCCATGCTGTCCACGCTCGTGCGCATGGGGTCGGGCTGGCCGCCGCCGGCACCGGCATGGCGGGGGGCGCCGAGGTGGCCGCCCGTCTGGGTGCCCAGGTGCGCGTTCTCACGGCGCGGCTGGCCGTCGTCGAAGCGGTTGCCACCGCCACCGTTGCCGCCACCGTAGCCGCCAGCACCGGCATTGCCGCCGCCAGGGCCGCGGCCGCCACGTCCGGCCGCCTGCGCGCCGGGACCGCGGGGATTGCCGCCAGGACCGCCGGCACGCGGGCCGTTGCCGCCGCGCCCGCGGGGAGCGCCATTGGCGCCGCCTTCGCCAGCCGCGGCGCGGGGGCCGCCGCCGGAGCGTGCGCCGCCGCCTGCCGGCTTGCCGCCCCGGTCGCCGCCGCCACCGCCCTGCGTGGCCTTGTTGGTGCGGATGCGGTCCATCATTTCACTGCGGGCGGCCTTGGCGGCGGCCTGCATGACTTCGCGGCTCGGGGGCTTGCCCGCGCCGCCCCAGATGGTCTGGCGGCCCATGGCGATGGGCTCGGCCTTCTCGCCGGGCTCGGGGCCGAAGCCGTCGAGGATCTGAACCGGGATCTCCTGCTTGGTGAAGCGCTCGATCTCCATCATGAAACCCTCTTCGTCCATGCAGACCAGGCTCACGGCCTGGCCGCTGGCGCCCGCGCGGCCGGTGCGGCCGATGCGGTGCACGTAGTCTTCCGACACGTTGGGGATTTCGTAGTTGACGACGTGCGGCAGCTCGTCGATGTCGATGCCGCGGGCCGCGATGTCGGTGGCCACCAGCGCACGGATGTCGCCGCTCTTGAAGCCGGCCAGGGCCTGCGTGCGGGCGCTCTGGCTCTTGTTGCCGTGCAGCGCCATGGCGTTGACGCCGTTCTTGGTGAGGAACTCGGCCACGTTGTTGGCGCCGAACTTGGTGCGGGTGAACACCAGCACCTGGCTCCAGTCGTGCTCCTGGATGATGTGCAGCAGCACCTGCTTTTTCTTGCCTCGGCCCACGGGGTGGATCACCTGCGTGATGCGCTGCACCGTGGTGTTGCGCGGCGTGACCTGGATGCTCTGCGGGTTCTTGAGCAGCGTGTTGGCCAGCTCGCGGATCTCGTCGCTGAACGTGGCGGAGAACAGCAGGCTCTGCTTGTCCTTGGGCACCAGGGCGAGGATCTTCTTCACGTCGTGGATGAAACCCATGTCCAGCATGCGGTCGGCTTCGTCCAGCACCAGGATCTCGACCGTGGACAGGTCCAGGAAGCCCTGCTGCTGCAGGTCCAGCAGGCGGCCGGGGGTGGCGACCAGCACGTCCACGCCGCGCTTGATGCGGTCGATCTGCGGGTTCATGCCCACGCCACCGAAGACGACGGTGGACGAGATGTCGACGTATTTGCCGTAGTCCCGCACGGATTCCTCGACCTGGGCGGCCAGTTCGCGCGTGGGCGTGAGCACCAGGGCGCGCACGCCCTTGCCGCCGAACTTGCTCTTGGGGGCCGTGCCCTGCGAGAGGCGGTGCAGCATGGGCAGGGTGAAGGCGGCGGTCTTGCCGGTGCCGGTCTGTGCGCCGGCGAGCAGATCGTGGCCCTCGAGCACGGCGGGGATGGCCTGTGCCTGGATGGGGGTCGGGGTTTCGTAACCCTGTTCGTGCACGGCCTTCAGAATGGCTGGGGCCAGATTCAGTTCGTCAAAGTTCATTCAAGGAAACGCCCTGTCCGGGCGCTGGGGGCATCGGCCTGTCGCAGGACCCATGTCGGGGCTGCGGCCAGTCAAGGCAGATGGGATTCACGAATGGGAGCCAGAACACCGCATGGCGGCTTCGTCGTCCCCAGCAGGTTGCTGAGGCCACCGATCACTGGAGCCGGTGGCTGGGCGCTATTGTGGCACGAGATGCCCGCCGGCGGTCGGGGCTTTACGCAGGCGGCGCGGGCGGGCCGCCCCTGGGGCAAACTGTCGCGCGCGGGCACCGCGTTGCGGGGTTGCCGAAAGCGCCGGCGCCAAAGCATCCGATAATCCGCCTGAACGCGCTTTTCCGGCAGGCCTCCCCGGCCGCTCGTGCACCCCCGGCAGCGCAGCCCCCATCTAAGGAAAGAAAGCCAATGGCCCAATACGTGTATTCGATGAACCGCGTCAGCAAGACCGTGCCGCCGAAGCGGCAGATCTTGAAAGACATCTCCCTGTCGTTCTTCCCCGGCGCCAAGATCGGCGTGCTCGGCCTGAACGGCTCGGGCAAATCCACGCTGCTCAAGATCATGGCCGGCGTGGACAAGGAAATCGAAGGCGAAGCCATTCCGATGCCGGGCCTGACCATCGGCTACCTGGAGCAGGAACCCAAGCTCAACCCCGAGCACACCGTGCGCGAGAGCGTGGAAGAGTCGATGGGCGCGGTGTTCGCGGCCAAGGCGCGCCTGGAGGAGGTCTATGTGGCCTACGGCGCCGAAGACGCCGACTTCGACGCCCTGGCGGCCGAGCAGGCCCAGCTGGAGGCGATCATCGCCACGGCCGGCACCGACTCCGAGCACCAGTTGGAGATCGCCGCCGACGCCCTGCGCCTGCCCGCCTGGGACGCCAAGATCGGCCTGCTGTCCGGTGGCGAAAAGCGCCGCGTGGCCCTGTGCCGCCTGCTGCTGTCCAAGCCCGACATGCTGCTGCTCGACGAGCCCACCAACCACTTGGACGCCGAGTCGGTCGAGTGGCTGGAAGTGTTCCTCAAGCGCTTTTCCGGCACCGTCGTGGCCATCACCCACGATCGCTACTTCCTCGACAACGCCGCTGAATGGATTCTGGAGCTGGACCGCGGCCGCGGCATTCCATGGAAGGGCAACTACAGCACCTGGCTGGAGCAAAAGGGCGATCGCCTGGCGCAGGAGCAAAAGAGCGAAGAGGCCCACGCCAAGGCCCTGAAGAAGGAGCTGGAATGGTCGCGCCAGAACCCCAAGGCCCGCCAGGCCAAGAGCAAGTCGCGCCTGGCCCGCTTCGAGGAACTGAGCGATTTCGAATACCAGCGCCGCAACGAAACGCAGGAAATCTTCATCCCCGTGGCCGAGCGCCTGGGCCAGCAGGTGTTCGAGTTCCATAACGTCAGCAAGTCCTTCGGCGACCGCGTGCTGATCGACGACTTGAGCTTCAGCGTTCCCCCGGGCGCCATCGTGGGCATCATCGGCCCCAACGGCGCCGGCAAGTCCACGCTGTTCAAGCTGCTGGCCGGCCGCGAGCAGCCGGACAGCGGCCAGGTGGTGGTGGGCTCCACCGTCAAGATGGCGTTCGTGGACCAGCACCGCGACGAGCTGGGCAACGACAAGACCGTGTGGGAAGACATCTCCGGCGGCCTGGACATCCTGAACGTCGGCAAGTTCCAGATGGCCAGCCGCGCCTACGCGGGCCGCTTCAACTTCAACGGTTCGGACCAGCAAAAGAAGGTCGGCAGCCTCTCGGGCGGCGAACGCGGGCGCCTGCATCTGGCCAAGACGCTGATCGCGGGTGGCAACGTCCTGCTGCTGGACGAGCCCTCCAACGACCTGGACGTGGAAACCCTCCGCGCCCTGGAAGACGCGCTGCTGGAATACGCCGGCACCGTGCTGGTGATCAGCCATGACCGCTGGTTCCTGGACCGGATCGCCACGCACATCCTGGCCGCGGAAGGCGACAGCCAGTGGGTGTTCTTTGACGGAAACTATCAGGAATACGAAGCCGACAAGAAAAAACGCCTGGGCGAAGAGGGCGCAAAGCCCAAGCGCATGCGTTACAAGGCACTCAAGTAAGCAACAACCCGTTAGGATCGTCGCTGCTGCCGCTTTTCCTCGCCCGCCACCATGTCCCTGCCCGCGTCCCGGTCCAGAACGGTCTTTCGTGCCTGCGTCGTCAACGCGGTGCGGCAGGGCGAGGCGTTGATGGGACGGCTGACCAGCGTGACCCAGGGGGCGCTGGCCAGCGATGAGTCCACCGAGCGCAACATCCAGCAGCGCACGCTGCTGGCCGATGCGCTGCGGCTGATCAAGCAGCACGAGGACGCCCTGGCCAAGGCCTACCCCATGGCCTTGCTGGAGGTGTTCGCCGAAGGCCCCTCCACCGCGCGCGCGCGTCCGGGCGACGAAACGGGCATGGACTTCGGCGAGCTGTCGCTCATGGACGAGTCCGAGGTGCTGGCCCAGGTCGAGCTGTCGCGGGCCCAGCAGATCGCGGTGCACGCCACCGAGGCCACGCTGGCCGAGCTCAACACCCTGGTCAGCTCCGCGCAGGGCCTGCAGCGCGTGCAGCCCGAGCGCAATCCCCTGCGGCCCGAGAACTACATCCGCGCCCTGCAGCAGGTGGTGGGCGACACGGGCGTGTCCGCCGAGGTCCGCCAGGTGTGGATGGCCCACATGCGCAAGGTGCTGGGCGACGAGCTCGTCTCCGTCTACAAAACCGCCGCCCAGAGCCTTCGCGACAACGGCATCACCCCGGTGGGCTACGCGGTGGCGGGGCAGGCCGGCCAGTCAACGGGGCGTGCCACCGGCTACGGCGGCGCCTACCCCAGCAGCCACGGCGGCGGCTACGGCGGCCCGGCGAGCAGCTACGGCGCGCCCCATCCTGGCGCATATCCCAGCCAGTACGGCATGCCCGGCGGCATGGGCGGCGGTGGCGGCCCGGCATCGCTGGGCATGCCGCTCGCCGCCGAGGCCGAGGAAGCCCTGCTGACCGTGGGCATGCTGCGCCAGATGCTCGCCAGTTCGGGCGATGCCTTCGCCTACGGCATGGCGCCCGTCGCCGCGTTCGGCGGCGTGCCCTCGCAGCCGGCCGCCTGGACCGAGGCCCGCGGCGGCGGCCCGGCCAGCTCGCAGATGGGCGCCGGCGGCTCGGACTACTTCGCGCCCAGCTCCGCGGCGGCCGCCGAGGCGATGGAAGACATCGCCCAGCTGGAGCGCCTCGTGGGCCGGCTGGCCGGCAGCCAGCCCGCGGCGCTGGGGGCCTGGAGCGGCGCTGCGGCCGTCGCGGCCCCGGCGACGGTCGCAGCCCCCGCGCCGCCCTCGCCATCGCGCACGGCCACCGAGGTGGTGAGCCGCATGATGGACAACATCGCGCAGGACCAGCGGCTGCCCCCGCCCATCCAGCGGGCCGTGCAGAACCTGCGGCCCGCCATTAAGCAGCTGGTGCGGCACGACCGGCGGTTCTTCACCGACGAAAAGCACCCCGCGCGCCGCCTGCTGGACGAGCTGACGCAGCGCGCGCTGGACTTCGAATCCGATGCCGACCCCCGTTTCGACCGCTTCATGCGGCTCGTGGACGAGGCGGTGAGCCACCTGGCCACCAGCGAAAGCCAGGACGCCGACACCTTTGCCACGGTGCTGACGGCGCTCGAATCGGCCTGGGCGTCGCAGGAGCGCCAGTTGCGCGAGGCCCAGGAGGCCGAGCGGCAGGCCGCCCTGCGCGTGCAGCAGCGCGAGGCCCTGTCCAAGCGCATCGCGGCCGACATCCGCGCGCTGGCGGGGGCGGACCAGGTGCCCCGGGACATTCTCGATTTCGCCGCCGGCCCCTGGGCCGACGTGGTGGCGCTCGCGCAGATGGACGACCCCGGCAGTGCCGATGGCGACCCCGGCGGCTACCTCGCCCTGGTGCCCGAACTGTTCTGGATCGCCCAGCCCGAGGTGGCCGCGGCCGAGCCCGAGCGGCTGGGCGGCACCGTCACGCGCATGCTCGGCACCGTGCGCCAGGGCCTGGACAGCGTGGGCCATGCCGAGGCCATGGCGGGCGCCGTGCTCGAGCGCATCGCCGGCCTGCACCAAGCCGCGATGGAGCGCGCCGCCAGCCTGGCCCTGCAGCCGGCCGGTGCGTCCGCCGAAGAGCCGGACGGCATGGAAACCATCGTGCCGCCGGAATCGCTCTATGGCTCGCTGCACGAACCCGGCGTGGCCGACGAGGGGGGCGATGCCGCCGCAAGCGGCGCCGAGGCCACCAACGACTTTCCGCTGGGCAGCTGGGTGGAACTGATCTCCAACCAGCGCGCCGTGCACACGCAACTGACCTGGTCGAGTCCGCACCACACGCTGTTCCTGTTCACCGCGGCCGACGGCAGCACGCAGTCGATGACGCGGCGCATGCGCGACAAGCTGATGGCCGAAGGGGCGTTGCGGGTGCTGCCCGGCCCGCCGCCCGCGGTGGCGGCTGCCCACGGCCGCGCGCAGCGCGGCAAGGGCGCCGGCAAGCCCGTCAGGCCGCGCTAGCCGGCGCGCCGCCCGGCGCTGCGCGCAGCTTCTTGCGCACCAGTTGGATGTGGTTGCGCAGCGCGTACAGCTCGTCGGCATACGACAGCGGCACGCTCACCTTTTCCACTTGCGCCTCCAGCCGATCCAGGGCCTCGTGCAGCGCCTGGGGCGCGGATTGTCCGGCGTCCATTTCGTCCTCGATCTCGCGCAGGCGACCGTACCAGCGGAACACGCGCGAGCGCACACGGAACTGGTAGAGCGGCGGCACCACGCGCGACAGCGGCAGCATGGCGGCCAGCAGGATGCCCAGCACCAGCCACATGCGCTCGATCAGGTTGGCCATCCAGAAGGGCAGGTAGCGCTGCAGCAGCGGCGCGGGCTCGTTGATGGCGCGCTCGCCCTCGGCGGCGATGGGCAGCTCGCTGTGGCGGGTGCTCGGAAATTCCCGTGCCCGGTTGAACCAGCCGGCGCTGCCGTGCAGGGACTGCGCGTTCTGCGCGAACAGCTGCAGCAGCGCCGGATGCGTGCCCTCGCGCGCCAGCAGCGACGTGGTGGAGGCCACCAGCCGCACGTCGGCGGGCGGCACGTTGCCGGCCAGGTCCACCACGCCGCGCGGCAGCGTGACGGGCGTGAGGAACGGAAAGCGCCGCCCGTAGGCCTCGTGCTGTGGAAAGTCCATGAGACGCACGCCCGGCGTCTGCAGCAGCATCTGCACCATGAGCGACTGCGGCGCCGAGGCGAACACCAGCGCGTCGAGCCGGCCCGCGAGGAACTCCACCGTCGCCGGCGTCTGCCCCAGCTCGGACAGCCGCAGCGCCCGGGGCTCCATGCGGTTGGCCTCCAGCAGCTTTTCCATCAGCGTGGGCACGCCGCTGCCCGCGGTGCCCACGTTCACGCGCAGGCCGCGCAACTGCGCCAGGCTGTCGAGCCGGCCGCTTTTGACCACGCGGCGCGCGGCCTCGGTGCGGTAGAAGATCCACACCGGTTCCACGAACAGGCTGCCCAGCGATTCCAGGGCGTCGGCGTCTTCGGGCCGCAGTTCGCCGGTGCCGCCCTGCACGAAGGCCAGGTCGGCCTCGCCGCTGCGCAGCAACTGCAGGTTGGCGGACGAGCCTTCCGTCTCGCGCAGGACGACCTCTATGCCGTCGGCCGCCAGCGCCTTCTGGTAGCGCTGGCCGAAGTCCGCATAGGCGCTCTGCGCGGGCCCGGTGGCCAGGGTGACGCGCTTCGGGGGCGCGGGCTGCAGCCACCAGTAGGCCAGCACCAGCAGCCCCACCGCCAGGAAGGCGAGCGGCCCGGCGGACAGGATCAGGTCGCGCAGGTTCAGCAGCGCCGTGTGCACCCGTCGCGTGACGGTGCGGGAGCGGGCGGCAAGGGCGTTCATCGGCCGAGGTCCGCCGCGCTCGGCAGGTACAGGCCTTCGTGGGTGGTGAGGGACTGCGCGGCCTGCACGGCGCGCAGCGTGGCGCGGGCCACGGCCTCGGCCGCCATGGTGGCCAGCACCAGCATGCCCGCGTGGCGGCCCGTGGCGCCGGTGGCCAGGGTGAACAGGGTGTCGCCGTCCAATTGGGTGTGCACGGGGTTGATGCTGCGCGCCAACCCGTCGTGGCCCGACACGGCCAGGCGATGGGCCTGGGCCTTGGTCAGCATCGCGTCCGTGGCGATCACGCCGATGGTGGTGTTGGTGCCGGGCAGCACGGGCTCGGGCGGCACGCCGCCCAGCAGCGCACGCCGCGTGTCCATCAGCCGCTGGCCGTCTTCCGAGCGCGCGCCGGCCACGGGCCGGGCGGTGTGCGGGTCGACCACGTCGCCCACGGCGTTGCAGGCGATCAGGGCGCCCACGGTGATGCCGTCCAGCGACACCGAGGCCGTGCCGATGCCGCCCTTCATCGCGCGCCCGATGCCGAAGAGCTTGCCCACCGCGGCCCCGGTGCCCGCGCCCACGTTGCCCTCGGCCGGATCGTCGCGCGATGCGGCGGCGCAGGCGGCATAGCCGGCCGCGGCGTCGGGGCGGATGCGCATGTCGCCCACCAGCAGGTCGAACAGCACGGCCGCCGGCACGATGGGCAGGCGGCCCACGGCCACGTCCAGGCCCACGCCGCGCTCCTCCAGCCAGCGCACGGCGCCGGTGGCGGCCTCCAGGCCCCAGGCGCTGCCGCCCGCGAGCACGATGGCATGCACCTTCTCGACCAGGTTGGAGGGCGCGAGCAGGTCGGTCTCGCGCGTGCCCGGCGCGGCGCCGCGCACGTCGACGCCGCCCACGGCGCCCTCGCGCGCGAGGATGGCGGTGCAGCCCGTGGGGCGGCGGGCGTCGGTGTAGTGGCCGACCTCGATGCCCGCCACGCGGGTGATGCTGCCAGCGTCGCTGGCCGAACGGGTTGCTGCGGTCATATGGGCGGCGATTATGGCGCCGCGCCGGCGGCCTTCAGCGGGCCGCCTCGATGCGGGTGATGACGAGCGCGCCGCGCTGGCTCTCGGCATGGAAGCGCACCGGCGTGCCGGGCGCGAGCGGCAGGTCCGGCGCCGGGTCCTGCAGGCGGAACACCATGGTCATGGGCGGCATGGCGAGGTTCTTCAGTTCGCCGTGGCGCAGCGTGAGCCGGGCGGCCGACGGATCCCAGCGTACGACCTCGCCCTGGGACAGTTCGGCGTCCACCGCGGTGGCGGTGTCCGTGGCGGAAGCCGCATCGGACGGGGCGGCTGCCGCGGCGGTGTGACCGGCATGTCCATCGTGCCCACCGTGCCCGGCCTGGCCGTGCGATGACGCTTGCGCGGGGAGCGTGCCCGCCAGGGCAAAGACGGCGATGGAGGCGATGGAGGCGATGAAGGCGATGAAGGCGATGAAAGGGGAAAGGGCGGCACGGCCCGGGGTGGAGGGGCGGCGGGTCATGCGGGCTCCTTGGATGGCGGGTAGTGGCTGAAAACGCGGGTGCTGGCACCGCCGTGCGCCACCAGCAGCACGTCGTAGGCGTCCTTGCGCCCGCCGTAGATCGCGCCGTCCATGCCCGGCGAGCCCACCGGCATGCCGGGCACGGCCAGGCCCAGGGCCTTGGGCTTTTCGCGCAGCAGGCGCTGCACGTCCGAGGCCGGCACATGGCCCTCGATCAGGTAGCCGCCGACGAGTGCCGTGTGGCACGAGCCCAGCTTTTGCGGCAGGCCCAGGCGGCTGCGTACGGCGGCGTTGCCGGTCTCATGCACCGTGGCGCGAAAGCCGTTGGCCTGCATATGGTCCACCCAGTCCTGGCAGCAGCCGCAGCTGGGGTCCTTCCAGACCTCGATGGCGGTGGGTTGCGGGCCGGCCGCGAAGGCCGGCCAGGGCAGGGCGGCGGCAGTGCCCCAGGCGGCGATGCCGTGCAGGGCGCGGCGGCGCGCGGCCAGTGGGGTCCGGGCGGCGCCAGCGGCGGGAGGGGTCAGGGGCATGGCAGGGTCCTTTCGGTGGGTGGGGGTGTCCACCCGGGTTTCAGGTGAAAAACGGCTCCGGTGCATATTCTTCTAGGGCATATTGCTATTGAATTAATAGCGTTGGAGGTTGCCTGCGTGGCCGGTCAATGGGCGTGGCCGGTGCCGCCGGGGCCCGGTTTGCGCACGGTGGCGGCCCCGGCCTGCGGCGCGGTGGAAGCGGCGGGTGCCGCCGGCGCAGGGGGCAGGTCCGCCGCGGCGCCCTGCCATTCCCAGGCCTGGGTGCCGGGCGGCTGCACGTAGTCGCCCGGGTCGCGCCAGTCGCCGGCGGCCAGGTGCTCGCGCACCTTGAGCACGCTGAACATGCCGCCCATCTCCAGCGGGCCGTAGGGGCCGGTGCCGGTCATCATGGGCAGGGTGTTCTCGGGCAGCGGCATCTCCATGGCGCCCATGTCGGCCATGCCGCGCTCGCCCATCACCATGTAGTCGGGCACGATCTTCTGGATCTTGGCCACCAGGCCCCGGTGGTCCACGCCGATCATCGTGGGCACGTCGTGGCCCATGGCGCCCATGGTGTGGTGGCTCTTGTGGCAGTGCACGGCCCAGTCGCCGGGCTCGTCGGCGACGAACTCGATCTGCCGCATCTGGCCCACCGCTATGTCGGTGGTCACCTCGGGCCAGCGCGCGCCGGGGGGCACCGCGCCGCCGTCGGTGCCGGTCACCTCGAACTCGTGGCCGTGGATGTGGATGGGGTGGTTGGTCATGGTGAGGTTGCCCACGCGCACCCGCACCCGCTCGCCGCGCCGCGCCACCAGCGGGTCGATGCCCGGGAACACGCGGCTGTTCCAGGCCCAGATGTTGAAGTCGGTCATCTCGTTCACGCGCGGCGTGCGCGTGCCGGCCTCCACGGCGAAGGCGTTGAGCAGGAAGGCGTAGTCGCGGTCGGCCGTGGCGATGAGCGGGTGGCGCCCGCGCGCATCCAGTCGCGGGTGGGTGATCCACAGGCCCATCAGGCCCATGGCCATCTGCGTCATTTCGTCGGCATGCGGGTGGTACATGAAGGTGCCCGGGCGCCGCGCGGTGAACTCGTACACGAAGGTCTTGCCCGCGGGAATCGCCGGCTGGTTCAGGCCCGAGACGCCATCCATGCCGTTGGGCAGGCGCTGGCCGTGCCAGTGGACGCTGGTGTGCTCGGGCAGGCGGTTGGTGACGAAGATGCGCACACGGTCGCCCTCGACCACCTCGATCGTGGGCCCGGGGCTCTGCCCGTTGTAGCCCCACAGGTTGGCCACGAAGCCGGGTGCGAACTCGCGCACCACGGGCTCGGCGACCAGGTGGAATTCCTTCACGCCGGCGTTCATGCGCCAGGGCAGGCTCCAGCCGTTCAGGGTGACCACGGGGCGGAACGGGCGCCCGGTAGGCGGCGCGGGCGGCACGGCGGTGTCGGCCGATCCGTGCTGGGGGATTTCGGGCAGCGCGGCCAGGGCGGCGCGGCCCACGGAGGCGGCGGCCACGGCGGTGGCGGCGCCGGAGAAGAAGTGGCGGCGTTTCATGTCAGTGGCCTTGGGATTCGGGGTTGACGGCGCGGCCGGCGGCGGCACCGGGCAGGGCGGCGGATGCGACGGCGCTGGACGCACCGCCCGAGGTGCCGGCCAGGGCCCGTTGCAGATCGGCCTCGGCGAGCCAGAAATCGCGCTGCGCCTGCAGCGCATCGGCCACGGCCTGGCTGCTGGCCCGCGCCTCGGCGAGCATCTGCCAGACGCTGGCGAGCATGCCGTTGTAGCGCAGGGTGGTTTCCTCGCTGATGACGCGGCGCAGCGGCACGACCGCGTCGCGCTGCTGGCGCGCCAGGTCGTAGGCGGTGCGGTAGCCCAGCCAGGCGGTGCGCGCCTCGCTGCGGGCGCGCAGGGCCACGTCCTGCAGCTGCGCCGCGCTCTGCAGCGTGCGGCCCCGGGCCTGGGAGCGTGCGGCGCCGCCCCAGTCGAACAGGGGCACGGCCAGTTCCAACTCCCAGCCGCGCTTGACGTCGGCATGGCCGGTGTCCTGCTCGGTCGTGGTGTTGCGGGTGTAGGCCAGGCCGATCCCGCCGGCCCAGGGGGCCACGCCGGCAAAGCCTTCGGTGTCGGCCACGCGGTCCAGCTCCAGCCGCGCGGCGCGCACGTCCAGCCGTTCGCGCAGGGCCCGGGCCTCGATGCCTTCGCTGGCCTCGGGCTCTGCCGGCAGGTCGGGCAGCCGGTCGGGCAGCGTGTAGTGCGCGTCCGGTCCCCACAAGCCCATCAGCCGCGACAGCTGCTCGCGCTCGGTGGCGGCGTCCAGCCGCGCGCGGGCCAGCTGGGCGGCGCTGTCGGCCCACAGCGCCTGTTCGCGGGCCTGCTGCAGGCGGCTCCAGTTGCCGACGCGGGCCATGCGGCGCGCCAGTTCGGCACCCGCGTCGGCCGCCTCGTGCATGCGCTCCTGGGTGGCCGCCACCTGCTCGGCCGCCACGGCGCGCAGCCAGGCGCGCCGCGTGTCGAAGGCCAGGCGCACCACGTCCTGCGCGGCGTCCAGCGTGGCCTGCTCCATCTGCTGGCCCTGCCAGCGCGTGCGCCAGGGCAGGGTGACGAGATCGATCAGGCCCAGGCCCAGCGTGCGCTCGGTCTCGCGCTCGTGCCCGCTGCGAAAGCGCCCCAGCGTGAGCGTGGGGTTGGGCAGGGTCAGGGCCTGCACGCGCTGCGCATCGGCCACGCCCAGGGCCGCCAGCCGCGCCTGCAGGCCCGGGTTGCGCAGCAGGGCGATGCGCACGGCGTCGTCGGCGGCGAGCGGCCCGGCCAGCCACTGCGCGATGGCCGCGTCGGCCTGCGCGCGCGCCGCGGGGTCGGCAGAGGGCAGCGCGGGCGCGGCCACGCCGGCGCTGCGGCCATCGGCCAGCGCCTGCACCTGGCTGCGCAGGCCGTCGGGCGACACGCTGGCGCAGCCGGCCAGCAGCAAGGCGGCGGCCAGCGCGCCCCAGGCGGCGGTGCGGGGCGCGGTCATGGCGTCCCCCGCGCGGGCGTGGGGTCGGACGGCGGGTGGTGGTGCGCACCGTGGCCTGCTGCCGGCGCTGCCGATGCTCCCGAGGGCGCGGCCTGGCGGGCTTCCCACGCCACGATGTCGGCATGGCCGCGCGGCGTGGCCGCCACGGCGGCCTGCGCATCGCGCCAGGCCACCGTGCCGGTTTCGACGGGCGGCGCGGCGGCGGTGAATACGCTGCGGTGGACCAGCGCACCGGCAGGTGCCAGCGGGTCGGCTACCGGCCCGGGGGCCTGGGCCAGGGCCGGCCATGGCGGCAAGAGCGCGGCGGCGGCCAGGGCACCGCGCAGGAGCGAAGAACGAACGGAAAGGGACGAGGGGGCGCGCACGGCGATCTCCTGAGCAAGGGCGAAACCAGCGGCCGCCGATCCGCGCGCCGCCGGTGGCGGGTGCGGATCGCGGACGCACTTCGGGCGTCGGGGCTCAGGAAATGGGTGGCTTGATGGCCTGCGCGGTCAGGGCGCTGGCAAAGCGGCGCTCTGCCAGGGGCAGGGGCGCGCGGGGCAGCGCGGTGCGCGCGGGGGCCGCCAGCGGGGGCGTCAACATGGCCGAGTGGCAGATGCCGCAGGCCGAGCAACCGCCGTCATGGGCGTGGTGGCTGGTGGGGGGGGATGCATCACCGGCGCCGCCATGGGGCGCCTGCGCGGCCTCGGCCGACGGGGCGCTGGCCTCTCCATGGCAGGGCGGCAGCGCCGCGGCATCGGAGGGCGCCGCGGTGTGCAGGGTGTGCGCCGGGGGCGTGCCGGATCGCGGTTCGGCCGCTGCATGGGCCGCGTGCGCCGCCGTGTCCACCGCGGGCAGCATGCCGGCCGCCATGGCATTGCCCGCCAGACCCCGAAGGGCCATGAGCACGATGAGAAAGAGGAACATGCCGCGGCGCATAGGCGGGAATGATAGCCCCGCGCTGCGGGAGTTCCGGGCGGAGCCTGCGCCGGCTACATGGCCATGTAGCGGCCCGGGCGGTGGTTCATCGCCACGACCAGGTTGAGCGCCACGGCGCCCGCGATGGACCAGAGCACGCGCATGGGGTCCACCGTGAACAGCGCCAGCAGCACAATGCAGCAGTCCACCGCCATCTGGACCTTGCCCGCGCGCCAGCCGTAGCGGTCCTGCAGGTACAGCGCCAGGATGCCCATGCCGCCCAGGCTGCACCGGTGGCGGAACAGCACGAGAAAGCCTGTGCCCGTGATGAGCCCGCCCGCCACCGCGGCATAGAGCGGCTGCAGCGCGACGAATTCCATCAGACCCGGCTGGGCCTCGGTCAGCGCCGACAGCAGCACGACGGCCACGAAGGTCTTCAGGGTGAAGCTGCGCCCCATCTTGCGCCAGGCCAGCCAGTAGAACGGCAGGTTGAGCAGGAAGAAGAGCTTGCCGAAGCCCATGTCGGTCGCGTAGTGCAAAAGAAAGGCCAGCCCCGCCGTGCCGCCCGTGAGCAGGCCGGCGCTGCCGAAAAAGCCCACACCCACCGAAATGAGCAGCACGCCCGTGAACAGGGCGGCGGTGTCTTCGGTGGCGGTGTGGGGAACCATGGTGGGCGGGGATGTCGGGGTGGGCGGGGCGGGGGGGCTCATGCGGGAAGAGGGGGCGGCGTGGCCGGGGAACGGGGCCTCTTGAAGGGCTCGCGGTCTGGCGCCGGTGAAGAAGGTGGGCGGATTCTAGGAGGTGTCGAACCCATGATTACCTCACGCTGCGCCTGCGCCCGCACGCGAATGTGCGAAGCGCGACCTTCAAAGAGCGAAATCCGGGCCGGCCGTGCCGCCAGCGCGCCGTCCGCCCGGGAAGGCCGCGGACCAGCCCCTCTCCGGGGCCGGCAGGCTGCGCCACGGAAATTCAGCGAAAAAGGGCCTGTGCCGGGGTTTCGATTGTGCCGGGTGCTATTTTTTTGATAGCGATTCGCTGCGCAGCATGCGCAGGCCGTTCGCCACCACCAGCAGGCTGGCACCCATGTCCGCGAACACCGCCATCCACATGGTGGCGTGCCCGGCCAGCGCCAGGCCGAAGAACACCGCCTTGATGCCCAGTGCCAGCACGATGTTCTGCATCAGCACGGCATGCGTGCGGCGCGACAGGCGCACGGTCTCGGCCACGCGGCGCAGGTCGTCGTTCATGATGACCACGTCGGCCGTCTCCATCGCCACGTCGGTGCCGGCGCCACCCATGGCGAAGCCGATGTCGGCCTTGGCCAGGGCGGGCGCGTCGTTGATCCCGTCACCCGCCATGGCCGTCATGCCGTGCTTTTGCTGCAGCGCGGCGATGGCCGACAGTTTCTGCTCGGGCAGCAGGCCCGCCTGCACCTCGTCGATGCCGGCCTCGCGCGCGGCCGCCTGGGCCGCTGCGGCGTGGTCGCCGGTGAGCATCACGGGCACGATGCCCAGCGCGCGCAGGTCCGCCACGGCCTGTGCCGACTGCGGGCGCAGCGTGTCGGCCACGGCGAACAGCGCCCGCACGGCCTGGCCGTCGGCCAGCAGCGTGACGCTGCGCCCCTGGGCCTCGTGCGCGGCGGCGGCGGCCTCCACGGCGTCGGTCCACAGGCCTTTTTCCTGGGCCAGCCGGCGGTTGCCCAGCAGCCAGGTGGCGCCGGCGATGCGCGCCTGCACGCCGCGCCCGGGCAGGGCCGTGAAATCCTCCACCTCGGGAAGGCCGGCGGGGGTGCCCAGCCCGGCCGCGATGGCCTTCGAGACGGGGTGGTCCGAGCGCCCGGCAAGTGCCGCCGCCACATCCTGGGCGCCATCGCTGCCGAAGGACTCGCGGCCCACCAGCACGGGGCGCCCGGCGGTCACGGTGCCGGTCTTGTCGAAGGCCACGGCGCGCACGCCGCGGGCCAGCTCCAGCCAGTTGCCACCCTTGATGAGAATGCCGCGCCGGGCGCCGGCTGCCAGGCCGCTCACCACGGTGACGGGCGTGGCCAGCACCAGCGCGCAGGGGCAGGCGATCACCAGCAGCACCAGCGCGCGGTAGATCGCATCCAGCCAGGTCCAGCCGAACAGCAACGGGGCGCCGATGGCCACGGCGACGGCCATGGCGAACACCGCCGGTGTGTACACGGCGGCGAAGCGGTCCACGAAGCGCTGGGTGGGCGCCCGGGCGCTCTGGGCCTGCTCCACGGCGCGGATGATGCGGTCCAGCGTGGTCTGGCCGGCCGCGGCCGTCACGCGGAATTCCAGTTCCGACTGGGCATTGAGCGTGCCGGCATATACCGGATCGCCCGGCGCCTTGTCCACGGCCAGGCTCTCGCCCGTCACGCTGGATTCGTCGACTGCGCTGCGGCCGGTGGTCACCACGCCGTCCAGCGGCACGCGGCCCCCGGGGCGGATGCGCACGGTGCTGTCCACGGCTACGTCGGCGGCGGGCACCGTGCGCCACTGGCCGTCCGGGCCGCGCACGTCGGCCTGGTCGGGGCTGAGCGCCAGCAGGGCGCCGATGGCGTCGCGGGCGCGGCCCACGGCGCGGTCCTCGATGCGCTCGGCCAGGGCGTACAGCGCCATCACCATGGCGGCTTCGGGCCACTGGCCGATCAGGAACGCGCCGGTCACGGCCACCGCCATCAGCGCGCTGATGCCCAACTGGCCCCGCATCAGCGAGCGCAGGCCGCTGCGGTAGATGCCCAGCCCCGCCAGCAGGATGGCCGCCGCGGCGACGCCCATGCCCGCCACGCGCCACGGCGTGGTGTCCGGCCCCAGCAGGTGCAGCAGTTCGGCGCCGGTGGCCGCCACCAGCGCGGCGGCGAGGCGGCCCCAGCCGGGCAGGGCGCCGTGGTCGTGCCCGTCGTGGTCGCCTTCGGAGGCATGGCCGTGGTCGCCGTGCGCTTCGCCCGTAGGGGCGGCTGCCGCCTTCGTGCCGGCCTGGGGCGCGGTGCTAGAGCACCCGCCACCGCAGCAGGACACGTCGATGCGGGGGGCGGTGGCCGGCCGAGCGGAGGCTGGGGCCGGGGCAGGGACATGGTCATGCCCCGCGTGATCATGGCCGTCGTGGCCGGCATGGGAAAGGTCGTGGCTGTGTTTTGTCATGGTTTTCCTGGTGTGTCGGGGCGCGCGCGATGCCGCCGTGCCATGATTGAAAACCTTGAAGCCGCTCGAAGGTCAAGCCATGTCTGCCCAAAGCCCCTGCCACCGTATCGGAGATGCCGCCCGCCTGTCGGGCGTGCCGGCCGCCAACATCCGCTATTACGAGAAGGAAGGCCTGCTGCCCCAGCAGGCCCGCGCCGATAACCGCTACCGCCTGTACAGCGCGGACGAGGTGCACCGCCTGCGCTTCATCCGGCTGTGCCGGGCCATGGACATGTCGCTGGACGAGGTGCGCACCCTGCTGGCGCTGGACCACAGCGGCGCAGCGGCCGACCACGCGGCCTGCGACACCCTGGACGAGCATCTGCAGCACGTGCGCACCCGGCTGCAGGAGCTGCGCACCCTGGAGGAAGAACTGCTGTCGCTGCGCGGCCGCTGCGACGGCACCGATGCCGGCCGCTGCCGCGTGATCGAGGCGCTGCACGCCCGCGCCGATGCCGAAACCGTGCCGCCGCCCGCGCCGATGGCCAAACGGCACGTGTGACGCCAGCCCCTGTCACCACCCGCATTGCAATGAAATTGATAGCGGAACGCCCTAGTGGAATATGCGCTGGAGGCCAATTTTGTTACGCATCGCCGGCGGCCCGTCCACTATGATGCCCGCATGATCGCCGGCCTGCCATCCCCCTCGCTGATCGACCGCATCTGGCGCGCCGCGCGGGGCTGGGCGGTGGCCTGGTGGCGCATCGTGCACCTCGGGTCGGTGGCGCTGGTGCTCATGCTCTCGCCGTCCAGCTACGGGCGCGCCACGCGCTGGCGGCTCGCGCGGCACATGTACCAGGACACGGCGCCCATCCTGCTGGGGTTCACGGTGCTGGCGGCGCTGGTCAGCCTGGTCATCACCCGCATCGTCGTCGTCACGGCGCTGAGCTACGGCCTGTCGCGCTACGCGCTGGAGATGGTCATCCGCGTGCTGGTGCTGGAGCTGATCCCGCTCACCGCCGCGCTCTTCGTCGCCATGCGCACCACCATCCCCAACGGCACCCAGCTCGCCCTCATGCGCCAGGCCGGCCGCCTGGACAGCCTGCGCCGGCACGGCGCCGACCCGATCCGCGTGGAGTTGCTGCCCCGGGTGGTGGCCGGCATCTACGCCAGCATCACGCTCGCGGCGCTGTCGTGCGTGGTCGCGCTCGCCATGGCCTATTTCGGGGTGTATGGGCTCAACACCGCGGGGCTGCCGAGCTACACGCGCATGTTCGGCCAGGTGTTCACGCCGGCCGTCACGCTGGTGTTCGTGCTGAAAACCCTGTTCTTCAGCCTGGCCGTGGCCCTCATTCCCATGGCAGCGGGGCTCTACGAAAACGGCGACGGCCGGGGCCGCCACGGCTCCGAACTGGGTGGGCTCGCGCGCATGTTCGCCGTGCTGCTGCTGATCGAAGTCGCGTCCCTGCTGGGCAATTACTACTAACTCGTTGCGTGACCCATATGACGAACGACACTGGCCATGGCCCGCGCTGCGCGCCGTGGCCTCACCGAGGAAACGCTTTCATGTCCGACCCAGACACCTTCCCCGCCGGCGCTTTCGGACCTCGGGCCCACGGCGGTGCGCGCCATGGCTGAGCGGCCCCCTTCCCACGAGGCGGACGATGCCGCTAGCGAGGCGCTGCTCGAAGCCCAGCGCCCGGTGGCGAACCTGGAGCGCAAGGCCGCGGCGCTGCTCTTGTTCACGCTGGCGCTCATCGTGGGCTCGGCGTTCTACCTGCTGTATGCGCGGGGCGTCTTCGAGCCCACGCAGCGCCTGGTGCTTACGGCCGACGACTCCGAGGGCGTGGTGGTCGGCATGGACATGACGTTTTCGGGCTTCCCGATCGGCCGCGTGCGCGGCATCGAGCTGTCGCCCGACGGCAACGTGCGCATCCTGATCGACGTGCCGCGCAAGGACGCGCACTGGCTGCGCGAGTCCAGCGTGTTCACGCTGGTGCGCGGCATCGTGGGCGGCACCACCATCAAGGCCTACAGCGGCATCCTCACCGACCCGCTGCTGGCCGACGGCGCCGAGCGCCCGGTGCTGCGCGGCGATGCCACGGCCGAGATCCCGCAGCTCATGGCCTCGGCGCGCGAACTGCTGTCCAACCTGCAGGCCATGACGGCCCAGGACGCCGCGCTGGGCGGCACGCTATCCAACGTGCGCACGCTGACCGAGCGGCTGAACGCGCCGGGCGGCGCGCTCAACGTGCTCATGGGCAGCGAGGCGGATGCCAAAAAGATCACTGCCACGCTGGACCGCACCAACCAGCTGCTGGCGCGCATCGACGGCATGGCCGCCAAGGCCGACCGGCAGGTGTTCGGGGCGGCGGGCGATCCGGGGCTCGTGCCCGAGGTGCGGGCCACGGTGGTGCAGCTCAACGGCCTGCTGGCCGACACGCGCCAGAGCCTGAAAAAGGTCGATGCCGTGCTGGCCGAAGCCCAGGCCATCGGCGCCAACGCGCGCGAAGCCACCACCGATCTGGGCACCTTGCGGGCCGAAGTGGAGAGCAACCTGCGCAAGGTGGAGGGCCTGGTCAACGACATCCAGCGCAAATGGCCGTTTGCGCGCGACACGGAACTCAAGCTGCCATGAAACCCCTGCTGTCTTCCCCGCTGCGCACATCGTTGCTGCGTGCCGCCGCGCTGCTCCCCTGCCTGGCACTGTGGGCGTGCTCGGCCAAGCCGCCCACGCCGGAATGGCAGATGAATGCCCACGGCGCGGCCCGCAAGGCCACCGAGGCATACCTGTCGGGCGAGCCCCGCATCGCGCAGCTGGAGTGGGATCGGGCCCGGGCGGAAGTCGCCCGCACGGGGCGGCCCGACCTGCTGGCACGCGTGGAACTCATGCGCTGCGCCGCCCAGGTCGCCAGCCTGGTGGTGGAACCGTGCACGGCCTTCGAGGCCCTGCGTGCTGACGCAGCGCCGCAGGACCAGGCCTATGCCGATTACCTGGCCGGCACCATCGACAGCACCGCCGCTGCCCGCCTGCCCGAGCCGCAGCGCAGCGCCTGGGCGGCCGGCCCGGCTGCGCAAGCCGGCCTGGACGATCCGCTGTCGCGCCTGGTGGCCGCGGGGGTGTGGGTGAAAACCGGCCGGGAGACGCCGCAGGTGGTCGACTCCGCCGTGGAGGCCGCCTCTGCGCAGGGGTGGCGACGGCCGTTGCTGGCTTGGCTGGCCCTGGCGGCGCAGCGTGCCGATCAAAGGGGCGATGGGCCCGCCGCTGCCGCCGCCCACAGGCGGTTGTCGGTGCTGGAGCAGGGGCTCAGCGCTGAAAAGCGTTGATGCAGAAACTCAAGGGGGAGAGGGTGGCGCGGAGGTTCAGGGGACGGCCCCGGCCCGCGCCGTGCCGGGACGTCGGACTCAGTTGAGGAACGATTCCGCGGGAAGAATCTGCTCGAGGTTGCCCGGCAGATTCACCAGCGAGTCGGCGGCCTGCACCGCCTCGTCCGGCACCAGCGTCATGGCGGTGGCAGCCACCGCGAGAAGCACTGTCACCGTAAAGGCTGCGAAAGCGCGGGTTCCGGAATGGATTTTGCGTTTCATGACAGATGTCCTTCAAGAGGGGTGGGGGCCTGCACGGCGGGTAGAGTGAACGCATTAAACCGCTTGCGTTCTGGCCCGGTCTGTCAGACAAGGCCTTTTGGAAGGCTGTTGCGACGACAGTTACGGTTGGTTGCGATCCGTTGACGCAAATCAACCGTTTTGGGCTGGGTTCAGCCGGGCGTCAGCCGCCGGGCGAGCGCCAAAGCCGTCAAGGCGGTGCCGTCAGGCCATTGGTCCGCCACCTCGCCGTGCATCCAGCAGGCTGCCATGGCCGCATCGAAGGCGGCGTTCGGCACGTCGGACGCCGCGGCCAGCCGCGCACCCACCAGTCCCGCCAGCACATCCCCCGTGCCGCCCGTCGCCAAGCGTGCGTTGCCGGTCGGATTGATGCGGGGCGTTTGCCCCGGGGCCGCGATCACGCTGCCCGAGCCCTTGAGCACCACGGCGCAGCCGAATTGCTCCGCCAGCCGGGAGGCCGCGGCCAGCCGGTCGGCCTGCACGCCTGGCGTGTCCACCGCCAGGAGCCGGGCCGCTTCCAGCGGGTGGGGTGTCAGCACGGTGTGCCGGCCCGGCTGCGCCGCGCGATCGCGCAGCGCCTTCGCCAAGGACGGGTCGCCGGCCACGGCATTGAGCGCATCCGCATCCAGCACCAGGCGGTGCGCCTCGGCCAGGACCTTCGGCAGCACCGCCCGGATGGCCTCGCCCCCGCCGCACCCGCAGACCACGGTGCCTTGCTCCAGATGCAGCGCGTCGAAGCGACGGAACATGCATTCCGGCTGCATGGGGTCGAGGGACAGGTCGCCCCCGTCCAGCAGGGCCACCATCACCCGCCCGGCGCCCGCGTGCAGTGCCGCCGATGCCGCCAACAGCGCTGCGCCCGCCATGCCCATGCCCCGGGCCCGCAGCCCTTCTCCGCCCACCACCGCCACATCGCCATAGCTGCCTTTGTGGCTGGCATGGGCGCGGTGGGCGGGCGGTGGCGCTGCCGCCAGCCAGGCGCAGGGCGCCACGTCCTTCGCGCCACAGCCCAGGTCGTCGAACCAGACCTGTCCGGCCACGTCGCGCCCGTTCCCGGTGAACAGCCCGGGCTTCAAGGTGAGCAGGGCCAGGGTGTGCCGCGCAGATACCGCGGCGCCCGGCGGCGTCAGTCCGGCCGCGAACTGGCCCGTGTCGCCCGACAGGCCGGAGGGCGTATCGACGCACAGCACCGGCGCCGGTGTGGCATACAGTTGGGCCAGCAGGTGCTGCATGCGCGGGTCGGCCGCACGGGGCTTGCCGCTGCCCGCCAGGCCGATGCCCAGCAGCGCGTCCACGCACACGTCATCGGGCCCCATGTCGGGCGGCGGGCCATCGGAGAAAACGACACCTGCGGCCGCAGCGCGCCGATAGGACGCGAGCGCATCGGGTGGCACCGTGTCCGGCCGGCCCAGCCAGGTCACCGTGGCGATGCACCCCGCCCGGTGCAGGTGAAACGCCGCTTCCAGGCCGTCGCCGCCGTTGTTGCCCGCGCCGCAGACCACCCATGCGTTGCGTGCGTGCGGGGCGATGGCCTGCGCCAGCCGGGCCACCGCCCAACCGGCCCGCTGCATCAGGGTGTGCGGGGGGTACTGCGCTGCCAGGGCCTGTTCGATCCGGCGCGTGGCCAGCGTGTCGAACAGAGGATGGGGCCGATCGGCCGTGATCCGGCGAAGGGCGGGCTTCGGCGCTGTTGCTGCAGGCGGCTCGGAGCGCATGGCGTCGGGTCCGGCTCAGAAGCGGCGCAGCGCGAAATGCTGCAGATCCACCTCGGGCGCGCGTTGGGCCATCAGGTCGGCCAAGGCCCGCGCGCTGCCACTGGCGAACGCATAGCCACAGCCGCCATGGCCGGCGTTGACCCACACCCCCGGCAGGCCGCTCGGACCCACGATCGGGGCACCGTCCGGCAGGGTGGGGCGGGCACCGCGCCACACCTGCACCTGGCCCGACGAAACCTGCACCCCGCCGGGAAACCAGCCGGAGATGGCTTGGTAGAGCGTTTGCAGCGTGGGCGCATGGTGCGCGCCATCGCCCCGGCCGAGTTCTGTGCCACCCGCGATGCGCACGCGTTGGCCCTGGCGCGTGATCGTCACCCGATGGAGCGGGTCCACGACCGATCCTTGCGGGGCATGGGAGTCTTCGCGCACCGGGGCGCTGATCGAGTAGCCGTGGAGCGCGGCCATCGGCAGTTCGGCACCCAAGGGGCGCAACAGCGCCGCCGCTGCCACGCCGGCGCAGACGACGACGGCATCGAACCGGCGCGGCAGCGTCTCGCCGGCGATGCGCAGACCCGCAGGCGCCGCATCCAGCCCGGTGACCTGGGCATTGAAATGGAATTGCGCCCCGCGCTCCTGCGCGGCATAGCGCAGCATCTGGGCGAAGAGGCGGCAGTTGCCGGACTCGCCATCGGGAATGTGCAGAGCGCCGATCAGGGGGGTGTCGGGCGACAGGCCCGGCTCGATCTGGCGGGCGGTCTCGGCATCCACGTCGTGGATGGCCATGCCCGCCTCCCGCAGCAGTTGCAGGGCCGGCTGCACGTGCGCCAGGTCTTCGACCGTACGCAGCAGGACCAGCGCGCCGCGGCCGGTTTCCGCGTCCACCTGCAGCTGCTCCGACACCCACCGCATGCGCGCCTGGCTGTAGCGGCCCAGTTGCTCCAGCGCGGAAAGGGCCATCGGAAGGGCCGGCGAACGACCGGCCTTGCGCCACCGCCAGAGCCATCGCAGCTCGGATGCCGTCACCCCCTTAGCGAGCCGCACCGCCGCATGGCGTCCCCAGAGCCGGTTGCTTTGCGGGCCGCCGATGCCGGGGGCCGCCAGGGGAATGAGGAGGGCGGGCGAGGACAGGCCGGCATTGGCGAAGCTCGATTCCTCGGCCGCGGCGCTGCGTTGTTCGAAAACCGAAACCTCGTGGCCGTCGCACGTCAGTTCGTAAGCAGTGGTGACGCCGACGATCCCGGCGCCCACGATGGCGATGTGCATTTGGTTTCTGAGCTCTTTCAGGCACCGGCGCTAATGGACACTGCGCTGGCTGCTACTGTTTTTGTGTTTTCCAAGGGCCTGTTTCCAGGCGGGCCCTGCCGGCGCCGGCCGCGCCGATGGCGCAAGGGTCCGTTTGGGCTCGGTCAATCTGCCATGCTAGAATCTTTGGGTTTTGCTGGTGGCTGCGCAGTGCGTGGCCGACAACTTGGCAAGACAAATCGCAAACCAGCCCTTTCAAGGTGCTGCCTTCTTCTTGCAAGCCGGCAGTTATTGGGGCTGGATTTTAGACCCAACCTTCGGAGAAATTCTCATGTCCGTCACCATGCGCGAAATGCTGGAAGCCGGTGTCCACTTCGGTCACCAAACCCGTTTCTGGAACCCCAAGATGGCCCCGTACATCTTCGGCCATCGCAACAAGATCCACATCATCAACCTGGAAAAGTCGCTCCCGCTCTTCCAGGACGCCCAAAAGTTCGCCAAGCAGCTCACCGCCAACCGCGGCACCATCCTGATGGTCGGCACGAAGCGCCAGGCCCGCGAAATCCTTGCCACCGAAGCGCAGCGCGCCGGTGTGCCCTATGTCGACCAGCGCTGGCTGGGCGGCATGCTGACCAACTTCAAGACGGTCAAGACCTCCATCAAGCGCCTGAAGGACATGAAGGCCCAGCAAGAAGGCGGCCTCGACGCCATGAGCAAGAAGGAACAGCTCACCTTCACCCGCGAAATGGAAAAGCTGGAAAAGGACATCGGCGGCATCCAGGAAATGAATGCACTGCCCGATGCCATCTTCATCATCGACGTGGGCTTTCACAAGATCGCCGTGGCTGAAGCCAAGAAGCTGGGCATTCCGCTGATCGGCGTGGTGGACTCCAACCACTCCCCCGAAGGCATCGACTACGTGATCCCCGGCAACGACGACTCGGCCAAGGCCGTGGCCCTGTATGCCCGCGGTATCGCCGACGCGATCATCGAAGGCCGTGCCAATGCCGTGAACGACGTGGTCAAGGCCGTGGCTGCCGAAGGCTCTGACGAATTCGTGGAAGTGGAAGAAACCGCTGCCTGATTCCCGGCCGCGCGACCTGTCGCGAATGAAAGCGGGGCTCCTGGTTAGCCCCCTTTTTTTTAGCCCGAATGCTGTAACGAACTGAACTGAGACTGGAGAAAAAGATGGCTGCAATTACCGCAAGCATGGTCGCCGAACTGCGCGCAAAGACCGATGCCCCCATGATGGAATGCAAGAAGGCCCTGACGGAAGCCGAAGGCGACCTGGCCAAGGCGGAAGAGCTCCTGCGCGTGAAGCTGGGAACCAAGGCCGGCAAGGCCGCCGCCCGCATCACCGCGGAAGGCGTGGTCGCCAGCTACATCGACGGCACGACCGGCGGGCTGATCGAAGTGAACAGCGAAACCGACTTCGTGAGCAAGAACGACAGCTTCCTCGCGCTGGCCAAGGCCGCTGCCGAACTGGTGGCCAAGCACAATCCCGCCAACGTGGAAGCGCTGGGTGCCTTGCCTTACAGCCAGGATGGCTTCGGCCCCACCCTGGAAGAAGTGCGCAAGGGCCTGATCGGCAAGATCGGCGAGAACATGTCGTTCCGCCGCTTCAAGCACTTCTCCGGCAACAAGCTGGCCTCCTACCTGCACGGCACCCGCATCGGCGTGGTGGTCGAGTTCGAAGGCGACGAAACCGCTGCCAAGGACGTGGCCATGCACATCGCTGCCATGAAGCCCGTCGCGCTGACCAGCGCCGACGTGCCTGCCGACCTGATCGAGAAGGAACGCTCGGTCGCCGCTGCCAAGGCCGCGGAAGACAAGGCCAAGGCGGAAGCCGAGGGCAAGGCCGTCCAGTCCGACGAAATCGTTAGCAAGCGCATCGAAGGCGGCGTGCAGAAGTACCTCAAGGAAGTGTCCCTGTTCGACCAGGTCTTCGTGAAGGCCGCCGACGGCAAGCAGTCCGTGGGCCAGATGCTCAAGGGCGCCAACACCACGGTCAAGGCGTTCACGCTGTACGTGGTCGGCGAAGGCATCGAAAAGAAGGTGGACGACTTCGCTGCCGAAGTGGCCGCCCAGGTGGCAGCCGCCAAGTCTGCCGCTTGATCGCAGACCCGATCGCCACCTCACCCGCCATTCCATTGCCCCACGGAGAAGTCCCCATGTCCATCGCTGCACCAGCCCACAAGCGCATTTTGCTCAAGTTGTCTGGCGAGGCGCTCATGGGGGACGATGCCTTCGGCATCAACCGTGCCACCATCGTCCGGATGGTGGAGGAGATCGCTGAGGTCACCCGCATGGGTGTGCAGGTGGCCGTGGTGATCGGTGGTGGAAACATCTTTCGCGGCGTGGCCGGCGGCTCGGTCGGCATGGACCGCGCCACCGCCGATTACATGGGCATGCTGGCCACGGTCATGAACGCGCTGGCATTGGCCGACGCCATGGACAAGCAGGGACTGACGGCCCGCGTGATGTCGGCGATCGCCATCGAGCAGGTCGTCGAGCCCTACGTGCGCCCCAAGGCCCTGCAATATCTGGAAGAGGGTAAGGTGGTGGTGTTCGCCGCCGGTACCGGCAATCCCTTCTTCACCACCGACACCGCGGCAGCGCTGCGGGGTGCCGAAATCGGCGCCGAGGTGGTTTTGAAGGCGACCAAGGTGGACGGTGTGTACACCGCCGATCCCAAGAAGGACCCGACGGCGACCCGCTACACCAAGCTCACGTTCGACGAGGCCATGTCGCGCAATCTGGGGATTCTGGATGCGACGGCGTTTGCCCTGTGCCGTGACCAGAAGTTGCCGATCCGCGTGTTTTCCATCATCAAGCACGGCGCGCTCAAGCGCGTGGTCATGGGTGAGGACGAAGGCACGCTGGTGTACGCTTGAGCGTTGGGCGCGCCCCGGCGCGCCCGGCTTCATGCTGAGGAGAAAAACATGACCATTGCCGATATCAAGAAGAATGCAGAAACCAAGATGGACCAGTCCATCGTGGCGTTCAAGAACAATCTGTCCAAGATCCGCACCGGCCGCGCCAATCCAGCGCTGCTCGATTCCGTGCAGGTCGAGTACTACGGCTCGTTCGTGCCGTTGTCGCAAGTGGCGAACGTGGCCCTGATCGACTCGCGCACCATCAGCGTCCAGCCCTGGGAAAAAGGCATGGGCGCCAAGATCGAGAAAGCCATCCGCGAAAGCGATCTGGGCTTGAACCCGGCCTCCATGGGCGACCTGATCCGCGTGCCCATGCCTCCCATGAGCGAAGAGCGCCGCAAGGAAATGACCAAGCTCGCGCGCAACGAAGGCGAGAGCGCCAAGATCGCCGTGCGCAATCTGCGCCGTGACGCCAACGAAGCCGTCAAGAAGCTGGTCAAGGACAAGCTGGCCTCCGAAGACGATCAGAAGCGTTCGGAAACCGAGATCCAGAAAGTCACCGACAAGCACATCGCCGAAGTCGATGCGCTGGTGTCCGGCAAGGAACAGGAAATCATGGCGGTCTGATCCCCGGTTCCGGAAATCGATCGTTGCCCTGCATGCCCGCCTCTTCGGCCATTCCGCACCACGTTGCCATCGTCATGGACGGCAATGGCCGCTGGGCCACGCGCCGTTTCCTGCCGCGGCTGGCAGGGCACAAGCAGGGCGTGGAGTCTCTCAAACGCTGCGCGCAGGCCTGCGTGGAGCGGGGCGTGGCCGTGCTGACGGTGTTTGCTTTCTCTTCGGAAAACTGGAACCGGCCTGCCGATGAAGTGTCGGGCCTCATGGACTTGCTGGCCAAGGCGCTGTCCCGGGAAGTCCCCCAGTTGCAAAAGGACGGAGTGCGCCTGCATTTCGTCGGTGAGAAGGCTGGGTTGTCCGAGAAGGTGCGGGCGGGCCTGCGCCAGGCCGAACTGGACACCGCGCACAATACCCGCCTGGTCCTGAACGTCTGCTTCAACTACGGCGGCCGTTGGGACATCGCGCAGGCCGCTGCGGCCGTCGCGGCGCGGGGCGAGCCCATCACCGAGGCCAGCCTGCATGCGGCCATGGGCCTGGCGCACGTGCCGGATCCGGACCTGGTGATCCGCACGGGTGGCGAAATGCGCATCAGCAATTTCCTGCTGTGGCAGTCGGCCTATTCCGAGTTCTACTTCAGTGACCGGCTCTGGCCGGACTTCGACGGCAAGGCCCTGGATGAGGCCATTGCCGCCTTCAATGCCCGAGAGCGCCGTTTCGGCAAGACATCCGAGCAAATACTGGCGTCGTCACCTGCCTCGCTGCAGGTCTGAAAGGGCTTTCCCATGCTTCGACAGCGCGTCATCACTGCCATCGTCCTGTTGGCCATTTTGCTGCCGGCGCTTTTTTACCCGTCTCCGTGGCCCTTTGCCACGGTCATCCTGGTCTTGATGGCTGCGGGTGCCTGGGAGTGGGGTCGGCTTCAAGGGCTGGGCTCTGGCGCGGCCGTGGGGGTGGGGGCCGCTTGCGTCGCGCTTTGCGCGGCGAGCTGGTCACTGGGCTGGTTGCAGCAACCGCTGGCCTGGCTGTGGACCCTGGGTGGCGCCGCATGGGTGCTTGTCGGTGCGTGGATGCTGCGCGCGGGTGTCCAGGGCTGGCCCCAGGTTCCCAAGGCCGTGCGGCTGGTCGGCGGCGTGTTCGTGCTGTGGCTGGCGTGGCTGGCCGCGGTGCAGGCGCGCATGGCGGGCATCAATTTTCTGATGTCGATCCTGGTTCTGGTCTGGGTGGCCGACATCTTTGCGTACTTCGCAGGCCGGGCCTTCGGCCTGCGCTTCACCAAGAACAAACTGGCCCCCTCGATCAGCCCCGGCAAGAGCTGGGAAGGCGTGTGGGGCGGCATGGCCGGTGTGGTGGTTCTGGCGGTGGGCTGGGTGGTCGCCGACGCGTCCGCCAGTGCATCGGTCGCGAGTTTCTATACCCACCTGTTCGCGCGCGGCTGGTGGCTGCTGTTGCTGGGTGCCGTGTTCATGGCGGCCATGAGCGTGGTGGGCGACCTGACCGAGTCCCTCGTCAAGCGCAGCATCGGCGCCAAGGACAGCAGCGGTTTGCTTCCGGGCCACGGCGGCGTGCTCGATCGCGTGGATGCGCTGCTGCCCACCTTGCCGCTGGCCATGATGTTGACTCACTTCGCTTCCGCATGAAACAACGCATCACGGTCCTGGGATCCACGGGGTCCATCGGTACCAACACCCTGGATGTGGTGGCACGCCATCCCGAGCGCTACGAGGTGTTTGCCCTGAGCGCTGCCACGCAGGTCGACGCCCTGCTGGCGCAGTGTGTCCGTTTCCAGCCCCGCTTCGCCGTGATGGCCAGCGCGCCGCATGCGCGGCTGCTCGAGGAGCGGCTCGCGGCGCATGGCCTGGCAACGCGGGTCTTGCAGGACCCGGACGCGCTGGACACCATTGCCTCCCACGAAGAGGTGGACGTGGTGATGGCGGCCATCGTCGGCGCTGCGGGCCTGGGGCCCTGCCTTGCGGCGGCCCGGGCCGGCAAGCGCCTGCTGCTCGCCAACAAGGAAGCGCTGGTGGTGGGCGGCGAGGTCTTCATGTCCGCCGTCCGGGAGGGCGGGGCCACGCTGCTGCCGATCGACAGCGAGCATTCGGCCATCTTCCAGTGCCTGCCGGAAGACCCGCAGACCTGGGCCCGCCGCGTGGACCACATTCTGCTGACCGCATCCGGCGGGCCGTTTCGCAACCGGGCGCCGGCCACGCTGCGCGATGTCACGCCGGAGCAGGCCTGCGCCCATCCCAATTTCTCGATGGGGCGAAAGATCTCGGTCGATTCGGCCACCATGATGAACAAGGCCCTGGAGGTCATCGAGGCGCGCTGGCTCTTCGATCTGGCGCCGGAGCAGATCAAGGTGGTGATCCATCCGCAGCAGATCATCCATTCCATGGTCCAGTTCGTGGATGCGTCGGTGCTGGCGCAACTGGGAACGCCGGACATGCGCGTTCCGATCGCCTGCGGGCTGGCCTGGCCGGAGCGCATCGAGAGCGGAACGCCGCGGCTGGATTTTTCCACGCTGTCCGCGCTCACCTTCGAGGAAGCCGATGCCACCCGCTTCCCGGGGCTGCACCTGTCCTGGCAGGCGCTGCGCGCGCAAAGCGGCACCACGGCGGTGCTCAATGCCGCCAACGAGGTGGCTGTGGCCTCGTTCCTGGAGCGCCGCATCCGTTTCGATCAGATTCATCGGCTGAACCTTGCAACTCTGGAGGCGGTGACGCCCTCCAACCCCGAATCGCTCGGGGCCCTGCTGGCGCTGGATGCCGAAGCACGGTCCGTCGCTCTGCGCAGTGCGCAGCGGCTGGCCGCCTGAGCGATCGCCTCCGGGCAGAAAGACACCATGTTGCTGACCGTCATTGCCTTCATCGTCGCGCTGGGCGTGCTCATCGCCGTCCATGAATACGGCCACTACCGCGTAGCGGTCGCCTGCGGCGTGAAGGTGCTTCGTTTTTCGGTGGGTTTCGGCAAACCCCTGCTGCGCTGGCAGCCCAAGGGATCGCCCACGGAGTTCGTCATCGGCGCGTTTCCCCTGGGCGGGTACGTGCGCATGCTGGACGAGCGCGAGGCCCCCGTCGATGCCCATGAGCGCCACCTGTCGTTCAATGCCAAGCCGTTGCGATCCCGCGCTGCGATTGTGGCAGCGGGTCCGGCGGCCAATCTGCTGCTCGCCGTGCTGCTGTACGCGGCAGTGAACTGGATGGGCGTGGAGGAGCCGAAGGCGGTTCTCGCTAGCCCCGTGCCCGGGTCCGTGGCCCAGAAAGCCGGCCTGCAAGGCGGCGAGCTCGTGCTGGAAGCGGCCCTCGGCAACGAAGAATCCGAGCCGGTGCGATCCTTCGAGGACCTGCGCTGGCTCCTGACCCGCGGCGCGCTCGACGGCACCGACGTCCGCCTGCAGGTGCAGCCGTCGCCCGGTGCGCCGCAGCGCCAGATGGTGCTGGAACTCGCGCAATTTGACGCGCGGGAGGCGGATGCGCAGCTCTTTCGCAAGATCGGCATCGTGGGTCCGTGGACGCGGCCCGTGCTCGGCGAGGTGGTCCAGGGGGGGGCGGCGCAACGCGCGGGATTGCGGCAAGGGGACCTGGTCGTCAGGCTCGGTGCGACCAATGTGGTGGATGGCCAGCAGCTGCGGGAGCTCATCCGTGCATCGGTCAGTGGCGGGGTGGCCGTATCCCAGCCGTGGCGCATCGAACGCGGCGGCCAGACCTTGACGCTGGATGTACTGCCGGATTTGCACAGCGAGCCTTCGGGCCCGGTCGGCCGCGTGGGGGCCTTCGTGGGCGCCCAGCCGGAGTTCGTGACCGTGCGGCACGGGCCGCTTGAAGGACTGTGGAATGGGGTGGTCCGCACCTGGGAGGTGTCGGCACTGACCCTGCGCATGATGGGGCGCATGGTGATCGGCGAGGCCTCGCTCAAGAACCTCAGCGGCCCGCTCACCATCGCCGATTACGCGGGTCGTTCGGCCAGCATGGGGCTGACCCAGTACCTGGTGTTTCTGGCCCTCATCAGCGTGAGCCTGGGCGTGCTGAACCTGCTTCCGCTACCGGTTTTGGACGGTGGACACCTGATGTATTATCTTTGGGAAGGCGTGACCGGCAAGGGCGTGTCCGACGCCTGGATGGAGCGATTGCAGCGCGGCGGCGTGGCGGTGCTCCTCCTGATGATGTCCATCGCCCTGTTCAACGATATCACCCGGCTTTTTGGCTAACCTTTTTGCCGCGCGCGTTCACCGTGCGGTACCAGTTCACTCATGAAAAAACAATTCAATCGCTTGGGCGTGCGCAAGGCATGTGCCGTGGCCGCCATGGTTTTTGCTGCCAATGCGGCATGGGCCCTGGAGCCGTTCAAGGTGCAGGATATCCGGGTGGAGGGTTTGCAGCGCGTCGAGCCGGGCACGATCTTCGCGTCGATGCCGCTGCGGGTGGGTGACGACTACAACGACGAGAAGGGCGCTGCGGCGATCCGTGCGCTGTTCGCACTGGGCTTGTTCAAGGATGTGCGCCTGGAGGCCAGCGGCAACGTGCTCGTGGTGGTCGTGGAAGAGCGTCCGACCATCGCCGACGTGGACTTCGCCGGTGCCCGCGAATTCGACAAGGACACGCTCAAGAAAGCCATGCGCGATGTGGGCCTGACCGAAGGCCGGCCTTTCGACAAGGCCCTGGCCGACCGCGCGGAGCAGGAGCTCAAGCGCCAGTACATCAACAAGAGCCTGTACGGCGCCGAGGTCGTGACCACGGTCACTCCCATCGAGCGCAACCGCGTCAACCTCACCTTCACCGTGACCGAAGGCGAGCCCGCGCGCATCAAGGAAATCCACCTGGTGGGCAACAAGGCCTTCAGCGAATCGACGCTGAAGGGGCTGTTTGACCAGGACACGGGCGGCTGGCTCAGCTGGTACACCAAGTCGGACCGCTATTCCCGCACCAAGCTGAACGCCGACCTGGAAACCCTGCGTTCCTACTATCTGGCACGCGGCTACCTCGAGTTCCGCATCGACTCCACGCAAGTGGCGATCTCCCCGGACAAGCAGGACATCACGATCACCGTCAACGTGACCGAAGGCCAGCGCTACGTGGTCTCTGGTGTGAAGATCGAAGGCAATTACCTGGACCGCGAAGACGAGTTCAAGTCGCTGATCACCATCCAGCCCGGCGAGCCCTACAACGCCGACAAGGTGGCTGAAACCACCAAGGCATTCACCGACTACTTCGGCAATTTCGGCTTCGCGTTCGCGCGCGTCGAAGCGGTGCCCGAAGTGGACCGCGAGAACAACCGCGTGGCCCTGGTCCTGCGCGCCGAGCCGGCCCGCCGTGCCTATGTGCGCCGCATCAACGTGAGCGGCAACAACCGCACGCGCGACGAAGTGATCCGCCGCGAGTTCCGCCAGTACGAAGCCTCCTGGTACGACGGCGACAAGATCAAGCTGTCCCGCGACCGGGTGGACCGCCTGGGCTTCTTCACCGAAGTCAATGTGGAAACGCAGGAAGTGCCGGGCTCCGCCGACCAGGTGGACCTGGTGGTGAACGTGGCCGAAAAGCCCACCGGTTCGCTGCAGTTGGGCGCGGGCTTCTCGAGTGCGGAAAAGGTCTCGCTGTCGTTCAGCATCAAGCAGGAGAACGTGTTCGGTTCAGGCAACTACCTCGGGGTGGACGTCAACACCAGCAAGTACCGCCGCACGCTGGTGTTCAGCACCACCAACCCGTACTTCACGCGGGACGGCATCTCGCGAACGCTTGATCTGTACTACCGCACCGACAAGCCGTACGAGGACCAGGGCGGCAACTACGAGTTGATCACCGCCGGTACCAGCGTGCGCTTCGGCATCCCCTTCAGCGAAACCGATACCGTGTTCTTCGGGGGCGGCCTCGAGCAGACGCGGATCAAGCTGGGCACCAACATTCCCGCCGCGTACCTGTCGTATGCCACGACCTACGGCTCCAGCAGCACCGCGATTCCGCTCACGATCGGCTGGTCGCGCGATGACCGCGACAGCGCCTTGGCGCCCAATTCGGGCCGCTACCAGCGCCTGAACACCGAATGGTCGGTGGCCGGCGATGCGCGCTATGTCCGCGGCAATTACCAGTTCCAGCAGTATGTGCCGCTGAACAAGAAGTTCACCATGGCCTTCAACAGCGAGTTCGGCTGGGGCAAGGGCATGAACGGTCGGCCGTTCCCGGTGTTCAAGAACTACTACTCGGGCGGTCTGGGCTCTGTGCGCGGCTTTGACCAGGGCACGCTGGGTCCTCGCGACGTGACGGGGGCGTCGCTGGGCGGACCGAAGAAGGTCACGCTCAATGCCGAGTTGATCGCACCGTTCCCAGGTGCGGGCAACGACCGCACGCTGCGCGTGTTCACTTTCGTGGATGCGGGCAACGTGTACGGCGAAGATGAAAAGGTCACCCTCAGCGACATGCGTGTCTCTGCCGGCCTGGGCCTGAGCTGGATTTCTCCGCTCGGTCCGCTTCGCCTCGCTTTTGCGCAACCGGTGCGCAAGTTCGCCGGCGATAGAATCCAGAAACTGCAATTCCAGATCGGAACGTCTTTCTAATGAAATCTCTCTCCCGCCATATTCCCCTCGTTCTCTTGCTGGGCACGCTCGGTGCAGCCGTGCCTGCACAGGCGCAGGAGTTCAAGGCCGGCTTCGTCAACACCGACCGCATCTTCCGCGAGGCCAGCACTGCCAAGGCAGCCCAGGCCAAGCTGGAGCAGGAGTTCTCCCGTCGTGAGAAGGATCTCGTGGAGCAGGGCAACAGCCTGAAGTCCGCCACCGAGAAGTTCGAGCGCGAAGCGCCCACGATGGCCGAGAGCCAGCGCACGGCCCGCCAGCGCCAGCTGGTCGACCAGGACCGCGACTTCCAGCGCAAGCGCCGCGAGTTCCAGGAAGACCTGGGCGCCCGCAAGAACGAAGAGCTGGGCCAGGTGCTGGAACGCGCCAACAAGGTCGTCAAGCAAGTCGCCGAGGCCGAGAAGTACGACGTGATCCTTCAGGAAGCCGTCTACATCAACCCCAAGCACGACATCACCGACAAAGTGATCAAGGCACTGAATGCCGCTGCTGCCACGCCCGCCAAGTGATGGCCGTCGGCTGACGGGGCGCGCGGCGTGAGCCTCTCTCTGGGGCAGATCGTCGATGCGCTGGGCGGCACGCTGGAGGGGGGCGAGAGGGACGGAGAAATCCGCCGCATCGCTCCCCTGGAGTCTGCAGGTCCCGGTGACCTGGCTTTTTTAAGCCATCCGCGCTACCAGCAGCAACTGGCCGCCTCCCGGGCGGCCTGTGTCATTGTGGCGCCATCGATGCGCGAGGCCGGGCTGGCCCGGGGGGCGTGCATCGTCGCGGACGAGCCGTACGTGTATTTCGCGCGTGCCACGCAGCTGTGGAAGCGCGCGCATGCCGTGGCGGTGCCGCAGGGCATCCATCCCAGCGCAGTGGTGGACCCGGACGCCACGGTGCATCCCACGGCCTTCATCGGCCCGCTGTGCGTGGTGGAGCGCGGTGCGCGCGTGGGCGCGGGCACGGTGCTCAAATCGCGGGTGACGCTGGGCGAGGACTGCCACATCGGCGAGCGCTGCATCGTGCATGCCGGCGTGGTGATCGGGGCCGACGGCTTCGGCTTCGCGCCGCAGGGCGGCGAATGGGTCAAGATCGAACAGCTGGGGGCCGTGCACATCGGCAACGACGTCGAGATTGGCGCCAACACCTGCATCGACCGCGGCGCACTGGAAAACACGGTCATCGAAGATGGCGTGAAGCTCGACAACCTCATCCAGATCGGCCACAACGTGCGCATCGGCCGGCATTCCGCCATGGCGGGGTGCGTGGGGGTGGCGGGCAGCGCGACCATCGGCGCGCATTGCACGGTGGGGGGCGGAGGCATCGTGCTGGGGCATCTCGAACTGGCCGACCACGTGCACGTGTCGGCGGCCACGGTGGTCACGCGATCGCTGACCCGGCCGGGTCAATACACCGGCATGTTCCCCATCGACGAAAATGCGAAGTGGGAAAAAAACGCGGCCACGCTCAAGCAGCTTCACAGCCTGCGCGAACGGATCAAGGCCCTCGAACAAACTCGAAAAGACGGTTAGACCGCATCTTCCAATGATGGATATCCACCAAATTCTCAAGCTCTTGCCGCACCGCTATCCGTTTCTGCTGGTGGACCGCGTGGTCGAACTCGAAAGGGGCAAGCGCATCCAGGCGCTCAAGAACGTCACGATCAACGAGCCTTTTTTCACGGGGCATTTCCCGAGCCGGCCCGTGATGCCCGGCGTGCTTATGCTCGAGGCCCTTGCGCAGGCCGCGGGCTTGCTGTCGTTCGACATGATGGGCGAGGCGCCCGGCGACGACAAGGTGTTCTATTTCGTCGGCATCGACGGCGCGCGCTTCAAGCGCCCCGTGGAGCCGGGCGACCAGCTCATCCTGGAAGTGGATCTGGACCGCATCAAGGGCGGCATCTACAAGTTCAAGGGCCTGGCGCGCGTGGGCGACAGCGTGGCCTGCGAGGCCGAGATCATGTGCACCATGCGCACTGTGGGCTGACGCTGCGAGGGCAGGGCGGCACGTGACCAGCAGCATCCACTCCACAGCCATCGTCGACCCCGCAGCGCGGATCGACGCCTCCGCGGCCATCGGCCCCTATGCGGTGATCGGCCCGCACGTGACGATCGGTGCGCGCACCTCGGTGGGCGCGCACTGCGTCATCGAAGGGCGCACCACGATCGGCGAAGACAACCGGATCTTCCAGTTCGCGTCCCTGGGCGCCGCGCCGCAGGACAAGAAGTACGCCGGCGAGACCACCGAGCTGCGCATCGGCGACCGCAACACGATCCGCGAGTTCTGCACGTTCAACACCGGCACGGCGCAGGACCGGGGCGTGACCACGATCGGCAACGACAACTGGGTCATGGCTTATGTGCACATCGCCCACGACTGCGCGGTCGGCCACCACACCGTGCTGGCCAACAACGCCACGCTGGCCGGCCATGTGCACGTGGGTGACCACGCCATCATCGGCGGCCTCACGGGCGTGCACCAGTTCACCAAGGTGGGCGCGCACGTCATGGCCGGGTTCGCGAGCCACATCTCGCAGGACGTGCCCCCCTTCATGATGGTGGACGGCAATCCGCTGTCCGTGCGCGGGTTGAACCTTGAAGGACTGCGCCGGCGCGGGTTCTCGGCCGACCGGCTCGCCGCGATCAAGCAGGCGCACCGCCTGCTGTATCGCCAGGGCCTCACGCTGGACGCGGCGCGGCAGGCGATTGCCGAGTTGCCGTCGGTCCACGGCGAGGCCGCGCCCGACATCGCGCTGCTGCTGGATTTCATCGCCAACTCTTCGCGCGGCATCGCGCGCTGACCGCGATGGTGCCCTCCCTCCAACCGGCACCGCGCATCGCGATGGTGGCAGGCGAAACCTCCGGCGATCTGCTGGCGGGCCTGCTGCTCGAAGGCCTGCAGGCGCAATGGCCGGGCGTGACCGGGCAGGGCATCGGCGGGCCGCAGATGCAGCGGCGGGGCTTCACAGCCTGGTGGCCGAGCGAGCGCCTGGCCGTGCATGGCTACAGCGTCGAGCTGCTTCGCCGGCTCTGGGGCATCGTGCAGATCCGCAAGCAATTGAGGCGGCGGCTGCTCGCGGACCCGCCGCAGGTCTTCATCGGCGTGGATGCGCCCGACTTCAACCTGGGGCTCGAATCCGACCTGCGCGCGGCCGGCATCAAGACGGTGCATTTCGTGTGCCCTTCGATCTGGGCCTGGCGTGCCGAACGCATCGAGAAAATCAAGCGCAGCGCCGACCACGTGCTGTGCATCTTCCCGTTCGAGCCCGCGCTCCTGGCCCGCCATGGCATTGCCGCCACTTACGTCGGCCATCCGCTGGCCAATGTGATTCCCATGCAGCCGGACCGCGAGGCGGCGCGGGCCCGGCTGGGGCTGGCCCCCGGCGACGAGGTGCTGGCCATCCTGCCGGGCAGCCGTTCGGCCGAGGTGGACTACATCGCCGCACCGTTCCTGCGGGCGGCGGCCTTGCTGCGCCAGGCGCGCCCCGCGTTGCGCATGGTCATTCCGGCCGTACCGGCGCTGCGCGCACGCATCGAGCAGGTGGTGCGCGAATGCGGCATGGCCGAGGCGGTGCAGGTCGTCGAAGGCCAGTCGCACACCGTGCTGGCGGCCTGCGACTGCACGCTGATCGCCAGCGGCACGGCCACCCTCGAGGCAGCCCTGTTCAAGCGGCCCATGGTGATCGGCTACCACATGCACCCCATCAGCTGGCGCCTCATGCGGCGCAAGCAGCTGCAGCCGTGGGTGGGGCTGCCCAACATCCTTTGCGGCGAATTCGTCGTGCCCGAGCTGATCCAGGATGCCGCCACCCCCGAGGCGCTGGCCGCGGCCGTCACGCAGTGGCTCGACGCGCCCACGCAATCCCCCGACACGCTGGCGGCGCTGGAGCAGCGCTTCACCGCGCTGCACGAAACCCTGCACCGCGACACCCCTCGATTGGCCGCCGATGCGATCCAGAAAATCCTTGCCGCCTGAGCAGGCGGCCCTGCCATGGCATCCCCCGGGCCTGGTGGCCGGGGTGGACGAAGCCGGGCGCGGGCCGCTGGCCGGCCCGGTGGTGGCCGCCGCCGTGATCCTCGACGATCTGAATCCGATCGCCGGTCTGGCCGATTCCAAGACATTGACCGCCGCGCGCCGCGAAGCGCTGTACGACGAGATCCGCGCCAAGGCCCTGTGCTGCGCGGTGGCCGAGGCCAGCGTGGAAGAGATCGACACCATCAACATTCTGCAGGCGACCATGCTGGCCATGCAGCGCGCGGTGCAGGGGCTGCGCCTGAAGCCCGTGCGTGTGCTGGTGGATGGCAACCGGCTGCCCGTGCTGGAAGTGCCCGCGGACGCCATCGTCAAGGGCGATGCACTGGTGCAGGCCATTTCTGCGGCGTCGATCCTGGCCAAGGTCACACGCGACCGCTGGTGCGCGCAATTGCACCTGGAATATCCCCAATACGGCTTTGCCGGCCACAAGGGATATGGGACGGCCGAACACATGGCGGCGCTGCAGCAGCATGGCGCTTGCCCGCACCACCGCCGCTCGTTTTCGCCCGTGGCTGCGACCCTCGTCCGGGGCAACGCGGCGGTACTCCCACTGCCTGCGGTGCCTACCGTGAATGGGTCGCACGCGTTGCCGGCGCCGCAGGGCCTGGTGCGGGCGGAATGGCAGCCGGCATGACCTCGGACAACGTCACCTTCGTTCAGTCGCGCGACAACGCGTTCGTCAAGGACCTGCGGCGCCTGGCGCAGGACAGCAGCGCTTACCGCAAGCAGGGCCGGGTATGGCTGGAAGGCGACCACCTGTGCCGTGCGGCGCTGGCCCGGGGGCTGCAGCCGGCGGTGGCCGTGTATGCGGAGTCTTTTTGGTCTGAAGCGCAAGAAAGCTACCGGCATACTGCTATCAAAAACATAGTGATTGCCGATCCCCTCTGGGCGGACGTGAGCGGCCTCGAATCGCCGGCGCGCATGGGCTTCGTGCTGGAGATGCCGGCGGCCGCCGCGTTGGTGCCGGGCGTGTCCACCGTGGTGCTCGACCGCCTGCAGGACGCCGGCAACGTGGGGTCCATCCTGCGCAGCGCGTCGGCATTCGGTTTCGGACAGATCGCGGCCATCAAGGGCACGGCGGCGCTGTGGAGCGCCAAGGTGCTGAGGGCCGGCATGGGGGCCCACTTTGGCCTGCGGCTGGTGGAGGGGCTCGATGCGACGGACATCGATGCGCTCGGCCTGCCCCTGCTGGCGACCAGTTCGCACGGCGGGGAATTCCTGCACCGGGCGCAACTGCCCTGGCCTTGTGGGTGGGTCATGGGGCATGAAGGGCAGGGCGTGTCGCCAGCGCTGCAGGAGCGCGCGAGCCGCCTGATCCGCATTGCCCAGCCGGGCGGGGAAGAATCGTTGAATGTGGGTGCGGCGGCCGCGATATGCCTGCATGCGAGCGCTGCGGTGGCGGAGACGGGCCGCACCTGACGGCCTGGCCCACAGGCTTTCAGCAGACGCTGGTCAGGGCGGCGGCGAGAGAGAGGGCGGTAAGCGCCTCGCAGCGCCGACCCTGCGTTTCGCGGCAAGGCCGCCCTGAGGGAGGGCGGTCCGCCAGGGTCGTCAGGCCATTGCTTCTTCACCCGCCAGCAGCTCTTCCTTGCGGGCTTCGAGCGTTTCGCGCATGGCCACGAGGTCGAGCTTGCGGGCGGCACGTGCCTTCGGAAAGATCTCGTTGCGCTCTTCCTTCACGTGGTGGTCGATGTACTCGCCCAGCACTGTCACCTTGGCATCGAACATTTCATCGGCGGCGCTGGCGGCCTCGATCTGCGCGATCAGGTCCTTGGCACTGGCGTGCTCCACTTCGGCTTCGGCGAGGAGGTCGGTGTCCTTGATGGCATCGCGCAGGGCGGGGTAGAAGATCTCTTCTTCGATCTGCGCATGCACGGCCAACTCGCGGCAGATCTGGCGCGCCAGCTCGAACCGCTGGGTGGCGGCCGCCTTGGAGCGGGACTCCATCAGCGATTCGTATTCCTTGAACATTTTCTTGACGGCGCGATGGTCCGCATCGAGCAGGGAGCAGGCGTCTCGGGGTGCACGGGTGGTCATGGGATTTCCTTGTCGATGGTGTGTGTGGGGAAGGCCATGCTGCACGGGTGGTCTACCCCCTGCCGTAGGACGCCAAGCCACGGACCTGCGCGGGTTCGCCTTCGGCGGACACGCCGCTGGGGCGGCCATATCGGGCCCATCGATCATTGGATTGGCTGCGGGGATCGTGCTGGCAACGCGCGTTGGTCGCCGCCGTTCAGCCGCTCGATGCCGGGATGCTGTGCAGCGCCGGCACACGCAATGCAAGCCCCAAAAGAAAAACCCCTGACTCTTGCGAATCAGGGGTTTCCATTTGGTGCCGGAGAGATGAATCGAACACCCGACCTTCTCATTACGAATGAGCTGCTCTACCGACTGAGCTACACCGGCGAAGACTCGAATTATATATCGGAATGGTAGCGTGTCACGCGTTCCACTTCATTTTTTGAGCCCAGCACCACGCTGACGCGCTCGTGCAACTGCGTGGGCTGGATGTCCAGGATGCGCTGCTTGCCGTTGGTGGCGGCGCCGCCGGCCTGCTCGACGAGCCAGCTCATGGGATTGGCCTCGTACATCAGGCGCAGCTTGCCGGGCTTGTTGGGTTCGCGCTTGTCCCAGGGGTACAGGAACACGCCGCCGCGCGTGAGGATGCGGTGCACGTCGGCCACCATGCTGGCGATCCAGCGCATGTTGAAGTCCTTGCCGCGCGGGCCTTCGGTGCCGGCCAGGCATTCGTCGATGTAGCGCTTGACCGGGGTGTCCCAGTGGCGCATGTTGCTCATGTTGATGGCGAATTCCTTGGTGTCCTCGGGAATGCGCACGTTCTCTTCCACCAGCACGAACGAGCCCTGCTCGCGGTCCAGCGTGAACATGGCGACGCCGTCGCCCACGGTCAGCACCAGCGTGGTCTGGGGGCCGTAGATGCAATAGCCCGCGGCCACCTGCTGGGTGCCGGCCTGCAGGAAGTCCTCGGTCATGACGCCGGGGTGGCCTTCGGGCTTTTTCAGCACGCTGAAGATGGTGCCGATGCTCACGTTCACGTCGATGTTGGATGAGCCGTCGAGTGGATCGAACAGCAGCAGGTACTCGCCCTGCGGATAGCGGTTGGGCACCACGTAGATGCTGTCCATCTCTTCGGACGCCATGGCGGCGAGGTGGCCGCCCCATTCGTTGGCTTCGATGAGCACTTCGTTGGCGATGATGTCCAGCTTCTTCTGGATCTCGCCCTGCACGTTCTCGCTGGCGGCCGTGCCCAGCACGCCGCCCAGCGCGCCCTTGTTCACGGCGTGGCTGATGCTCTTGCAGGCACGGGCGACCACTTCGAGCAGCAGGCGCAGCTGCGAGGGGATGAGGCCGTCCACCCGCTGCTGTTCGACGAGGTAGCGGGTGAGGCTGATGGTTTTTGCCATGGAGGGGGTTTCCTATTTTTGGACGTGATCAGTCGGCCAGCGCGCGGGTGACCACCTCGCGCACGTCGTTGGACAGGTCGGGCTTGGCCGCCACGCGGGCGATGGCGTCACGCGCTGCGCCGCGGTAGGGATCGGCCAGCTTCTTCCAGCGGTCGAGCGCCCGGGCCAGGCGCGCCGCCACCTGCGGGTTGAGCGTGTCCAGCTCCAGCACGCGGTCGGCCCAGAACTGGTAGCCCGCGCCGTCCAGGCGGTGAAAGCCCCCGGGGTTGGCGCTGCAGTAGCTGAAGATCACGCTGCGCGCGCGGTTCGGGTTCTTGAGGCTGAAGTCCGCGTGCTTCATGAGCTGCTGCACGGCGGCCAGCACCTGCCCGCCGCGGTCGGGCGCGCCCGCCTGCAGCGAGAACCATTTGTCCAGCACCAGGGCCTCGTCCTTGAACAGGGCGTGAAAGCGCGCGAGTGCCGGCTCGGCCAGGGCATGGCCGCTGTACACCAGCGCCGTGAGGGCGTTGAAGCGGTCGGTCATGTTGCCGGCGTCCTTGAAGCGCTGGTACGCCTTGCCCGGCCACACGCTGTCGCCCGTGGTGCGGGCCGCCAGGCACAGCATGGAAAGCGCCAGGCCGGACAGCGCGCGGCGGCCGGCCGAGATCGCATCGGGGCGGTAGGCGCCCGTGTCGTGGTGCTGCGCCCAGATGGCTTCCCACTCCGGCTGCAGCGCGACGGCGAGTTGCGCGCGCATCGCTTCGCGCACGGCGTGCACGCGCTGCGGGTCCACCACGTCCAGGTGCTCGGCGATGTAGCCCTCGGAGGGCAGGCTGAGCACCAGTTCCTTGAAGGCCGCGTCCAGCGCGGGGTGGCGCAGCACGCCGCGCATGGCCTCCACGAAGCTGTCGGGCACGATCTGTTGCTCAATAGGTGTGCCTGCCGGCGGATTGATTGCCTCGTCCGCTATTGTTTTAATAGCGATGCGCAGGGCCAGGCGCTGGCCGGCCTCCCAGCGGTTGAAGGCGTCGGTGTCGTGCGCCAGCAGGGCGAGCAGCTCGGCATCGCTGTAGTCGATGTCCAGCACCACCGGGGCGCTGAACCCGCGCAGCAGCGACGGCACGGGCTGGGAGCCCACGTTCACGAAGGTGAACGCATGGGTGGCCTCGGTCAGCACCACGGTGCGGTCCGCGCCGCCCGCGGCGGCTTCGCCCTCCAGTTGCAGCGGCAGCGCGTTGCCGTCCGCGCCCAGCAGGCCCAGGGCCACCGGGATCACGGCGGGCTCCTTGAGCGGCTGGCCGGGCGTGGGCGCGAGGCTTTGCGACAGCGTGAGCGTGTAGGTGCGCGCGGCGGCGTCGTACACGCCCGTGGCCTGCACGCGCGGCGTGCCGGCCTGCGAATACCAGCGCTTGAACTGCGGCAGCAGGCGGGCCAGGTCGCTGTCCGGGTTGGCATCGGCGATGGCCTGCGCGAAATCGTCGCAGGTGACCGCCTGTCCGTCGTGGCGCTCGAAGTACAGCTTCATGCCGCGCGCGAAGCCTTCGCGGCCCACCAGCGTGTGCATCATGCGCACGACCTCGGCACCCTTTTCGTAGATGGTGACGGTGTAGAAGTTGTTGATCTCGACGTAGCTGTCGGGCCGCACCGGGTGCGCCATGGGGCCGGCGTCTTCCGGGAACTGCGCGGTGCGCAGCACGCGCACGTCCTCGATGCGCTTGACGGCGCGGGCCGAGGGGCTGCCCGACAGGTCCTGGCTGAACTCCTGGTCCCGAAAGACCGTGAGGCCTTCCTTGAGCGACAGCTGGAACCAGTCGCGGCAGGTGACGCGGTTGCCGGTCCAGTTGTGGAAGTACTCGTGGCCCACCACGCTTTCGATGTTGCCGAAATCCACATCGGTCGCCGTGGCCTGGCTGGCCAGCACGTACTTCGTGTTGAAAATGTTCAGGCCCTTGTTCTCCATCGCGCCCATGTTGAAGTCGCTGGTGGCGACGATCATGAAGCGCTCCAGATCCAGCGGCAGGCCGAAGCGCGCCTCGTCCCAGGCCACGCTGGCCATGAGGGAGTTCATGGCGTGCTCGGTCTTCTCCAGGTCGCCCGGGCGCACGTACACCTGCAGCAGGTGGTCGGCGCCGGAGCGCGAGCGGATGCGCTGCTCGCGCGCCACGAGCTTGCCGGCCACCAGCGCGAACAGGTAGCAGGGCTTCTTGTGCGGGTCCTGCCACTTGGCGAAATGTCGCGCGCCGTTGGGGCCGTCGTCCAGCGGGCCATGGTCGATCAGGTTGCCGTTGGACAGCAGCACCGGGTAGGCGGCCTTGTCGGCGCGCAGCAGCACGGTGAAGCTGGCCATCACGTCCGGCCGGTCCAGGAAGTAGGTGATGCGCCGAAAGCCCTCGGCCTCGCACTGGGTGAAGAAGGTGCCCTGGCTCACGTACAGGCCCGACAGCTGCGTGTTCTTGGTCGGAGAGCAGGTGGTGAAGATCTCCAGGTCGAAGGGCTCGTGGCCCTCGGGCAGGTTCTCCAGCACCAGCTGGCCGTTTTCCATCTTGAACGAGGTGCCTGCGCCGTTGACCAGCACGCGCGCCAGGTTCAGCTCGTCGCCATCGAGCCGCAGCGCGCCCGCGGGCACGTCCGCATTGCGGCGCAGCCGCATCTTGTTGAGCACCCGGGTCTTGGCCGGGTCCAGGTCGAACGTGAGGTCCACCGTGTCGATCCAGAACGCGGGGGCGGTGTAGTCGGCACGGTGGATGGCCGTGGCGTGTCCTTCTCTCATCATGGCTTGGGGCTTTCCGGGCGCGTTACACGCCCTGCTTGAGGGAGGCTTCGATGAAGGCGTCGAGATCGCCGTCCAGCACTTTCTGGGTGGCGGAGATTTCGACGTTGGTGCGCAGGTCCTTGATGCGGCTGTTGTCCAGCACGTAGCTGCGGATCTGGTGGCCCCAGCCGACATCGGTCTTGGTATCTTCCAGCTTTTGCTGCTCTTCCTGGCGCTTGCGCATCTCGAAGTCATACAGGCGCGAGCGCAGGCGCTGCCATGCCACGTCGCGGTTGCTGTGCTGGCTGCGGCCATCCTGGCACTGAACGACGATGCCGGTTGGAATGTGCGTCAAACGCACGGCCGAATCGGTCTTGTTGATGTGCTGGCCGCCGGCGCCGCTGGCGCGGAAGGTGTCGGTGCGCACATCGGCCGGGTTGATGTCGATCTGGATCGAGTCGTCGATCTCCGGATAGACGAACAGGCTGGCGAAGCTGGTGTGGCGCCCGCCGGACGAGTCGAACGGGCTCTTGCGCACCAGCCGGTGCACGCCGGTCTCGGTGCGCAGCAGGCCATAGGCGTATTCGCCCTCGATCTTGATCGTGGCGCTCTTGATGCCGGCCACGTCGCCCGGGGTTTCGTCCTCCACCGTGGTCTTGAAGCCCTTGCGCTCGGCGTACTTGAGGTACTGGCGCAGCAGCATGCCCGCCCAGTCGCAGGCCTCGGTGCCACCGGCGCCGGCCTGGATGTCCACGAAGCAATTGAGCGGATCGGCCTCGTTGCTGAACATGCGGCGGAACTCGAGCATCTCGATCTCGGGCTTGAGCTTGGCGGTCTCGGCCTCGATGGTCATCAGGCCGTCGTCGTCGCCTTCTTCCTTGCTCATGTCGAAGAGCTCGGTGTTGTCGGCCAGCTCGCGCGTGAGCCGCTCCAGCGTGAGCACCACGCCGTCCAGGCTCTTCTTTTCCTTGCCCAGTTCCTGGGCCTTTTTGGGGTCGTTCCAGACCGTGGGGTCTTCCAGCGAGGCGTTTACCGTGCGCAGGCGTTCGAATTTGGCATCGAAGTCAAAGATACCTCCGTAACTCTTGCGTGCGCACGGTCAGGTCGGAGAGGGTGTTGCCGATGAGGTTGATGCGTTCTGCGTCCATGGTGCGTGTCCTGAGTGTTCGGTGGAATAACCGGCGATTTTCTCACGCGATGCGCCGCACGCCCCCAATGCCCTTCCACGGGGCGCAGGGCGCTGCCGGCCGGCCCCGTTGCCGGGGCGCAAAACGGGCCGTTATTTCAAAAATGATAGCAAGATGCCCTAGTGGAATATGCGCTGGCGGCCTGTTTCATTCAGGAGTGCTCAGGAACGACTCGATCAGCGCCGCCACCGCGCCGGGCTGGTCGTGGTGCAGCATGTGCCCGGCGTCCTGGACCACGGCGGTGCGGCAATCGCGCACGTGGCGCAGGCGGGCGTGGTATTCGGGCAGGTCGTAGCGGTCCTTCCACCACAGGCCCATGCTGTCGTCGCTGGCCTCCACCGCGAGGGTGGGCGCGGTGATGCCGTCGTACAGGGCCAGCGCTTCCTCCACGCGGTAGATCTGCGAGCTGGTGATCTTGTGCGCCGCATCGCCCAGGATGCGCCAGCGGCCCTGCGCGTCGGGCGCGGCCCACTGGCGGGCCAGCCAGGCGGCCTTGTCGGCGGACAGGCGCGGATTGGTCTTGATGAGGCGCTGGGCCACGCCGTCGGCGCTGTCGTAGGCCTTGAGCGATTTCTCGCCGCGCTCCAGCGCCCGGATCTCGTCCATCCACTGCGCGTAGCGCCGGGGGGCCTGGTCGGGCGTGGTGGCCGGCAGGCCGAAGCCTTCCAGGTTCACCAGCCGGCGGATGCGCGCGGGCCGCACGCCGGCATAGGCCATGCACACGTTGCCGCCCATGCTGTGGCCCACCAGATCGACCGGCTGGCCGGGCGCGTAGTGGTCCAGCAGGTGGTCCAGGTCGGCCAGGTAGTCGGCGAACACGTAGTGGTCGCAGGGCGCCGGCAGGCGGCTCAGGCCGAAGCCCCGCCAGTCGGGCGCGATGACCGTGCGGCCGGCGAAGAACGCCTGAGACAGCGCGTCCACCACGAACTGGTAGGAGGCGCCCACGTCCATCCAGCCGTGCATCAGCACCAGCGGGGGCCGAGAAGGGGAAGACGGTGAAGACGGGGAAGCGGAGGCGGGCGACGCCTCGCCGTTCCAGCGGCGAACGTGGTACTGCAGGGTGCGGACGGGGACGAATTCGCTCTGGGAGGCGCGGGCGGGCTGGTACATCGGGCGATTATTCGTGCAGGGCGCGGCGGCGTCAGTCAAGGCTGGGACAAGCGGGCGGCCACTCGTTCGGGGCCCTGACTGCGGGGCCTTCGGGCATGCGGTGCGCTCGCTGCGGGAACGGGAAAAATCCATTATTCTGCCCAGCCCATCCGCAGCTTGTAGGTCCTCTCCCCATGCAAAAAATCCCATTGGGCGCCAGCGCGCTCCAGGTCACGCCCATCTGCCTGGGCACCATGACGTTCGGCGAACAGGTGGACGAAGCCACGGCCCATGCCATTCTCGACCGCTCGCTGGAGCGGGGCGTGAACTTCATCGACACCGCCGAGATGTACGCCGTGCCGGCGCGCGCCGAGACCTACGGCGCCACCGAGACCATCATCGGCCGCTGGTTCGCCAGCCGCCCCGGCGCCCGCGAAAAGACGGTGCTGGCCACCAAGGTGGCGGGCCCCTCGCGCGGCATGCCCTGGGTGCGCGAAGGCAAGGGAATGACCCCGGCCGACATCGTGGCCTCGTGCGACGCCAGCCTGCGCCGCCTGCAGACCGACGTGATCGACCTCTACCAGATCCACTGGCCCGAGCGCCACGTGCCCGCGTTCGGCACGGTCTACTACGACCCCGCCAAGGAAACCTCGGCCACGCCCATCCACGACCAGCTGCAGGCGCTGGCCGGGCTGGTGCAGGCCGGCAAGGTGCGCGCCATCGGCCTGTCCAACGAAACGCCTTACGGCGTGCACGAGTTCGTGCGGCTGGCCGAGCAGCACGGCCTGCCGCGCGTGGCCACGGTGCAGAACCCGTACTGCCTCATCAACCGCACCTGGGAAAACGGCATGGACGAGTCCTGCCACCGCCTGGGCGTGTCGCTGCTGGCGTATTCGCCCCTGGGCTTCGGGCTGCTGACGGGCAAGTACGACGCCAGCGGCACGACCGGCGCCGATGCGCCGAAGGGCGCGCGCATCGCCAGCTACGAATCGGTGCGCAAGCAGCGCTGGGGCCGGCCCGAGGCGCTGGAGGCCTCGCGCCGCTACAACGCGCTGGCGCGCGAGCACGGCCTCACGCCCACGCAGATGGCGCTGGCGTTCTGCTACACCAAGTGGCAGGTGGCCAGCACCATCATCGGCGTGACCTCGCTGGCCCAGCTGGACGAAGACCTCGATGCCTGGGGCACGGTGCTCTCGCCCGACCTGCTCGCGGCCATCGACGCGGTGCGCTGGGAACTGCGAGACCCGGCACTGTGAGCAAGAAGGCCGCCAAGGCCGCCCATGTGAGCGAAACCCCGGCCACCCAGTGGCTGCGGCGCCAGGGCGTGCCCTTCACCGAGCATCCGTACGACTACGTGGAGCACGGCGGCACCGCGCACAGCGCGGCCAGCCTGGGGCTGGACGAGCACGTCGTCGTCAAGACGCTGGTGATGCAGGACCAGGATGCGAAACCCCTCATCGTGCTCATGCATGGCGACCGCAAGGTGTCCACCAAGAACCTGGCCCGCCAGATCGGCGCCAAGTCGGTCGAGCCCTGCCAGCCCGAGGTGGCCAACCGCCACAGCGGGTACCTGTTGGGCGGCACCTCGCCGTTCGGCACGCGGCGCGACATGCCGGTGTACATCGAGGAAAGCATCCTTGCGCTGCCGCACATCGCCATCAACGGCGGGCGCCGGGGCTTTCTGGTGCAGATCGATCCGCAGGTGTGCGTGCAGCAGCTCGGTGCCAAGCCGGTGCAGTGCGCGCTGGCAGAATAGGCCGCCCCGCCGAACCGGGGCCGCGCCTTCGGGGCGCCGGCCACCGGCTTCTCGTAGCGCCCGCATCCTGAAGGAATTCCTACCTTGACCACCGTCTATTGCCTCCTGGCCACCGTGGCCGCCTACCTGCTGGGCTCGCTGTCGTTCGCCGTCATCGTGAGCCGCACCATGGGCCTGAACGATCCCCGCACCTATGGCAGCAAGAACCCCGGCGCCACCAACGTGCTGCGCTCCGGTTCCAAGGCCGCGGCCGTGATCACGCTGCTGCTCGATGCGGTCAAGGGCTGGCTGCCCGTGGTGCTGGTGCAGGCCTTCGGCAAGCCCTATGGCCTGGAGGACGGCACCGTGGCGCTGGTGGGCCTGGCGGCATTCCTCGGGCATCTGTGGCCCGTGTTCTTTCGCTTCGAGGGCGGCAAGGGCGTGGCCACGGCGCTGGGCGTGCTGGTCGGCATCAGCCCATGGCTGGGACTGGCCACGCTGCTGACCTGGGTCATCATCGCGTTCTTCTTTCGCTACTCGTCGGGCGCGTCGCTCGCGGCGGCGGTGTTCGCGCCGCTGTATTACGTGATGTTCGGCGGCGTGCTCTGGTACACCGACGCGACCATCGGCGTGGCCATCGCCGCCATGTCGGCGCTGCTGGTGTGGCGGCACCGCGAAAACATCCGCCGCCTCATGGCCGGCACCGAATCCCGGCTGGGCCAGAAGAAGAAAAAGCCCTGATCGAACGGAGCAGGGCGGGGCCCCGGTCAGGGCCGGCCCGCCGTGCTCACCAACCCCATCAGCCCGCTGCTGTGCTGGGCCGCATAGTGGCCCAGGCGCACCAGCGTGCGATGGTTGATCTCCACCTTCACCGCGGGCCGAGCCAGCGCCGACTGGATGCGCGGCCGGCCACTGGCCGTCTGGTGCAGCCGGGGCTGGGCCAGGTGCTCGCCATCGCGGTCGAGCAGGCTGGCCACCAAGGGGGAGTTGACCTTCTCGCTGCGGCGCAGCACCAGTGCGGTCTCGCCGTTGTCCAGCCGCACGAAGGTGCCAGGCGGGCACAGTCCGACGGCGCGCACGAGCGCATAGGTGACTTCGTCGCGCCGGTCTACGTCCTGGCCCACGATGGCGCGCACCGAATCCGTGGCGCTGCGGCCCGCACGCGACTTGCGCGGGCTGATCATCGCGGCGTAGCGGTCGATCGTCCCCAGGATGCGGCTGAGCCGGTCCTCGGCGGGCATGCCCGCCAGCGGCTGCGTCTCGGCCAACGGCGCATGGTGCTGGCCCACGACGTCCAGCCACAGCGGATCCTTCACGTCCAGCTGCTCCAGCAGGGTCATGCTGCGCAGCGGGTGCGCCTCGATGGCCTCCTGCTGCGCGGGGCTGGGCCGCTCGCGCTGGCTGGCCAGCTCGTCCTGCAGCGCGGTCATGCCGATGTTCATGGTGATCGCGGCCCGCACCAGGCTGTCGCGCTCCAGGGAGGGCAACTGCAGCTCGCGTGCGAGGATGTGGCACAGGGTGCCGCACACCAGCGCATGCGATGCGCTGTAGCCCACCGTGGAAGTGGAGGCCAGCTGGAACATCAGGTACAGGGCGGCGTCGATGTCGTGCTCGACCAGCTCCTGCAGCCATCGGTCGCACTGGCGCACCTTGGCGGGGAAGTCGTGCACCTGCAGGGGCCGCGAGAGGATCACCGCCAGGGCGGATTCCAGGTCCGACCACAGGCCGAGCAGGTCTTCGTATTCGCTGTCGGACGGCTCGCCGGCGGTGGGATGGCTGAGGGACATGGGGCGCGGGCTAGGGGCGCTTTTCCAGCACCATCTGGTCGTTGACGCGGCTCATCTGGAACTCGTTCAGGAAACTGTTGCCCAGCAGCACGAAAGGCATGGCCTGGGGCGTGACGACCGCGTCCACGCCGAGCACCTCGACATCGCCGATGCGCACCGAATCGAGCTTGATGCGCCAGCCCTGGGCCGTGCCGTTGGCGGTGCCCAGCATCACGGGCTGCCCGCCCCGGTACGCCAGGCCCATGCGGTCCGCCTCGGGCTGGCCGATGGCCACCGTACTGGCGCCGGTGTCCACGAGGTATTGCATCGGTCGGCCGTTGATGGTGCCGCTGTTCACGAAATGCCCCCGGCTGTCCGCCGTGAGCACCACGCGCCGCCCCGGGGCGGCGCCCCGGCTGCCCACGCTCACCGGGGCCTCGCCCAGCACGAGCGTTCGGCGCACGCCGGCCAGCTCGACCACGGCCTCGTCGCGCCCCACCGAGACGACCTTCACACCCTGGTGGCTCTCGCCCGGCCCCACGCCGCGCGGCGCACCGCCGTTGACCACGAGCAGCGCCTTGGCTCCCAGGATGCCGGTGAGCGCCACCGCCTGGGCGTGCGCCTGCCATGGCGCAAGCGCCAGGGCGGCAGCGAGCGGGATGGCGCGCAGGAGCATCGCAGGAAAGCCGGGGGCGAGGCGGTGACGGGTGACGGGGGAGCGGGCGGCGGGATGTCAGTCGCGGAAGTTGTCGAACGACAGAGGAATGTCCACCACTTCCTTGCGCAGCAGGGCCATGGCCGCCTGCAGGTCGTCGCGCTTGGCGCCGGTCACGCGCACTTTCTCTTCCTGGATGGCGGCCTGCACCTTGAGCTTGCTTTCCTTGATGAGCTTCTGGATCTTCTTGGCCAGCTCGCTCTCGATGCCGTTGCGCACCTTCACGACCTGCTTGACCTTGTCGCCGCCGACCTTCTGCGGCTTTTCCATGTCGAGAAAGCGCACGTCCACGTTGCGCTTGGTGAGCTTGTTGCGCAGGATGTCTTCCACCTGGGTGAGCTGGAAGTCGGCATCGCCGAACAGCGTGATCTCCTTGTCCTTGATCTCGATGGCGGCGGACGTGCCCTTGAAGTCGAAGCGCGTGCCGATTTCCTTGGCGGTGTTTTCGACCGCGTTCTTCACTTCTACGAGGTTGGCTTCACAAACGGTGTCAAAAGAAGGCATGGCATCACTCTCGGAAACTGGGGGAGAACCCGGCCGCGAAAAGGGGCCGGGTGCGACAATCCGGTCGATGTTAGTCGAGAAAAACGCTCCCCTGCAGCACTGCAATACCTTCGGCATCGTGGCCCGCGCCCACACGCTGGTGCGCGCCCGCGCGGTCGAGGACGTGCGCGCCCTGGTGTCCGACCCGCAGCTGGCGGGCTCGCCCGTCTTCGTGCTGGGCGGCGGCAGCAACATCGTCCTCACGGGCGACGTGAAGCCCGTGGTCCTCAAGATGGAGATCAAGGGCCTGCGGCTGGTGCAGGAAACCGCCCAGGCCTTCATCGTGGAGGCCGGTGCCGGCGAGTCCTGGCACGACGCCGTCGCCTGGACCCTGGCGCACGGCTTTCCCGGCCTGGAAAACCTGGCGCTCATTCCCGGCACCGTGGGCGCGGCGCCCGTGCAGAACATCGGCGCCTACGGCGTCGAACTGCAGGACCGCTTTGATTCCCTGGATGCCATCGACCTGGCGACGGGCCAGCCGTTCACGCTCGATGCCGCCCAGTGCGCGTTCGGCTACCGCGATTCCGTCTTCAAGCACCAGGCCCCCGCCGCCCCCGCGGGCGCCGCCGAGGGCAGCGCGCCGCGCGGCATGGGCCTGGCGGGGCGCGCGGCCATCACGCACGTGCGCTTTCGCCTGCCCAAGCCCTGGAAGCCCGAGCTGGGTTACCTGGACCTGGAGCGCAAGCGGGCCGAGGCCGGGGTGGCCGAGCCCACGGCGCAACAGATCTTCGAATGGGTGTGCGAGGTGCGCCGCGCCAAGCTGCCCGACCCGGCCGTGGTGGGCAATGCCGGCAGCTTTTTCAAGAACCCCACGGTGACGCCCGACCAGTGCTCGGACATCATCGCCCGCGAGCCGCGCATCGTGCACTACCCCATGCCCGACGGCACCATCAAGCTGGCGGCGGGCTGGCTGATCGATGCCTGCGGCTGGAAGGGCAAGAGCGTGGGCAAGGCCGGCGTGTACGAAAAGCAGGCGCTGGTGCTGGTCAACCGCGGCCGGGGCGCCGACAGCGTGACCGGCGGCGAGGTGATGACGCTGGCCAAGGCCATCCAGACCAGCGTGTACGAGCGCTTCGGCATCCGGCTGGAGCCGGAGCCGGTGGTGGTCTAGGCCCGGCGCGTGCGGCCGGTTCTGCCGCGAAGCGGCTGCAAGGCCGCCGCAGAGAAATTGCTATGTTATTGATAGCACTGGTGGCATATTTGACTAGGGCATCAAGCCGATTTGGCTCTGATTTCCGGTGCGGAAGCCCGAACGGGGCGCTCAGACGCCGGCGCCGCCCGCCGGTGGCGCGCGGAAGGCGACCTGGAACCGGTTCCAGCCGTTGATGGCGACGACGGCCAGCGACAGCTCGACGATCTCCGCCTCCGAGAACTGCGCCGCCACCAGGTCATAGACCGCGTCCGGCACGTCCTGCGTGGCGGCCAGGCGGGTCAGCGATTCGGCCCAGGCCAGCGCCGCGCGTTCGCGGGCATCGAACAGGCCGGCCTCGCGCCAGGCCGCCAGCAGGTGCAGGCGCCGGTCGGTCTCGCCATGCCGGCGGGCCACGCCCACGTGCAGGTCGATGCAGAACGCGCAGCCGTTGATCTGCGACACGCGCATCTTCACCAGTTCCTTGAGGGCGAGGGGCAGCGCGCCGGCGCGCAGCTGGTTCTCCAGCGCCATCATGGCGTTCGCGGTGGCGGGATGGTTTGTCATGAGGTCGATGCGGGCGTGGGACATGGGATGCCTTTCGTGGCGGTGGGTGGTTGAAGGAAGGAGCGGGTGGGAAAACCGTGGCCCATGGCGCGGCCCGCACCCGGCGCGGGTGCCATGCCATCGGGAACGGAGCGGGAAAAGGGGACCGGGCGGCGGCGGGGCCTACAGCCCGCGCAGCTTGTCCGGGTTCAGCACGGCATAGATGCCGTGGATGTGCGTGCCGTCGGTCTGCAAGGCCAGCGCCACGCGCGGCGTGCCGCCCTCACGCAGCACCAGGCCCGGCGTGCCGTTGATCTGCACTTCCTGCACGGCGAGGTGGCCCAGGTACACGCGCCACAGGCCCGCCGCCAGCCGGGCCAGGGCCCGGGGGCCGCGCACCACCTTGGTGGCGGCCTGGACCTTGCCGCCCGCATCGGGCGTCCAGGTGGCGCCCGGCGCGAACAGGGCGAGCAGGGCGCCGTGGTCCTGGGCGCGCATTGCGTCCATGAAGCGGTGCAGCAGGGCCCGCGCGGCGTCCGGCGTGGCCGAAAAGCGCACCTTCTCGCGGCGCACCTGGGTGCGGGCGCGGTGCACCAGTTGGCGGCAGGCGGCCTCGCTGCGGTCCAGCACGGTGGCGATCTCGGCGTAGTCGCTGTCGAACACGTCGTGCAGCAGGAAGGCGGCGCGCTCGTCGGGCGACAGGCGCTCCAGCACTACCAGCAGCGCGATGGAAAGATCGGACGCCAGTTCGGCGCGCGCATCGGCCGCCGGCGCGGTGGCGTCGCGGTCCAGCCAGGGCTCGGGCAGCCACGGGCCGCTGTAGGCCTCGCGCTCGGTGCGGGTGGCGCGCAGCCGGTCCAGGCACAGGCGGGTGACGGTGGTCACCAGCCAGGCTTCGGCCGTCTGCACGCGCTCGGCCGGCGTGGACTGCCAGCGCAGCCAGGCGTCCTGCAGCACGTCCTGCGCATCGGCGCGGCTGCCCAGCATGCGGTAGGCCACGCCCATGAGGCGCGGGCGGTGCTGAAGGAACGTGGCGATGTGCGGGTCCGGGGCGAGGGGTGTGTCGGCGTTCATGCCTTCAAGACGGGTGGCCGGGCCGGTTTGTGACGGGAATCCGCGCCGCCTGCCAAAAAAAGAAAACCGCCCGGCCGGGTGGCGGGGCGGTTGCTCTTGTTTTCATAGCTGCCAGCGCATGTGGCAGTAGCGCTGGAGGCCTTTCGATGCCTGGCGTTACTTTTTCTCGCTGCCGTCGCCCAGTTGCGCCAGCGCGGCATTGCCGCCCAGCGACAGCAGGCCGGACTGGGCGTAGACGCCCAGCTTGTGGCGCGTGTCGATGATGTCCAGGTTGCGCATGGTCAGCTGGCCGATGCGGTCGGCGGGGCTGAATGGCGCGTCTTCCACCTTTTCCATCGACAGGCGCTCGGGCGCATAGGTCAGGTTGGGCGATTCGGTGTTGAGCAGCGAGTAGTCGTTGCCGCGGCGCAGCTCCAGCGTCACCGTGCCGGTCACGGCGCGCGCCACCCAGCGCTGGGCGGTCTCGCGCAGCATGATGGCCTGCGGGTCGAACCAGCGGCCCTGGTACAGCAGGCGGCCCAGCTTCAGGCCGTTCATGCGGTACTGCTCGATGGTGTCTTCGTTGTGGATGCCGGTCACCAGACGCTCGTAGGCGATGTGCAGCAGCGCCAGGCCCGGGGCTTCGTAGATGCCGCGGCTCTTGGCTTCGATGATGCGGTTCTCGATCTGGTCGCTCATCCCCAGGCCATGGCGGCCGCCGATGCGGTTGGCTTCCAGGATCAGCGCCACGGGGTCGTTGTACTCGACGCCGTTCAGGGCGACGGGCTGGCCTTCCTCGAAGCGCACGGACACTTCCTCGGACTTGACCTGAACATCGTCCTTCCAGAACGCCACCCCCATGATGGGGTTCACGATGCGGATGCCGCTGTTCAGGAACTCCAGGTCCTTGGCCTCGTGCGTCGCGCCCAGCATGTTGCTGTCGGTGCTGTAGGCCTTTTCGGCGCTCATCTTGTAGCCGAAGCCTTCCTTCGTCATGAAGGCCGACATTTCGGCGCGACCGCCCAGCTCGTCGATGAACAGCTGGTCCAGCCAGGGCTTGTAGATCTTGAGCGAAGGGTTGGTGAGCAGTCCGTAGCGGTAAAAGCGCTCGATGTCGTTGCCCTTGAAGGTCGATCCGTCGCCCCAGATGTGGACGTCGTCTTCCTTCATGGCTGCCACCAGCATGGTGCCGGTGACGGCGCGGCCCAGCGGCGTGGTGTTGAAGTAGGTGATGCCGGCCGTGCTGATGTGGAAGGCGCCGGCCTGCAGCGCGGCGATGCCTTCATGGGCGAGCTGCGTGCGGCAGTCCACCAGGCGGGCTTTTTCGGCGCCGTATTCCATCGCCTTGGCGGGGATGGCGTCGTAGTCCGGCTCGTCGGGCTGGCCCAGGTTGGCCGTGTAGGCGTAGGGCAGGGCGCCCTTGTTCTTCATCCAGCGCAGCGCTGCGCTGGTGTCGAGACCGCCGGAGAAGGCGATGCCGACCTTCTGGTTCAGGGGCAGGTTCTGGAGGATGGTGGCCATGTGCGGTGCCTTGCGGTTCAGCCGAAGTGGCAGATGTAGTGGTAGGCGCTGGCGACGCGGATCTCGAACTTCGACTGGCCGGGCACGCTGAATTTCTCGCCCGCGCCGGACTTCACCCAGGCGTCGGTGCCGTCCAGCTTGTACTCGCACTCGCCGCCCACGCATTCCATGATCTCGGGCGCGCCGGTGTTGAAGGTCAGCGTGGCGGGCAGGATCACGCCCACCGATTTCTTCGTGCCGTCCGGAAACGTGATGTTGTGGCTCACGCATTTGCCGTCGAAATACACGTTGGCTTGGGTGGTGACGGACACGCCGTCGATGGTTTCGGTGGTCATGGATGCGCTTGAAAGGAAGAGGAAGGGGGAAAACCGAAGATTCTAGGTTGAACGCTGCGGCCGGCCCCCGTTCCCCGTGCGAGGCGGCGCCCCAAAACGCCGTGCCGAAGGCGCGCCCCACGAAAAAGGGAGCCCGAAGGCTCCCTGCTGGATGCGTTGGCCGTCCGGCCGGTGGTCCCTTCAGCGCCAGTAGGGATCGCGCGGGCGGGGTGGGTAGTAGGGGCGGCCGTAGCTGTCGTGGTATTCGATGACCGTGGTGGACGGGGGCGTCACGTAGGCGGGCGGGCCAGGGTAGGTGGAGACCACCACGCCCGGCTGGGCGTAGCCGCCGGAGTAGGCGGGGGCCGGCGGCGCGCTGGCGATGGGCTGCACGCTCACGGGAATCCAGGCGCCCGGGTCGTGCTGCGTGCGGGTGGTGTACTGGCGGCCCGCGTACTCGTAGAGCACGTTGTAGCCCATGGTGCGGTTCTCGTAGTACGTCTGGGTGGAGCAGCGCTGCACGTTCTGGTACTCGGGCCGGGTGCCCTCGATGTTGTTGCCCAGCACGGCCCCGCCGATCAGCCCGATGGCGGTGGCGGCGGCGCGGCCGCTGCCTTTGCCGATCGCGTTGCCGGTGGCCCCGCCGGCGATGGCACCCAGCACGGCTCCGGCGCCGGTCGGCCGGGATTCGCCGTAGATGGTTTCGTTACCGCACACCTGCTGGGGAATGGCCACCTGCTCGGTGATGGGGGTGGCGGAGAGGACGCGGCCCTGCTCCTGGGCGCTGGCACTGGCTGCAACGGCAGCCAGCGCGGTCAACAAGATGATTTTCTTCATGGAGAAGCTCCTTTCGGTCGGTGTACAACGCATCAGGCTGAGAAAAAGTTTAGGGTCGCCGTGTCAAGCCTGCAGCCGGGGGCCGTAAATCTGGGTAAAGATTTGTGCCGTTTCAGGGCTTGGAGCGCGCGGTGGCGGCTTCGTTCCAATCGGCTTCGTTGAAACCCACGGTGATGCGGCCGTCCGCCCATTCCACGACCGGGCGCTTGATGACGCTGGGCTGCGCCTTCATCACCTCGGTGGCGCTGCCCGCGTCGTGCACGGCGGCCTGGGTGTCCGCATCCAGCTTGCGCCAGGTCGTTCCCTGGCGGTTGAGCAGCTTTTCCCAGCCCACCGCATCGGCCCAATGCGGCAGGCGATCGGCCGGCACGCCCTGCTTCTTGAAGTCGTGGAACTGGTGCGCAACGCCCTGGGCGGCGAGCCAGGCGCGGGCCTTCTTGACGGTGTCGCAGTTGGGAATGCCGTAGAGCACGGTGGTGTCCAGGCGGGCGGCGGCGTGGGCGGGGGTACGGGTGGGGGTACTCATGGCGCAGATCATCGTGCAAGCCGCGCTCGGCGACAATCCGGCCCCGTATGCACACCAATTTCGACACCCTGGAAGGCTGGCTCGGCCATTGCGAGCGCCTGCACCCGAAGAACATCGACATGGGCCTGGACCGCGTGCGTGCCGTGGCCCGGCGCATGGATCTGCGGTTCGACTGCCCGGTCATCACCGTGGCCGGCACCAACGGCAAGGGCTCCACCTGCGCCATGCTCGAAGCGGTGGCGCTGCAGTCGGGCTACCGCACCGGGGTGTACACGTCGCCGCACCTGGTGCACTTCGAGGAGCGGTGCCGCATCCACGGCGAAATCGTCGCCGCTTCGGATCTGATCGCGCACTTCGCCGCCGTGGAAAGCGCCAGGACCCTGGACGGCGAGGACATCTCGCTGTCGTACTTCGAGTTCACCACCCTGGCGATCCTGCGGCTCATGAGCCTGTCGCGGCTGGATGTGGCCATCCTCGAGGTCGGCCTGGGCGGGCGGCTCGATGCCACCAACGTGATCGACACGGACTGCGCCGTCATCACCAGCATCGACATCGACCACACCGAATTCCTGGGGCCCGACCGCGAAACCATCGGGCGCGAGAAGGCCGGCATCATGCGCACGGGCCGTCCCGTGGTGGTGAGCGATCCCATGGCGCCGCAGAGCGTGCTCGACCATGCGCTGGAGATCGGCGCCGACCTGTGGCGCTTCGGCCATGACTTCAACTTTTCGGGCGACAAGCAGCAGTGGAGCTGGGCCGGGCGGGGCCGCCGCTACGCCGGCATGGCCTACCCCTCCTTGCGGGGCGCCAACCAGCTCGTCAATGCCTCCGGCGCCCTGGCAGCGCTCGAGGCCCTGCGCGACCGGCTTCCGGTCACCGCGCAGGCGGTGCGCAACGGGCTGGCCATGGTGGAGCTGCCCGGGCGCTTCCAGATCGTTCCCGGCCAGCCGACCCTGGTTCTGGATGTGGCGCACAACCCCCATTCGGTGGCGGCGCTGACCGCCAACCTGGACGCGATGGGGTTCTTCCCCACCACGCATGCCGTGCTGGGCGCCATGGCCGACAAGGACCTCGGCCCCATGCTGGCCAAGATCGGCCCGCTGGTGGACCGCTGGTATTTCACCGATCTGCCCACGCCCCGCGCCGAGAGCGCCGCGGGCCTGCAGCAGAAATGGAACGCCCTGCAGATCGTGGCCGGGGGGCGCCGCACCGTGCCCACCAGCCTGCACGTGGACCCCCAGCAGGCACTGCAGGCGGCCGTCGATGCCGCGGAGCCGGCTGATAGAATCGTGGTCTTTGGCTCGTTCTACACGGTGGGCGGCGTTCTGACCAACGGGACGCCTCGCCTGCAGGCCAAGCATCTGGGCGCATAAGGTCCGCACGATTCTGCACTCCATGGCATTTTTCAAGTTTCGGTGGCCCGGCAGCAAGGAGCAACCCGATAAACCCGCGGGCAAGCGTTCGCGCAATGCCCAGGCCGAGAGCATCGAGGCCATGCGTCGGCGCGCACGGCACCGGCTGATCGGCGCAGCGGTGCTGGTGTTGCTGGGGGTGGTGGGTTTCCCCATCCTGTTCGACACCCAGCCGCGCCCCATTCCGGTCGATATTCCCATCGACATTCCTGATCGCAACAAGGTGGCGCCCCTGGTGGTGCCCGAGGCTGCGCCGGCCCGTCCGGCAGCGTCGGCCCCGGCCATAGCGTCGGCCGGGGGCCTGGCCGAAGGCGAAGAGGTCGTGCCGTCCAGCCGCAACGCGCCCAAGCCGGCGGCGTCTGCGCCGGTGCATGCCCCTGCGCCCGCGCCTGCGGCGGCGTCCAAGCCTGAGGTGCGGGCCGAGCCCAAGCCGGCCCCCCGGCCGGAGCCCAAGCCTCAGGTCCACGAATCGAAGCCGGAACCCAAACCCGAACCCAAGCCCGAGGCCAAACCGCAGCGCTCGGAAGACGCGGCGCGTGCGCGGGCCTTGCTCGAAGGGCGCGATACCCCGGCGCCGGCTGCGGCGGCCTCCAAAAGCGAAGAGGGCCGGCTGATCGTGCAGGTGGGTGCCTTCGCCGATGCCGACAAGGCCCGCGAAGTGCGCCAGTCGCTGGAGCGCGCCGGCCTCAAGACCTACACCCAGGTGGTGGACACCAAGGACGGTAAACGCACCCGCGTCAGGGTCGGCCCCTATGCCTCCCGCGCCGAAGCGGACAAGGCGGCTGCGCGCGTGAAGGGCCTGGGCCTGTCGGCTTCGGTCCTGGCGCTGTAGCCGGCCGACGGCTCGCGTGCGTGCATGGCATCGCTGGACTGGATTTTCTTGGCGGTGCTGCTGGGGTCCCTGGTGCTGGGGGCCTGGCGCGGGCTGATTTATGAAGTGTTGTCGCTGGCGGGCTGGGTCATGGCCTTTTTCATGGCCCAGTGGTGGGCCGAGGACGTGGGGCGGTGGCTGCCGATTTCCGATTCGGCCGAGTCCGTGCGGCATGCGGCGGGCTTTGCGCTGGCGTTCATCGGCACGCTGTTTGCCTGTGGATTCCTGGCCTGGCTGGCCAAAAAATTGATCGAGGCGGTGGGCCTGCGCCCCGTGGACCGCACGCTCGGGGCCGCGTTCGGGGCCCTGCGGGGCATGGTGCTGCTGCTGGCGGCATCGCTCGTGGTGCTGTGGACCCCCTTGCAGGAGGGGCTGTGGTGGAAAGAGTCGCAGGCCGCCCCCATATTGACGGGTGTGCTGGAAGTTTTGAAGCCGGCTTTGCCGCCAGCGCTGGGAAGGCATCTGCCTTCATGACAGGGACGCGGCGCCACCCCGGTGGCGCTGCACTGATTTTTTATTGCGGGATCGCCCGCCTTTGGATGGAACGCGAATATGTGTGGAATCGTCGGCGTGGTCAGCACGGCTCCTGTCAACCAACTGGTCTATGACGCTCTGCTGCTCCTGCAGCACCGGGGCCAGGATGCGGCGGGCATCGTCACCCAGCAGGGGCGCAAGTTCTTCATGCACAAGGCCAAGGGCATGGTGCGCGACGTGTTTCGCACGCGCAACATGCGTGCGTTGCCGGGCACGGTCGGCCTGGGTCAGGTGCGCTACCCCACGGCGGGCAATGCCTACAGTGAGGAAGAGGCCCAGCCGTTCTACGTGAACGCCCCCTTCGGCCTGGTGCTGGTGCACAACGGCAACCTGACCAATGCGCAATCGCTGCGCGCCGAATTGTTTTCGACCGACCACCGCCACACCAACACCGAGAGCGACTCCGAAGTGCTGCTTAACGTGTTCGCGCATGAGCTGGAGCGCGCCACCCGCGGTGTGCCGCTGCAGACCGAAGACGTGTTTGCGGCCGTGCGTGCCGTGCACCGCCGCGTCAAGGGCTCCTACGCCGTGATCGCGCTGATCGCCGGCCACGGGCTGGTCGCCTTCCGCGATCCCCACGGCATCCGCCCGCTGTGCATGGGCCGCAGCCCGGAAGGCACCGTGATGGTCGGCAGCGAGTCGGTGGCCCTGGAAGGCACCAACCACGTGTTCGAACGCGATATCCAGCCGGGCGAGGCTGTGTTCATCACGGACGACGGCACGGTGCATGCGCAGCAGTGCGCCGATGCGCCGCAGCTCAACCCTTGCATCTTCGAGTTCGTCTATCTGGCGCGTCCGGATTCGGTGCTGGACGGCATCTCGGTGTATCAGGCCCGCCTGAACCTGGGCGAGGCATTGGCCAAGCGCGTGGTCTCCACGGTGCCGCCCAGCGAGATCGACGTGATCATTCCCATCCCGGAATCGAGCCGCCCGAGCGCCACGCAACTGGCGCATTTGCTGGGCATTCCGTACCGCGAGGGCTTCGTGAAGAACCGCTACGTGGGGCGCACCTTCATCATGCCGGGGCAGGGCGTTCGCAAGAAGTCCGTGCGGCAAAAGTTGAACGTCATCGCCAGCGAGTTCAAGGGCCGCAACGTGCTGCTGGTGGACGACTCCATCGTGCGTGGCACCACCTCGCGCGAGATCGTGCAGATGGCGCGCGACGCGGGCGCCCGCAAGGTCTACCTGGCCAGCGCCGCGCCGCCGGTGCGCTATCCCAACGTGTACGGCATCGACATGCCCACGAGCAATGAACTGGTGGCCCATGGCCGCACGGTCGAAGAAGTGCGGCAGTCCATCGGCTGCGATGCCTTGATCTATCAGGACGTCAACGGCATGAAGAAGGCGGTCGGCGCCCTGAACGGGCGCATCGAAGGCTTCGACGCCTCGTGCTTCGACGGCGTGTACGTCACAGGCGACATCACCGCGCAGGACATCGCGCGGCTGAACGAAGGGCGTGTAGGCGTGGAGGAGCCGCAGGAGGAAGACACTTCCCGCCTGGCCCTGCCCAACGCGCAGGACGCCTGACCGCTATTCGCTTGGATCTTCACGCCATGAACTCCCCCTTGAATGCCCGAACCCTTCCCGAAGGCCTGCACCCCGACACGCTGGCGGTGCGCGAAGCCATTCCCCGCAGCGTGTATGGCGAGCATTCCGAGGCGCTGTACCTGAGCAGCAGCTTCGTGCAGCCCGACGCGGCGACGGCGGCGCGCCGGTTTGCCGGCGAGGAAGAGGGCTACACCTACACCCGGACCGGCAATCCCACGGTCACGAGCTTCGAGCGGCGCCTGGCCGCCCTGGAAGGCACCGAATCCGCGATCGGCACCGCCACCGGCATGTCGGCCATCCTGCTCATGTGCCTGGCACTGCTCAAGACCGGCGACCATGTGATCTGCTCCAGGTCGATGTTCGGCTCGACCATCAAGCTCATCGGCGGAGAGCTATCGCGTTTCGGCGTGCAGACCACGTTCGTGCCGCAGACCGATGCGGCCGCATGGAAGGCCGCGCTGCGCCCGGAAACGCGGCTCATGTTTGCGGAAACCCCCACCAATCCGCTGACCGATCTGTGCGATATCCAGGCGCTGGCCGACATCGCCCATGAAGCCGGCGTGCTGCTTGCCGTGGACAACTGCTTTGCCTCTCCCGCCTTGCAGCAGCCCGCCAAATGGGGGGCGGATCTGGTCCTGCACTCGGGCACCAAGTTCCTCGACGGACAGGGCCGGGTGATGGCGGGGGCCGTGTGCGGACCCCGCGCGCTCATCGACGACAAGCTCGCGCCCATGATCCGCAGCGCGGGCATGAACCTGTCGCCCTTCAATGCATGGGTGGTTCTGAAGGGCATGGAAACCTTGTCCATCCGCATGAAGGCGCAGAGCGCCAACGCGCTGCAGCTGGCCGACTGGCTCGAATCGCATCCACATGTGGCGCGCGTGTACTACCCGGGCCTGGCGTCCCATCCCCAGCATGCGCTGGCCATGCACCAGCAATCCGGCCTCGGCGGCGCCGTGCTGTCGTTCGACGTCAAGGTGAAAGAGGGCGATCCGGCCTCGGCCCGTGCACAGGCATTCCATGTGATCGACAGCACGCGGGTGTGCAGCATCACGGCCAATCTCGGCGACACCAAGACCACCATCACCCATCCCGCCAGCACCTCGCATGGCCGCCTGACCGAAGAGCAGCGCCAGGCCGCCGGCCTGGGGCAAGGCCTGATCCGCGTGGCGGTCGGGCTGGAACACATCGAAGATTTGAAGGCCGACCTCGCGCGCGGCCTGGATACCCTGCAATGACCGAAGCCAACCTGACCCAGCGCGTTCGCACGCGTTTCGCTCCCTCGCCCACGGGGTTCATCCATCTGGGGAACATCCGCTCCGCCCTGTACCCCTGGGCGTTCGCCCGCGCAACGGGTGGCGACTTCATCCTGCGCATCGAGGACACCGACCTGGAGCGGTCCAGCCAGGCCGCCGTGGACGTGATTCTGGAAGGTATGGAATGGCTCGGCATGCAGCCCGACGAAGGCCCGTTCTACCAGATGCAGCGCATGGACCGCTACAAGGAAGTGCTGGCCCAGTTGCAGGAGGCCGGCCATGTCTATCCCTGCTACATGAGCGTGCCGGAACTCGACGCGCTGCGCGAACGGCAGATGCAGGCCAAGGAAAAGCCGCGCTACGACGGCACGTGGCGCCCCGAGCCCGGCAAGACCCTGCCGGACGTGCCGCAGGGCGTGCAGCCGGTGCTGCGTTTTCGCAATCCGCTGGGCGGCTCCGTCGTCTGGGACGACAAGGTCAAGGGGCGCATCGAGATCCGCAACGACGAGCTCGACGATCTGGTGATCGCGCGGCCCGATGGCACGCCCACGTACAACTTCTGCGTGGTGGTCGATGACATCGACATGGCGATCACCCACGTGATCCGTGGGGACGACCACGTCAACAACACACCGCGCCAGATCAACATTTTCGAGGCCCTCGGAAAGCAGCCGCCGGTGTATGCCCACCTGCCCACCGTGCTCAACGAGCAGGGCGAGAAGATGAGCAAGCGCAATGGCGCCAAGCCCGTGACCCAGTACCGGGACGAAGGCTATCTGCCCGAAGCCATGGTGAACTACCTGGCCCGCCTGGGCTGGAGCCACGGCGACGACGAGATCTTCAGCCGCGAGCAATTCTTGCAGTGGTTCAATCTCGACCATCTGGGGCGCAGCGCCGCCCAGTTCGACGAAGCCAAGCTGCGGTGGGTGAACGCGCAGCATCTCAAAGCCATGGCGGACGACGCCCTGGCCGCCCTCGTGGCGCCGCGGCTGGAACAGCGGGGCGTTTCTGCGGCAGAGTTGGCTGATGGTCGCCTTCCGCGCATCTGCGCGCTTTTCAAGGACCGTTGCGACACGACCGTGGCATTGGCGGACTGGGCTTTCGTCTTCTACGGCGATGTGGCGCCCAACCCCGAGGAGTACGCCAAGCACGTGACCGAAGCCGTGTGGCCTGCCATCGGCGCGTTGGCGCAGGCCCTGGCCACCTGCACGTGGGACAAGGTGGCGATCGCTGCCGCCTTCAAGGAAGTGCTGGCCGCCCATTCGCTCAAGATGCCGCAACTGGCCATGCCGGTGCGCGTGCTGACCGTGGGAACGGCCCACACGCCATCGGTCGATGCGGTGCTCGAACTCGTAGGCCGCGAAAAAATCGCAGCGAGATTGCTGAAGCCTTAAAAACCTGTCTATAATTCAAGGCTCAGGAAATGATGACAGTCACAGTGTGAATGTGGTCATTCAGTGGGGGTATAGCTCAGCTGGGAGAGCGCTTGCATGGCATGCAAGAGGTCATCGGTTCGATCCCGTTTACCTCCACCACTGAGAGTTAGAGAACGGTTAGTTCCCAGGTTTTGACCCTATCGTCTAGAGGCCTAGGACATCACCCTTTCACGGTGAGTACCGGGGTTCGAATCCCCGTAGGGTCGCCAAGTTTGTAGCACTTGGCTTGTGTCTTTTCACAAGCAAACGCTGCCTGCCAGGAGTGGTAGTTCAGTTGGTTAGAATACCGGCCTGTCACGCCGGGGGTCGCGGGTTCGAGTCCCGTCCACTCCGCCAGTCAAAGCCCTTGCAGGTCTTGGATGTGCAAGGGTTTTTCTTTGGTGAATGCCGAAGAAAGTGGGGGTATAGCTCAGCTGGGAGAGCGCTTGCATGGCATGCAAGAGGTCATCGGTTCGATCCCGTTTACCTCCACCACTGAGAGTTAGAGAACGGTTAGTTCCCAGGTTTTGACCCTATCGTCTAGAGGCCTAGGACATCACCCTTTCACGGTGAGTACCGGGGTTCGAATCCCCGTAGGGTCGCCAAGTTTGTAGCACTTGGCTTGTGTCTTTTCACAAGCAAACGCTGCCTGCCAGGAGTGGTAGTTCAGTTGGTTAGAATACCGGCCTGTCACGCCGGGGGTCGCGGGTTCGAGTCCCGTCCACTCCGCCAAATGGAAGCCCTCGCAAGCAATGCTTGCGAGGGCTTTTTCTTTGGTTTTTGGTGGCGAGAGGCGGCTTCGCTGCGTGGGATCTGTCCACCCGTCCCGGACCAATCAATAGTGGCTCTTCATAAGAATGCTGCAATGCCAGCGGATGGCCTGGTCTGAAAAAGGGCTTTACATGTTGTCGATCCGGGTGCGCATCGCACTGCCGCCGGATGGACCCCTTAGATGAGCCCACAGAACGCACCTTTGTTTTGGCCCCGAGGGAAGGCGCATTGCAGCGGGCCTGTCCCGAACGGGCACAATCGCGCCTTTTCGCCCACTTGCCGTCAAAGGATCGCTCCTGCCGCCACAGCGCCACCGCTCGGCAGTCCAGGGCCATGCCGGCATCGCACCACCCCTTCCATGCCCATCGACCGCTCCCTGCCTTCCCCCAACGCTGGCCCCGCCTCCGCGCGGTTGCAGTCCATCGACGCGCTGCGCGGGCTCGTCATCCTGTTCATGCTGCTGGACCACGTGCGCGAAACCTTTTTCCTGCACCACCAGGTCAGCGACCCCATGGTCGTCGCGGCCACCTCGCCCGACCTGTTCGCAAGCCGGCTGCTGGCCCACGTGTGCGCGCCGGTGTTCGTGTTTCTCACGGGGCTGTCCGCCTGCCTGTATGGTTCACGGCAGGGCGGAGGCCGGGGGGCGGCCTCGGTGTTCCTGCTCCAGCGTGGGTTCTTCCTGGTCGCGCTGGAACTCACGCTGGTGAACTTTGCCTGGACCTTCCAGTGGCCGCCCCAGGTGGTGTACCTGCAGGTGATCTGGGTGATCGGCCTGAGCATGCTGGCCCTGGCCGCGCTGCTGTGGCTGCCGCGCACCGTGTTGATCGCCCTGGGCGTGGTGATCGTGGCCGGGCACAACCTGCTCGACGGGCTGCATTTTCCGGTCGGCCATGCGCTGCACATTCCCTGGGCGGTGCTGCACGACCGCGGCTGGATCGAAGTGGGCGAATCGCTGCGCCTGCGCACTTCCTATCCGCTGCTGCCCTGGATCGGTGTGATCGCGCTGGGCTATGCGGCCGGACCCTGGTTCCTGGCGTCCACGGATGCGGGCGCGCGGCAGCGCCGCCTGCTGGCCTGGGGCACGGGCCTGCTGGCCGGGTTTGCCGTGTTGCGCTGGTGGAACGTGTACGGCGACAAGCCCTGGGTGGCGGGCGACACGGCCCTGGCCACCGCGATGTCGTTTCTCAACGTGACCAAATACCCGCCTTCGCTGCTGTTCGTCGCGCTCACGCTCGGCGTCGGCCTGCTGGTGCTGCGGGCGTTCGAGCGGGCGCGGCCCGGGGCCGGGCTGCGGGTGTTGGCGGGGTTCGGTGCCGCGCCCATGTTCTTTTACCTGCTGCACCTGTACGTGCTCAAGCTGCTTTACCTCGCGGCGGTGGCCGTGTGGGGCAAGACCCAGGGCGCGTATTTCGGGTTCGACGCCATGTGGGCCGTTTGGCTGTGCACGGCCGTCCTGGCCGTGGCGCTGTACCCAGCGGTGAAGGCCTTCGGGGCCTTCAAGGCGCGGCGGCGAGACATCGCCTGGCTCAAGTACCTTTGAGCATGGGCGGTGCCGTCGCGGATGCCCGCGTTGGTGCGCAGCCGGGTCAGTGGGGTCGGCCGGAGGTGTCGGCCCGGTTCACCTCGATGGAGACGTGTACCAGTTCCTCGTGCACGCTCAGCAGGCGCTTGAAGAAGTCGGGCGCCACGGACGGATGGGCCGTGGACAGCGACAGGATGCAGGCATACAGGCCCGTCCCGACGCGCCACACGTGAAGGTTGCACACGCTGGCGGGAATGGGGCTGGCGGCGATCGCATCGCGGATTTCCTGCACCACGGGCGCGTCCATTTCCGCGTCCAGCAGCACCCGCCCGGTATCGCGCAGCAGCCCCCAGGCCCAGCCCGCGACCAGGGCCGCGCCCAGCAGGCCCACGGCCGGGTCGAGCCAGTCGGCGCCCCACAGCAGCCCCCCGCACAGTGCGGCGATGGCCAGCACCGACGTGGCAGCGTCGGCCACCACGTGCAGGTAGGCCGACCGCAGGTTCAGATCGGCTGGCGTCATCCCATGGCTGTGGCCGTGGCCGTGGCCTTCATGCGCAGGGTGTTCGTGGTGCGAGTGGTGTGCGTGGTGCGCATGCCCGCCCCGCAGCAGCCAGGCGCACGCCAGGTTGACCGCCAGTCCGAGCGCGGCCGTGAATACGGCCTGCTCATACTGGATGGGCGCTGGGGCCACGAGCCGCTGCACCGACTGGTAGACCATGAGCCCGGCCACGAGCAGCAGCAGGATGGCGCTGGTGTAACCGCCCAGCACCTCGATCTTCCAGGTGCCGAAGGCGAAGCGGCCATCGCTCGCGTGGCGCCGGGCCGCGGCATACGCCACGGCGGACAGCCCGAGCGCCAGGGCATGCGAGCCCATGTGCCAGCCGTCCGCCAGCAATGCCATCGAGCCGAAGGCCCAGCCGCCGACGATCTCCGCCACCATCATGGCGACCGTCAGCGCCACCGCCCAGCGGGTGTTGCGCTCGGCCAGGGGATTGCCCTGGCTGAAGACATGGGGGTGCTGCCAGCCGGCTGCGAGGGGGGCGTTGGCGGAAGGGTTTTGGGTCATGACCGTCATGGTGAGAGATACTGTACCCCAGTATATTTTCAACCCTTCGTACAATCCGGCCATGGCCCATACCATCCACGGAAAAAAGAAGCTCCTGGCCCGCGTGCGGCGCATCCAGGGCCAGGCCGCGGCCCTGGAGCGGGCGCTCGAACAAGAAGCAGACTGCATGGCGGTGCTGCAACAAATCGCGGCCATCCGCGGCGCGGTGAACGGCCTGATGGCGCAGGTGCTGGAAGGCCACATCGTTCAGCACCTGGGTGACCCCGCAGCTCCCGCGCAGCAGCGCGCGCAGGACGTGGCGGCGGTGGCCTCGGCGCTGCGCTCCTACCTCAAATAGGCCGGGTGCGCCGGGCAAGACCGCGCCCGGCCGCCGGCCAATCGGGCGCCCGAGCGGCGGATGCCGCCGTTGGCGACAATCGGGCCCATGTTTCCTTCGCCCTTCCTCCGCGCCGCCCTCGTTCTGGGCCTTCTTTCGGCCATCGGCCCCTTTGCCATCGACATGTACCTGCCGGCGCTTCCCGACATCGGGCGCAGCCTGGGCGCGCAGGTCGGCGCCGTGCAGTGGAGCCTGACGGCGTTCTTCCTGGCGCTGGGGGCGGGGCAGCTGTTCTACGGCCCCGTATCCGACATGGTGGGGCGCAAGCCGCCGCTGTATTTCGGGCTGTTGCTGTTCACCGCGGCGAGCGTGGGTTGCGCCCTGGCGACCGAGATCGAGACGCTGGTGGCGCTGCGCTTCCTGCAGGGCCTGGGCGCCGCCGCGGGGATGGCCATTCCGCGCGCCGTGGTGCGCGATCTGCACACCGGCACCGATGCCGCGCGCCTGATGGCGCTGCTGATGCTGGTGTTCAGTGTTTCGCCCATCCTCGCGCCGCTCGCGGGCAGCGGGGTCATCGCACTCACCGGCTGGCGCGGCGTGTTCTGGGTGGTGGCGGTGGCCGCCATCGCGGGGCTGGCGCTCGTCTATGGCGCGCTGCGCGAGACGCGTCCTGCCGCCGACCGGGTGGAAAGCAGCCTGGGCGGCGCCCTGCGGGCCTACGGCATGCTGCTGCGCGATCGCCATTACCTGGGCCTGGTCTTCATCGGCGGCTGTGCCATGTCGGGCTTCTTCGTGTACCTGGCGGGCTCGCCGTTCGTGCTCATCAACCACTACGGGCTCACGCCCACGCAGTACAGCCTGGCGTTCTCGCTGAACGCGGCGGCCTTCATCGGCTCGTCCCAGTTCACCGGCCTGCTCGGCCAACGGTTCGGCCTGGTGCCGCTCGTCAAGGTGGCGGCCAGCGCGGCCGGCGTGGTCATGGTGCTGTTGCTGGCCTACTACCTGCTGGGCGGTGACCAGCTGGCGGTGCTGATCGCGCTGTATTTCGTGTCCAGCGCCTTCATGGGGCTGGTGATTCCCACCACGTCGGTGCTGGCGCTGGAGCAGCACGGCGCCATCGCCGGCACCGCCTCGGCCCTGCTGGGCACGCTGCAGATGCTGACGGGTGCGGCCGCCATGGGCATCGTCGGCCTGTTCGCCAATGGACAGCCCTTGCCCATGGTGATCGGCATGGCCGCAGGCGCGCTGGTGGGCGTGGCGCTGACCTGGATCACGCTGGCGGGCCCGCATGACGCCGGGCCGGTGGAGGCGCGGGTTTGAGCCCCGGTCCGGGCGCCGCCGCCGTGGGGCAGGGCGCGCCCACCGCCTCCGACGGGCTGCCTCCGCGCGACCGCGCGCGGGCCATGCTGGTCATCATCCTCGGGCTGACCGTGGCGGTGCTGGACGGCAGCATCGTCAACCTCGCGCTGCCCGGCATCGCGCGCGAACTGAACGCGGGCGCGGCGCAGGCCATCTGGGTCGTCAACGCCTACCAGATCGCCACGCTGGTCATGCTGCTGCCGCTCGCCTCGCTGGGCGAGCGCATCGGCTACCGGCGCGTGTACCTACTGGGCATGGCGCTGTTCGCCGTTTCGTCGCTCGGGGCCATGCTGGCCACATCACTCCCCGCGCTGGTGGTGGCGCGCGCGGTGCAGGGGCTGGGTGCGGCGGGCATCATGAGCGTGAATGCCGCGCTGGTGCGCCTGACCTATCCGCGCGCACACCTGGGCCGGGGCATGGCCATCAACTCGCTGGTCGTGGCCACCTCGTCAATGGCCGGGCCATCGGTGGCGGCGGCCATCTTGTCGTTCGCATCGTGGCCCTGGCTGTTCGCGCTGAACCTGCCGTTGGGCCTGTTCACGCTGTGGCTGGGGCGGCGCGCGCTGCCGTTCAATCCGCCCAGCACGCACACCGGCGCGCGGCTGACGGTGCTGGACGTCACGCTGAACATCCTCATGTTCGCGCTGATCTTCATCGGTGGCGAGCAGCTCAGCGTGCGGGGCGAGGCCTCGCGTGCGGCGGCCCCGCTGGGCTGGGCGCTGCTGCTGGCCGGCGTCGCGGTGGGCTGGGTGTATCTGCGGCGGCAGCGGCGCGTGGCCGTGCCGCTGTTTCCGGTGGACCTGCTGCGCATCCCCGTGTTCGCGCTGTCGATGGGCGCGTCGGTCGGGGCCTTCTGCGCGCAGATGCTGGCCTTTCTGTCGCTTCCGTTCCTGCTGCTGGAGGCGCAGGGCCGGTCGCATTTCGAGGCGGGCCTGCTCATCACCGCCTGGCCGCTGGCCATCGTGGTGGTGGCGCCGTTCGCGGGACGGCTCATCGGCCGCTTCGCGGACGGCCTGCTGGGCGGTGTCGGCATGGCGGTGTTCGCCTGCGGGCTGGTCGCGCTGGCTGTGCTGCCGCCTCAACCGGGCGTGTTCGACGTGGCGTGGCGCATGCTTTTGTGCGGGGCGGGCTTTGGGCTGTTCCAGTCGCCCAACAACCACACCATCGTCGCCTCGGCGCCGTTGCACCGTTCGGGCGCGGCCAGCGGCATGCTGGGCACCGCGCGCCTGACCGGGCAGACCCTGGGCGCCGTGCTGCTGGCGGGTATCTTCGCGGTCTGGGGCCAGCACGACGGGCAGGGCGAATCGGTGGCGCTGATGGCGGCGGCCGGCTGTGCGGCGTTGGCGGGCGTGTGCAGCGTGATGCGGCTGCGGCACGGCGCCACGGTGCATGCCTGAATCCGGTTTTGGCCTTTTAGGCCGCCAGCGCAATTGATACTAGGGCATGTTGCTATTGAATTAATAGCATTCCCTTTGGGGCATGGTCGGTCGCTTGAGGCCCGTCGCGCTAACCCAGGGGCGCCACCTGCTCCGCCAGCGTGCGCAGGGTGAGGGGCGCGCACCCTTCGGCATGGTTGCTGACCGTGACGAAGGCATTCTGGCCCGCCCCGGTCACCCCCGCGATCGTGCGCGCCAGCACTTCGTGCACCTCGGGGGCCGGGTGCAGGATGCGGTCATAGGGAGCGTAGAGCTTTTCGGCGTCTTCGTACCCATAGGCGCCGTGCACCGGGTTCAGGTTCCAGCGGCACACCAGCGGTCCGGGCCACAGCCGGCGCAGCAGGTGCAGTTGCTCCGCCAGCGGCGGCATCTTGGCGTGCAGCCCCACGCAGTAGGTGGCGCCGGCTTCGCGCAGTACGGCGGCAAAGTGCGGCATGAACTCGGGCGACAGCCACTCGGGGTCGCGCACTTCCACGGCCAGCACACCGTCCGGCGCGGTGGGTGCCAGCAGCGGTTGCGCGAGCAGCATCGTGCGCAGGCGCTCCAGCACCTGCGGCAGCCGGTCGAGCTGCGCCAGCGGCAGGGGGCTCAACTGGAACACCAGCGCACCCACCTTCGCGCCCAGGCCTTCGAGCGCGGGCGCCACGAACTCCTGCGTGGCCAGCGCGGCATCCAGGAACGCCGGGTTGGCCTGGCGCCCGCGCCCGTCCTCGCCGCGCACCAGCGCATCGGTCACCAGGCTGGGCGCCTTCACCACGAAGCGGAAGTCATGCGGCACCTGCGAGGCGTAGCGCTCGTACTGGCTCACCGTGAGCGGCCGGTAGAAGCTGCGGTCGATGCTCACTGTGCGCATCAGCGGGTGCTGGGCATACACCGGCAGGCCGTTCTTGGAAAGCGTCTGCTCCGAATGTTCGCCTTCCCACAGCAAGCCCTTCCAGCCGGGGTAGGTCCACGACGACGTGCCCATGCGCAAGCGGGGCGGCAGCCGCGCGGCCAGTGCGCGCAGGTCGTCGTCCCAGGCCGCCGGTTGCACCGTGCCGCTGCGGCGCACGGCAGGGGCCTTGGCCTTGGTGGGCTCGGCCGATGGGGCAGGGCGTTTGGTGGGCGCCGCAGCGGGCGGCTCGGGGGGAGCGGGCAGGTCGCCGAAAAGATCGTCTTGCATGGAGGGCAGGGAGTCGATGAGCGGGCGCGCGGAAGGCAGGAATGCGCGCCCTGCACGGTGTCGATGTGGGGGGCGGTGGCGTGTTCTTCCAGCGCTGGACGGTTTCCTTTCGTTTCGGCGCCGAAGCGGCGGCAGCCGGGGCACCGCCGCCAGTCACTCGCCCGAAAACAGCCCCCCTTCGTTGAGCAACTCATAGGCGATGTCGGGGTGCCGGTCCATGCTCTTCTTGATCGCGGCAGGAATGGCCTGCCGGGTCTTGCGGCACAGCCCCCGCTGCTCCAGCACCAGGATGGCGATGCCGCGCAGGCTGCGGACCTCGTTGGGGCTGGTGGTGATGCTCAGGCGGATGCCCAGTTGCGCTTCCAGCCGGTCCTGCATGCGGCGCAGTTCGCCCAGGCTGCCCAGGTTCTCCAGCCGGTCGATGAGCCGCTTTTCCTCGTCTCGCGTGAGGCGCAGCACGCGCAAGTCGCCGCTCGGCGCCTGCAGCAGCGCATCGCGGTCGCACACGCATGCGCCGGGCGGGCATTCGGTGCGGACCGGATAGGGGAAGGGCGTCATGGTCTTAGAAGCGCAGGCGTTGGTGGTGGCGGCGTGGCGGTGGTCTGCGCATTTTAGGGACGCCCCCCGCGCTCACTGCGCGCTGTACACCAGCCCGGGGCGCGTTCCATCAAGGTCGTCGGTCTCGCCGTCCTGCACCGGCTCCGTGCCGAAGGTGCGCCCCAATGCCACGAAGCGGTATGCGCCCCGACCGTCGGTGTAAACGGCCCAGCCGCCGGGCGTGATGGCAATGCCATGCCAGGCGCCGGCGATGCGCGCGTCCGCCACGCTGGCCACCTGCTGCCCATCGGCGGTGCGGTACACGCGCAGTTCGCCGGTGTTTCGCAAAGGGGCGGTGTCGGCAGCGCCTTGGGCGGAGGGGGCGGGGGCCTGCGGCCGCTGGACCTCGCGCACTGCAAACCGCCCTCCCGGCGCCAGCCGCACGGGGCCGCTGTCCGTATCGGTGGGGTCGGCCAGCCGCACGAAGCGACGCGCGGCGCGATCGGCAAAGCCCGCCTGGGCCTGCGGCGTGCCTTGGGACGGGCCGGGACCCGCGAACTCCACCAAGGACACATCGCCCGACCATTGGGTAAAGCGTGCAAAGGCCAGGCCCTGGCCGCCCGCATACCCGGCCAACTCGGCCGTGGCATCAGGCGCCCCCTCAGATGGGCGGGGCACCCACTGGCCGGCCTGCGGACCACGCACCATGCGCGGCGGTGTGCCGTTGAGCACGTCGAACATTCCCAGGTCCGCCTGCTGGCGCAGCGTCCAGTCGGGCAGCGAGAACGTCAGCAGGCGATAGGCTTTCTGCCCATCGGCATCGCTGCGGTAGAACTGGGGCGTCGCGACCAACTGCACCTGGCGCTCTGCTGCGCCACCCGCGCCTTCCGTGGCAGCGGGGCGGGCCAGGCAACTGTCGGGCTTGAGGCCCGGAGACGGCGCCACAGCGACGGCCGGCGGCGTGCCACTGCGCTCGCTGAGCGCGAACGACGAGACTTTGGCGGGCCGTGCCAGATCGAGTCGATCCACGGTGCCGTTGCAGTAGATGACGTAGAGAAACCGGTGGCTGGCATCCGGGGCGCTTAAAGACGCTGGGTTGTTTGACGGTGTCTGTGACGGGGGATTGGCCTGACCGCCGTCCTTGTTGGGTGAACAGGCGGCAAGCAGCATGGCAGCGCACATCAAGGTGGAGCGGCGTACTGTCCGTGCGTTGTAGTTAAAGGTTGGTAAGGGGTTTTTTTGCTGAGTCATGGCAATCAGAAATCCGCAGCCGCATCAACATGTTCAACATAGCGAGGGTCTCCAGCGCTGCCCCTTTCATCCACGGGCACTCTTTCCCATTCCGCACTTCCGCGCTGGCCGCTCGAATCCAGGGTGACAACCAGTTGACCGCTCTGCGTTCGTGGCCGAAACTCATGCAAGCCGTTGGCGTAGCCGTTGAATCCGCGAATCGTATCGAGTTCGAGCTGTTCATCCGTGAAGGCCGGCAGTGTGACTTGTGCTTGCGGCAAATTTTGGGCAGACCGCGCCCGATTCCATGCACCGACGAGATTTCTAAAGGACTCACTGCGTTGGGCGTTAGCAGGATAGGCACGAGCGATGCGCTCCTTTTCCTGATAAAGCGCCCATCCAGCGCGAATGTTTTCCTTCCAGTTCCAGGTTTGGTCTGCTGTGGGAGCAGGTCGGGTGATCTGCGCCAGCCCCACGCCCCCGAGCCCATCGCTGCTGTATTTTGGCCAGTTTCCAGGTGGCCGGAACTGCTGAAGCGAGCTCTCTGGCGCAACTGTTTTCTAAACCGCACCTTGGTGGCCCCAATGCTGTTGGCGAAGGCTCGGATGGCTGTGGGCAGCGGATTGGTGCCTGCAATGGTCAGGTTCGTGCTGCTTGCGTTCAGCACGGTGCCCCCAACGCGGGCGATCACATTGACGGTCAGCAAGCCTCCGCGCACTTCCGTGAATGGAATGCGCCAAGTGTTGCCATGCCCTGCCTGCGAACGAATCGGTGCATGCTGGGTTCTGCGGTTTCCTCCATAGGCAGTGTTGGTAGGCGGGACACCTCCATCGAATACAAGGGTTGCCGACCATTCATAGGTGGGTACAGGCCCAGCCGGATTCAGCGGTACGCCAGACAGCGTGGCCGTCATCACGATCTCTGGCGTCGTTGCATCTGCAGAGATGAAGAAGCGCGGGCCTGCGGGTCGGCAGGTCAGTACAAGAGGCATGGTCTGGCCTGGTTTTTATAAAGCCGCAGATTCTCCCGTCTTGGGTTCCCTCGCTGGTGCTGCTCCGTGATGAAAATCGTGATGAATTGTTGTTCCGCTCCTCAAAGCAAAAAACCTCTTCTCGCTACACCGAGAGGTACCGCGCCCACAGCCCCCGATCCGCATTGAGCGCCTCGGAATCCCCTTGCCACACCACGCGCCCGCGCTCCAGGATCACGTGCCGATCGGCCAGGCCCATGAGGCGGTGCACGTACTTGTCCACCACCAGGATGGTCTGCCCCGCGGCCTTGAGCGTGGCCAGGCACCGCCAGATTTCCTCGCGGATCACCGGGGCCAGGCCCTCGGTGGCTTCGTCCAGGATCAGCAGGCGCGGGTTGGTGGACAGCGCGCGGCCGATGGCCAGCATCTGCTGCTCGCCGCCCGACAGCTGGTGGCCCAGGTGGTGCTCGCGTTCCTGCAGGCGTGGGAACACGCCGTAGATGCGCTGCAGGTTCCAGGGCTCGCCCAGGCTGCTGCGGTGGCTGGCGAAGGCCAGCAGGTGTTCGCGCACGCTGAGGTTGGGGAACACGTGGCGGCCCTCGGGCACGATGGCCAGGCCCAGGCGGGCAATGGCGTCGCTCTTCATCGCCCCGATGGCCTGGCCCGCGAAGCGGATGGCGCCGGCCGTGGGGCGCAGTGCGCCCACCAGGGTCTTGATGGTGGTGCTCTTGCCCATGCCGTTGCGACCCAGCAGGGACACCACTTCGCCCGCGGCGATGTCGAGGTGGATGCCGAACAGCACCTGGCTCACGCCGTAGCCGGCCTCCAGGCCCTGGCAGCTCAGCAGGGGCTCGGCCACGGGCGCGGACCCATGGTGCATCGAAGGCGTGGGCGTGCTCATGGGGTGGCCTCCAGGGTTTCGGTGCCCAGGTACACGGCCTGCACTTCGGCGTTGCTGCGGATCTCATGGGGCGTGCCGGCCGTGAGCACCCGGCCGTACACCAGCACCGAGATGCGGTCGGCCAGTCGGAAGACGGCCTCCATGTCGTGCTCGATCAGCAGCACGGCCATGTCCCGGCGCAGGCTGTCGATCAGCTGCACCATCTGCTGCGATTCCTCCGGCCCCATGCCGGCCATGGGTTCGTCGAGCAGCAGCAGCTTGGGCGCGCAGGCCAGCGCGAGGGCCACGTCGAGCGTGCGCTGGGCGCCATGGGGCAGGGCGCCGGCGATGCCGTCCATGCGGCCCTGCAGGCCCACGCGCTCGGCCAGCCGGTCGGCGGCCTCGTACAGCCCGTGCGCCTGCGAGCGCGGCTGCAGGAAGCGAAAGCTCGATCCGCTGTGCGCCTGCACGGCTAGCAGCAGGTTGTCGCGCACGGTCTGGGCCGGGAAGATGCGCGTCACCTGAAAGCAGCGCGACAGGCCTTTGGCCACGCGGCGGTGCATGGGCAGGGCGGTGATGTCGTCACCGTCGAGCAGCACGCGGCCTGCGTCGGGCGCCAGCAGGCCCGAGATCTGGTGGACCAGGGTGGTCTTGCCCGCGCCGTTGGGGCCGATGAGGGCGTGGACCTCGCCGTGCGCCACGGTCAGGTCCACGTGGTCGGTGGCCAGCAGGCCGCCGAAGCGCTTGACCAGGCCCTGCACTTGGAACAGGCTCATCGCGCGCTCCTTGCGCGCAGGTCCGCCAGCGCGGCCAGGCCCCTGGGCGCGTACAGCGCGGTGGCGATCAGCAGCAGGCCCAGCGGCATGTGCCAGTAGTCGGTGTGGAGCTTGAGCGCCTCTTCCAGCGCCAGCCACACGGCCGCGCCCAGCGGCCCGCCCCAGCGCCGGCCCAGGCCGCCGATCACGACCATCACGATGAGCGTGGCCGATTGCGTCCAGTGCATCATCGCCGGGCTCACGAAGCTGTTGCCCGTGGCCAGCAGCGCGCCCGCCAGGCCCGCCACCGCGCCGGCCAGGGTGAAGGCGGCCAGCTGCAGCAGGTACACCGGATAGCCCAGCGCGCGCATGCGCGTCGCGTTGTCGCGGATGCCCGCCAGCGCCGCGCCGAAGCGCGAGGCCGTGGCCCGGTCCAGCCACCACAGCACCAGCGCCACCAGCGCCAGCACCACCCAGTACAGGGTGGGCTCGTGCATGGCGTCCAGGCCCAGGCCGAGCCCGGGCCGCATGGGCAGGGTGTAGCCGTCGTCCCCGCCGTAGCTGCGCAGCGAGACGAACACGAAGTACAGCATCTGCGCGAAGGCCAGCGTGATCATGATGAAGTACACGCCCTGGGTGCGCAGCGAGATGGCGCCCACCAGCGCAGCCGCCAGCGCGGCCAGCACCATGGCGGCGCCCCACACCACCCAGGCCGAGGTGGCGCCCGCGTCGCTGAGAACCACCACTGCGTAGGCGCCCACGCCCATGAAGCCCGCATGCCCCAGCGCCACCATGCCGCCGAAGCCCATGATGAAGTTCAGGCTGGCGGCGGCCAGGGCCACGACCAGCACCCGGCGCACGAAGCCGATGTAAAAATCCAGCCCCAGGGCCGATGCCACCAGCGGAAACACCGCCAGCGCCGCCAGCAGGGCCAGCGGCAGCAGCGCGCCGCGCCAGCGCGGGGCGGCAGGGCGCTGAGGCGGGGAAGAGGAAGTCAGGGATGCAGCAGACATGTCGCTCAGGCCTTGGCAGAAAACAGCCCCGCGGGGCGAAAGCTCAGAACCGCCGCCATCAGGGCGTACATGGCCACCTCGGCGCACAGCGGGCCTAAGTCGGCGGCCACGGCGGGCGGCAGGGCGGCGCGCAGCAGCAGCGGCAGGAACGCGCGGCCGATGGTGTCCACCAGGCCCACCAGCAGGGCCGCCACGAAGGCGCCGCGCACCGAGCCGATGCCGCCGATGACGATCACCACCAGCGCGGGGATCAGGATGGATTCGCCCATGCCGACCTGCACCGCCATCAGCGGCCCCATGAGGGCGCCCGCGAGGGCCGCCAGGGCGGCACCCAGCACGAAGATGCCGCAGAATACGCGCCGCACGCGCACACCCATCAACTCGGCCATCCAGCGGTCCGACGCACCCGCGCGCACCAGCATGCCCACGCGGCTGTGGTTGACCAGCAGGTACAGCAGCCCCGCCACCAGCACGCCCGCGCCCAGCACCACCAGGCGGTACGACGGGTAGGGCAGGCCCGCGAACAGTTCCACCGGCCCCGAGAGCCAGGCCGGCGTGGGCGCCATGACGGGGGAGGGGCCCCACGCCATCTTCACGGCATCGTCCGCCACGAGGATCACGCCGAAGGTGGCCAGCACCTGGGCCAGGTGGTCGCGCCCGTAGAGGCGGCGCATCAGCGTCACCTCCAGCAGCGCCGCCACCGCCACGGTCACGGCCACGGCCACCAGCACCGCCACGGCGAACGAGCCGCTCTGCACATGCACCGTGGCCGCCACATAGGCGCCCACCATGAACAGCGAGCCGTGCGAGAGGTTCATCACGTCCATGATCCCGAAGACCAGGGTGAGCCCCGCCGCGATCAGGAAAAGCATGAGCCCGTAGCCCGCGCCGTTGAGCAGTTGTTCGAAGACGAGGATCGGATTCATGGCGCAGCCCCAGTGGATGAGGAGGGGTTCGATGTCATTTCAGGGTTCCATGTCCGCAAGCGACGCGCGCTGCCTTTCAAAACGGGCGCGGCCCCAAGCCAGTAGCCGCCGCGCAAGGGCCGCCCCGCCGCGCTGGCGGCGTCCCCCCTCCGGGGGGAAGGCGCGAAGCGACTCAGGGGGGTGCTTATTTCATACCGCACTGGGCAGAGAACGCATCCCCATAGTTTTCCAGCACCGTCTTGATGGTCTTGTTGGTCACGCGGCCTTCGGCATCCTTGCCGATGGTGCGCAGGTAGAAGTTCTGCACCGGGTAGTGGTTGTTGGCGTAGCGGAAGTTGCCGCGCACCGAAGGAAACTGCGCCTTGGCCAGCGCCTTGATCAATGCATCGCGGTCGGACACCTTGCCGCCCACGGCCTTGACGGCCGAGTCCATGGCGGTGATCACGTCGAAGGCCTGCGCGGCGTAGATGGACGGGTAGCGCCCGCCGTACTCCTTGCGGAACGCGGCCACGAAGGCCTTGTTGGCCGGGTTGTCCAGGTCGTGCGCCCAGTGCGAGGTGTTGAACAGCCCCAGCATGGGTTCGCCCACGGCGCTGATGACGTCTTCGTCGGCCGAGAAGCCGCTGGTCACCAGCGTGATGTCCTTGGACAGGCCCGCGCCCACGAACTGCTTGATGAAGTTGATGCCCATGGCGCCGGGCAGGAAGAAGTACACGGCCTCGGGCTTGGCGGCGCGCAATTGCGCCAGTTCGGTCGCGTAGTCGATCTGGCCGAGCTTGGTGTACATCTCGTCCACCACCGTGCCCTTGAACTTGCGCTTGAAGCCGTTGATCCCGTCCTTGCCGGCGGGGTAGTTGGGGGCGATCAGCACCATGCGCTTGAAGCCCCGGTCGGCCGCGAACTGGCCGGCGGCCTCGTGGTACTGGTCGTTCTGGTAAGCCGTGCCGAAGAAGTAGGGGTTGCACTGCGCGCCCGCCAGCTGGCTGGGGCCCGCGTTGTTCGACAGGTAGGGCACCTTGGCGGCGAACAGCGTGGGCGCCACGGCCAGCGCCACGTTGGAGGCGATGGGGCCCGTGAACAGGTCGATCTTCTCGCGCTGCACGAAGCGGTCCACCAGCTGCTTGGCCTGGTCGGGGCTGCCGGCCATGTCGGTCTGCACGAACTGCACGGGCTGGCCGCCTAGCTTGCCGCCCAGCTGCTTGATGCCCAGCGCGAAGCCGTCCCGCGCCTCGGCCCCCAGGGCGGCGAACGGGCCGGAGATGTCCAGCGCGATGCCCACCTTGATGGGGGTGCCTGCCTGCTGGGCCGCTGCCGGCAGGCCGGCGCAGGCGCCCAGGACCGCCAGGGCGGTGGCGCAGAGCCGGGTGCGAAAGAAAGTGCGGGAAATTCGTGCCATCGTCAGTCCTTCAATCGTCGATCAACCAAGGGGAAAACCAGCCGGGGCCGCTGCAGGCCGTGCGTGCATCGCCTGGCCGTCGCGGGGCCCTGCAGCCCCACTTCGGCCCGCGTTGCCGTGCCATGCACCGGGAACGTGCGCATCGCTGGGTGCGAAGGCGCCTTGCAGGCACGGAAAGCGGATGCCTGGGCTTTCCTGATGCAAGGGGCATTCCATGCAGCGGTGGTCGCCATCGCCGCCCGTTCTTGGGCGGGCGATGGGAGTGCCTGGGATCGTACAAGCGCACCGGGCTGCCGCGCCTACAGGTCTTCCCTGGGATGGAATGTCGCCCGGTGCCGGCCGGGCCGCCACGCAAGGCACGGGGCAGGGGGGCGGTGCGGACTGAAACAAGGGCCGGGAAGGCCTGTGGCACACTCGCCCGCTTTTCCAAAGCCGAGCCCTCGGGCGCGTTTTCAGCATGCAGAAGATCATCCGGCAGATTGCCGCAGAAATCCGGGTCACCGAGCAGCAGGTGGCCTCCGCCGTCGAGTTGCTCGATGGGGGCGCCACGGTGCCCTTCATCGCGCGCTACCGCAAGGAAGTGACCGGTGGGCTGGACGACATCCAGCTACGCGAGCTGGAGGCCCGCCTGTCGTACCTGCGCGAACTGGAAGACCGCCGCGCCGCGGTGCTCAAGGCCATCGACGAGCAGGGCAAGCTGACCGATGCGCTGCGCGCCGCCATCGCGGGCGCACCGACCAAGCAGGAGCTGGAAGACCTCTACCTGCCCTTCAAGCAAAAGCGCCGCACCAAGGGCCAGATCGCCCGCGAGTTCGGCATCGAGCCGCTGGCCGACAAGCTCTTCGCCGACCCCACGCTGGACCCGGCCGCCGAGGCCGCCGCGTTCACCCGCCCCCCCGAGGTGCTGGACGATGGCAAGCCGGGTGCCGACTTTTCCACCGTGCCGGCCGTGCTCGACGGTGTGCGCGACATCCTCTCCGAGCGCTGGGCCGAAGACGCCGTGCTGGTGCAGTCGCTGCGCGAATGGCTGTGGTCCGAGGGCCTGCTGCGCAGCAAGAAGGTCGAGGGCAAGAACGAGGCCGATCCCGAGGTCTCCAAGTTCCGCGACTACTTCGAGTACGACGAGCCCATCGGCCGCGTGCCCTCGCACCGCGCGCTGGCCGTGTTCCGCGGCCGGGCGCTCGAAATCCTGGAAGCCAAGCTGGTCCTGCCCGTCGAACCAGAGCCCGGCAAGCCCAGCATCGCCGAGGGCAAGATCGCCCTGCACCTGGGCTGGAGCCATGCCGGCCGCGCGGCCGACGACCTGCTGCGCAAATGCGTGGGCTGGGCCTGGCGCGTGAAGCTGAGCCTATCCACCGAGCGCGACCTGTTCGCCCGCCTGCGCGACGAGGCCGAGAAGGTCGCCATCAAGGTCTTCGCCGACAACCTGCGCGACTTGCTGCTGGCCGCGCCCGCCGGCCCGCGCGTGGTGATGGGGCTGGATCCCGGCATCCGCACCGGCGTGAAAGTGGCGGTGGTGGATGCGACCGGCAAGCTGGTGGAGACCGCCACCGTGTTCCCGCACGAGCCGCGCCGCGACTGGGAAGGCTCGCTGCACACGCTGGCCAAGCTGGTCGAAAAGCACGGCGTGAACCTGATCGCCATCGGCAACGGCACCGCCAGCCGCGAAACCGACAAGCTGGCCGCCGACCTCATCAAACTGGCCGCCAAGGCCGAGCGCGCCATCGAGAAGGTGGTGGTGAGCGAGGCCGGCGCGTCCGTCTATTCCGCCAGCGAATACGCCTCGCAGGAGATGCCCGATGTGGACGTGAGCCTGCGCGGCGCCGCCTCCATAGCGCGGCGCCTGCAGGACCCGCTGGCCGAGTTGGTCAAGATCGACCCCAAGAGCATCGGCGTGGGCCAGTACCAGCACGACGTGAACCAGAGCGAGCTGGCCCGCACCCTGGGCACGGTGGTGGAGGACTGCGTGAATTCGGTGGGCGTGGACCTGAACACGGCCAGCGTGCCCCTGCTCAGCCGCGTGTCGGGCCTGTCGGGCAGCGTGGCCAAGGCCGTGGTGCGCTGGCGCGAGGCCAACGGTGCGTTCAAGAGCCGCCGCCAGCTCATGGAGGTGTCGGGCCTGGGCGCCAAGACCTTCGAGCAGAGCGCTGGCTTCCTGCGCATCCGCGGCGGCGAGAACCCGCTGGACATGACGGGCGTGCACCCTGAGACGTACCCTGTGGTCGAGCAGATCATGCAAAAGACCGGCAAGCCCGTGGCCGAGATCATGGGCCGCGCCGACATGCTCAAGACGCTCAAGCCCGAGTTGTTCGCCAACGAGAAGTTCGGCGTCATCACGGTCAAGGACATCCTGGGCGAGCTGGAGAAGCCCGGCCGCGATCCACGCCCGGACTTCAAGGTGGCGCGCTTCAACGACGGCGTGGAGGACATCAAGGACCTGAAGGAAGGCATGGTCCTGGAGGGCACGGTGAGCAACGTGGCGCAGTTCGGCGCCTTCATCGACCTGGGCGTGCACCAGGACGGCCTGGTCCATGTGAGCCAGTTGAGCCACAAGTTCGTCAACGATGCGCGCGAGGTGGTCAAGACCGGCGACATCGTGAAGGTGAAGGTCATGGAGGTGGACGTGGAGCGCAAGCGCATCGGCCTGTCCATGAAGCTCGATGCAGCGCCCCCGCGCAGCGGCGGCGACCGAGGTGCGCCCCGCGACAACCGGTTCGAAGGGGCGGGGCGGGGCCAGCATGCGGCACCGCGCCGCAGCAACGAGCCCGCGCCCCCGTCGGCCATGGCCTCGGCCTTCGCCAAGCTGCAAGGTAATAAGCGGTAAAAGTTGCGTGGATAATCGCCGGACCCTTACTTCCGGCCGTTCCATGGAGCTCATCGCCCTGCTGGGGATTCCCGTCGCGCTGCCGAGCGTGCCGCGCGCGGTGGCGCTGCTGATGAACGAGCTGGCGGCGCCCGAGCCCAACCTGCGCCGCGTCACCCAGCTCTTCGGCACCGACCCGGCCATGGCCGCGCGGCTGCTGGAAGAGGCCAACTCCCCCACGTTCCAGGCCCAGCAGCAGATCAGCGGCATTCCCGAGGCGCTGTCGCTGCTGGGTGTGCAGCAGCTGCGCACGCTGGTGGCGTCCGCGCCGCTGGGCACGACTTCGCGGTCGGTGCCGGGCGTCAACCTGCAGCAGTTCTGGCGCTACAGCCTGCACACCGCCAAGCTGGCGCGGTCGCTGGCCGGCAGCGTGCACCACAACCAGATCGCGGCATACACCGCGGGCCTGCTCCACGGCGTGGGCGAGTTGCTGCTGCACCTGGGCAACCCGGACCGCGTGCAGGCCATCAACCGGCTGGTCGGCCCCTTCGATCCGCGCCGCTCCAAGCTGGAGCAGCGGCTGCTGGGCTACTGCTATTCGCAGGTGAGTGCCGGCATGGCGCGCCGCTGGCAGTTGCCGCAGGTGGTGGTGGATGCCTTGCAGTACCAGAGCGCGCCGTTCGAGAACAGCGTGTACGAGCCGCTCGCCGGCGTGCTGCACCTGGCCGCCTGGCGCGTGCGGGCCCGCGAGGCGGCGCTGGGCGAGAAGGAGCTGGCGGTGTCCTTTCCCGGCGAGGTCGGACTGGCGCTGGGGCTCGATATCGACATGGTGCTGCAGCAGGACCCGATCGACTGGACCGTGCGCCCCGACCCGGGCGACTACGTGTGAGCGCCGCGTCGCACCGATGCCCCGGCCGATGAAGGCGCTGCGCATCCACGCGGGGCCGCTGGCGCGGGCGCACATCGCCCGGCACGGCCTGCAGCCCGCCGACATCGGCGTGATCCCGGCCGCGGCTGGCGGTCCCAAGGGACTGGTCCTCGGGCCGCTGGACCGCTTCGTGTTCGGGCACTGGTTGCAGGGCTCCACCCAGCCGGTGCATCTGGTGGGCGCCTCCATCGGCGCCTGGCGCATGGCAACTGCCTGCCTGGACTCGCCCGTGGCCGCGCTGGAGCGGCTGGAGCACGCCTACATCCACCAGCACTACGCGCCGCCACCCGGCCGCCAGCGCCCCACAGCCGCGCAGGTGAGCGCGCAGTTCGGGCAGGGGCTGCGCGACTTCTACAGTGCGCAGGTGGGGCCGTTGCTCGTGCACCCGCGCTGGCGGCTGCACATCGTGACGTCGCGGGGGCGGCACCTGCTCTCGCGTGAACGCCGGCTGGCCACACCGCTCGGCTACCTGGGCGCGTTCGCCGCCAACGCGGTGCACCGCCGCGCGCTGGGGTGGTGGCTGGAGCGGGTGGTGTTCTCCGGTCCGGCCGGCGATGCCCCCGGCGGCGCCATGGCGCCGCTGCCGTTCGCCACCACTGACTACCCCACGCGGCAGGTGGCGCTGACCGGGGCCAACTTCCTGCCGGCGCTGCAGGCCAGCTGCTCCATTCCCTTCGTGCTGCAGGCGGTGCACGACATTCCGGGCGCGCCGGCCGGTGCCTACTGGGACGGTGGCCTGACCGACTACCACCTGCATCTGCGCTACCGGCCGCTGGCGGACATCGAGCGGATGGATGCTATAAAAAATATAGCGACATGCCCTAGTGTTGATTGTGCTGGAGGCCAAAAACGTTCAGATCCCCCTGGCGCGTTGGTGCTGTACCCGCACTTCCAGCAGAGCGTGGTGCCCGGCTGGCTGGACAAGGGCCTGCGCTGGCGCCACCGCGCCACGCCCGCGCTGGACCGCATGGTGGTGCTGTCGCCGCACCCCGACTGGGTGCGCACGCTGCCGAACGCCAAGCTGCCCGATCGCAACGATTTTCTGCACTACGGCAGCGACCTGGCCGCCCGCGTGCGCGCCTGGAGCGCGGCCACGTCGGCCAGCCGCCAGTTGGCCGACGAGTTCGCCGAATGGCTGCGCAGGCCCGATCCGGCGGCGGTCCTGCCGCTTTGAGGGCGGGCCGCCGCGGCCGCAACGCTCACATCGATTCGGCGAGCATCGCCCGGTAGTCGTCCACGCTGGCCTCGCGCGGGTTGGTCTTGTGGCAGTGGTCGGCCATGGCGCCTTCGATCACGTCGCCGAACAGCGCCTCGGTCACACCCATCGCGGCCAGGCCCGTGGGCAGCCCCAGCCGCGCGCTCATGTCGCGGATGGCCTCGGGGATGTCGCCCGCGGACGCCAGCCCCATGGCGTGGGCCATGCGTTCCAGGCGCCGGTCTTTCTGCACGGCGGGGTCCTTCGCGTTGAAGCGCACCACGGCGGGCAGGAACACCGCGTTCAGCGTGCCGTGGTGCAGCCGCGGGTTCACGCCGCCCAGGCTGTGGCTTAGCGAATGCACGCAGCCCAGCCCTTTCTGGAACGCCATCGCGCCTTGCATGCTCGCGCTCATCATGTTCAGGCGGGCCTCGCGGTCGCTGCCGTCGCGCGTGGCGCGTTCGATGTGGGCCCAGCCGCGCGTGAGGCCTTCCAGCGCGATGCCGTCGGCCGGTGGGTTGAAGGCAGAGGACATGAAGGTCTCCATGCAGTGCGCGATCGCGTCCATGCCGGTGGCGGCCGTCAGCGCGGGCGGCAGGCCCAGGGTCAGGCCCGGGTCGCAGATGGCTGTCTTGGGCACCAGGTGCCACGAGTGAAAGCCGAGCTTGCGGTGGTCGTCCACGATGATGATCGCGCCGCGCGCCACCTCGCTGCCGGTGCCGGAGGTGGTGGGCACGGCGATCAGCGGCACGGCGCGGTCGGTGATGCGGGGCGAGCCGCCCTCGATGGTGGCGTAGTACGTGAGCGGCCCTTCGTGCGTGGCCGCGATGGCGATGCCCTTGGCGCAGTCGATGGCCGAGCCGCCGCCCACTGCGATGAGGCCGTCGCAACCGTGGTCGCGGTACACCTGCACGGCGGCGCGCACGGCCGCTTCGGTGGGGTTGGAGGGCGTCTGGTCGAACACGGCCACGGGCACGCCGGCCAGTGCATCCAGCGCGTGCTGCAGCACGCCGGCGGCTTTCACGCCGGGGTCGGTCACCACGAGCGGGCGCGTGATGCCCACGCGGTCGCACTCCTGTTTCAGGAGCTGGATGGCGCCGAATTCGAACTGGATCTGGGTGACGTAGTAGATGAAGGCCATGGTGGATTGCGAGGATGCGCCCAGGGCGCGGTTGTGGTTAGCATGCCGGCCAGCCAATCTACAACCGGGAGCCTTCCATGGCCATGCAGCAAACCCTCATCGCCGCCGTGCTGGCGGTCGCCTGTGCGACAACCGTGCAGGCCGAATGCCTGAGCGACGTCCAGGTGGCCGAACTGGCTGCCCATTACTCGGGCAGGACGCCCGCCGCCAACCTGCCGCCCCTAAGCGATGCCGATGCCGCCTGCACGCGCGCCAAGTTCAATGCCTTGCTGGCGCACCGCCTGGGCCGGGTGGTGGGCTACAAGGCGGGGCTGACCAACCCCGCGGTGCAAAAGCGCTTCGGCACCGACAAGCCGGTGTGGGGCAAGCTGTACGAAGGCATGGTGCTGCGCGACGGCGCCGTGGTGGATGCGGCGTTCGGCGCCCGCCCGCTGTTCGAGGCCGACATGCTGGTGCGCGTCAAGAGCGCCGCCATCAACCATGCGCGCACGCCGATGGAGGTGCTGGAGCACATCGATCAGGTCATCCCCTTCATCGAGCTGCCCGACCTGCTGGTGCAGGCGCCGCCCCAACTCAACGGGGCCGGTGTGGCGGCTATCAACGTGGGGGCGCGGCTGGGTGTGGCTGGCGCCCCCATCGCCGTGCCGCGCCTGCGCGCGGAGCGCTATGCGATGGTGGACGCGCTCCAGAACATGGCGGTGACGCTCACCGATGGCCAGGGCGCTCGGCTGGGCGGCGGCAGGGGCAGCGACATCCTGGGCCACCCGCTCAACGCCGTCGTCTGGCTGGCCGAGGCGCTGTCCAAGGAGGACATCACCCTGCAGCCGGGCGATCTCGTGAGCCTGGGGTCGTTCTCCGCGCTGCTGCCGCCGCGGCCGGGGCTGGAGGTCTCGGCCACGTTCGACGGGCTGCCGGGCACAGCGCCGGTGCGCGTGACGTTCCGTTGATGCGCTGCCGTTGAGCGAGGGCCGGGAACGCCGGCCGGGGGCAAATAGCCCGGTCCGCCTGACCACGGCCAAGTTGCGGGATGATCGGGCGCTTGTCCTTCTGGCCCCTTCTTTGCCGCCCCACGGGGTGGCCCGCGACCGTGACACCTTCCGCCCCATCTACCGCCCGGCTCACCCCTCAGATGCGCAGCGTCATCGACCGCATGGAGCGCGCCGGCCGGCCGCCCCTGCACACGTTGCCCCCGGCCGAGGCCCGCGCCGCCTACGAGGCCGGTGCCGGCGTGCTCGAAGTGCCCAAGGCCGCCCTCGAACGCGTGGAAGACCTGCACATTCCCGCCCGCGACGGCCACGCCTTGCCGGCCCGCCTGTACGCCCCCACGCGCGGTGCGCCGCTGCCGGTGCTGCTGTACCTGCACGGTGGCGGCTTCACCATCGGCAGCGTGGCCACGCACGACGTGCTGTGCCGGGAGCTTTCGCGCCTGGCGGGCTGCATGGTGGTGTCGCTGGACTACCGGCTGGCACCGGAGCACCGGTTTCCCACGGCCTCCAACGATGCGTGGGATGCGCTGGCCTGGCTCGCGGCCCAGGCCCAAGCGCTGGGCGCCGACCCGGCGCGCATCGCCGTCGGGGGCGACAGCGCGGGCGGCACGCTGTCCGCCGTCAATGCCATCCTGGCGCGCGATGCCGGCCTGCCGCTTGCGCTGCAGCTGCTGTTCTACCCCGGGTGCACCGCGCACCAGGACACGCCCTCGCACGCCGCGTTCGCCCACGGCCTGGTGCTGGAGGAGCCCGCCATCACCTGGTTCTTCGGCCACTACGTGCGCGGGCCCGCGGACCGCGACGACTGGCGCTTCGCCCCGCTGAACGCGCCCGACGTCGACGGCGTGGCGCCGGCCTGGATCGGGCTGGCCGAATGCGATCCGCTGGTGGACGAGGGCGTGGCGTACGCCGACAAGCTGCGTGCCGCTGGCGTGGCGGTCGATCTGGAGATTTACCGCGGCGTGACGCACGAGTTCATCAAGATGGGCCGCGCGATCCCGGAAGCCCGCCAGGCGCACGCGGATGCGGCGCAGGCGCTGCGCACGGCGTTCGGGCTGGCCTGAGCGGGGTTGGCCGTGCCGGCTCAGCGCTTCTTGCAGGAGGCGGTGATCAGCTTGCGCGCCGGCTCGCCGGGGATGCCGGCGAAGGACACCGGCGCCTCGTCTTCCTTGAATTCCTCGCGCGCGGTCACGGGGCCTTGCCACACGGGCTCGGCGTAGTAGTTCAGGGCCAGGTACCACCCCTTTTGCGTGCCGCAGTCGATCACGGCCACGCCCTTGAACGAGCGGTAGGGGTGCTTGCGGTAGCTGGAGCGCTGGGTGCTGCGCGACACGCGCACTTCCATGGTGAACTGGTTCTGCCAGGGAATCTGCGTGGGGTTGATCTGCACCAGGTCGCCGGTCTTGTCTTCCGGAAAGCCCTGGATCGTGAGCCATTGTTCGTCGGTTTGCGCGTGTGCCTGGGCCGCCAGGAGCAGGACCGCTAACAGGGCAGGGCGAAGGGGGGACACGGGGCCTCCAAGGATGGGGTGCAAACGATGCAGCGGCGAATCTTATGCGATCTGCGCCGCGCCGCATTGACGTGGATCAAGGGGGCAAAGCCGCATCAGGGTAATCCTGCGAAGGGGCGCGCTGCTGCGCTCCCTAAAATCGGTTGCACTGCAAACGATCAAAATCATGGGTGCCCCGCACCCCAGGAGCCCGCTGTGCCAGAAACCACGTCCCCCCCAACCCCCTCGACCGCACAGCAGAGGATCATCAAGAAGTACCCCAACCGCCGGCTGTACGACACCTCCACCTCCACCTACATCACCCTGGCCGAGGTCAAGCAGCTCGTGATGGCGGGCGAGCAGGTGGTGGTGCGCGATGCCAAGACCAGCGAAGACCTCACGCGCAGCATCCTGCTGCAGATCATTCTGGAAGAGGAAGCCGGCGGCGCGCCCATGTTCACCGAGGCCGTGCTGGCCAACATCATCCGTTTCTACGGCCACGCCATGCAGGGCTTCATGGGTGCCTACCTGGAAAAGAACGTGCAGGTGTTCACCGACATCCAGGCCAAGATGGCCGAACAGTCCAAGGGCATCACGCCCGAGATGTGGTCGCAGTTCATGAACCTGCAGTCGCCCATGTTCAAGGGCATCATGGGCAGCTACGTGGACCAGTCGCAGGCCATCTTCACGCAGATGCAGGAGCAGATGCAAAAGCAGACCGAGCAGATGCTCGGCGCCTTCGGCATCAAGCGCTGAAGGCAGGCCCCAGAGCCCGGGGGAGGGCCTGCGAGCGGTAGCCCTGGGCCCGTGCGGCCGGGTCGGCCATGGACGGACTTCGCCCAGCGCAGCGGCGCGCCGTCAATCCTGCACGTGGGATTTCCGGTGGGCGTCCTGGAAGATCCGATGGATCAGTTCCCTGAACCACTTGTGCCCCGGATCGTGGTCGTTGCGCGGATGCCAGACGGCGTCGATGGACAGCGCCAGTTCCGGCAGCGGCATGGGGAAGGCAACGCAATTCGATCCGGAAAGAACGCTGTCCATCCAGTGCGCCGGCATCGCTGCGATCAGGTCGGTGGATTCGATCACCGGCACCATGCCCTGCCACGTAGGCACCTGCACCATGACCCGGCGTGCCAGTCCGCGTTCGGCCAGCAGTTCGTCCAGGATGTTGCTGCCCACCCCCGACACCTTGAGGTGCCCCAGTTCGAGGTACTTTTCCAGCGTGAGTGGGGTGGAGGCGGCAGGGTGGCCCTTTCGCATCAGCACCATCCAGCGGTCATCCAGGATGCGCCGCGAGGCCGAAAGAACGGAGTGCCCCCGCGACACCGAAAGCCTGATTTCCACCCCTTCGTACTCGACGCGGTCCGACGGCTGGCGCATCTCGAATGACTGCACCGACAGGCTGATGCCGGGCGCCACGGAACACAGCTCGGTGCACAGGCGCGGTAGCAAAAGGACCCCCACGTAGTCGGACACGCGCAGAAGAAACGTTCTGCGCGCCGTGCCGGGATCGAACGCGCCGGCCACGCCGATGGCGTTTTCGATTTCGCTGAAAGCCTTGCGGAAACGCGTCGCCAGGCGAACGGCTTCCGGGGTGGGAACCATGCCCTCTGCCGTGCGCAGCATCAGCGGGTCATTGAACTGCTCGCGCAGGCGCCGCAGTGCGTGGCTGACGGCGGAAGAGGTCAGGTTGAGCCGGGCCGCCGCCTTGGCCACGCTGCGCTCCTCCACAAGCGCCTCGAACATCACCAGCAGGTTCAGATCGATTTTGCGAAGGTTGACGACCGCGCGGTCCTGCTGGGCAGGGAGGTGAATGTTGTTCATCTTGATGATGATAGTAATGAATTTTACTAACCACCCCTGCGGCAAAAACAATCCGGTCAGCAGTTCAACCCGACCGTTTGGAATCCATGCCCATCACAGACCGCCACGGCGCGACCCATCAGGCGCCGCCTGGTGAAACAGAAAGAGTCTTTCCGCAAGGGGCGTGCGACACGCACCTTCACGTCTTCGGATCCCCCGGCGAATTTCCGTTCATCGCCGAGCGCGCCTACACCCCGCCACCTGCCACGATCGAGCAGTACTGGTCTGCCTACCGCCCTTTGGGAATGGACCGGTGCGTTCTGGTGCAGCCCAGCGTGTATGGGCGCGACCACTCGCTCTTGAAGCGGACATTGGGCGACGCCGCCGCGGGCAGCATGCGCGGCGTGGCCGTGATCTTCGAGGACACGCCGGACACCGAGATGGAGGAACTTCACCGGCTGGGCGTGCGGGGCGCGCGATGCAATGCGCTGTTCAGCGGGGGCGTTTCGATCGCCAGCGTGCAGTCGATTGCCGATCGGGTGAAAGGGCTGGGTTGGCACATCCAGCTGCTCGTCGACATCGATGAAGACATCCGCCTCGTCCAGGGGCTTGCCGAGAGTGGCACGACCGTTGTGGTGGACCACTTCGGCCATCCCTCGGACTGCAGCGACATCGACAGCCGGGGCGTCCGAAGCCTGCGGAGCCTGATGCGGGAAGGGTGCGCCTGGGTCAAGTTCTCAGGCGCCTACCGGATCTCTGCGGCGGCGTCCGGCGTGGACCCTGCCGTGCTGCCGCTGGCACACAGCCTGGTGCAGGCCAATCCCCACCGCATCGTCTGGGGATCGGACTGGCCCCACCCCGGCATCGACGCCACGTCCATCGCCAGCGCGGAACTGGCGAGCCTCATCACCCACTGGTTTCCCGAGGAAATCAGGCGCAAGGCGCTGGTCGACAACCCGACCCGGCTTTATTGGGAAGACTGATTTTTCTAAAAAGGAGACATGACATGTTCAATGCACCATCCAGCCGCAGAGGCTTTTTGCAAGGCGCCGCATCGCTCGCGGCATGTTCCATGGCCTTCCCGGCCGGGGCCCAGAACCGCTTTCCCTGGAAGCCGATCACGCTGGTGGTGCCCTTCGCGCCCGGAGGGAATGTGGACATCGTCGCGCGCTCGCTGGGCGTGCCGCTGACCAAGTGGGTCGGGCAGTCCGTGATCGTGGACAACCGCGCGGGCGGCGGGGGCGCCGTCGGCACGAGCACGGTGGCGCGTGCCGAGGCCGACGGGCACACCTTGCTGGTGGCAACGCCCGGGCAGTTGGGCACCCTTCCGGAAATCATCAAAACGCCGTACAAGGCCGACAGCCTGGTGCCGGTGGCGGTGCTCAGCCGCACACCGGTCGTCGTGGTCGTGCGTGCCAACGACCCACGGTTCAAGACCGCGGCGGATTTCATCAAGGCCGTGAAGGCCACGAGCCAGGGCGTGACCGTCGGCCACGCGGGGCCGGGCTCTCCCAACCACCTGGCGTTGCTCCAGTTCGAGGATTCCGCCCAGGCCCAGGTCAATGCAGTGCCCTACAAAGGATCGGGGCCGGCGTTGGTGGACCTGATGGGGGGCCAGATCGACGCGGTGATCGATCAGATCACCAGCTCCACCCCGCACATCAAGGGTGGCGCGCTCCGCGCACTGATGGTGCTGGGTCCGCAGGCGGGCGGGCTGCTCGCGAGCGTGCCGACGCAGGCCCAACTGGGCTTGCCGTTGTTCGATGCGACCACCTTCGTCGGGGTCTTCGCGCCCAAGGCGACGCCTGCCGCCAACGTTGCCAGCCTGCATGAATGGATCACCAAATCGGTGGCCCAGCCGGAGTTCACCAACGTGATCCGGGATCTGGGCAGCGAGCCGGTGGGGGAGGGCGGGGCCGCGCTGCAACGGCTGGTGAGTGGCGAAGTCGCCCTGGCCACGCGAATGGTCAAGCAAGGACGGCTCAAAGCCGACTGAGCCGTCACGTGGGCTTTGGCGTGAGGCCCGGCCGCACCCAGCCTGCCGAGGCCATCGCCCCGCCGCCCTTTCGATGCGCCGCGTTCGACCCTTGACGGGGCCACGCGGCGCAGGGCGCTTCTTTTCGTCATCGCAGGACCCTGAAATTGATTGCAATCATTCCAGCCCCGGCGCCGCTGGACGGCGACTACCCGCGCTTTCTTCAGGCATTGGCCGCCGAGGGTTTCCGGGGCGAAATCACATCGCAATACGCGGACCGCACCGTTCTGGCGACAGACAACTCGATCTATCAGCGGATGCCCCAGGCCGTGGTCTTCCCGCGGGATGCCGCGGACGTCGAAACACTCGCGAAGCTGCTCGCCAGGCCGGAGCACCGGCAGGTGGTGGTTTGTCCGCGGGGCGGCGGCACGGGCACCAACGGGCAATCCCTGACCGATGGCATCGCTGTGGATCTTTCCCGGCATCTCAACCAGATCCTGTGGATCGATCCCGTGCGCAGGGTAGCCCGGGTGCAGGCCGGCGTCGTCAAGGACCAGTTGAATGCGGCGCTGAAAGCGCATGGATTGTTCTTTGCCCCCGAGCTGTCCACGTCCAACCGCGCCACGATCGGCGGCATGATCAACACCGACGCCAGCGGCCAGGGCAGTTGCACTTACGGCAAGACCCGCGACCACGTGCAGGTGCTGGACATGGTCTTGCTGGGGGGCGTGCGGTTTGCCAGCCGGTCGGTCGATGCCGGGGAACTGCCGTTGCGATTGAAGGAAAGCGGCCTGGTGGGCGACGTCTGGCGCTGCGCACACGAGATCGCCACGGAGCATGCCGAGCTGATCGAGGCGCGCTTTCCCAAGCTCAATCGCTGCCTGACCGGCTATGACCTGGCGCACCTGAAAGAGCCCGGCGGTCGCTTCAACCTCAACAGCGTTTTGTGTGGGGCGGAAGGCTCGCTGGGCTTCGTCGTCGAGGCGGAAATCGGCCTGCTGCCCATCCCCCGCCATTCCATGCTGGTCAATGTGCGTTACGCCAGCTTCATGGACGCGCTGCGCGATGCAAGGGTGTTGATGGAGCACCGCCCGTTGTCGATTGAGACGGTCGATTCGCGGGTCTTGATGCTGGCGATGGAGGACATCGTCTGGCAGGACGTGGCGGAATACTTCCCTGCCCAGGCCGACCCGGCGCCGACGCGTGGCATCAACCTGGTCGAATTCTGCGGGGACTCGGAGGACGAGGTGCGCACTCGCGTGGCGGCCTTCACGGGTCACCTCGCCCGCAACCCCACCGTGAGCCGCATCGGGCACACCATCGCATCGGGTCGGGTGGCCGTCGAGAAGGTCTATGCCATGCGCAAGCGTGCCGTCGGCTTGCTGGGCAACGTGCAGGGCGAGGCCCGGCCCCAGCCCTTCGTCGAAGACACGGCCGTGCCGCCAGAGAAGCTCGCCGACTACATTGAAGAGTTCAGGGCATTGCTGGACCGGCATGGGCTGAGCTACGGCATGTTCGGCCACGTGGATGCGGGTGTGCTGCACGTCCGGCCCGCCCTGGATCTGAAGGACCCCGCCCATGCGGCGTTGATCCGTACCATTTCCGACGAGGTCGCCGGGCTGACCCTGAAATACGGTGGCGTGCTCTGGGGCGAGCACGGCAAGGGAGTCCGGTCCGAATACGCGCCGAAGTATTTTGGCCCCCTGTATGCCGCACTGCAGTCGCTCAAGGCGGCATTCGATCCGCACAACCAGCTCAACCCGGGAAAGATCGCCACGCCCGCAGGCCAGAGTGCCCAGCTGCTGCGCATCGATGAAGTGCCGTTGCGTGCCGACGCCGATCGTCAGATCGACGAGCGAGTGTGGCAGAGCTATGCCAGCGCCGTCCATTGCAACGGCAATGGCGCTTGCTACAACTTCGATCAGGACGACGCGATGTGCCCGTCATGGAAGGCCACGCGCGAACGCAGGCACTCCCCGAAAGGGCGTGCTTCGCTGCTGCGCGAGTGGCTGCGCCTGCAGGGCCAGGCGGGGGTGGATGTTCTGGCGGTGGCTGCGCGACAACCCTCGTTCCTGGCCGGATTGGCCAGGCGCTGGCGCAACAGCCGCGAGCGCGCTGCTAATGGAATGGACCGCTCCAGCGACTTTTCCCATGAGGTGTACGAGGCGATGTCCGGTTGCCTGGCGTGCAAGTCGTGCGCGGGGCAATGCCCTGTCAAGGTCAACGTTCCGGACTTCCGTGCGCGCTTTCTGGCGCTGTATCACACGCGGTATGGAAGGCCGTTGAAGGACTACCTCATCGGCTCGCTCGAATTCAGCGTTCCCTATCTGGCACGCATTCCATGGCTCTACAACGGTGCCATGTCCAATGCGGTGGTGCGCCGGATGCTGGAGCGCCATGCAGGCATGGTGGACAGCCCGCTGTTGAGCCGCTTCGACTTTCAGGCCGCGTTGAGCCGCTGGGGCGTGCGCCGCGCCACGCCATCGTTGCTGGCCGCGCTGACGGACGCGCAACGCGCCCGGTCCGTGATTCTGGTGCAGGACGCATTCACGCGCTATTTCGAGACGCCCGTGTTTTCCGCGTTCATCGAGTTGGCGTCCCGGCTGGGGTACACGGTCTGGCTGGCCCCATTCATGCCCAACGGCAAGCCGCTTCATGTGCTGGGCTTTCTGGAGGCCTTTGATCGAACGGCGTCCAAAAACGCGGAGATGCTTGGCGCTCTGGCATCGCATGGCGTGCCGCTGGTCGGCCTCGATCCTGCGATGACGCTCGTGTACCGCCAGGAATACGCGAAGCTGCCGTCTTTGCAAAAGCCGCCGGGCGTCCTGCTTGCGCAGGAATGGCTGCTGCAAGCCCTGCCCGTGCGGGCGTCCGAATCTCCTTCGGGAGACTTTCAGCTATTGAACCACTGCACCGAAAAAACGACCGCCCCTGCCGCCGCAGCGCTGTGGCCCCAGGTCTTCGCCCGTGCCGGTTTGAAGCTCAGTCCGCGGGCCAGTGGCTGCTGCGGCATGTCGGGAACCTACGGACACGAAAGCCTGAATGTGCAGACCTCGCGCCTCATCTACTCCCAATCGTGGGGGCCGATATTGAACGCCGAGCCGGCGCGACAGACGGAGTTCCTGGCCACCGGCTATTCCTGCCGCAGCCAGGCCAGGCGGATGGACGACCGGCGTTTGCGGCATCCCGTGGAAGTCCTGCTTCAGTTCTATGCACAGCGGGAAACTTCCGCTCCTGTCGGCACGGGTTGTTGAGCGCGTGCATCCGGCCGCTTTTCATCTGCCAGTGCACAATCGGCAAATAAAGGTATGATGAGCGTCATGCGAAAAGAGAAGAACAATGCCCGGACCGCTGCCAAAGAGGCCTCGCACGAACGCATCGTGCAGGCTGCTGCGCGCGCCATCCGGCGCAGCGGCTATGACGGCACCGGCGTGGCCGACATCATGAAAGAGGCGGGTTTGACGCACGGTGCGTTCTATGCCCATTTCGAGTCTCGCGAAGCCATGCTGGCCGAAGCGGCAGACCGTGCCGGAGCCGAAGCCAACGCCGCCGCTGCGCGCATCGTCGCAGCCGTGCCGCCAGAGCAGTCCTTGCAAGCGCTGATGCAGGTCTATCTGTCCAAAGAGCATCTGGCGGCTATCGAGACAGGCTGCCCGGTTTCCGCCCTGGGCTCCGAGATGCCGCGCCAATCGCCCGAAGTGCGTCGCGCGGCCACGCTCCGCATCAAGGAGATGATCGATCTGGTGGCCCGTCAGTCGCCCGATTGGGGGCAGCCTGGGGCCCACGAGCGCGCGTTGGTGACCGTGGCCACCATGGTGGGCACGTTGGTGCTGGCCCGTGCCGTCGATGATGCGGCGTTGTCGGACTCGCTGTGCAGCGCCGCGTTGAAGAGCCTGGCCCCGTCCGGTGCGTGAGTTCACCGGGTATTTTTTTACTCATAAATATGATGACCATCATTCCAAAATGCCTGTCAGCCAATGCTGCCAGGTTTGTCGCCTGCTCTGCCTGCAAAAAGGGAACCTCATGAAAGCTTTCATCCTGGACCGCTATGGAAAAAAAGAGCGCTTGCGCGCCGCCGATGTGCCTGAGCCGGACTTGCGTGACGACGAGGTGCTGATCCAGGTTCATGCGACCGCGGTGAACCTGCTGGATGCCAAGATCCGCAATGGCGAGTTCAAGCTCATCCTGCCGTATCGCACCCCCTTCGTCCTGGGCCACGATGTGGCCGGCGTGGTGGTGCGTGTCGGACCGCGTGTCCACCAGTTCAAGGTGGGCGACGAGGTGTACGCCAGGCCCGATGACTTGCGCATCGGCACGTTCGCCGAATTCGTGGCCGTGAAGGAAGACTCGGTGGCGATGAAGCCCAGGAACCTCACCATGGAAGAGGCTGCATCCATCCCCCTGGTGGGCTTGACGGCTTGGCAGGCGCTGGTCGACAAGGCAAAGCTCAAAAAGGGGCAGAAGGTTTTCATCCAGGCAGGCTCCGGGGGCGTGGGCACGTTTGCCATCCAATTGGCCAAGTACCTGGGCGCGACGGTTGCCACCACCACCAGCACCGGCAACGTCGCTCTGGTGAAGCGCCTGGGCGCGGATGTCGTCATCGACTACAAGAACGAAGCCTTTGAAGACCACCTGAGCGGCTACGACGTGGTGCTGAACAGCCAGGATGACAAGGCCCTGGCGAAGTCCCTGGGCGTGCTCAAGCCGGGCGGAACCCTCGTTTCCATCTCAGGGCCACCGGACCCCCGGTTCGCCGAAGACATCCATGCCCCATGGTGGGTGAAGCAGGTGATGCGCGCCCTCAGCTCTGGCGCCCGCAGGCAGGCCCGACGCCTCGATGTCGCCTACGCATTCCTTTTCATGAAGGCCAGCGGCAGCCAGTTGCGGCAGATCACGCCGCTGATCGAATCGGGCGCCATCCGCCCCGTGATCGACCAGGTCTTCCCCTTCGAATCCACCAACGATGCCTTGGCCTACGTCGAAAGCGGCCGAGCCAAGGGCAAGGTGGTCATCAAGGTCCGATGAGCCGTTCCATTGGAACGACATCGCACGTCCGTAAATATGACGATCGTCATTTGAAATCTCAATCCAACCCTTTGGAGCTCCCCATGCACATTGAAAACTCCGTCGTCCTCGTCACGGGCGCCAACCGCGGCATCGGCCTTGCCTTCGCGCGCGAACTGCTTGCGCGAGGTGCTCGCAAGGTTTACGCCGCCGCGCGCGACGCTGCTACCGTCACCTTGCCCGGCGTGCAGGCCCTGCGGCTCGACGTCACCAAGCCCGAGGAGGTCGCTGCTGCGGCCCAGCAGGCCGCCGACGTGAACCTGGTGATCAACAACGCGGGCATTGCCCAGCCGGGTGGTTTTCTGGATCAGGACAGCGACGCGGTGGCGCGCCGCTTGTTCGAGACGAACTTCTTTGGTGTGCTGAACGTGAGCAAGGCATTTGCGCCCGTGCTCCAGGCGAATGGCGGTGGCGCACTGCTCAACGTTCTGTCGGTGGCGTCGTGGGTCAATGGTGGCGAGCTGGCCGCTTATTCGGCCAGCAAGGCGGCGGCGTGGTCGTTGACCAACGCACTGCGCCATGAACTGGCCGGGCAGAAGACTCAGGTGCTGGGCCTGCACATGGCGTATGTGGACACTGACCTCACCAAGGGTTTCGAGGTCCCGAAAAGCAGCGCCGAGGAGATCGTGCAGCGTGCGCTCGACGGACTGGAGGCCGGCGCCGATGAGGTATTGGCCGATGCGCTCACCCAGCAGGTGAGGCAGGGCCTGACAGCGCCGCGCCCGGTCTACCTGCCTCAGGCAGTTTGAGCCCCGGTCACACCGGCATGCCACTCGACACACCCCCTGCGCCTGCAGTGAAGAGTGGCGCCAGCGCGTGATCATGGCGCCCGTGGTGAGAAGCGGGGGCTTTGGAACACGGCATGCCCGATGCCTTGATGGCCGAGTCGATGCCAGACAGAGCGTCGGAACCCATGATTTCAAGGGTGGAGATGCAGCGCGGCTGAGGTCAATTCCTGGCCTCATTTACAATGTCCGGTTATCTTGCCCGCCGGGCCGTCCTGCGAAACCCAAATGAAATCAGATACTTACGATGAAATCGCGACGCCAGAGACGATGAAGGTCCCCAAGGTAGGCTTCGTCAGTCTTGGCTGCCCGAAGGCGTCTGTATTTAAACCCAAAAAGTGATGTGTTTGTTGGGCAGATTCCACTGGAGGAAGGTGTGTGACGAGGATCCGAATGAACCAGGACGGCACACGCACACTCCTGTCGTTCTCTCACTTTGGTGCTGGGGATGCAGACGAAGAGTTTGCACGCACGATTAACAGCCTTGAAGAGAGCAACAGGCAAGCACTTGAAGTCTGGAACGGGCTACCTGAAGATGAACGACAGCGACGGATCGACGAATTCGAAGCCGCGTCCGGCAAATAGGCAAAGCCCGCATAAGCGGGCTTTTTCGTTGGAGCGGGAGGTAGGGCTCAGCCGGTGGCGATCAGCTTGGTGGACCCTTATGGCCGCGACCGGCGAGAAAGTTGCGGTGGCTGTTGATGGCTACGGGCTCTCTGGCCACAAGATCGCCTGCCACGATCGCCTCGCCGTCAGCGGTCACTTTGCAAGCCTGGCTGGATTCGCGTGGCACAGCGGGCGCTTCGATTGTCATTCGGGTCGGAAATCATCCAGCGCACGCAAAGCCATGCGTCGCGCCTGTACCGTGCGCGCCAGATTCATGGCCTTACTGAGCCCACGGAGCTCTGAGCCGCCGAGTTCGGATTCGCGTTCGATGCGCACGAACCAAGTCTCTTTGAACTGATTCATGAATTTACACGCACGTTCGTCGCCCTCCAAAACCGCCAGCAGGCAGTCATCATTTCCCGCAGCGTAGAGATACAGAGCTTGGGAAAGTGTGTGCGGATTGGTCGCGGATTGGGCCGCAATTTCAATTGACTGTTCAAAAAGTGGCACGATAACCACTTTCGATTCACACGGTTCAATGGGAATAATTTCGACCACTGCATTATTCATATGACCTCCGAGTAATTCAAAGCAAAGGATTTTTGTAGCCGCGCCAAACGAGCTCACATGCTTCAATTACTGCGAGTTGTTCTGTGGGGGAGAGGCCTCTCAGCTTGTCGATCAAGCTTCTGAGATTCTCGTCGTCAATCTCATCAGAGGTAGAGGCATAGATGCCGAGATTGTCGAGGACGCATTCTGGCAAATCAATGTAATGATCGACCCTCCACACTGGCGAGCAATTTGTATTGAGTAGAAATTCAAAGTCCACCCCATCGAATTTTCCGCGCAAGCTTGCCATGTTGACCTCCATCAATTGGAAGTGGCGCTTTGCAGCTTCTTCCATCACATAGCCTGCAGAAATTCGACTGTAGGGTCGCCTACGGTCCCCTCTACGAGCTTCGATTCGAACCTTCAGAAAATTGAGTCGCGTTTCGCAGTCGAATTCTTCTTCGAGAGTGGTGGGGAGTTTGGTTTTTGAATGGCAGGCCAAACACGAATAGAAAAAGCCTTCATTCAGGCTTCGATCCGAAGATGTCATGTCGTCGATCATTTTGGTCTTTCTAGAAGTGAAGGGCGCTCTCAATAGAGAGTGCTAGGTTGAGGGTCCGGCGAAGTGCCGAAGATCAGTTGCGCAAGAGTTGCGATAAGTGCATCGCTCGGCTGCTTATTGCTTCCGGAGCGGCTTGCTGTAGACCTTGAGGTGACCTTGGCCGGCCAAGAAGTTTCGGTAGGCATTAATCGCCACTGCCTCGGCTTCCTTTGCGACCAACTCGCCGACAGCGATAACCTCGCCGTCCGCTGTCACGATGGCTAGCAGGGCCGGCTTCCCGTGAGCAGTGACTTTCAAGCCCGTATGGCTTTGCGCGCTAATGACGACGTCATTGATCGCGCCTGTGTATTGGCGGCCGATCATGCGTTCCGCTTGGCCAGAGGCATTTGGTCTAGAGCTGAATCAACATGCTTTTCAAGCTTTGAAAGCGAGAAAATGACCAGCAGCATGTCCAGCTGATCGGGCTGGTTATTCCGCTCAATGATGCTTTTGTGGAGTTGGTTCAGTCCGCTATACAGATCGGCGGTCGCTTCAATGAAGGCCTGCGCGCGTGCGGGGTCGATGTGCGCAAATTCGCCTGCGCATGCCATGAGCATGGTTTGGCGGAGGCGCTCGGCCACGAGGATCTGCCGACTCACGCTATCGAGCGCGTCCGGTGCTGGGGAACTGGAATTATTGGGGAGAGAAGAACTGGTATTCACGTGAACCTTGGCGGTGTTCATCACCGAGAAGGTTCACGGATGCTTTGTGAACCAGCTCAGGATGAGGTTTGCTCATCTCGAATTCGCATGGAATTCGCGCTTGGTTCACGGCGGCCTGTTTCCGTGAGTATCACTGTCGTAGCTCCATTCGGGTGCCTCTCGACCCCGACCTCCGACCCCAGTCAATCCTGGGGGCGAATATGTGTAGTTGCAGTGCTTAGGTTGAATCCTAAAGGTTCGCTAAAGCGTGTGTCAAAGTTTGGCGATCACGTGCGTACTCAATGACTGCAGGGGTGTTGTGAATCTACAACTTTTCTATAGGTACGGCGCTTCACTTGCCTCGGTCGACGCTGATTTCGAGACTTTTGATTCGCTCTGATTTTGCAAACTCATTGAGCGTCTTGGGCTTTTGGAGCTTGGTGCTCAGATGAGCGATGCATCTTTGCCACGGACCGATGCGCCATCCGTTGCGTGTTTGGAGGCTGGGCCGTGCCGCAGGTGGCCGGGCCTTCAGCCCTCGTCCGGCGCGAGCCTGCCGAAGCGCTCGCCTTCGGCACGTGCTTCAGCCAGCAACTTGGTCCAATCCGACGGCGGCCGGCCGTTGTCGAGCATTCGGCGAAACACGCGGTAGGCGTCGTCCGCACTTTCATACGCCCGCTTCGTATCTTCGTCGTTGACCCAGGCGAACACGACCATCTTGGCCTGCGCGTGGAAACGGAAGAACAGCCGATACTGCTGAAAAAACTTGGCGCGGAACCAGTGCTTATTCTCATCGCCTAGCGTGCTGCCCTGGCGATATTCCGGTCGCGCAGGGTCTTGCGGGATGACCTCGAACGCCAGCTTGGCGATGGCCGCCAGACGCTTGGTGGCGTTCTTCTTGATGTAGCCGGTTGGATCCTTGCTTTTGAGCGCTTCGACTTGCGCCGTCAGGGCCTCGAGTTGGTCAAGGAAGATGGGGTGGGCAAAGAGAGTCCAGCCGTTGACGACCAGCGGCTTACCGCTGGTCATTCATCGTCCGCCGACAGAGGGGTATCGAGATCGACGTCTGCCATGCCGACCAGGGTCTTGATGCGCTGCGCCAAGCCGGCATCGACTGCGCGCAGCTGCCCAGGGTTCTCGGCAATGTCGCGGGCCAGGAAGCCCAAGAACGGCGCCAGCGCCGGATCGTCGCCATCGCTGGCCGCCGCTCGTGTAAGCACGACCTCCCCGTCGGGGCGGATCGTGTAGTGGATTCTGTCTCGCTTGCCCAAGTGCAGCGCCCGGCGCACCGACTCCGGCACCGTAGTCTGGTAGCGGTCGGTCAGTGTTGATTCAAGTTGCATGATGGCGGGCATGGCGCGGCTCCGGCTGGATGTTCAGGCTCAATGGTAATGCATTTGCATTGCCGCTTCAAGGGTTCTGTGTGTTGGCTTGTTAAGTCAGCTTCGCCAAGTCCCTTGCGCGTTGACTGCTTGGACTTCATCGTACAGACCGTGCGCTGGATGTGCCGGTCGCCGTCCGTTGGCCAACTGACCACGACCAAGACGCAGCATGCAGCAGCTGAACTGGGTGACGGCGTGATTCCGAGACGCTGCCAGGTTCACGCGCCATGACTACGCCGACGCACTATTCCGCCCCAGGCAACATCATCCCAGCACGCAGCGCATGCGCCACACGAACTGCGCCTGCAATGTCATCCGGTCAGCCGAACGCGAGGGTTCAGCCGCGCCGCCAGCATTGCTCCGGCGGTAGTAGTTTTATGACGTTGGTGAGTAGATTGCTATGAATCCAGCCTCTTCAAGGCTAAAAGAGGATATTTTTTCAAAAATAGCTAATCGTCGCAGGCAGTAAAAATATATTTTGATCAGAGCTAAGTGCCAGAAAAATCTTATGCATCATGTGATGTTGTTTTATTGCAACGAGGCCTTGATGTCTTTACATTAACAAGTCGATGGAGTAGCAGGTACAACATAAACCATTGAGCAACATCACATATTTTTCGATAAGTCATTGAATCATTTCAGGTAACTCGCATTTGAGTGCTTCTGATATCTCCGATAGATAAAAAATAGGGGTGTTTCAGGCGGCTCAGAAAATCATTGATCCCGTTCAGACCGGTCTGCAGACTGCGATGCATCGACTGCATCCGGCGGTCGTACAACAGGATCAATCAATGGTTTTTTCACTCGACCGTCTAGGCTCGCCTCCGCCTGCCACTCCCAAGGGCACATGGTTTTCCGCCATGCATTTGGCGGCTTTTCGCACGCCTCTCCGCTGTATCCAAAATGCGCTGAAACCCGCACTGCGAGCGGCTGAATTCGCATCCTTGACCACTTCAACGATTCAAGCATTCGAGGACTCAAGGCATCCATTTTTCCAAGCATCAATTGCTCGTCGGAAAGAAGTCAGCGCACATCGTTTTTCGCGGCCCCACACAAAGGAAGCGACAAGCAGGGATACGAAGGGCGCGATGGCATGAAGACAGCCGAAACGCCAGATGAAGTTGCAGGGGTGCTGGAAGACGAGTCAGACGACCGTGTCTATTTCCAGGTCTCCTTCTCCGGTTTGCGCTACGTGAACCAAAACGCATGCGAGCGGGCGGTCGCAGCGTACTTCGCACTCGCGGCAGGTGTGGACCACACGAACACCGAATACCCAAGGGCCTGCACCCACGGCGCCAAAGCCGTCGAGAACCGTACCGGGCTGAATCGCAAGAGCAGCGTGCCCGAACTCGTGGAAGAACTCCTGGGCATTAATGCGCTTCAGCGGCCCCCCAAGGTTGCTGGCTTGGACGAGGCAGGTTCAAAAACCGCCGGCCATGCCGTCACCTGCCTGGTCGATCCCGAGCGCATCGACGACCTCGTCGACATTGACCAGCGCTTCCTGGACCCTTACCACGGGGCAGAGAAGCGTCCTGTGCGGCGAAGCGTCCATGGCGTGAATTCGGACTTCATGCGCCTGATGTACGCCCAGGCCGGCCGTCGCGGGGGGCGGCCCTTCACGGACGCCTTACTGCTGTACTGCGCCTTGCTGTGGCACTTCGACCTGGAGCGCTACGCCGGTGTGGACCCCCGGGTCGCCCACAGCCTCATGTCGCCGTTGAGTGGGGAGGGGCCGATCGGTGATCTCGAACATGTCATGCCGCTGTTTCGCAACGATGGGCACTGTCTGGTCCTCATCCAGGAGACCGGCTTCCCTCGCATCAGTGCCGAGTATGCGCATGTGTTGTTCAAAGACCTGCCCAGCCGTCGCGAAGAGGCGCCGGAAGACAGGGCCGCCGCTGCGCTGGACGTACTGAGGTCGCTTGGACTGGTCAGCTCCGCACACGTGCTGTGGATCGCCTCGCCCTTCACGGAACGCGACAGCACGCCCCGGGCCACGCTGTATGTCAAAGGCGGCAGCAACTTCACGGACGGCCGGCACCTCCAGCACGAGGTCGATGCCGTGGTGAAGGGCACCGACACCATCGAGGGCCGCGCGCTGTATCCCAGGAACGCCGAGGACGGCAAATCCGCGTTCTCCGGAAGCGGGATCTACCGGTACATCCTGCACGAAGACGAGGTTCAGGCGTCGGTCGTGTTGACACAGCTGCGCCTCAAACACGTCGCCGACTCCGATTCGCACCGCGCCGGGCTCGTTGTCGAAAGTCTGCGTCGAGATGATTACCTGGCGTACCTCCGGTCCATGGAGGTGGCATGACCTGCATTCGTAAGCACCTGCCTGGGCATGCACTGTCCCAACCAGGTTTTTTTGCATCACGGCAGGAGCGGCTGTGCCCGCGATTCCTCTTCGGGCTGGGCTCGTCGCGTGGACCACCGGATGCGGGTTTCATGAAACCGCCCGAAAGCCATAACACGGCATAACGCATAACCCATAACGGCCCATAACGCCGGACCAAGAACAACGCATAACGCCATCGTTATGAAATCAGAAAGAACATACGACATGACTCAACTCAACCTCACCAAAGTCGCTGCCGCCGTCCGACAAATCGAGGAAAACGGCCAGAAGGCGACGGTACGCGTGGTCAGCAAACTCCTGAAGGCGGACACCAACAAAGTGAATGAACTTATGGGAGTCCTGAGGAACGCCCAACAAGCGATGATCGAAAGCAAAGCGGAGCTGGACCCGGATTTTTTGAAGGTGCTCGGCTTGCACATCGAGCAGGCGAAAACAAAGGCCAGTCAGCAGGCTGAGCTGCGCGCCCAGGCGGCGGAAGATGCGCTCAACGCGCTCGTCACCCACATGCAGGAGTTGGACGTGGCGCTTGTTGCCAACGATGAAGAACTGGCTGCGGCGCAAGCTTCGCTGCTCCATTGCAAGGGGCAACTGCAGGAGCGCGTTCGTGAGGTCGACGAAGTGCGCCGTGATTGCGCTGCCAAGACCACCGATGCCGACGCGCGAACGTCCCAGGCACTTGCGCAGGTGGAGTCGCTGCGTCTCCATCTCGACCGCGCAAACCTGCTCCTGGGCACGATGCCCCGCCTCGAAGCTGCTCTGGAAGAAGCCCGGCAACTCGCGAAAACCGGACAGGAAGAACTCGCGCAAGCCCGGCAAGCGGGAGCCGTGGCGGACGCGCGGGCGGAGCAGCTGACGGAACGCGCGCACGATGCCGCCTTGCTCGAAAACAGGACGGAGGCGCAACGCCAGCGTCTGCAGGACGAGCTGGAGAAAGCAATGGCCGCCGAGCGGCTGGCACAGCAGGAAGTGTGGCAGCTCTCTGCCAAGGTTTTTGCCCTGGAAGCGCGCTGTACCGAACAGGTGGTGGAGATTGCCAAGTTGCGCGAGGCCCAGAACGATGCCAGTGATGCCACACCGGCGTCCGTTCCATCGCCGCACGACCAGCGTCGCGCCGCCTGATCGGGCGAGGCTCAGCGGGTGCGTGCCTGTCGAGCCTCCTGATCGGCCATCACCTTGCCCAGTTCGTTCAATGTCCTGGGCATGTAGAGCTTGACGCCTTGCTGCGCGAGCTCCTTCTCGCAGGTGGGAATTCGTCCGGCTTCGGCAGGTTCGCATCGCTGGGCCTGCATCACAGCGCAGGGCGTGTTCATCAGCCGCACACTGATGCCGCCAGAAGGCTGTGCGGTGATCGACAGCTGATTTGGCATACCCCAGCCGGCCGAAGGCTTCTGCGTCCATTTAAGTTCGTCGGATCGGAATTCGCCTGCGGCCCCGCTGGGGCGGAAGAAGCCCGCAAACGAGCCGTTCGGAAACACGGACTCGGGCTTATCGCCGAACGTGAACTCGGCACTCTTCAGCCCGTCTTTGAAAGGGCCGAAGGGGCGAACATCCACGATCGCAGCCACGCGCTGCCCTGGTTGGCAGCTGTAGACGCCGGCGAATCGCCCCTCGACGGGGTGCGCTCCGACGACTTTCTGTTTGCACTTTCGCTCGATCTCCTGGGGGCTCCCCAGCGTGATCATTGCCGTGCCGGCCGCGCAGAGGTTGTAGTCCATCCGGGTGCCGAAGCCCGCTTGCCACGTTCCTGTCGACGAAAACAGGCCGGGATGCCCGGAGCCGAAAGTTTGCCCGAGCATCATGCCGATGAACCCGATCACGGCCAGGCCGGCCAGGATAGGCGCCAAGCTGAATGCCAGGGCCAGCACGGGCAGCGCAAGGGATCCTCCGATCCAGACCCAGGCCAGAGTAGCCACCACCAGAGCCATCATTCCGAGCCAGCCGGGCTGCCCGATGCCGCCGACGAGAGCTGGCAGCACGCCTGCGCCAATGACGCCGCCGATCAGGCCGGCCACGATGATCACGAACACCATCACTGCGTTTGGCGACGCACTGGCCAGAGCCGCTGTGCTGACCGCATCAGCTGCGCCCAGGGCTCCGCCGCCACCGGTGCTGCGCATTTGCCCATCGAAGATGGGCCTTCGCATGCGGGGATGTGCCCAGTCCAGCCGCAGCCTGGACCTGCGACGGACCCAGACAGCCAACGCAACGGACGCAACTGCGTAGATGACGAGAAGAAACGATTCGATCATGACCACCCCATGTAGTTAAAGCAAAGAACGCTGACGGGGAACGTCATCTGAAGTACGGGACCTGCTGCACCTCCGCACGGGCACCGGCCGCCTTTAGCCTTTCTTCCAGGGCCGGCCGGCCCAGTCTTTGCGCCTCAGCCAGGGGCGAGATGGCGACGCTGGCCATCTTGGTTCCGAGGGTGTAGTCGAAGCGGCTGGTCTGGTTCGCATCTGCACCCTTGGCCAGCAGCGTTTCTGCCGCAAGCAGGTTGTCGGCCCAGACTGCATACATCAGCGGCGTAGCCCGAGCCGATGTCAGCCTCGACCCGGGATCACGCTCGATTCCCAGAGTCGCCAGCACTTCAAGCGGGCGCAGTGCCCCAGAGTCGCCGGAGCCGATCATTTGAGCGACATACAGCCGGCCGATGTCCTCGGCGCTGACTTCGATTTCCTGAAGGGCGCGGGCAACAGCCGGCCCGCGGGTAGGTTCTGACAGCGCTTGTTCGATGCACAGCGCGTACTGCCCACCACCCAGCGCGACGGACAGGCGTGCTTTGAACTGAGTGATCTGCTCCATCAGTTGGAGCGCCTTAATGGCGCCCGCACTGATCGCGCGGCACACCTCGTCGTCGCCCGTTCCGTATCCCATGTCGGCGAGCATTTCCGTCGGAGTCGCCGGCCGGCCGACGGCCGAACGGATCGCCTGCGTGTCGGCCTGGATTGCGGCAGTGCGCTCCGCCGCGGTTTCCGCGACTGCTGCTGCGCGTTCCTGCGTCGCCACCAGCGAGCGCAGCACGTTGCCCTGATCGCTATGCATCCTCGACCAGACCGTAAAGGCTGCGCCGGCCGTCATCAGTACGACCATTGCAGCGATGCCAGGCTTGGCTCCAGCCAGTCTCACGCCGTCCGCTACTGTCGCGAGCAGGCCTCTGGGTTCCTGCGGTCGCGTGCTGCGGCCGGCCAGATACAGCGCCAAGGTGATGCTGAACAGCCAGCTTGCCAGTGCGACGAAGCCCATCACGTGGCTCCAGCCCGATGGCGCGACATCCGCGAACACACTCAGCGAACCGCCGACGAGAGTGCAGGTTGCGAGTGTGGCTGCGTTGGCTGCAGTAAGTCCGGATTTGGCGGCTTCTGCGAAGGCTTCAGGGCGAGCGTCGTTGGACATGCGGTGTGTTGATCCCCAAAGTCGTCATGAAGACAACAGGAGTTTGTTTTTTGAATCTAATGGAAAACTGATTGAATCTTAAAGTTGTCATTATGTACAGCAAAGTGAGTGGAGGTTTGCGCGCCTGCAACACACGCTTCTTCTGTATGAAGAAGACTGCAAAAACATTGACTGCGCGAGCCGTATTTGCTCGAAATCTGCGCCGTGCCAGGCGCAACAGAGACATCACCCAAGAAGTCATGGCGTTCGACGCAGGTCTGACGCGGGCCTACGTGAGCAGCGTCGAACGCGGTGTGCGGAACATTTCCATCGACAACATGGCGCTGCTTGCCGACGCGGTGGGTGTGCCGCTCAAGGACCTGGTCGATCCTGAACAGTTCAAAGATCCAGACGATCTGTGATTGCCATCGTGCCGCCAGTAGCGCGGCCGTTTCTTGCGTTGACCTTCGGCAGCCCGTACAGTGACGGTATTGGTCAAACCCACTACGCAATGCAACCCACCCCAGCCATCCTGACGTCATGCCGTTTCACGGCAGCCGGCCAGCGGTTGCCTGCTCGCCGAATACGCAGATTGCGAAGATAGGTCATTCATCCCTCCAGTTGGCGCGCCGCACTTGACGGCGTCATCGCGGACTTCGTTCGCCCCAACTGAGCGTTATGTATGACTGAAAACCTGTTTGAACCCACCGTCAGCGTGGCCGAGCTGCTGCCACTGTTTCAATGCCCTGACTGGCTGAGCGTTCGGCTCGACCCCGAGCTTTCGCGCGATGGTCGGCACCTGAGCGAAATCTTTCTCCGCGCGTTCACCTTGATCCTGGGGCGCAGGCAGCCTCGCCGGGCAGCCGTCAGTTGCGTGAATGTCGGCGGTGCGCTGCACGTCATGTTCGACTTCTCCCCGCGTCGCGGCGATCTCGAACACTCGGTTATCGCCAGCCTGGCCGAGGCGCTGCAGGAACTGCACAACCGACGTTTCGCTGCCGAGATCCGCGATGCTAAACCGCAGGCGGTGGATGAGCTGCCGGACTTCGATCTCCCCCCTGTTGAGGGCGACTTCGACTTGTTGGGACTGGTCACGGGACCGCGACAGTGCTCCCCTGTCGACGTGTTCCGGTTCGCCGAGAACGCCGAGCAGCTTGAACAGCGAGTCAAGGGACGCGATGGGGAGGCCGGTCGGCGAATTGCGCAAACGCTGGAACGCCTTGCACTGAGTGGCCTCAGCAGGCCGATGGCGTCGCCGCCTGGGGACTGGCAACGCCGACTCGACACTCTGGAAGATAGCTTTCCAAACTTCCAGCAAGCGATCGAGACCGCGATTCGGCCTCACGTCGCGCTGTGCGCACAGGGGCTGCCCCATCGGCTGGCGCCCATCCTTCTGCTGGGTGGACCAGGTATTGGCAAGACCCGCTTCGCCAACGCCCTGGCTGATCTGCTGGGCACGCCTCCGCCCTTGTTTCTCTCGGTCGCGGCCGAGACGAACTCCAGCACCATTGCGGGCTCAAGCACGTTCTGGTCGAACTCTTCGCCCGGCCAACTGTTCGAATCGCTGGCGTGGGGTCGAGCCGGGCATGCCCCAGTGGCCAATGGCCTAGTGGTGCTGGATGAGATCGACAAGGCAAACACCATCGGGTACAGCGTGCTTGGACCGCTGTATTCGCTGTTGGAAGAACACACGGCAGCGCATTTCGTCGACCAGTCGCTGCCCGATATGGAGTTCAACGCGAGTCACCTCAGGATCATTGCGACTGCCAATGATCTGGACGAGGTGCCAGCCCCGCTGCGTTCGCGGATGCTCGTTTTCCACATCGCGCAGCCATTGCCGACGCAGCTCAACACGATCGCCCGGGAGATTCTGGCCGAGCTGATTCGGAAGATGAGAGTGAAGTTCTCAGCGGAGCTACCCTCTGCGCTGGACCGTCAGATTGTTGACATGAGCCCGCGATCCATCAAGCTCGCGATGGAGATCGCATTCGCGCGTGCCGTGATGGCACAACGGGATCATCTGAACGCGGAGGACTGGCCAGCACTTCGCATGGACGGGGCCACTCAGCACCGTCGCGCGGCAATGGGTTTCACGTCGAGTTGACGTATGCCAGCGGGGATGAGCAACTGCCCAGCTGCGTCGGTTTGCACGCTGGGCGTTGCGCTTATTCGGCGTTCTGGATCTCTGCTGATGGAGGCGCAGGGCGGTCGTCCAACGGAAGCACGATATCTACGTGGCTATTGACCGAGATCTGTGGAACCTTTTCCGCCTTCGGCGGCAAGTTGAACGCTGCCCGATCCTGCCTGCGTTCCAGAACCTTGGCAATTGCAGTGACGAGTTCTGGCTTCTTGGCCATGAGCCACTTGCCGATGATGATCGCCTGCCTTGTGTTCAGTTTGCGCTTTGCGTCGCACTGCTTCGCGAGCAGTTGAGACCGCTCGTTTTTGAGCTGCAGCATTTTGAGGTCAATTGACTCGATGCTTCTGGATGTCATGGCCGTTCCTGGATACGTTTGCTCAGTACAGTGTATGAATCGGTGAGGCATCTGTGGGGCTTCGCGGTACTGATTGCCCCTGTTCATTTGGCCCTTCTTACAAAGGGCTATTGGATGGGAGGCGCGGACGGCTTATCCCCGAAGGGCGCACTTAGAGTAATCCTGCGGATTACGTGCGATCAGGGCTGCGCCCCGATACCCCAAAGGATCTCGTATGGCCATTTTTCACTTGAGCGCGCGCGCACCCATCACTCGCGCCAGCGGCCGCTCTGCGACGGCCGCCGCCGCATACCGTGCCGGTGCGCTGATCTGCGATGAGCGCACCGGCTTGGTCTTCGACTATCGTCGTCGACACGGTGTGCTTGATGCGCGCATTCAGCTGCCTGGCGGTCGGCATTTGCCCGACCGGCAGCAGTTCTGGAACGGGGTCGAAGTGCACCATCGCCGGCGCGATGCTGTGCTCGCGCGCGAAGTCGTGTTGGCGCTTCCGACTGAACTTGACGTTAGCGAACGCGCCGAGTTGGCATTTGGCTTTGCAGGCGAGATCGCCAACGAGTTCGGCGTTGGCGTGGATTGCGCGCTGCACGCCCCGTCACGTGATGGTGATGATCGGAATTTCCATGCTCACCTGCTCCTAACTGCTTGCACCGTAGATGCCGGGGGTGTTCTCGGTAAAAAAGCAGAAAGGCTCGACCCCATTGCCTGCAAGCGAAGTGGCGCAGCGGATTCGGTGTCGTGGCTGCGCCCTCGCTGGGAGCACGCGGTGAATGCTGCGCTTACCCGCAAAGGATCTGCTGAACGCGTTGACCACCGCAGTTTTAAGGCGCGGGGAATCGAGCGCCTGCCGACCGTGCATGTTGGCAAGAAGGGGGCAGCGGCCAGGGGCCGAGCCGGTCTGAATGCCCGTCTTCGGGCCAAGAACGCACAGGCGCTGGCCCTTGAAGAGCAAATGGGCAAGTTGATGCGCATGAAAGCCCGACTGGCCGCACGGGCGGGGTCAATGCCCGATCCGCAGTGCGGGGTTCAAGTCGTCGAGGACCGCGCATCCGATTTGTCACCTTGGCGCCGAGCCAAGGAGAAGTTGCCAAGCTCTCGGGGCACCGGAGCAGTTGTCCGTAGGGGCAGTGCACCATCGAATCCGCAATCTGATCGCCGCAAACCACCACGATCACGGCATCGTCCCTAATCCAGTCTTGTATCGAGAGGTTGGATAAAAACACAGCCTTGGACTAGATGGTCATCAATCTGATCAGGGTAAGATGCTCAGAATGCGCTTGCCCATCATTTTCGTTTCGACCCTAGCCCGGAGGCCATCAAGCTATGGCTGGTGACCTGTCGCAGTCGCAACGGGAGCGAATTGCGTACCTTGAGCTCAAAGCGTACTTCGCAGGTGAGTTGCGGCGCGCAGATATCGAAGAGCGGTTCGGAGTGAAGCCAGCAGCGGCCACCCGCGACCTGACTGCCTATCGTCAACTGGCCCCAGCGAACCTCTCATACGACGTTTTGGCCCGTTGTTATCGGCCAGCAAAGACTTTCAAGTCGGTCTTTGAGTTTTCGCCAGATCGAGTTCTGGCTTGGCTGCTGCACGGGTTCGGCGACGGTCTGGATCTGAAGCTTCGCAAGGCTGCTCCTTGTGAAGGGCCCGGCAACTTGGTTCGACCTGACCTGGGCATTCTGGCTACCGTGACTCGGGCGATGTGCGCCAAGAGTGCGCTCAAGGTGACCTACCTGTCGTTGTCTTCGGGGGCAGCCTCGCGCGAACTTGTGCCGGTTGCGCTGGCAGACAACGGACTGCGATGGCATGTCCGGGCGTTCGACAGAAGTAGGTCGCGATTTGGTGACTTTGTCCTGTCGCGTATCACGCATGCCACAGAGGTAAACGGCTCAGTCGACGAGCATGAGCTATTGGGCGCTGACGAACAGTGGACGCGGATCGTGGACTTGGAGATCGTTCCCCATCCCGGCGTCAAGCAGCCCAAAGCGATTGAGGCCGACTACGGTATGAACGGCGGCGTGTTGAAAATCAAGACGCGGGCCGCGCTTGCCGGCTATGTGCTTCGGCGATGGTCTATCGACGCGAGCCTCGACCACCGGCTCGACCCAGCATCCCACCACCTATGGCTTCGCAACTCACCCATCCTCTACGGCGTGGAGAGTGCGACGCTCGCGCCAGGCGCATCTTCGTCGGGGAGCCTTGCGTGACGCTGCGGCATCCAAGCCTAACCCACAACGAGACAGACAACATCCACACGGGAGTGAGCAATTGACAGAACAAAACACGATTGCCAATGAGTCCGGTGCGCCGCCGTCGAGCGCCTGGGTGCGGTTCTTGCGCACCTATGGCCCGACGCCGAACAACCTAACGATGTTTGACGAGTACGTGGCCGGCGCGGTCGGCCGGGCGAAGGTGCAGCCCATCGCTCTCAGCACGCCAATGCTCGAGCCCATGAAGGCGCATGTGGCCTCTGGCAGGCCCGGCTCCATGTTGATCGCCGGCACGGCTGGCGACGGCAAGACCTACCACTGCCGCGCGCTCTGGACCTCCATGGGAGGCGACCCGCGCGCGTGGGCCGCCAAGGGCAACCTAAAAGAGCATCGCCTGGCCGACGGCCGCTTGGCAGTCTTCATCAAAGACCTCAGCGAGTTCAATGGCGAGGAAAGCGATGCTCCCCTGGCACGGCTCGAAAAATCGGTGCTTGAAGGAGACGACAGCGAGATAGTGATCTTGGCCGCCAATCACGGACAAGTGCTCGACCGGTTGCGCGACCTCGGCCGCAGGCAAGGGCGCAGCCACCCGCTGCGCAAGCCGTTGCAGGAGTTCTTCCTTCAAGCTGGCCAGGAGCCCGAGCGCCTCGTGGTTTTCGATCTCAGCCGCAGCGTGGGGCGCATGGCGCTCGAGGAAGTCGTGGCTGCTGTTGCCAAACACTCTGAATGGAACAACTGCGACAGGTGTTCGCTGAAATCAAACGGCAAGGTGTGCCCGATCTTTGAGAACCGGCAGCGCCTTCTCGGAACCGGCGACGGCGCCCAGCTCGGGCGCCGGCTCGGCGACCTAGTGGAGATCGCCAGGCTCAACGGGCAGCATTTGCCTGTTCGAGACTTGCTTGCGCTTTGCGCGAACATGATCTTGGGCCACCGCGACGCCAAGGACGGCTTGATGTCCTGTGCCGAGGTCGCGTGGATTCAGGAGCAAGGGGCGGTGGATCGCGGGAGCGTCTACGGCAACGCCTTCGGCGCGAATCTTCCCAAGCGGCGCCTCGCCGACCGGCCGGTCTTCAAGGCGATGGCGGCCTTTGGCGTGGGCGACGAGACCACCAATGGCGCGGACGGCTTGTTGGTCTACGGGAAAGACGACGTGAAGCTCGCGCCGGCGTTCGCCCGCTTGATTGCAAGCGACCCCGTCTATGGGGCCACGCCACGGCTGCTGAGCGCCCAGGACAAGTATCTTGAAGGCGAGGAGGCCGCCCGCATCGACGGCGGAGCCGCCGGCTTCATGGACCTGCTGCAAGAGCAGCGCCGCCGCCTCTTCTTCACGCTGCCTCCGGGCGAGGAGGGCTATCCCTTTTGGTCGATGACCGTGTTTCGCTTCGCGGGCGAATACTTGGAGATGCGCGCGGCCTTGCTCGACAAGAAGCCCGTCGCCGAGACCGTGCGCGGCCGGCTGGTGCGCGGCCTCAATCGCGTGATGACGGGCCTCTTGATCGACAACGTGGACCGCATCTTTGTCGCCAGCTCTGGTGGCTTCACGCAGTCGCGCGTGAGCGTGCTGTGCGACACCGAGGCCCCATCGCGCCGGCTCAATGGTGTTGGCATGGCGGTGAAGCTCGAGGCGAAGACGGGCCGCCCCTGTCTAGACGTGTCGCTTGCACAGGGCGCTGGAAATTCCGTGGCCTTCGACCTAACGCCTGTGCGCTTTGAGTTTCTCTCGCGGGTGGCCGAAGGCGCGCTGCCAGGCAGCTTCTCCAACGAGTGCTTGGAAGACATGCTGGCGTTCAAGGCCAAGCTGCTGCGCAAGGCCGAGCTCATCCGGGGCCGCAGCCAGCAGGACGACGACGATGAGGCGGGCGCCGACAGTGGATCGCTGACGCTGAACTTCATCGACATTGAGCAGGGCGGCCACGGGTTCTCTCGGCCCATCACCGTGAGGATTTCCGAATGAGGCAGCGCATTGACATTGACCGGGTCGATTTCGCCGTCGATGAGCACATCTGGGGCCACCGCCTCTATGACGAGCAGTTGCCGCATTTGACGGTGCTCGAGTTCTTGGGCGTGCTGGGGTCAAACCTGGACAGCCCGCTGGTCGCCACGCCGAGCGATAAGGTGCGATATCGGCCGCAGCATCAAATCCGCCTGCGCGGCCTGCTGTTCAACAACCCCTTTGTCGAGGCTGTTCGCGAGCGGTCGATCACCGACGAGGAGAAGTGGCGCGAGTGGAGCGCATTGTTCGCTCAGGACGCGACCAAGCTTGGCGACGAGGACATGGGCTACCTGCGCAAGGCGTTTTCCAGCTTTGACGACTTCGCCAAGGCCATCGAGCTGCTGCGCTCGTCGGCCTTCGAGGCCCGCAGCAACAAGCGTTGGAGCTCCAAGTTCGTCTTTCCCTTCGGCCCCGACGCGCTGTTCGAGGACTTGCGGATTGACTCGGGCGGCGCGAGCAACGACCGCCGATTCTTCGCCCGCACGGGCGAACTGCTTTACCTAATGCTCAGCCGCGCACCCCGCGGGCCAGAGCTTGGAGCGCAGCTTTCGCAGCGCCTGTTCAATCGCTCGGCGCCGATGAACCGACTCGTGCGCGCATTGCAGGGCGAGCCCCAGTTGGCCTCGAATTCGCGCGACGTGGGCTACCTGCCCCACGCGACCCATCCCCGCTTTGACCAGCTCTGCGAGGACTGGCTGGCGATCCTGGCCAAAGACATGCCCATCTATGACGCGTTGGAGCACCTAATCGCATCGGCGGGACTCAACCTCCTGCTGTATTTCTTGGAGCAGGCCAAGGCGCAGGCCGGCGACGCCGAACCCGTAGAGTTCGTCTGCGAGATCGTCTCCAAGGAGCGCACCAAGGTTCGAGCTTTGTCGGGCGACAGCTACCAGCTCAACCAAGGCCTTTCGGTCAAGGCGGTCCGCGCATCCATCGAGCAGGCGCGGTTGCTGCCGGAGTGGGCGGAGGCATCCAAATCGGATTACCCCGACGCAGCGCAGGCCAGCATCATGCGCGAGCTGTTTCAGTGGCCGTCGGCCGACTCTGACGACGAGGCCGACTACACGCGCATGTCGGGTGACAAGCTGATCGAGAAGCTGGTGGAGATGGCCATTTCGCGCCATGAGCAGCACGTCGGCAAGATTCACGCGTCGTGGTCGCGCGCCGTGGGGCTGAGCTCGCGCCGCCTTGCGCGGCGAACACGGTATGCCCCCAACGACCGGCTCATCAAGACGCTGGTGGTGGCCATCGTCGATGACCGCATGCAGTTCGACGAGTTCCTTGCCGAGGCCAGGCGCCGCTATGGGATCGTCATTGGCGACGCGGAGGGCTCGCGCCTGGTCGCCGACAAGAAGGTGGATCAAGAAGTGCTCAGCGAGAACCGCGCCAATCTCGAAGCGCGGCTGGTTGGGCTTGGGCTGGTGCGTCGGTTGTCCGATTCCTGCTCGTTCGTGGAAAACCCGTTTGGGTTAAAGGGAGAAGAAAATTGCTGACCGATCGGATCATTGGGCGCGTCGGCGCCGACATACTGGCCAAGCGCATCAACGACGCTCGCCAGGCCGACGGCTCGGCGCAGGACTCAGCGGCGCTGTTCCGCCTCGACAAGCTGTCTTCTTCCCAAGTCGCCTCGGTGGCCCGCGCGGTGCTTGCCAATCACGACTTGGCCGCGCGCGTCGATCTCATGATCCCCGAGGTGCTGGTCGAGGGCCAGGGCTTGCCGCCCGAGGCCCTGATCCAACACAACGCCGGCTTCGTGCGCAATAACGCCCAGACGAGCAAAGAGGCGATCCTCACGGCCAACGGCAACGAGCACAATCTGGCCGACACCCTTGGGCACGTCACAGCCTTGGGCGCAAAGGAGCTGCGCGCGAACGAAGAGGCATGGGTCGATGCCACGTGCCATGTCGCTGGCATGGCGCCGGTTCCCGATGACCGCCAGGTGTTCCGCTCGGCCCTCAAGGGCCTGATCTCCGCCTACGACCTGTCGTTGGTGCAGCTTGGCGACTTCTGCGCCCACGTGACCGAAGCCATGTCGGCGATGCGCGGCCTGCCCATTCGCGACGCCATTGGCTGGTCGTTGCCGAAAGTGGGCTTACCCCGAGACACCTCATTCTTCGCCAGCGCGAAGACCTACGGAGCGTCCTATAAGCCTTGGAAAAAGGCGTTCGAGAAGCTCTTCGCCCACCGCGCTCCGCTGCTGCTGCGCCTGCGGCCCAACGGCCAGCCGCTGGACCCCGATGAAATGCGCCAGCGCTTGGAGGACAACGCGGCGAGCATCACCGATGCGGCGCGCGTTGCCTTGGAGGCGTTCATCAACGCTCCCATGGGCGAGAACCAGCCTGCAGCCGACGTTGCCGAGCTCGAATGGGAAACCGATGGCGTGTGCCACATCTTTGACAAGCCCAAGGAGAAGCTCCAAGGTCTGGCCGAGCACACGTTGAAATTCTTCGAGCACGACTGCGACGACGCGGAAGCCCTCGACGAAAAGTGGAAGCGCCACCTTGAAGATCTCAAGGCGCGCGAGAAACGCTCCGAGTGGAATGACGACGACAAGGTTTTTTTTGAGCTGCACCGCCGCTTCATGGAGCCATCGCGGCAGCTTCACTCCCGGTGGGAAAAGGCGATTTTCGGCAAGGCCATCGAGTGCAATGACTTTCTTGATGGCTTCGCGAGCGTGGCTCATCACCTGTTGGCCGGCGCCGACGACATGACTGGCGAGCGGTTCCTGCGGTTCACGGTGAACAAGGGCCGGACCGAGTGGCGCACTCGCTTTAACCATGACGTGGGGTGTTATTTCTCCGCGATGTATCGCGGCATCCAGGAGCTCATGGGCTCGCGAGTGAAGTGGGAGGTCAAGGGCATGGGCGCGGGCAATCTCCCCGACCCGCTCTTTCACTACGAGAGGTTTTTCGCCAAGGAGAAGGAGCTTCGCGGCGCGACGCTCAAGCCCGTCTCGTCGCTGGCCCGAAATGCGGTCCAGATCAAGTTCGACGTGGCGCTCGTGCAGCGCGTCGGCGACCGCGAGACAGTCATTGATAAGACGCAGCTTGTGTGGAGCTACCGCCCAGAGTCCATTGGCTTGGCTCTGGTCTCAGACATGCGCCGCCTCCTCGAAAAGGGCGCGGTCGGTTGCACCGAGGTTCCTCGTCGCTTAGTCAGCAAGAAGGGCGGCGTGCAAAGCGTCTCGCTGCGCGATACCGGCACGCTGGAGGCCACGTTCTCACGCGACGCCGGCTCGCTGATTCCGCCGGCCAACAAGCTGCGCAGCTTGCGGGCCGAGATCAAGGACCGGATCAAAGAGCTTGCCAATGAGGGCCGCCTGACCAAGGAGCAGCGCGACGAGCTGCGCGCGGCATGGGACGCGTTCGAGGCCGACTACATCTTGGCCATGAAGGACTTCATAGACACGGGCTTGCAAGGAGAATCTGTCCTGCGGCAAGCCGAGTCGTTCTCGGCGTTGCTTAATGCCCTGATGGTCCACGCCCGCGGCGATGTGTGCCGAGCCCGTTTGGTGGCCGAAGTGCTTTCCATTGGGACTGCCCGCATTTCAGGCGAGCAGCCATCGCTCATCATCCCTCCGTGGCATCCCGAGCGGATGAAGGCGCTGGCGGTCAAGACCCGCCGCGTCGCGGGCTTGGCGACCCACTTGCTCACCAGTGACAGCGTGCTCTTTGGGCACCGCGACATCTTCTTCCGTGAATTCTCCGAGGAGCTGGCCCACCCGTTCTACCCCGAGATCGCCGTCTTGCAGCGCGGCAGCGAGCCGCTGCTTGTCGCCGAGAGCAGTACCGTCAACGGATACAGCCTTTTTGAGCGGCCGGTCCGGGTCGAAGAAGACTCGATGACCGATGTCGATCCGACTGCTGCCGCCAAGCAGGCGCGCGAGCTGTTGGAGCGCTACATCGGCCTGCAACCACACGAAGCGGCCAATCTCAGCGTCTTGCTCTACAACGCCGATGCGGCCGAGCTGCCGCTGGCCACCGTGCGCGAGCTCGCCGGCCTGCAAACCGAGGATGATTTCCAGTGCAGCATCTCCGTTCGGCACAGCGATCCGGCTAAGCTACGCCGGGTCTACGCCGAGCTTGTCAACAAGGCCGGCGACGACCCAGACTTGCCAGTGGTCAGCGAGACCTCGGATAACTTCATCTCCAAGCTGCGCATCGCGGTGACTCCGGCGTCCGCCACGCCAGGACAGGGGGAAGGCGGCTTCAAGCCCTTCGACGTTGCGTTCTTGCATGATGTGGTGTCGCGCACGGCGGTCGAGGAATGGCTTCCTGTCGACTGGACCAACGACCGGCCCAGCCTGGAGCACGCCCCGTCGCGTTGGTCCTATCGCAGCGTCTCCGGCGAGAACGAGCTCAAGTCCACCACCTTCCTGACTTGCCCGTGGCAGACGGCTTCGGGATGGGCCTATGTCGGCGCGGTGGCCGCGGTGCATCGCCAAACCGATGCGCCCGTGGGTGCCCGCTACCTGCCCGCGCGCCGCATCTCTTTGCAGCATGAGGCGTTGGCTACCACCATGAACGACGCTCACGCGTTGGCCGAGTGGGTCGCCACCTATGACGAGCTGCTCGACAAGCGGCAGTTGCAGCACAACGGCATCACAGTGGTTCGGTATCGCCGCGCGTCCACCAACGGCCGCAACATGATCGTGAGCTCGACCTCCGAGCTGCGCTTGCTCGGCGTGCTGATTCGCCGCCGTCTCGGCGAGTTGGGCTTGTCCCTGGGCTCCGACGAGCTCGATGCTGTGGCCGCTCGCATGAAGAAGGATGCGTTGTCCGTATCCGGCGACATCGTTCTGCGCGCCGCAAAGCGCGGCGTCTCTGCCGGCGAAATGCTCGGGCTTGTTCTGAGCCGCCACCTAGTTGCCGAGGAGTTTGCAGCCCAGGCCAGCGTGGGCCAATCTTTCCGCGTTTTCTTTCTACTGGACGACTACGCCGATTGGCTGGCCCAGCGCGAAAGCCGCATTGCCGACATCTTGGCCCTTTGTGTCGAAGAGGTGGACGACGGGATTCGGCTGCGCATCGCAGTGGTCGAATCCAAATACGTCGCCGCTGATGGCTTAGCCGAGGCGAAACGCTCATCGAAGGCACAGCTTATGGCGACATTGACGACCTTCCGGGCGGCCTTGTTTGGCGACCCTGGCCGCCTTGACCGCGACGTGTGGCTCTCGCGCTTGGCGGACTTGCTGATCGACGCTGAGATTCCGCCTGGCCTCTCCGGCCTGTTGGAGCGGGCGCGCTCGAAGCTGCGGGAAGGAGACGTGGACATCGGCCTGCGCGGCTACTCCCATGTCTTCGTCCATTCGACCGAAGCCGGCCAGTCCCAATCTGCGTCTGAGCAGATCGAGATCGACAACACCGATGGCGTCCAGGCTTGGCAGGAAGTCTTTTACCGGCCAGAACTGCGCAAGCTGGTGGAAGCCTATGCTGCCGGAACAGGCGCAACCGACGCTCGCGCGCTACTCGGCGGCTCAGAGCCTTGGAAGTCGGTCGCGTTCAACCGGCCGGCCGCGCGCGTGGCCTGGCACGCCATGATGGAGCAGCTTGGCCAGAAGCAGGATACGGAGCAGGAGGACGTTGGCGCGGTCGAGCCGGCTCAGCAGACTTCGGCGAGCCAGCCGGTGGCCGCTCCGGCGAAGGCCTCCTCGGCGGCGCCTGCCACACAGGATGAGGAAGCCGCTGCGCCATCCCCGGTTGCGGGGGCGGTGGGTGAGCATTTGTCGGCACTGATCGCCGCCAAGCAGGCCGGCTTGGCCGTAGCGGATGACGAGCGCGAAGCGTGGGCGCAGGAGACCACCAAGAAGCTCAAAACTGCATTGAACAGCTATGGCTTGCAGGCTGCTGTTCTCGGCACGCGGATGACTCCCAACGGGTGCTTGGTGCGCCTGGCCGGCTCGGATCGGCTCAGGGTCGAGGACATCGAGGCCAAGCGCACTCAACTACTGACCACCCACGCCATCAACTTGGTGACGGTGCAGCCTAAGCCAGGCGAGATCGTGGTGACGATTGCTGGCGTCAAGAGGCAGGCGGTGTCGCTGTGGGACTTGTGGGCCAAGAGGCAGCTTAACCGCAACCTGGCAGGCATCAATACTTCGTTCGTCCTGGGCCTTCAAGAAATCAACGGCTCGCTGCTCTATCTGAACCTTGGCGGCGAGTTCGGCGGCCTGTCCTCGCATGAGCCGCATTCGCTGGTGGCCGGCGCCACGGGCAGTGGCAAGTCGGTGCTGATCCAAGCGATCCTCCTGGACATCGCCGCGACCAATCCGAAGGACCTGGCCCAGATCATCCTCATCGATCCAAAGATGGGCGTGGACTACGCCGCCTTGGAAGACTTGCCGCACATGCGCGAGGCCATCATCACGACCAAGGAGCGCTCGACCGAAGTGTTGGAGGCCCTTGTTGAAGAGATGGAGAGCCGATACCGGGCATTCGCCCAAGCCCGCGCCCGTGACCTAGCCACGTTCAACGCAAAGGCCGCGCCAGACGCCCGGCTGCCCATGGTGTTTCTGATCCATGACGAGTTCGCGGATTGGATGCTCGACGACGCCTACAAGGGCGCGGTTAGCGCAGCAGTGCAGAGGCTTGGCGTGAAGGCGCGCGCCGCGGGCATCCACCTGATCTTCGCGGCTCAGCGGCCAGACAAGGACGTGATGCCCATGCAGTTGCGCGAGAACCTGGGCAATCGGCTGATCCTCAAGGTCGCCAGCGAGGCCACGTCCAAGATTGCGCTGGATCGGCCAGGCGCCGAATTGCTGCTCGGCCGCGGGCACATGGCCGCAAAGCTCAATGGCGAGCAAGGACTTGTCTTTGCTCAGGCGCCGTTCCTGTCTGACGATGACATTGCCTTGGCAGTTGCGGCAATTCGCGCCTCAAGTTTAGGCATGACATAGTTCGGGTGGCTTATGTCCCAAGGAAATTAAGCATGACAAATTCAATTGATGAAGATGGCCAGCCTTTTCGAATAGCGGCACGGGCTATGCGGCAGCTCGGTGCCGAACTGATTACGTCTGACGAGATGGCGCTCTATGAGCTAATTAAGAATGCTTTCGATGCCCGCTCGCCTCGGGCGAAGGTGGCAATATCGGCGCCAGCGGACGCGGGCGCTGTTGCGCTTGTTCGTGAACAGCTCTTGGGGGAAAAGCTGTCGAAGGTCGCTGCTTTAGAAAGGCTAGAAAAAGCGGTCTCGATGGATTTGGATTTGGATCAGCGCGCGCAAGTATTGGACCTTTTTAAGGAAAATTCCGCCACGCGCGACGACTTGGCGCAATGCATCGAGAAGTTTCTACTTGAAGACTACTGGATCCAGATAAGCGACAGCGGCGAAGGAATGTCGGCTTCGAATCTCCAAAATAGATTCATGGTCGTTGGAACGCCCAATAAATTCTTGGATAAGAAGACCAGAAAAAAAGGGGAGCATCTGGTTTTGGGCGAGAAGGGAATCGGCCGTCTGTCCATGATGAAGCTCGGCGACATCGCCATTGTCCAATCCAAAACTGAGGGCGAACGGTATTGGCACTCGATTACTTTTGATTGGCGAAAATTTGACGACCCGGCCGCATATCTCGGAGAAGTGAAGTTTCACGTTGTTCGAGGGCAAAGCGACGCTCCGGAAGTTCAGGGGACGGTCATCACGATACGCGGCCTTATTGCGAATTGGTCAGCCACCAAGGTGCAAGCTTTTCTGAACAAATTCATTCGCCGGTTGCAAGACCCCGTCTCTTCGCGCAAGCGGCCTTACCCCATTGATGTTCTTTTAAACGGACACAGACTCCCTATTGTTCCTTTGCCCCGATGGCTTACAGATTGCGCGCAATTCAGGACTGAGATTTCATACACACCAGGCGACTCCGCCAATTTGGTGGCTCTCCGACGTGATCTCACTTGGAAAAGCTCCACTAGCGCTGAATCGAGAAGTTGGACGCTTGAGGAAATTTCGCGGGAGGCTGGGGTGCCCATAGAAATATGTCGCCGTTTAGGGCCCTTCTCCGTGAGCTGTCTTTGGTTCAACAGGTCGCTTATCCACGGTGGCATTGAGCACTCGAAAAAAAAGATACTCGATGAGCTGAACGTTTGGTGTGGTGGGTTTGCAATCTACCGTGACGGATTTCGAGTCGGCCAAACAGGCGGGATGGATGACGACTGGCTTGAATGGGACGCCAAAGCTCTTCGAACCAAAGGTTTTACGCTCAATCGGTATCAGACGGTGGGCAGCGTCAATATCTCATCTGAGACTAATCCTTACCTTGTCGATGCAGCAAATCGGGAGAGATTGGTTTCTTGCCCCGAGCAGGATTTGCTTGTCACGTTGCTCGGAGACGTGATCGTCCGAGACTTGCGCGCGCACATCGATGCAGTGAAGCAGCTTGAGGTCAAGCATGCCATCGAGGAGGAATCTACCGATGAGAGTCTCAGGAAGTCTGAGGATTCACTGCGCCAGACTTTGCGTAACGTCGAAGAAATAGGGCGCTCGATTCCGGCTGCTAAGCCAAAGGTGGATGAGATTCGGCGCGCTCTGCAAGGGCAAGTCGAGTATGTCGAAACTATTAGAAATGCACTCCAGCTTGCTCGTGAGACGCGAGTCGAATTGCTGGAGTTGGCAAACATTGGCCTGGTTGTTGAGATTGTCGTCCACGAGCTGACACGCCTGACTCAGAAGACGGGCGAGTTACTCTCTGATCTCAAAAAGGCTGAGGGGACAAGTTCGGCAATGGTTTCGCTTGTCGATAATTTGCAGTCGCAGATCACCGCAACAAACAAGCGCATTCGGTCAATTGACGTTATGAGTCCGTCGGGCCGAAATCGAAAGGAACGCTACGACGTTATTGCTCAGGCCAGAACTGTCGTGTCGGGATTTGACGCCAGATTCAAACGTCATCAAATTGAATTTGAGTTGACTGTTGATGGCGAGGATCCCGCGGGGAGGCGACTAGACGTTCAGCTAGTTCGGGGTTTGATAGCACAGGTTCTCGAGAATCTTTTGACCAATTCTGTGTATTGGGTGCAGCAGAGCCTTCGAGAGCCAGAAGTTGTTCGATGCATGTCGGTAGATATTGATTCGAAGGCATTTGCGATTACCGTGTCCGACAACGGACCGGGTATCGATCCAGCGTATCGCGAGGATGTCTTTAAACCATACTTCACTACTCGAAAGAGGGGTAAGGGGTTAGGGCTGTATATCGCACGTGAACTTGTTGAATATCACGGCGGAAAACTATATCTCGACTCGACAAGCGATGTTGATGGGAGATTGAGAACCTTTGTGCTTGAGCTGCCCAGGGAGGGGTAATAATGGAAGAGCAGAATATCAACATGGAAGGCACGCTCGCCGCGGCTCCCGTCGCCGCCAATGAAGCGCCGCCTGAAGTCGGTCAGCCTGCCGAGGGTCAAGTTGCCGCTCTTAAAAGAATACTGGTAGTCGATGATGAGCTGGCAGGCTTGCGTCGTGAGCACCTTAATGGTGTAAATCCAGATTTCTATGATGTGATCTCGGACGTAAACGATCCGCGGTTTGAACACTTGAGACAGGTAGGCCTTGCGGTTCCGTCCATTGCAGAGCTCATGAATGGTGACATTCATGAGGTGGCAGATTATTTTGGCTCGGACGATGCCGTTTCTAATTTGATTTTGAGTGATGCTTTTGCGCAAGGTGCCCACCAAGATTTGAGAGCACTGCTGAATCCATTTATTGAGCGTGCGGCTCGGGTAAAGAAGCTTGAAGTTGCAATGCGTGAAGCGTTTCCTGCTTCGCAATTTGTAATCGAAATTCGATCTGCCCCTCGCCCCCCAGCGGATGACGTGTTGCTGTTCGACGCCCTGTTTTTGGATTTGTTTCTTGAGAATGGTGAGGCCAATCCGGTAGTTGCCTTGGCCACGTACATGCGGTCAGTCTCTCAGGCCGCCGCTGGCAATGAGATTCCTCCCATCGTTTTGATGTCGTCCCACGATGAGCTTGAGCAGAACAGGCAGAGTTTTAGCGAAAAATCGCAGATAAGCGCGGCTGGCCTGCTCATTCTTCCCAAGCAAAAGATCACAAGCGAGGCGTTCGGTGCGCCAGGCTTGCGGCTTGGTTTTGATCAGTTGACACGTCAGCGCCCTGCGGCCCGAGAGATGCGGTTGTTCATGGCCAACTGGCTTAGCGCACTCGATGCAGCCAAGACAAAGGCCTCTGCCACGCTCTGGAACTTAGATGCCGCGGCCATGCAGCAAATCCATTTTGCGTCTGTCAGCGATGACGATCCGTTTGATCAGCATCTTCATGAGATGCTCGCGCGCGAGCATCTTGTCCACATTGAAGAAGATGCGAGTGTTTCAGCGAGCATGGCCAAGTTGGACTGCATTTTTCGTGAGCTTCTGTCTGCCGACGGCAAGGCCATTGAAAATAGGTTGATCGCGCCCACATCCGACGTGCACGCAATGCGAAGCCTGATTTCTCATTTCACATGGATTGGCGCTCTGCCTCCTGTGTCATTCATTTCTTCTGACGTTGAGGCCGCAAAGAACATCAGTCACAGCTTGCCTTTCGGCTCTGTTCTGGCTGGCCCGGGTTTGAAGACGGGGTCTATTTGTCTCGTTCACATCACTCAGCAATGCGACTTGAATGGCATAAGCCGAGACAAGGACATCAACGGTTGCTTGATTTTTGCGCGCGCGCGGGCGCGGCAGCTTCAAATATGGGAGAAGCCCGATCCTTCAACAAGGCCACGATTGGTTGCGCGGAATTTGAAGTTTGATGACGGTGCAGGTCCACGTGAATTCGATTTGGATATTGATGTCGGGCAGGTTTTGGCTTTGCCATTGGTCGAAGTGGTTCAACGCGCGCGGGAGCAGAGCCTTCGCGTCATTGGGCGTCTAAGGGGTGATATCGCCTCGCACGTCGTCGCTGACACAAGCAACCACATCTCACGCTCGGCCTCGCAGAAGATGATTCGGCCGGCGATGTTGAAGGCAAAGGTGTTCCTCCAAGAGCCGACGTTGAATAAAGGGGTTGCTACCGTTCTAGAGAAGGATGGAAAAGCAAAAGTCTTCTCGCTGTTGTTTGAAAGCGATCAATACAGCTTTCAGGACGACGCTTGCGTCTGGCTTTCGCTGTGGCTCAGGAATGAGTTGGCAAAATTGGGCATCGCTGCGGACGCTGACGTGGTTTGCACCGCGTTGCGTAAGGGGTGGCGTGCCGATAGGCAACTTGCTGGGATCTTGACAACCAGGGTGAAGGGGACTGACGCCCTCAATACCGCGTTCAAAGCCCTCGTGGCTGGGGAGGCTGCTGCAGGCCAACCGCAGTTGACCATTGTTTTCGAGCGAGGCGCCTGACGACCAAGCCTACTTGTGGCAGATCACGCAGGACCCGTTGCCCTCGTCTTCGCCATAGACATCGTCGATGTCTTCAGGGCATGAACGGACGGGGCGCAGCGGGTTGATCGGGATCACAGCTCGTGCGCGCTCCCGACGCTTCTCAAAGTCGGCCACGATTTGGGCCACGCGCTCAGGCTGCTCTAACTCGGCAAGTGATTCGCCAGAGGACCATGTGAACGGTGAGCCGTGCTCCAACGCGTCTTTCTCCAGGTCCTTGGCTGCCTCGAACTTGTCGGGGTGGCGTTCTTTGAGGCGCACCCACTCGATCTTCTGCTGGAAGAAGCAGAACGTGCAGCCGCTGCGCGAGCGCCATTCGTAATACTTGGGGTAGCCCACGCCTGACGATTCAAGGATGTCCATCACGCCAGCCTTGTCGATGCCAGCGGTGCGGAAGGGCAGGGAGACTCTGAGGCTTTCCTGCTTCGACGAGTAGCCTTCGCGATAGTCTTCGTCGGCTCGAATCGCCACGTAAGACGTGACCGTGTCGCCCGAAGCGATCATGGGCTTGATCCACTGCTCGAACGGCGTCAGCTTGAGCTTGCGGGTGCACCACCGCGTTTGAGGAGATGGCAAGAAGTGGTTGTATTCGCGCAGCCAGAAGTCGAAATCTCGACGGGGGTTCAGCCGCTCGATGGACTTGCCCAGGTAGCCTTCAAGGCGCCCTAGGAACTCATAGACCTCGGGCAACTCTTCGCCGGTGTCGGTGAAGAAATACTCGATGTTCAGCTCGGGGTGCGCCTGGCGCATGTGCACGGCCAGCGCTGCGCTGTCCTTTCCCCCTGACAGCCCGAGAACGTGGCGATCAGCCATGGTTTTCCTCCTCGTCGGCCGTCAGCCGCATGCCCGCCTTGGCCAGAATGGCGAGCAACACATCAGTTCCCAGGCCTTGCTTTCTCAGTTGGGCAGCGATCTCGTCGGCCTTGGTCTCAACAGCCTGGCGGTGCCGGTCGGTGATATCGAAGGAGCGCGAGATCATTCGGGCGCCTGTGCCGGCGCCGATCACCACTGCGAAGGCTTCGCTGTTGGGCTTGCGGCCTTTGACCGAGACAAACGCCTCGGCCTGCCTGAACCGCAAGGCGACCTTGGAGATCTCGAGCGTCGCCGCGTCGATATCCCGGTCGGTCCAGTCGCGCGGAGGCTTGTTGGCCGCCAGGCTTAGGATGCCCTCAATGCTGACCGTGCTGCCGTCATGCTTGGCCAGGCGCGTGGCGAAAGAGTCCTGTCTGAGGTCGCCGGTGATGCCGGCAACGGCCTCCGCCCGAGCCCTCAGGCGGTCGAGCTGGGTTGGCGGAGCGTCCAGGGCTTCGAGCATGGCCGAATCCACGCTTCTTAGCATGGCCTCGTAGGCACCTGCCAATTCGGCGATAGGGCCGCGAAGGGCTTCCACATAGGCGTCGCCATCGCTGGTGTCCAGCAGGGCTACCAGATCGACGAACAAGACCTTGTGCGGGTCGCTCGCTTTGAGCAAGGTGTCTCGGATGGCTCGGGCGCTGTCGCTGAGTTGGTGCGTGCGCTGGGCCCACACCGGCAGGTTGAAGACCAAGGCGACCAAGCCGCGGGCGGCCTCCAGCGGATCGCGCGCTTCGGCAGCGTGTCCCACTTCGGCCAGGATGTTGGCGATCCCGCCAAGTATGCGGGCCTTCTCCTCATCGATGACCACCCAGCGCAGCGAGAAGCGGCCGGCATCTTGGAGGTATTCGTCGATATCGGCGTCGGTCAGGCGCGGAATGAACATCCCGTCCTTGTAGACGGCCACATTGGATTGGTGCGCCAGCAAGAAAGCGGCGAGAAGCACAGGCTGAATGCCCGCCTTTACCCCAAAGGGCGCGGCGGTCCATCGCGTAAGGATGTCCGAGGCCTTCACGCGCGATGACGAGTCTACGAACATGTCGCGCGTCGCCTGCCAGATGGCGGCGAAGCGAGTTTCGCTGTCGGCGTCGGGCTGCACAAAGTGCCATTGCCCCTCGCTGACTTCGCGGTGCAGGCCAGTGCTGCGCAGCAAAGTCTCGTAGAGACCGCGCTCGGCCGGGAAGCCTTCAATGCCCAGGTGTTCGGTTCCCTCGTGGGAAAGCATGCGGTGCAGGAGGTCGCGCCGAGCCTTGACGCTGTTGCTCGACACGCTGTCTCGATTGACCAGCTCGCTCCACACAAGCGGCGCATCCGGGTAAAGGTCGTCCGCGAGGTTGGAGGCGATGGGAGAGAGGCGCGCGCCAGATTCGATGGCCTCGCCGCTGCCATCAAACCATTGCGCGTTGGTCACTGCGGCTTGAAGCTGCTCTTCGAGGTTGGCCTTGACGGCCGCCAGGCGCGCATGGACTTCGCGCCGAGCGACGGCGTCGCCTTGGAGCTCATGGCGGTCTTTGACGGCTTCGAGGGCCACGAGCTCGGCGCCGAGCTCTTCGATGCGGGCATGGTTGCGCGGGATGCCGACCATCACCGGCCAGGGGCTCAGTCGCGAGCTCTCTTGCGCCCTGCGCTGAGCCACTTTGGCCCCGACGTCGCGACCAGGAAGGGCAAGGGCGAACAGGCCAAATTCGCCTTTGGCCGGGGCGTATTTCTCAGCCAGGCGCTCGGCTTCGTCGAGCTTGCTCAGCGAGAGGTTCATCCACCGCATGGTGCCGGTCTCGTGATAGTGGCGTTTGGCCACGACCGGATGCAGGCCCATCAAATGGGCAAGGTGGTTGTAATCGACGCCAGGCGAGGCGGCAAGGGTCTTGGCGATGGCCGCGTCGATGTCGAAGTCGCTGCCCTCGAAGACCGACCAAGCGCCGATGTGCTTCTTGAAGAGGGCCACGCGCATGCGCGAAAGCTCTTCGAGGCCCTTCTCGATTTCAGCGATGGGCTGCTTGTAGAAGATCGCGCCCAGGACTGCCGTGTCGGCGGCCAGGCCAGAGCCATTGCGGAACAGGTCAATGACCGCGATGTTCTTGATCAGCTCAACCAAAAATGGATTGCCAGTCTTGGCCTCGGTGCGCTCAATGGCTTCGACGGCTTGGGACCAACGGTGGCCGTCGGGCGAGGCCAGGATTGCGGGCTCGAGGTTCGAGCGTAAGTAGTCCCAATAGTTGTCCGGCCGATACCAGGTGGCCGACTTGATCGGCGTCGCTTGCAGGTAGGAGTGGAAGCCATGAGGCTCCACCGACGCCAGAAAGCCGAACGTGCTTCGCTCGTTTTGCCCAAACTGCCGCTTGGAGATGGGGCCAAGCAGCGCGGCCATGGCGGGGTGCAGCGGCCAGCAAGTCGCCAGCGCGTCGGCAAACTTTGCGCCGACAGCGGGGCGGCGCGACCGGATGGAATCGGCGATGGTGTTAGACGCGTCGAGCATCCAATCAGGGCGCCGCTCAGCCTCAATGGCTCGGCCGATGAGCTCCACGACCTCGTCGCTCGCCGCGACAAAGGGCAAGTCGATATAGCGGCCCTGAACCTTGGCCCACTCGTCGCGGGTGTCGGTGCCCAGCCGCGCGCCGTATTGGGCGAACGATTGATGCAGTACGCCGACGACTACCAGCTTGCCATTGGCGCGAGCTGCTGCTTCGGCTAGCTCTTGGAAGAAGTAGACATCGTCGCCATGCCCGAGCGCCGAGGCCTCGAGGAACTTGCCCATTTCGTCGAGGATGATCAGCACGCCATCTTGCGAGCGATCCTCGGCCGTTTGAACCAGCTCATTGATCAAGTTGGTCGGCGACACCTTGCGGTTGTCTGTGCCTTTGCCCTTCGCTTTTCGGAGCGCGGCGTTGAGCTCGGCGATGACGCTTCCACGCTTGCCCACCACCGGCACCACGAGCCACCCCTTGCGGACGGGGAAGGCCCTGTCGAAGGCGGGCATCGAGCCGAGTTTGAGGGCGGTGCGGGCGTGGGTTTTAAGGTTCTTGTCGGGATGCAGCGCGCTCGCGATAGCCACGGCAAGCGAAGACTTTCCTCCGCCAAACGGGCCAGTCCAGGTAAACGAGCGTTGGTTGGTTTCTGTCAACTGCCGAGCCATGTTCTCCAAGATGGAGGTGGCGGTCGAGTGGCAGATGTAGCCCGCCAAGGCGTCTAGACGGCCTAAGTCCGCGTCCACGCGGATTGAGCGTTGGTAGTGCCGCGATATGCGGACGAAGTCCGAGAGCAATTGGCCTTTATCGTCAGTCATAGGCTCTTCGAATCATTTCTCGGCGCATCTCAGTGGAGTCGCCGGTTTTTTTATGGACTTGGCGAAGGCCAGCAGTGTCGGTCCAAGCCAGAAAGCCGTCTGTGAGGTCGGCAAGGCCCATGAGGCGCTCCGCCACCGAGTCTTCGTCAAGTTTGAACACGCGGCCCGGCGAGCCCTCGCCGTAGGCGATGGCCTCAAACGCCATGGAGCTCAGGCCTTCGGCCGAGCTGTCCCAATAGTCGAGGAGGGCGTATGCGAACAGGCCGTCATGCAGCGTGGCCTTGGGGCCGCGGCGGAAGGCGTATTGGCCCTTGTGGACCTCCTGCAGCAGGCCTAGTTCGCCAAGCAGCGGCTCGGCAAAATCTTCGGGAGAGCCTCCTGCAAAACGAGGGGCATAGCTGCGAAGGCACGTCTCCAAGTCGCGCGAAAGCGTGGAGGCCGAGAGCCTCTTCTTGGGGTCGAGCTTGCGGGCAAAGTCTTCGAGTGGAGCCTCGAGTTCTTGGCGCGTGAACGTCGGCGCGGTCACATGGTTGAAGAGCCACCGCCAAGTCGTGGCACGGTTTCCTTTGCCAGCAAGCCACCAATGCGCGTGCCAAGCCGTGGAAGGGTTTTCAGCGTAGGGGTCCAAGCCGCCATCGCGCAGGATTTCGCTGGCGATGGGGGAGATTTCGAACAATTGCGGATCGTCGCCGGAGTCACGAAGCACGTCGCAGGCCATCGCCCAATGGCGGATGGAGGCCACCATGTTCTTGCCTACGCCGAACGACGCAATGGCGTTTTCGTCTGCAAACGCAGCTTTGGGCACGCGGCCGCCTTCAACCGCTTGGTCGAAGGCCTTCTTCAGCCACATTTGACGGAGCGGAAATGTCTCATGCCCCGAAAAATGGACAGAGGTCCTCGATTTTGCTGTTGTTTTCATCAGCATCATTGTAGCCCCGGACCACCTCAATCTGGTGAAGGCCACCAGTTCGCCTACCTTTGGGTGATGCCAAGCGGGCCTCCAACCTGTGCAGACGTCTGTACAGAGTCATGATTCTGATTATGCAACCAGTGCTGTTGATATGTACAGTATTTTCCTTGCGGAAATTGTGTGACTGCCGAAGAGCCACCATTTCGAGTGGGGGCAGAGAACTGGAGCTTGACCTCGATACATGACGCCTACGACCCTCCGGTTTAGACGGGCGCCGTGTCTTGCCGGATATCTTCTAGAGCCTGCCATGCTCCCTTCTTGTCGATACGCAGCACTCGCGAAACTCCCCCTTTCGCAAGCAGGACCACATCTGTGAATCGAGACTCGTCGTCGGGCCTTACGCCGGTGGCGTAAACGGCGATTCGCTCGAAGGTGTCGGCGATCAGTTGGCGAGCTTGAAGTCGGGAGTCGTAGTCCAGTTCCTGCACACCCTGAGCCAGGCTTGACCATTTCGTTTGGATGCCGTCAACGTCATTTCGGGCAAGTCCACTGATCTGGGCCTCGGTGTGCGCAATGGCGCGTTGCGTGGCCACTTTCTCCGCTTCGAGTTCCGCAGCCTTCTTCACGAACATGGCTGGGGTACTTCCGGATTCAGCCGACAACATGACTTCCATCAGTCGTTCCGATTGAGTCGTGATGTCAGCCTGCTTTTTGCGCAGTGCGGTCAACTGCTCGCGAAGCGGGGCCGCGCGGTCACCACCGTACAGTGCCCGTAGATTGATGATGTCAGAGCAGTAGCTCATGATTGCGCGCTCGATGGGCGCTACAGATCGCGAAACAGGGTGAGGGCAGGGCGGGCCACCGTACTGCTTGGCAGCGCACAGCAGCCGTCGATAGCCGTCTTTGAGCTTGTCGCCGTGTTTCTTGATCTTGCCGAACAGGTGTTGGCCTGACATCGCCCTCCCGCAGTAACCGCAGTAGGTGATCTTCAAGCCTGTGATGATGTGCGGAATGGTCGATTTGGCACCGCGACGCCCTCGCTCGCCGCCAACTGCCTGGATGTCATCCCACTCTTGGGCACTCAGGACTGGGGGGTAATAGTTCTTGAGGGCGAACTCCTGTCCTCCGGCACTGACGGTCTTGGTGCCGATCAAAGTGGGGTTCTTGATCACCTTGTAAAAGTGGGTGGCACTCAGTGGAAGATCGAAGGGACTCTCGCCGTTTTCGGCCAGTTGCCGCGCGATTCCTTGTCCAGAATGCCCAGCCTGGTAGAGGGCGATCGCTCTGCGAAGAGCATCGACTCGTTCCGGAATTGCTTCCCAGCCTGTATCGGTCTCCTTCAGCCATTGTGGATCTTGGCCTTGCCGGATCTTGCCGAGGTACGTCCCGGCTTCCCAAGCGCTGCACAACTTGACGATCGATGCGGTCACACGAACCGACTTGGTCTCACTCTCCTCATGCGCGCGGATCATGACCAGAAGCGAATAGATCAGCTTCATCGGATCCTTCTTGAGGGTCTCACGGCTGTAGGCTTGCCCATCTGAGGCGGTGACCACAGTCAGCCCGGCGCTGACGATCGAGGTCAATTGCGCCTGCGCAACCATCGGTTCGGCCCGTGACAGCCGATCAAGCCCTTCCACCACCAGCACTGAACCGGGCGGGATCTTGCCGTCTTCGACTGCGGCCAGAAACACCCCGAGGGCGCCCGATTTGATGTGCCGTTGATGGTATGCGGACAGGCCCTCGTCTCGCATCGTCAGGCGTTCATCCAAGGCAAGACCGTGTTCGGCAGCCCATTTGGCTGCATAGGCTGTTTGCCGTTCGCTGCTGTGACCAGTCGATTGACGGGGGTCGGAGAATCGCATGTAGCTGTAAACAAGACCAGACATTTTTAGTTCTCCGTTTGGGCGCGAATCGTGATCGACAGCGAAATGAGTAATTTGGAAGGATCTTTCTTGATGGACTCGCTGTCGTGGGCTTGTCCATCTAACGCGGTGACGACAATCAGGCCGGCGCTTACAATCTCGACTAATTGCGCCAGCGCGACCATCAGATTGGCCCGTGATCGCCGATCCAGCTCTTCCACTACCAGGATCGAACCTGGCGGGGTCTTGCCGTCTTTGACCACGGCCAAAAATACCCCGAGGGCGCCCGACTTGATGTGCTGCTGATGGTGTGCGGACAGAGCTTCGTCTCGCATCGTCAGGCTTCCATCCAACGCTAGACCGTGCTTTGCGGCCCATTGGGCTGCGTAGGCCGTTCGCCGCTGGTTGCTGAGTGCCCTGCGAGGGCCTGAGAAGCGCCTGAAGCTGTATACAAGACCAGACATTTTTAGATAGAGAAGAACTATGACCACGACAACCGAAGACGCCCTGGCGGCAGTCCCGAAGAAGCGCGCGCCGAGTATAGGTATGGTATCACTAGGGTGTCCCAAAGCCTTGACCGACTCCGAACTGATCCTCACGCAGCTCAGTGCCGAGGGCTACCAGACCTCCAAGACTTTCGAAGGTGCCGATCTCGTCATCGTCAACACCTGCGGCTTCATTGACGATGCCGTCAAGGAAAGCCTGGACACCATCGGCGAGGCGCTGGCCGAGAACGGCAAGGTCATCGTCACCGGCTGCCTGGGTGCACGGTCCGGCGACGGTGGCGGGAACCTGGTGCGGCAAATGCACCCCAGCGTGCTGGCCGTCACCGGCCCCCATGCCACGCAGGAGGTGATGGATGCCGTCCACCTGAACCTGCCCAAACCGCACGACCCGTTCATCGACCTGGTGCCGGGCAGCTTCGGCGTGGCGGGCATCAAGCTCACGCCCAAGCACTACGCATACCTCAAGATCAGCGAGGGCTGCAACCACCGCTGCACCTTCTGCATCATCCCCTCCATGCGCGGCGACCTCGTCTCGCGTCCCATCGGCGATGTGCTGAGCGAGGCCAAGGCTTTGTTCGAAGGCGGCGTCAAGGAACTGCTGGTCATCAGCCAGGACACCTCGGCGTTCGGCGTCGATGTGAAGTACCGCACGGGTTTCTGGGACGGCAAGCCCGTCAAGACCCGCATGCTGGAGCTGGTGCAGACCCTGGGCGAGATCGCCGAACCCTACGGCGCCTGGGTGCGCCTGCACTACGTGTACCCCTACCCGAGCGTCGATGAGGTCATCCCCCTCATGGCCACGGGCAAGGTGCTGCCGTACCTGGACGTGCCGTTCCAGCACAGCCACCCGGACGTGCTCAAGCGCATGAAGCGCCCCGCCAGCGGCGAGCGCAATCTGGAGCGCATCCAGCGCTGGCGCGAGACCTGCCCCGAAATCGTCATCCGCAGCACCTTCATCGCCGGCTTTCCGGGCGAGACCGAAGAAGAGTTCCAGCACCTCCTGGACTTCGTGCGCGAGGCGCAGATCGATCGTGCAGGCTGCTTTGCCTACAGCGACGTGAACGGCGCGGTGGCCAATGAACTGCCCGGCATGCTGCCGATGGAATTGCGCGAAGAGCGCCGCGCGCGCTTCATGGCCGTGGCCGAGGAAGTGTCCGCCGCCAAGCTGCGCAGCCGCGTGGGCGCCACCATGCAGGTGCTGGTCGACTCCGCCCCCGCGCTGGGCAGAAAGGGCGGCACCGGCCGCACCTATGCCGATGCGCCCGAGATCGACGGCGTGGTGCACCTGCTGCCGCCCGAGAAGATCAGCAAGACGATGAAGGTGGGCGAGTTCACCCGGGCCCGCATCGTCGGCACGCAGGGACACGATCTGGTCGCACTGCCGATTTGACCGGAGGCGGCGCGGAGCCCGCGCGGGCGGGTCGCCGCGGCGGGCGCAGGCCTGACGGCAGATACCGCCCATCGCGCCGTGCCATGGCGGCGATTGATCGCTCGCCGCATAGCCCGAGCGCGCCGCCATGGCAACCCCACGCCGTCTATCTGCGCAATAGGCGCGGCGCCATCCCGTCGCGTGTCTGTTGCCGGGCCGGGCTACGTATCATCGACCTCCCATGCCCATGTTCCCCTTGCCGCGCACCGCCACCGCGCCTTTCTGCCCGTCCGAAGTCAAGGGCAGCGTCCAGGTGGACCCCGGCCTCCCGTTTTCCAAAAAGCTGCTGCGCTACGCAGGGCCGGGCCTGCTGGTCTCGGTGGGCTACATGGACCCGGGCAATTGGGCGACGGACATCGAGGCCGGCTCGCGCTTCGGCTACGGGCTGCTCTTCGTCGTGCTGCTGGCGAGCCTCGCCGCCATGCTGCTGCAGACCCTGTGCGTGCGTCTGGGGCTGGTGGCGCGCCGGGACCTGGCCCAGCTGTGCCGCGAGCGCTATTCCCCCGCCGTGAACCGGTGCCTCTGGCTGGGGGCGGAACTGGCGATCGTGGCCTGCGATTTGGCCGAGGTGCTGGGCAGCGCGCTTGCGCTGCACCTGCTGTTCGGCGTGTCGATTCCGGTGGGTATCGCCATCACCGCCTTCGACACTGTGCTGGTGCTGGGCTTGCAGGGCGCGGGGTTCCGGCGGGTGGAGGCCATCGTGCTGGCGCTGGTGGCCACCATCGCCGCATGCTTTGCGGTGGAGCTGGCGTTCTCGCAGCCGATCTGGTCGCAGGTGGCGATGGGCTTCGTGCCCAGTCTGGAGCGGCTGCAGCAGCCCGGGGCGCTGTACCTGGCCATCGGCATCGTGGGCGCCACGGTCATGCCGCACAACCTGTACCTGCACTCGTCCATCGTGCAGACCCGGCTGGTGGCCGACACCGATGCGGCGCGGCGCGAGGCCATTCGTTTCTGCACCTGGGATGCCGTGGTGTCGCTGTCGCTCGCGCTGCTGGTGAACGCGGCCATCATGGTGCTGGCCGCCAGTGCCTTCCACCATAGCGGCCACCGCGACGTGGCCGACATCGCCGACGCCTACCACCTCATCGAACCCCTGGTGGGCAGCGCCCTCGCGGCCGCGCTCTTCGGCATCGCGCTGCTGGCCTCGGGCCAGAGTTCGACCTTCACGGGCACCATCGCCGGGCAGATCGTGATGGAAGGATTCCTGGATCTCAAGATTCCCTGCTGGCAGCGGCGCCTCATCACGCGGGGCCTGGCGCTGGTGCCGGCTTTCGTGGGCGTGTGGTGGCTGGGCGATGCGGGTGTGGGCAAGATGCTGGTGCTCAGCCAGGTGGTGCTGAGCTTTCAGCTGCCCTTCGCGATGTGGCCGCTGATCCGGTTCAGCAGCAGCCCCGAGGTGATGGGCCGCTTTGCCACCGGACGGACCCTCCGGCTGGCGGCCTGGGGGCTGTTCGCCGTGATCTCGCTGGCGAACCTCTGGCTGGTGACGGCGGTGTTCGGCTGAGAAAGGCCGCTTCCGCCAGAAGCTGCCGCTGCGGCCCCCTGCTTGATTGGTCGGCTCAGTTGGTGGGATAGGCCGTCAGCAGGATCCATTTGCCGCCGACCACTTCGAAGTCGAGCTGGATGTTGGAGAACTGCGATTTCGTCTTGGTGGTGCATTCGCCGTTGGCGTTGGCAGCGGTGCAGTTGAAGCCGCCGATCAGGTCTTTTTTCAGCACGCTGTAGACCGTCACCTTCTGCCGTGCATGCGTGCCGGAGCAGTCGACGGCCGTGCCCTTGTATTTTTTCGGGTCCTGGTAGTTGTTCCAGAAGCCGCTGTATTCCCCCACGCTGGAGAACAGCGTCTTGTCCTTCTGGCTGGAGCCCTTGGGCGGCGTCGCGCCGAAGACGTGCTGGTTGAGGTGGCCGCCATCGGCGTTGTTGTTGGCCGAGACGGCGCTGTGCTGCACGGTCGCGATGGCGCGGCATTCCACGGCGTGGGCAGTTCGGCTGAGGCCCGGTGCCATGAGCAGCGCGGCCATGGCGGACAGCGCGAAGGGGGCGGTGGACGAAAAAAAGCGGATCGAATGCATGCGGGCTCCCTGGTGTTATGTAATGAAATCATTGCCGGAAGGCCTGGCAATTGCCCACCCGACGCCCCTGTGCCATGGCGGGCCTGGATGCTGGCAAGGGGTGAGCGCCTGTCGGCCTTCCGGTGGCTCCATTCTGGAAAGACTCCCCTTGCAGCGCTCTGAAGATTGCGTGAATCGTCCTGAAATGGGCTGAAGCGCGAAAGCGCACGCTTCGTGCGCGTGGCTATCGCGGCGCTGGGTGGCGTGCGGCCATGCGCCATCCAAAGTTCATCCCTGCCACGGCCATGAGGATGGCGACGGCGCCACCGACCTGCATCGGGCTCAGCCGATGGCCGAAGGCCCACGCGTCCACCCCGATGGCCACGATGGGATAGATGAACGACAGAACGCCCACCATCGACGTCGATAACTTCTGTATGGCGCTGTACAGGAGCGTGGACATCAGGCCCGTGTGAATGAATCCGATCACCAGCAGCAAACCCCAGGTGGGTAGCGTCGATCCGCCCGTCGGGGCCTGGGCGAACGGCAGCAAAAGCAGGGTGCCGACGATCAGCTGGATCAGGACGATCAGCCGGGGCGGCACGCCGCTCAGCCTTTTGGTGATTGCGGCCGCCATGGCGTAGAAGAACGCGGCGGCCAGTGCCAGTCCGACGCCTTCCAGGTAGCCGGAGGGCAGCGCGCCCCACTGTCCACCGCCGACGACGATGAGCACGAGGCCGCCGAACGCGATGCCCAGCCATCCTGCCTGCGACGCGGTCAGCTTTTCTCCGAAGAACAGCGCCCCCAGCGCCACGAGCATGAAGGGCTGGGTGTGGTAGGTCACCGTGGCAATCGCGATGGATGCGTGCGAGTAGGCGGCAAACAGCAGGCCCCAGCTGGCCGCCAGGGCGATGCCGCCGAGTGCGGCCATGCCGGCTTGCCTGCGGCCGATGTTCCATCGCTCTGGCTGGCCCGGACGGAGACAGAGCATCAGCAGCGCCACGGCACCGAACGCGCAGCGCCAGAAGACCACTGCGCCGGCAGGCATTCCGGTCTGCAGCACCAGCCAGCCCACCGTGCCGGCGATGACCATGGCGGTGGTCATCTCCAGCGTCCCTGCCGTTTTCGGATGCATGGATCGTTGCCTGTGTGGATTGCCCAGTCGCCTGGGCAAGGGATCGGAAGGAAGCGGTTCGTTCTTTAAAAAGAACGAACGAGCGGTATGATGAACTTGCTTCATTTGTTCGTCAAGTCGAACGATTGTTCTTTTTGATGAGATAGGATGACCATCCCTTGACCACCAGTCCTTCACCCATCCGCCTGTTGGCCGCGGCCGTGCGCCGCGAGCGCGAGCGCCTCGGCCTGTCCGTGTCGGAACTCGCCAAACGGGCGGCCATCGCCAAATCGACGATCTCCCAGCTGGAGGCGGGCGTCGGCAATCCGAGCCTGGAGACGCTCTGGGCGCTCGCCACGGCGCTGGATGTGCAGGTGACGCAATTGATCGCCCAGCCCAGAACCCATGTGCAGGTCATCCGGGCCCATGAGGGGGTGGCGCTGGCTTCGGAGCAGGCGAACTACGCGGCGACCTTGCTGGCGGTGTGCCCTGCCGGCGTGCAGCGCGATCTCTACCGCCTGTCGGTTCAGCCCGGCGCACCCAGGACTTCCGAGCGCCACTTGCCGGGCACGGTGGAGCACGTCGTCCTGTGCAGCGGACGCGCCAGGCTGGGGCCGGTCGGCCATCTGGTGGAACTTGGCCCGGGGGACTATGCCAGCTACTCGGCGGATGAAACGCATGTGTTCGAAGCGCTGGAGCCTCAGACGACGGCGGTCATGCTGATCGAGCACACATGACATGGACTGGCCCAGCGGAAATGAAAAAGGGCACCGGCCGAAGCGGGTGCCCTTGGGGGATCGAAAGTCGATCCGGATCGATCAGACGCGCTTGCGGTATTCGCCCGTGCGGGTGTCGATTTCGATCTTGTCGCCCTGGCTCACGAACAGCGGCACGGGCACTTCGAAGCCGGTGGCGATCTTGGCGGGCTTGAGCACCTTGCCGGACGTGTCGCCCTTGACGGCGGGTTCCGTCCAGGTGACTTCACGTTCCACGCTGGTGGGCAGTTCGACCGAGATGGCCTTGCCGTCGTAGAACACCACTTCGACGGTCATGCCGTCTTCCAGGTAGTTCAGCGCGTCGCCCATGTTCTCGGCTTCGACTTCGTACTGGTTGAACTCGGTGTCCATGCAGACGTACATCGGGTCGGCAAAGTAGGAGTAGGTGCACTCCTTCTTGTCCAGGATGACGTTGTCGATCTTGTCGTCGGCCTTGAACACGTTTTCGGTACCGAAGTTGCCGATCAGGCTCTTGAGCTTCATGCGGACCGTGGCGGCGCCGCGGCCGCCGCGTGCGTATTCGGTCTTCAGGACGACCATCGGGTCCTTGCCGTGCATGATCACATTGCCGGCGCGGATTTCTTGAGCGATTTTCATAGCAGATTGCTGGGCTGGGGTTGAAGCCGCTCTACGCGCCGGGGCGCTGCGGGCGCTGCCTGAGAGGTGCAGCGCAAGGTCCGAGCGCCAGCGCATGTTCCGCGGCGGGATGCGCCGGCCGGTCACTTCGTCAGAAAGTGCCGCCTTGGGTTGGCGCAAAACCATGGATTTTAGCTTTTTTCGGCCACGAACCCCAGCAGTTGGGTCAACAGGTCGTCCTGCGCGAGCAACCGTGCGCGGGCCGCCTGCACGGTCGCGCGCCATTCCTGCAGCGTGGCGGCGTCCAGCGCGGGCAGGGGACCGTCCTGTTCGAGCCCGTTCCACAGCGCGTGGAAACGCCGCAGCGAAGGAGGCGCCTGGAGCCAGTCGAGGAACGCGTGCAGCTTGGCATGGTGGGCCTGGTCGTCCTGGGGGTAGATATGCCACACGAAGGGCTGGCCGGCCCACAGGGCGCGCACCAGCGAGTCCTCGCCGCGCACGCAGTTGAAATCGCAGGCCCACAGCATCTCGTCGAACGCCGGCTGGGGGCAGGGCGCGAGGTATGAAATCGATAGCAGGCTGCCGTCGTCCTGATTGCGCTGAAGGCCATTTTGGCTCTGATTCTCCAGTGCCTGGACGGCTGCCGTTGCGCGGCCGGGGGTGACGAGCAAATGGGCGCCGGCATGCTGCCGCAGCCGGTCGAGCAGCGAAGGCAAGGCGAGTGGCTCGTAGCAAAACAGCGAAACAGCGAAGGCCCCGGCCGCCACGCCGTGGCGGGCACGCCAGCCGGCGCGGTCGAAGGCGGCCTGTCGGTCCATCAACCCCGGCTCGCGCAGCAGCCCGCCCGTGCGGCGGGTGAACCCCGGGTAGAAGAACCAGCGCGTGCAGCCCGCGCCGGGGCCGGACATCAGCAGGGAGGGCAGGCGGTGGCTGCGCTCCACATAGCTTTCGGCGCTGAGGTACTCCAGGTTGATCCAAAGGCGTTTTTGGCCTGATGCCCTAGTGGAATATGCCATGGATGCTATGAAATCAGGAGCAATCTCGCAGCCGAACGCCTCGATGACCACGTCGCCCGCGCCGTCGGGCGGGGCCTTGGCAGGCCAGGGCAGGACCTGCACGCCCGGTGCGCCGGCAGGGGCCATCCAGCCCAGCGCGGTGGCGTCGTCCGTCCACAGGCGGACGGCGTGGCCCCGCCCGGCCAGGTCGGCGGCGAGGCGCCAGCACACGCCGATGTCGCCGTAGTTGTCGATGACCTGGCAGAACAGGTCCCAGCGCAGGGGGGAGGCCATGGGGTGCGCAGGGCTCATGCGCCGCCCCCGGCCGGCGCCCGCAGATGCTCCACCAGCAGCTGCGCCACGCGCGACAGCGGCTCCCCGGACCGAACGCACAGCGACAGCTGCCGGTGCGCCCACGGCTCGGCCAGGGTGATGGGCCGCAGGGCCAGGGTGGCGTGGTACAGCTGGGCGCTGCCGCGGGGCAGCACGCCCACGCCCAGGCCCGCGGACACCATGAGGCACAGCGCGTCGTAGCTGGTGACCTGGATGCGCAGCTTGAGCGGCAGGCCCGCTTCGGCCGCCGCGCGGGTGAGCTGGTTGTTGATGGCGCTGCCCGGGTGCACGCCCACGAAGTCAAACGGCAGCGCATCGGCCAGCCGCACCGAGCGCCGCCGGGCCAGCGGATGGCCGGCGGGGGCGATCAGCACCAGTTCGTCGGTGCGGTAGGGCAGCAGGGCGACGCGCTCGCCGTAGCTGCCGTGGTTGAGGATGCCCACGTCTGCGGCGTTCTCGGCCACCGAATGGGCGATGGCGCTGCTGATCTGCTCCTGCAGCCGCACCTGGACCTGCGGGTGCGCGGCCATGAAGGCGGGCAGCTCGGCCGGCAGGAACTGGGTGATGGCCGAGATGTTGGCCACCACGCGCACGTGGCCCCGCACCCCCGCGCGGAAGTCGCGCATCTGCAGGGCGATGCCATCGAGTTCATTGAGCACGCCGCGCGCCATGTTCAGCAGTGCATACGCTGCGTCGGTGGGCTCGGTACCCCGGTTGCTGCGGCTGAAAAGCTCCACCTGCAGCGTGCCCTCCAGCTCGGCCAGGCGCCGGCTGGCGGCCGACGGGGCGATGTGCTCGCGCGCCGCGGCGCGGGCGATGGCGTTTTCTTCCATCACCGCCACGAACAGGCGCAGGGAAACCGGGTCGAGCTTCATGGGCGCCGATGGTACTGCCGCCGGCGAGCCGGCCATGCCGGTTTGCGATGGCGGCGTCGCGCATCGGGGTTTTGCGGCGGGCGGGGGCCGGGGCATGATCCGCGCCATTCGAACGAAGGGACGCGACAGGAATGACGACGATGATGGATACGACAGCAGCCCCCGCCGCGCTGGCCGGGGTGCGGGTGATCGAGATGGGCCAGCTGATCGCCGGGCCGTTCTGCGGCAAGACGCTGGGCGAGTTCGGCGCCGACGTGGTGAAGATCGAGGCGCCCGGCGCGGGCGATCCGCTGCGCAACTGGCGGCTGATCAAGGAAGGCACCTCGGTGTGGTGGCAGGTGCAGTCGCGCAACAAGCGTTCGCTGGCGCTGGACCTGCGCCAGCCCGAAGGGCAGGACATCGCGCGCCGGCTCATCGCCGAGGCCGATGTGCTGATCGAGAACTTTCGCCCCGGCACGCTGGAGGACTGGGGCATGTCGCCCGAGGCGCTGCATGCGCTCAACCCCGGGCTGGTGATCCTGCGCATCTCGGGCTATGGGCAGACCGGCCCCTACCGCGACCTGCCGGGCTTCGGAATGATCGGCGAGGCCATGGGCGGCCTGCGCCACCTGACGGGCGAGCCCGGCCGCGTGCCGGTGCGCGTGGGCGTCTCCATCGGCGACACGCTGGCGGCGCTGCACGGCGCCGTGGGCGTGCTGACGGCGCTCTACCACCGCAAGGTGAACGGCGGCAAAGGCCAGGTGATCGACGTGGCGCTGCACGAAGCCGTATTCAACGTGATGGAGAGCCTCATTCCCGAGTACAGCGCCTTCGGTGCCGTGCGCGGCGCAGCGGGCAGCGCGCTGCCGGGCATCGCGCCGTCCAACGCGTATCCGTGCACCGATGGCTGGGTGCTGGTGGCGGGCAATGGCGACAGCATCTTCAAGCGGCTGATGGAGGCCATCGGCCGGCCCGATCTGGCGGCGGCGCCCGACCTGGGCAGCAATGCCGGGCGGGTGGCCCGGGTGGCGGAGATCGACGCGGCCATCGGCGAATGGACGGCCGGGCGCACCGTGCAGGCGGTGCTGGAGGGCCTGGGCGCTGCCCGCGTGCCCGCCGGCAAGGTGTACACGGCGCAGGACATCGCCGAAGACCCGCACTACCGCGCCCGCGACATGCTGCTGCCGCAGACCACGCGCGACGGCTATGTGGTCGAGGTGCCGGGCATCGTGCCCAAGCTGTCGGGCACGCCGGGCACGATTCGCTCCAGTGCGCCTCACCTGGGCGACGACACCGATGCGGTGCTGGCCGAGGCGGGCCTGACCGCCCAACAGATCGCGCTGCTGCGCAGCAAGGGGGTGATCCAATGACCGCGACTCGCAACCCGTCGAACGGGGCGGATGAAACGCGCGAAGCCCGGGCCGGCTTGTGGAGCGGCAACGGCCGCCGCATCCACCTGCAGGAAGTGGGAACGCGCGACGGCCTGCAGATGGAGCAGGCCTTCGTGCCCACGGAAGACAAGATCGCGCTGGTCGATGCGCTGTCGGCGGCGGGCCTGTCGAAGATCGAGGTGACGGCGTTCGTCTCGCCCACGGCGATACCGGCGCTGCGCGATGCCGAGATCGTGATGCGCGAGATCGTGCGGCGCCCCGGCACGGTGTACAGCGCGCTGGTGCCCAACGTGCGCGGCGCCGAGCGCGCCATCGAGGCGCACACCGACGAGCTGAACCTGGTCATGTCCGCCAGCGAGACGCACAACCTGGCCAACCTGCGCATGGCGCGCGCGCAATCGTTCGCGGCGCTGTCGCAGGTGGTGGCCACCGCCCAGGCCGCGGGCGTGGCGGTGAACGTGTCGCTGTCGTGCGTGTTCGGCTGCCCCATGGAAGGCGAGGTGGCGCAGGCGCAGGTGTTCGGCTGGGTGCAGCGCTTCGCCGACCTGGGCGTGCGCGGCATCACCCTGTGCGACACGACCGGCATGGCGTATCCGACCCAGGTGGCGCATCTCACCGCTGCCGCCCGGGCGCGCTGGCCGGAGGTGGATTTCACGCTGCACTTTCACAACACGCGCGGCATGGGGTTGGCGAACGTGCTCGCCGCCATCGATGCGGGGGCGGACCGTTTCGACGCGTCGCTCGGCGGCCTGGGTGGCTGCCCCTATGCGCCGGGTGCGTCGGGCAACGTGTGCAGCGAGGAGATCGCGCACGCGCTGCAATGGATGGGCTACGACACGGGCGTGGATCTTTCGCAGCTGATCGCCGCGGCGGCCCGGTTGCCCGGGCTGATCGGCCACGACATTCCCAGCCAGATCGTGAAGGCGGGGCGGCGGCTGGACCTGCACCCGGTGCCGGACGGCTTCGAGGCGATCCGCGAACGGGCACGGGCGCGCGAAGCCGCCTGAACGCCGGGCGGCAGCGGCTTTCCTGCGGGAAGGTCCGCGTGCCGGCGCGGCGCGGTGCATCGATCAACACCCAAGGAGACAAAAAGGATGGATACGCATTCACTCTCGCGCCGCGCGGCGCTGGGCATGCTGCTGTGCGGCATGGCGGGCACGGCCCTGGCGCAGGCGGGCTACCCCCAGCGCGCGATCACCCTCGTGGTGCCGCAGCAGGCCGGTGGCGCCAACGACGCGATCGCCCGCGTGGTGGCGCAAAAGCTGTCGGAACAGCTGGGGCAGCCGGTGGTGGTGGACAACCGCCCCGGTGCGGGCGGCAACGTGGGCACGGCCGCGGCGGCCAAGGCCCGGCCGGACGGCTACACCCTGCTGCTCACGGCGGACAGCGCGCAGGTCATCAACCCCTGGCTCTACCAGCACACCGGGTTCGATCCGGTGAAGGATTTCGAGCCGGTGGCGCCGCTGGCCACGGCGGGCTATGTGCTGGTGGCGAACCCGGCGTTTCCCGCGTCCAACGTGGCCGAGCTGGTGGCGCTGGCCAAGGCCCACCCGGGCCAGTACGCCATCGCCTCGGCGGGCAACGGCACGCTCAACCACCTGATCGGCGAGATGCTGCAAAAGACCGCCGGCATCACGCTGCAGCACGTGCCCTACAAGGGCTCCGCCGCGGCGGCCACGGACGTGGTGGGTGGGCAGGTGCCGCTGTCGGTGCAGAGCCTGCCGTCCTCCATCGCCTTCATCAAGGCCGGCAAGCTCAAGGTGCTGGGCGTGGTGAACACGCGGCGCGTGGCGGCCTTGCCGGACGTGCCCACCATCGGCGAGACGCTGGCGGGTTTCGGCCAGACACCGTGGTACGGGCTTTTCGCGCCGGCCGGCACCCCGCCCGCCGTGGTCGCGCGGCTGCAGGCCGAGGTGGCCAAGGCGCTGGAGCAGAAAGACGTGGCCGAGCGGCTCGCCGCCGTGGGGTGCGAGCCCTACAAGGGCAACTCGGCCCAGCTGGCTGCGCTGGTGCGGGACGACCTCGCGCGCTGGGGCCGGGCGGTGAAGGACACCGGGGCCAAGCTGGATTGACGGCAGGCCGACCGGCCCGTGCGGACCGATGGCGGGGCCTGACCCGCCGCCGCAGGGCCGTCTTTCTTTTGAATTTCAAAAAACCAAGGAGACATGGCATGAGAACGACAGCGACAGCGACAGCGACAGCGACAACGGTCACCCCGACCAACCCTTGCGCATCCCGCCGCCTGGCAACGGTGGCCGTCGCGCTGGCTGCGGCCTTCGCCGGCACCGCCGGGGCGCAGGGCGGCTATCCGAACAAGCCGGTCACCCTGGTGGTGCCCACCGCCGCGGGCGGCACCACGGACCTGTCCGCGCGCATGCTCGCGCAGGCCCTGGGCCCGGTGCTGGGCCAGTCGGTGGTGGTGGACAACAAGGGCGGCGGCAACGGCAACATTGCCGCCGGTGCCGTCAAGCGGGCCGAGCCCGATGGGTACACGCTGCTCATGCAGTACTCGGGCTATCACGTGATCTCGCCACTGCTCACCCGGCAAAAGCAGTGGGAGCCGGGGGATTTCCAGCCCATTGCTAACGTGCTGTCGGCGCCGCAGATCATCGTCGTGCGCGACGGGCTGCCCGTGAAGACGCTGGCCGATCTGATCGCCTACGCCAAGGCGCATCCCGGCAAGCTCAACTACGCCTCTTCCGGCAACGGCTCGCTGCAGCACGTGACCGGTGCCATGCTGGAGCAGCAGGGCGGCGTGAAGATGGTGCACGTGCCGTACAAAGGCACCGGCCCGGCGCTGCAGGATCTGCTGGGCGGGCAGGTGGACCTGACCTTCGGCACCGCGCCACCGTTCATGCCCCACATCCAGGCCGGCAAGCTGCGCGTGCTGGCGGTCACCGGAAAGCAGCGCCTGGCCAGCCTGCCGGACGTGCCCACCACCGCCGAGGCGGGCTACCCCAAGGTGGATGCCACGTCGTGGTTCGCGCTGTTCGCCCCGGCCCACGTGCCCAAGGCGGTGGTGGACAAGCTGGTGGCCGATGTGCGCACCGTGGTGCAAAACCCCGCATTCCAGCAAAAGGCCCTGGAGCAGGGCGCCACCGCCGACTACCAGGGGCCGCAACCGCTCGCCGAGCGGGTGAAGGCCGACTTGGCCAACTGGGCACAGGTGGTGAAGGCCTCCAAGATCGAGGCGGACTGATCGTTCCTCGCCCCTCGCCCCTCGCCCCTCGGGCCGCCCGCTGAGGGCCCTCCAGCCATCGAAGCCCTGCGCAGTGCGCAGGGCTTCTTGCTTTGTGCGCCGAGACAACGGGAGGGGCTGCCGTGAAGGGACCCATCATGCGCTTGTAAAAATTCTTTGAATGATTGAATTTTTTCTTTAATATGACGGTGTTGTAAATTTTTTATCAAAAGCGCTCTAACGCTTTCTCCACCCGGCACCCGCCCATGTCCGCCATTCCCGACCCGAGCACCGAAGCCCCGACGATCGCCATCCGCATCGGCCGGGTGCGTCCCACGCTCACCCGGTCGCACCAGCAGATGGCGGATTACGTGCTGGCCCACCCGCTGCAGGCGGCCACCATGCCCATCGACGAACTCGCGGCGGCGGTGGGCGTTTCCATCGCAACGGCCAACCGCTTCGCCCGGGCCATCGGTCTGGACGGCTATCCCATGCTGCGGGCCGAGCTGGTGCGCGGTTTCGAAGCCATGCTGGCGCCCATCGAGAAGATGCGCATCAAGCTGGAAAAACCCAGCAGCATCGGCGACGTGTTCGCCGCCGCGCTGGAGGAAAGCCAGCGCAACATCGCCGCCACGCGCGAGGCCCTGGACCCGGCCGCGTGCGAGGCCGCGGTGCAGGCCATCGTGGGGGCGCGGCGCATCTACCTGGCTGGCTTCGGCGCCAGCGGCTGGCTCGCCGGTCTGCTGCAGCGCGGGCTGGATGCGCATTGCGACGGCGTGCACCTGCTGGCCGGTGTGGCGGGTGCGTCCTACGGCGCGCGGCTGCTGCCGCGCATGGGCGAGGAAGACCTGTTCATCGCCATCAGCTACCCCCGCTACCTGACCGATACCGTCGTGCTGGCGCAGGGCGCCTTCGAGCGCGGCGTGCGCGTGCTGGCACTGACCGACGGGCTGCAGTCGCCCCTGGTGCCCTTCGCCCACGGCTGCCTGTTCGCGCAGACCGAAAACCAGTACGCGGCCAATTCCGAATCGTCGGCGCTGGCCATGATCGAGGCGCTCACCAGTGCCGTGGCGCACCAGGCCAAGGAGTCGGTGAAGACCGCGGCGCGCATGACCGAGGCGGTGCTGCCCTGGCTGCACGACAGCTCGCGCACGCGGCTGGCGCCACGCTCGGCCGACACCACTGCCAGGAAGCCCGCTGCCAAGGGCAATGGCCGCGCCTGAACGGCGGCCGCATCCATCGCCCCCCGACTGCCTTTCGCCTGGCCGATTGATTCGTTTCCATCCACTTCGCTGACCGGTTTTGCCGCTTCTTCCATGACCGTTTTTCCGTCTCCTCCCGGCCGTCCCGTTCCGGTGATCGCCATCCACGGCGGTGCCGGCACGCTGAGCCGCGCGCAGATCGACGCCCGGCAGGAGCGGGCCTACCACGGTGTGCTGCAGGACGTGCTGCGCGCCGGACAGGTGGTGCTGGAGCAGGGCGGGTCGGCCGCCGATGCGGTATGCACGGCCGTGCAGTTGCTGGAAGATTGCCCGCTCTTCAACGCCGGGCATGGCGCGGTGTTCACCGCCGACGCGACCCATGAACTGGATGCCGCGCTGATGGAGGGCGCCACGCTGGCGGCCGGCGCGGTGGCCGGCGTGCGCCACGTGCGCAATCCCATCCTGGCGGCCCGCGCGGTGCTGCGCCAGGGCCAGCATGTCCTCATGGCGGGCGAGGGCGCCGAGCGCTTGGCGCGCGATGCGGGGCTGGCCATGGTCGAGCCCCACTACTTTTCGACCGAAGCCCGGCGCGCCCAGTTGCTGGCTGCGCAGGCCCGCCAGTCGGGCGCGGTGCTGGACCACGACGGCGCCGCCGCACTGGCCGGCCTCTCGGGCCGCGCGCTGGACGAAGACCGCAAGATGGGCACCGTGGGCGCGGTGGCGCTGGATGCCCAGGGCCACCTCGCAGCGGCCACCTCCACGGGCGGCATGACCAACAAGCGTCCCGGCCGCGTGGGCGACAGCCCGCTCATCGGCGCAGGCACCTATGCGGACGACCGCACGGCTGCGGTTTCGTGCACGGGCCATGGCGAAGCCTTCATCCGCGTGAGCGCGGCGCACGACATCTGCGCGCGCATGGCCTACGGCGGCGCCTCGCTGGAGGCGGCTGTCGATGCCGTGGTGCATGGCGCGCTGCCCGCCGTGGGCGGCACCGGTGGCCTGATTGCGGTGGACCGCCACGGCAACGTGTGCCTGCCGTTCAACACCGAGGGCATGTACCGCGGCGTGGCCCGCGTCGGCCACGCGGCCGAGTCCTTCATCTTCCGCACGCCGGATGCCTGAAGCCCACGGGCCGATGCATCGACCGACCGACCGACTGGCCGCCTGATCGCCTGACCGAATTTCCTATCCCTGTCCTGCCATGACCCCAACCCCTTCGAGCGCGACGACCTCCCTGGCCCTTGCAGAGCAGCGCGTGCTGGCCGTGGACGATCTGACGGTCCGCTTTGCCAATTCCGAGCGCACGGTGGACGCCGTGCGCAACCTGTCCTTCCACGTGGACCGGGGCGAAACGCTGGCCATCGTGGGCGAGTCGGGCTCGGGCAAGTCCGTCACTTCGCTGGCGCTGATGCGGCTGGTCGAGCATGGCGGCGGAAAGATCGTGGGCGGCTCCATCGCGCTGCGCCGCAGCAGCGGCCAGGTGCTGGACATGCGCCGCGCCAGCAACGCCACCCTGCAGTCGGTGCGCGGCGCCGACGTGGCCATGATCTTCCAGGAGCCCATGACCTCGCTGAACCCCGTCTTCACTGCCGGCGAGCAGATCGCGGAGTCCATTCGCTACCACCAGGGCAAGGACCGGGCGGCGGCGCGCGCCGAGGCCCTGCGCATGCTGGAGCTGGTGCGCATTCCCGAGGCGCGCAACGTGCTCGACCGGTTTCCGCACCAGCTGTCCGGCGGCATGCGCCAGCGCGTGATGATCGCCATGGCGCTGTCGTGCAAGCCGCAACTGCTGATCGCCGACGAGCCCACCACCGCGCTGGACGTGACCATCCAGGCGCAGATCCTGCAGTTGATCCGCCAGCTGCAGGAAGAGATGCGCATGGGCGTGATCTTCATCACCCACGACATGGGCGTGGTGGCCGAGGTGGCCGACCGCGTGCTGGTCATGTACCGCGGCGACAAGGTGGAAGAGGGCCCTTCCGCCCAGATCTTCGCCGCCCCGCAGCATGCCTACACGCAGGCGCTGCTGTCGGCCGTGCCCAAGCTGGGCGCCATGCAGGGCACCGACCTGCCGCGGCATTTCGAACTGCTGCGACCTTCCGGCGATGCCGCCACGGCGCCAGTCCTGCAATCCACCCCGGTGGATACGCGCCCCGCAGGGGCCCAGCCCATCCTGCGCGTGAAAGACCTGGTGACGCGTTTCGACCTGCGCTCGGGGCTGTTCAACCGCGTCAAGCGCCGGGTGCACGCGGTGGAGAAGGTGAGCTTCGATCTCTATCCGGGCGAGACGCTGGCGCTGGTGGGCGAATCCGGCTGCGGCAAGTCCACCACGGGCCGCTCGCTGCTGCGTCTGGTGGACAGCCAGAGCGGTGCCATCGAGTTCGGTGGGCGCAACATCCTGGACCTGCCCACGAGCGAGGTCCAGGCGCTGCGCCGCGACATCCAGTTCATTTTCCAAGACCCGTTCGCCTCCCTCGACCCGCGCCTGACCGTCGGCTTTTCGATCATGGAGCCGCTGCTGGTGCACAAGGTGGCCAGCGGCCGGCAGGCGCAGGAGCGCGTGGACTGGCTGCTGGAAAAGGTGGGGCTGCCGCGCGACTACGCGCAGCGCTACCCGCACGAGTTCTCGGGCGGCCAGCGCCAGCGCATCGCCATCGCACGGGCGCTGGCCCTCAACCCCAAGGTGGTGGTGGCGGACGAATCCGTGTCGGCACTGGATGTGTCCATCCAGGCGCAGATCGTCAACCTGATGCTGGACCTGCAGCGCGAACTGGGGGTGGCGTTTCTTTTCATCTCGCACGACATGGCCGTCGTCGAGCGCATCAGCCACCGCGTGGCGGTGATGTTCCTCGGCCAGATCGTGGAGATCGGACCGCGCCGCGCGATCTTCGAGAACCCGCAGCACGCCTATACCAAAAAGCTCATGTCCGCCGTGCCCGTCGCCGACCCGGCGCGCCGGCACCTCAGGCGCACGCTGCTGGAGGGGGACATTCCCAGCCCCATCCGCGCGGTGGGCGACGAGCCCGTGGTGCTGCCGATGGTGCAGGTGGGACCCGGCCATTTCGTGGCGCCGCAAGGGGGGTGACGTTTCCAACTCAGATCGACCTTCAGCGCTTGCCTGACAAGCGAAAGCAGCTATCCATTTTGAAAACCCCTGATCTTTTCCACACCGGAGTTCACCCATGAAGAAAGCTTCCACCCGCCGCATCGCCTTCAGCCTGCTGGCCCTGGCCATGTCCGGCCCCGCACTGGCCGCCGGCAACGCCGTGCTGGCCATCTACCAGCAGCCCGAGACGCTCGACCCCTACAACACCAACACGACCATCACCACGGCCGTGACCAAGAGTTTCTACGAAGGCCTGTTCGCGTTCGACAAGGACATGAAGGTCAAGAACGTGCTGGCCGAGAGCTACGAAGTGTCGAACGACGGCCTCGTCTATACCTTCAAGCTGCGCTCGGGCGTCAAGTTCCACGACGGCACCGACTTCAACGCCGCCGCGGCCAAGGCCACCCTCGACCGCGTGATGAACCCCGAGAATCGCCTGCTGCGCGCCAACCAGTTCAACCGCGTCGCCAAGGTCGAGGCCGTGAACCCGACCACGCTGCGCATCACGCTCAAGGAGCCCTTCGGCCCCTTCATCAATGCGCTGGCCCATGCCTCGGCCGCGATGATCTCGCCCGCCGCGCTGGCCAAGTGGGGCAGCAAGGACATCGCCTTCCACCCCGTGGGCACCGGCCCGTTCGAGTTCGTCGAATGGAAGCAGACCGAGGCCATCGTGGGCAAGAAGTTCGCGGGCTACTGGAAGAAGGGCTATCCCAAGGTCGATCAGGTCACCTGGAAGCCTGTGATCGAGAACAACACCCGCGCCGCCATGCTGCAGACGGGCGAGGCCGACTTCGCCTTCACGCTGCCCTATGAGCAGATCGCCACGCTCAAGAAAAGCGACAAGGTCACGGTGGTGTCCGCGCCGTCGATCATCCAGCGCTTCCTCACCTTCAACATGCTGCAAAAGCCGTATGACAACCCCAAGGTGCGCGAAGCCATCGGCTACGCCATCAACAAGGAAGCGCTGGCCAAGGTGGCCTTCAACGGCCATGCCTTCCCGGCCCAGGGCTTCGTGCCGCAGGGTGTGGAATACGCGGTGAAGATGCAGCCCATTCCCTACAACGTGGCCAAGGCCAAGGAACTGCTAAAGGAAGCGGGCTACCCCAACGGTTTCGAATCCGTGCTGTGGAGCGGCTACAACAACACCACCAGCCAGAAGGTGATCCAGTTCATCCAGCAGCAGTTGCAGCAGGTCGGCATCAAGGTGTCGGTGCAGGCGCTGGAGCCCGGCCAGCGCGCCGAGCAGGTGGATTCATGGCCCGATCCCAAGACCGCCAAGGTGCGCCTGTACTACATCGGCTGGTCTTCCTCCACCGGCGAGGCCGACTGGGCGCTGCGCCCCCTGTTCTCCACGGAGTCCTGGGCGCCGAAGCTGGCGAACTACGCCTTCTATAGCAACCCCGTGGTGGACGAGTCCATCGCCAAGGCGCTGCTGACCACCAACGGCGCCGAGCGCGAAGCGCTCTACAAGACCGCGCAGGAGCAGCTCGCCAAGGACCTGCCGCGCATCCCGCTGGTGACGGAGGACGTGCTGTACGCCCACGCCAAGCGCCTGTCCGGCGTGCACGTGATGCCCGACGGCAACATCAACAGCGACGAGATCGACCTGAAGTAACAGGCGAAAAGAGCCCCGCACGCTGATCTGGTGTGCGTGGGCTGCTGTTGTTTTCATAACAAACACATTGCTGCACGCGCAGCGCTGCACCCATGCTGAACTACTTTCTCAAACGACTGCTGGGACTCTTGCCCACGCTGCTGATCGTGGCTGTGCTGGTGTTCCTGTTCGTCCACATGCTGCCCGGCGACCCCGCGCGCCTGGCGGCGGGGCAGGACGCCGACGAGGCCGCCGTCGCGGTAGTGCGCCACGACCTGGGCCTGGACAGGCCGCTGCCCGAGCAGTTCGTGCACTTCTTCACGCGCATGGTGCAGGGCGACTTCGGCAAGTCCATCCGCACTGGCCGCACGGTGGCGGCCGAGATCGGCGAGCGCTTCATGCCCACGCTGGCGCTCACGGTCACCAGCATGGTCTGGGCAGTCATCTTCGGCATGGGCATCGGCATCATCTCGGCCGTGTATCGCAATCAATGGCCCGACCGGCTGGGCATGACGCTGGCGGTGTCGGGCATCTCGTTTCCCGCGTTCGCGCTGGGCATGGTGCTGATGCAGGTGTTCTCGGTCAACCTGGGCTGGCTGCCCACGGTGGGGGCGACAAGCTGGCAGCACTACATCCTGCCCTCCATCACGCTGGGGGCCGCCGTCGCCGCGGTGATGGCGCGCTTCACCCGGGCCTCGTTCGTCGAGGTGGTGCAGGAAGACTTCGTGCGCACGGCGCGCGCCAAGGGGCTCAACGAGCGCCTCGTGATCCTGAAGCATTGCCTGCGCAATGCGCTCATTCCCGTCATCACCATGATGGGGCTGCAGTTCGGCTTCTTGCTGGGCGGCTCCATCGTGGTGGAGGCCGTCTTCAACTGGCCGGGCCTGGGTCGCCTGCTGGTGGATGCCGTGACCATGCGGGACTACCCCGTGATCCAGACGCTGGTGCTGCTGTTCTCGCTGGAGTTCATCCTCATCAATCTCGTGGTGGACATGCTCTACGGCTTCATCAATCCCACCATCCGCTACAAGTGACCACGGCGGCCTGCATCCCATTCCACGAACACGAAGAGACGGTATGACCACGCCTTCCATTCCCACGCTCCCCGATGCCGCGCAACTGGCGGCCGCCTCGGTGGCGCCTGCCGCTGCCAGTTCCGGCGCGGTCCGCACGCCCTGGCGCGAGTTCTGGCGCAAGTTCAAGAAGCAGCGCGTGGCCATGGTGGCGCTGGCTTTCGTGCTGCTGCTGGTGCTGGTGGCCGTGCTGGCACCGGTCCTGGTGCCTTACGACCCCGAAGGCTTTTTCGATTACGAAAGGCTGAACGAACTGCCATCGGCCGTCCACTGGTTCGGCGTGGACCCGCTGGGGCGCGACATCTTCAGCCGCATCCTGATGGGCGCGCGAATCTCGCTGGCGGCGGGATTCCTGTCGGTGCTCATCGGCTGCCTGATCGGCACGACCCTCGGTCTGCTGGCCGGGTACTACGAGGGATGGTGGGACCGCGTGGTGATGCGCATCTCGGACGTGCTGTTCGCCTTCCCCGGCATCTTGCTGGCGCTCGGCGTGGTGGCCATCCTGGGCAGCAACATGACAAACGTCATCGTGGCCGTGGCGGTGTTCAGCGTGCCGGCCTTCGCGCGGCTGGTGCGCGGCAACACGCTGGTGCTCAAGCAGATGACCTACATCGAATCGGCGCGCAGCATCGGTGCGTCGGACTGGACCATCATCGTGCGGCACATCCTGCCGGGCACGATCTCTTCGATCGTCGTGTACTTCACGATGCGCGTGGGCACCTCGATCATCACGGCTGCCAGCCTGTCGTTTCTGGGCATGGGCGCGCAGCCGCCCACGCCGGAATGGGGCGCCATGCTCAACGAGGCCCGTGCGGACATGGTGAACGCACCGCACGTGGCGCTGTTCCCTAGCCTGGCCATTTTCCTGACCGTGCTCGCCTTCAATCTGCTGGGGGACGGCTTGCGCGATGCCCTCGACCCGAAGATCGACCGGCAGTCATGAGACCGTCTTCGACAGGCATCACGGCGGCATTGGTGCCGCCACGCATCGGCAACCTGCTGGCCGGGCCGCTCGATGCCATCACCGACGTGGCGGGCGTGACCGTGGGGCATGCGACGCGCGATGACGGTCCGGTGCAGACCGGCGTCACCGTGATCCATCCGCATGGGTTGGACCCCTATCGCCACAAGGTGCCGGCCGGTGCGGCGGTGATCAATGGCTTCGGCAAGAGCGTGGGCCTGGTGCAGTTGGCGGAGCTGGGGCAACTGGAGACGCCCATCGCGTTGACCAACACCTTCTCCGTCAGTGCCATGGCCCAGGCGCAGATCCGCCAATGCATCGAGGCCAATCCGGAGACGGGCAGGGCGTTGCCCACGGTCAATCCGCTGGTGCTGGAGTGCAATGACGGTTTTTTGAACGACATCCAGCGCATGGCCCTGGACGGAGGCGACTACCTGGCGGCGTGCAGCAACGCCGGCGCGCGCTTTGCACAGGGTTCGGTGGGCGCGGGGCGGGGTATGTCGAGTTTCCAGCTGAAAGGCGGCATCGGCACGGCGTCGCGCCGGGTGCCGCTGCGCCAGGGGGGCATCTGCACGGTCGGCGCACTGGTGCTGGCCAACTACGGGCTGCTTCCGAACCTGGTGTGGGGCGGCAAGGCCATCGGTGCCGAAGTGGCCACCCTGCTGGACGACAGAGCGCGCGCGCAGTCTGCGGAGACCGAACGCGGCTCCATCATCATGGTGCTCGCCACCGATGCGCCTCTGGATGCCCGCCAACTGAACCGCCTAGCCCTGCGCGCGGGCGCAGGACTGGCCCGCACCGGCTCGGTCTACGGCCATGGCAGCGGCGACATCGCCCTGGCGTTCTCCACGGGCTACACCGTGCCGCATCTGGCGGACCAACCCATGCCGGCCACGCCGATGCTGCACGAAACCTTGCTGGACGGCCTGTTCCAGGCAGCGGCCGACAGCGTGGAGCAGGCCATCGTCCATGCCCTGTGGCATGCCACGCCCGTCACCGGCCGGAATGGGCACCACCGCCCCGCATTGCGCGGGTTGCTGCCCTGTCTGCCCGCATCGATTTCTTGAAGACCCCTCCATGAAAATTCTCATTTCCGTCGATATCGAAGGCGTCGCGGGCGTCTACCACCCCGAGCAGGTGCGGCCCGGCAATCCCGAATACGAGCGCGCGCGGCGCCTGATGGCGGCCGAGGCCAACGCGGCGATCGCAGGCGCCTTCGATGCCGGGGCCTCCGAGGTCTACGTGAACGATTCGCACGGCGGTTTCCGGAACATGCCGCCGGATCTGCTGGACGAGCGGGCGCAGGCTATCCAGGGCAAGCCCCGCTACCTGAGCATGGTGGCGGGCGTGGAACTGGGCATGGACGGCGTGTGCCTCATCGGCTATCACTCCCGAGCCCAGGGGCGCGGCATTCTGGCCCACACCATCAACAGCTTCGCCTTCGCGCGCATCGCCTTCAACGGCCAGGAACTGGGCGAGGCGGGGATCTATGGCGCCCTGGCAGGCGCCTATGGGGCACCGGTGATCATGGGATCGGGTGACGACGTGTTCATCGCGGAAACCCAGCCGCTGTTTCCCCAGGCCCGGTTCGTGCAGACCAAGCGGGCGACGGGCCAGACGAGCGGCATCAGCCTGTCGCCGGCGCAGTCCTGCGTGGCCATCCGGGCGGGCGTGGCGGCAGCGGTGCAGGATTGCGCTGCCGTTCCGCCTTTTCGCATCGAGGGCGAGATTCTGGTGGACGTGCAGGCCCAGACGCCTGCCCTGGCCGATCTGTTTTGCCAGTGGCCCACGCTGGAGCGCGTGGCCTCCGATGCCGTGCGCTTTCAGGCACCCGACACCGAGTCGGCCGTGCGAATGGTCAATTGCCTGTCGGCCATGTCGAGCATGCTGCGATGACCGGCGAACCGCATTCTTTTGGCACGCCCGCGAAGGTCGGCATCCTGGCCGGCATGGGACCGGCGGCAGGCGTGGATTTCGCCCGCCTGTTTCTCAAGGCGTCCGAGCGCTGGTTGCAGGACCATGGCCTGGCGGTTCAGGACCAGGCATTCCCCGAGCACTGGATGGCACAGGTCCCGGTGGCGGACCGGTCCCGCGCGCTCAGCGATGCAAACGCACCGCAGCCATTGGACGAAATGGCGCGGGTGCTGCAGCAACTTTCGGCCGTGGGCGCCCGCGCCGTGGCCATCTCGTGCAATACCGCGCACGCCTGGCACGCTGCGCTGCAGGAGCGGGTGCCGTCCGTGGACCTGCTGCACATCGCGCGGGAGACTGCCGCCGAATTGCAGCGGCGGGGCATCCGCCAAGTGGCGCTGCTGGCCACGCAAGGCACCTACGGCATGGGCCTGTACGACACCGTCATGGCGGCCCATGGCATCGAATGCGTGATTCCCGATCCCTCCGAGCGTGAAGAACTCATGCAGGGCATCTACCAAGGGGTCAAGGCCGGCAACCTGGCGTTGGCGCAGGCATGTTTCACGCGCGTGGGCAGGCAATTGCGTGGGCGCCATGGCGATGGCATCGCCCTGATCATGGCCTGCACCGAAATTCCGCTGGCCTTGCCCCAGGCTCCGGAAGCGCAAGGTTGGACATTGATCGATCCTTCCGAAATCCTGGCCATGGCGCTGGCCCGCAAGGCCTACGAAGGGCACGCCGGGCACTGATCCGGCAGGGCTTGGCCGTTGCGGCATGCGATGGGGCGCAGAGACTGGCCACAATAGCGCCATGTCCGATGTGCATTCCCCCGAACTCCTCGCGCAGGTGGCCGCGCTGCCGCCCCTGCCGGGTGTCTACCGTTACTTTGATGCGCAAGGCGCCTTGCTCTACGTGGGCAAGGCACGCAACCTCAAGAAGCGCGTCTCCAGCTACTTCACCAAGACCCATGGCGGTACACGGATCGGCCACATGGTGGGCCGGATCGTCCGGCTGGAAACCACGGTGGTGCGCTCCGAGGCCGAGGCACTGCTGCTGGAAAACAACCTCATCAAGTCGCTGAATCCGAAATACAACATTCTGTTTCGGGACGACAAGAGCTATCCCTATCTCAAGATCACCGGTGTGGCTGGCAAGGACGGCACCGGCGAGGCGCCAAGCCAGCTTTTCCCGCGCATGGCCTACTACCGCGGCGCCATCGACAAGCGTCACCGCTACTTCGGTCCCTACCCGGGGGCATGGGCAGTCAAGGAAACCATCTTGCTGTTGCAGAAGGTGTTTCGCCTGCGCACCTGCGAAGACACGGTGTTTGCCAACCGCACCCGGCCCTGCCTGCTGTACCAGATCAAGCGCTGTACAGGGCCCTGCGTGGATTTGATCTCACCCCAGGCCTACGCGAGCGATCTCGCGCATGCGGAAGCCATGCTGCGGGGCGAGACGCAAGAGCTGCTGAGATCGATGGAGGCCCGCATGATGGAGCATTCCGGCCGCCTCGAGTTCGAGCAGGCAGCCGATGTACGCAACCAGATCACCGCGCTGTCGCGCGTGCTGCACCAGCAGGCCATCGAAACCGTGTCCGACAAGGATGTGGACATTCTGGCCGTGAAGGTGCTGGGCGGGCGCGCCTGCGTGAATCTCGCCATGGTGCGGGGAGGTCGGCACCTGGGCGACCGGGCGTACTTTCCCGTGCACGTGGAAGACGCTGCGGCCGTGTTCCAGGCAGAGGAGGGCGCGGACGACGCCGAGCCCCCAGGTGAGGCCGCCTCCATTGAAGGCGGGCAGGGGGGGGAATTGGCTGGCGCCGCGGTGGATGAAGGAAAGTCGGCTCAGGCCGTGCGTCCTGCGCTGGCGCGTTCCGTCGAGGCGCAGGTGCTGGAGGCCTTCATCGCGCAGCATTACATCGGCGTGCCGGTGCCCCCTGCGCTCATCGTGAGCCAGCCGGTCGATCGCGCACTGATCGATGCGCTGTCTCAACAGACCGGTGTGCGTGTGACGGCGGTGCACCAGCCGCGGGAGCAGCGCCGCGCCTGGCTGGACATGGCCCAGAAAAATGCAGACATCCAGCTGGCCCGCCTGCTCGCCGAAGAGGGCTCGCAGCAGGCACGCACCCGGGCCCTTGCCGAGGCGCTGGACCTGAGCGAAGAGGAGCTCGATACCCTCACGATCGAGTGCTTCGACATCTCGCACACGGCAGGCGAGTCCACCCAGGCGTCTTGCGTGGTGTTCCACCACCACAAAATGCAGAGCAGCGAGTACCGGCGTTTCAAGATCGAAGGCATCACGGGCGGAGACGACTATGCGGCCATGCGGCAGGTGCTCATGCGCCGCTACAGCAAGGTCGCGGAAGCACAGCGCGAGGCCGGGGGCGCGGAGCCCGCGCCAGGTCAGGCCCGGTTGCCCGACCTGGTGCTGGTGGACGGCGGCAAGGGGCAGGTGAGCATGGCGCGCGAGGTGTTCACCGAACTCGGCCTGGACCTCAGCCGCATCGTCGGCGTTGAAAAAGGCGAGGGCCGAAAGGTGGGGCTGGAAGAACTGGTGTTTGCCGATGGGCGTGAAAAGGTCTACCTGGGCCGGGACTCTGCTGCCTTGATGCTGGTCGCTCAGATCCGCGACGAGGCGCACCGCTTCGCCATTACCGGCATGCGGGCGGCGCGGGCCAAGGTGCGTGTGGGCGGGGGGCAACTGGAAGAGATTCCGGGCGTGGGGCCGAAGAAGCGGGCGCGGCTGCTTCAGCGGTTCGGCGGCGTGCGCGGGGTCGCAGCGGCCAGCGTGGAGGACCTGATCACGGTGGAGGGCATTTCGCGCGATCTGGCCGAGGAGATCTATCGCGCGCTGCGTTGACTGGATTGGCCTCGTTCGGCGATGGTGGCCGAACGGACATGACACAATCGCCGCATGTTCCTGACCATCCCCACCATCATGACCTGGACGCGCATCGTCGCGATACCTTTGATCGTGGGGGTGTTCTACGCGCCACTGGAGCCGACCACGCGCAACCTCATCGCGACGGTGATGTTCGTGATCTTCGCCGCGACGGACTGGCTGGATGGCTATCTGGCGCGCAAGCTCAACCAGACCTCGTCGTTCGGCGCCTTCCTCGACCCGGTGGCAGACAAGTTCCTGGTCTGTGCTTCCTTGCTCGTGCTCGTGCATCTGCAGCGGGCCGATGTCTTCGTTGCCATGATCATCATCGGGCGAGAAATCGCGATCTCGGCACTGCGCGAGTGGATGGCGCAAATCGGCGCGTCGCGCAGCGTGGCCGTGCACATGCTCGGCAAGGTCAAGACCACGGTGCAGATGATCGCGATTCCTTTTCTGTTGTACGACGGGCGGCTGTTCGGCGTTGTGGACACGGGCGTCTGGGGCACATGGCTGATCTGGATTGCCGCGGTGCTCACCGTGTGGTCGATGGTGTATTACCTTCAAAAGGCGCTTCCGGAAATTCGCGCTCGGGTCAAGAAATGATGGGACATCGCAGCGCGCATCGACGGGTGGTGCGAGCATTGAAATTCCGCCCAGCAGATTGTCAATACGGGATGTGCCTATGGGCGCAACGCCCCTGAGAAAAAGCCTTTGGAAGCCCCGGCCCGCTTCACAAATGCGTCTAGAATTCGCTGCTACGCTGCCGTAAAACGGCGCACTGTATTGACACCCGGAAAGTCGATGGCTTTAATCTGACACAGCAGAATCTGCCCCAGTGTCAGCCCTTCCCCGCCTGCTTGATGTGCCGTTTCGTTGCGGTCGGGCACGGCGCGTGTCGGAGGGCCAGATTTGCAAAAGACATTCCATCCACTCTTTTCCCGAGAGGCTTCTTGTGAATAAAACCGAACTGATTGAGCACATTGCTAACAACGCCGACATCTCCAAGGCTGCAGCAGCGCGAGCGCTGGAGTCCACGATCGAGGCGGTCAAGAAGACCCTGAAGAAGGGCGGTACGGTGTCTCTCGTCGGTTTTGGTACTTTTGCCGTGGGCAAGCGCGCTGCGCGCACCGGCCGTAATCCCCGTACGGGCGATACGATTAAGATCAAGGCTGCTAAAGTCCCGAAGTTCCGTCCAGGCAAGGCATTGAAGGATGCTCTGAACTGATGGTTTCTGTTTAAGGTGGGGTGCTTAGCTCAGTTGGTAGAGCGGCGCCCTTACAAGGCGTAGGTCGGCGGTTCGACCCCGTCAGCACCCACCACCGAACAAAAAGGCGAACGCGAGTTCGCCTTTTCTTTTGTCGCCACTGAAAGATCGCACATGTTCGAATCCATCCGCAAGCACTCCAAGATCGTGATGTTCTTGCTGTTCTTGCTGATCATTCCGTCTTTTGTCCTTGTCGGCATCGACCGCAGCTACTTCTCCAGCAAGAGCCCGGTGGTCTCACGCGTCGATGGCCACGACATCACGCAGGACGAATGGGACAACGCCCATCGCGCTGAAACGGACCGCATTCGCGCGCAATCTCCCACGGTGGATGCCAAGCTGCTCGACACGCCTCAGGCGCGTTATGCGACCTTGGAGCGGATGGTGCGGGATCGTGTTTTGCAGACCGCCGCGCAGAAGATGCACCTGATCGCCAGTGACGCGCAGCTGGCCCGCACTTTGCAGGGCATTCCCGCCATCGCGAATCTCAGGCGCCCGGATGGCACGCTGGATGCGGAGGCCTATCGCGCCATCGTGGGAGCGCAGGGACTGACGCCGGAAGGTTTTGAAGCCAATGTGCGCCGTGACATCTCCGTGAATCAGGTGATGTCGGGTGTGCTGGGTTCGGCTTTCAGCAGCAACGCGCAATCTCAGCTGGCGCTGGATGCGTTGTATCAGCGGCGCGAAATCCAGATCGCGCGCTTCAATGCCGCTGACTTCGCCACCAAGGTCACGCCTTCGGATGCCGATCTGGAGGCTTATTACACATCGCACGCAGCATCTTTCCAGCAGTCCGAGCAGGCCAACATCGAGTATGTGGTGCTGGACACGAATGCAGTGCAGTCCAGCATCGTCGTGAACGAAGAAGACCTGCGCACCTACTACAAGCAAAATCTGGAACGCTTGGCTGGCAAGGAAGAGCGCCGCGCCAGCCACATCCTGATCAATGCGAGCAAGGATGCCCCTGCTGCCGATCGCGAAAAAGCCAAGGCACGTGCCACCGAACTGCTGGAGCAGGTTCGCAAGGCCCCTGGCACGTTCGCGGAATTGGCCAAGAAATACTCGCAAGATACCGGCTCCGCAGCCTCCGGCGGAGATCTGGATTTCTTCGCCCGCGGTGCGATGGTCAAACCTTTCGAGGATGTCGCCTTCTCCATGAAGAAGGGCGAAATCAGCAACGTGGTGGAGTCTGACTTCGGCTATCACATCATTTTGTTGACCGACATCAAGGCACCCAAGCAACCCAGCTTCGAGCAATTGCGCCCCACGCTGGAGACAGAGCTGAAGCAGCAGCAAGCCCAACGCAAGTTTGCGGAAGTGGCCGAAGCCTTCACCAATGGAGTGTACGAACAGGCAGACGGTTTGCAATCCGTCGCAGACAAGCTCAAGCTCAAGGTGCAGACCGCCAACGGCGTGACGCGCACGCCCGCTCCCGGGGCGCAGGGGCCTTTGGCCAATCAGCGCTTCCTGGAAGCGCTGTTCTCCCCGGATTCGCTCGAGCACAAGCGGAACACGGAAGCCATCGAAACCGGGCCCAGCGCCCTGGTGGCAGGGCGAATCACGTCGTATACGCCTGCGCGTGCATTGCCGCTGCAAGATGTTCGTGCCCGCGTGAAGGATTTGTACGTGGCTGAGAAGTCTGCGGAAATGGCTCGCAAGGAAGGCGAAGCCAAGCTTGCGGCCTGGAAGTCTGCGCCTGCATCGGCCACAGGCCTCGCGCCTGCGCTCACCATCTCTCGAGACCAGCCGCAGAATCTGCCTCGGCCTGTGATCGATGCCGCGCTGCAGTCCAATGTGGATGCTTTGCCTTCATGGACTGGCGTTAGCCTGGGTGCCCAGGGCTATGCCGTGGTGAAGGTCAACCGCTTGATGCCACGTCCTGCGCCTGATGAAGCAGCAAGCCGTCAACAGCACCAGCAGTATGCGCAGGCGGCCGGTTCTGCAGAAGCCTTGGCCTATTACGAAGTGCTGAAAGACCGTTTCAAGGTGCAGTTCAAGGTGCCTCGCCCGGTGGCTGCGCCTGTTCTGGAAAATTGATGGGCGTTTCTTCAGATAGCGATTGATTTATGGGTATAATTTGAGTCTGCGGTGGCTGTAGCTCAGTTGGTAGAGTCCAGGATTGTGATTCCTGTTGTCGTGGGTTCGAGCCCCATCAGCCACCCCAAGTCATCAAAAGCGCTGCAATCGAAAGATTGCAGCGCTTTTTTCTTATGCGCGTGGTGTTTACTAATTTCAGTTAGATCATGAATTGAGCACGGCTTGGCGTTGTACAAGGCCAAGCCGCCTACAAGAACAATGAGGCCACCTGCTCAGAATGGGAAAAATTCTGAAAGGGCTGGAAATGCATGAGAAGCACGCGCAAGAGACAGTTTTTGGGGTGGCCGACGGAGCCACTTACACGGCCGAGTTGTGCCTGAGCAAGGCAGGGCGTTACTACTTCGCGCAGATCCAAGTAGACGGCCATAACTTGCCTCTACCCGATGGCCATTGGCCTAACCGCGACGAAGCCATGGTCGCACTCTCCGATTTTGCTTCCGGTGCGCGCAAGCCGGATTAACCGCAGGTGGAAAGTACTACGAGAAGGTGATTTAGCTCGCCGAAGGGGCGAAATCAAGCATGCAAGAGGCCTGCACGAATCTTCATGCAGGTCTTCAGTTCAGATGTCTTCCAGCAAAGCATAAGGCAGCGTGCCTAACGCAAGGGGCACTCCCTCAGCGCCGCCTGCGCGCAGCGATTCGCCTGTGGAGGCGATTTGGAGGGACACCAGGGCATCCACGCCTCCATCTGGAGACGCTGCTGTTTGCACCACCACACCGCAAGGTTGTTCGCTGTCGCTGGCGGCGAACACCTCCAATCCGACGGCAATGGGTTGGGCTGCGTGGGCGAGATACGTGCGTCGTTTCAACGTGCCACGGAATTGACTGCGAGCCACGATCTCCTGGCCGGGATAGCAGCCCTTCTTGAAATTCACGCCCCCGATGGATTCGTAGTTCAACATTTGAGGCACGAACAAATCCACGAGGGGCGCTGTCAGGGTTGTCACGCCGCTCTGGACTTCGCTCCACTCCCACAATCCGGGCGCGAGAAAATTCCCGACCGGCGCAGGTGCGGTGGACGGTGCCACCCACAGTGCGCGCGGCTGACCCACTGCCGGATACAGATGCACCACAGTGGCGACGTCCCGCTCGGCTTTGGACCACGGTAAAGGTGGCTCACCCGCTGTCAGCGTAGTCACCGCATCCCCTGCCAAGCCATACAGGGCGAAATCTGCCGTGGCATCGCTCAACCGGGCCTTGGCACGCAGCACGAACATGGACAGCCGTTTGAGCGTGGGAGCGAGCAAGTCGCCACTGCAAATCAACAGCACTTCCGTGGCGCTGCGCTTGAAGCCGATGAAGCTGGCCTGCACCCGTCCCTTGGCGGAAAGGAATGCGGCCAATCGGGCCTGATCCATGCCCAGCAGCGCGAAATCCTGGGTGAGCTGGCCATGCAGGAATTTCGCTGCATCTTCCCCTTCCACGCGAATCACGCCGAGGTGGGGCAGGGGGGCTATGCCATTCAAGGGATAAGTCATGGCTGAATTATGATGCCCGGTTCCTTTCCTACAGGCTGCCAAGGTTGTGCGTCGTTTTTTCGCGTTGTTGCTAGTCATTGTTTGCTCCGCGGCTGCGGCAGCGGTGTGGTGGTTGCACCAGCCCATGTCCGTTCGCAGCGGCGTGTCCTCCGCGCAACCGCTGGAGTTGGCGATCGAGCCGGGCACCACGCCCCGCGGTGTCGTGCGTGATGTGGTCGCCGCCGGTGTCGACGCCGATCCCCGTCTGCTCTACGCTTGGTTTCGCCTGTCCGGCCAGGACCGCCTGATCAAAGCCGGGAACTACGAAATTCCGACAGGTACCACCCCACGCGAGCTGCTGCAAAAACTCGTGCGTGGGGAAGAGGCTCTGCGCGCCGTGACCCTGGTAGAGGGATGGACCTTTCGGCAGGTCCGCCAGGCGCTGGCACGGGAAGACCAGTTGAAGCCCGATACCAAAGGCCTCGCTGACGACGCCATCATGGCGCGCCTCGAGCGCCCCGGCGTGCCTGCGGAGGGCCGCTTTTTCCCCGATACCTATACCTATGCCAAAGGCAGCAGCGATTTGTCCGTGCTTCGCCGGGCGATGCATGCCATGGACCGGCGCCTGGAGGCGGCTTGGGCGCAACGTGCGGCGGACACCCCTTTGCGAAGCGCCGACGAAGCCCTCACCCTGGCGAGCATCGTGGAAAAGGAAACAGGCCGTTCTTCGGACCGCGCACAGATCGCGGGCGTCTTCAGCAACCGACTGAAGGCGGGCATGCTGCTTCAAACCGATCCCACCGTGATTTACGGCCTGGGTGAAAAATTCGACGGCAACCTGCGCCGGCGTGACCTGCTTGCGGACACGCCCTGGAACACCTACACCCGTCCCGGCCTTCCCCCGACGCCCATCGCGATGCCGGGCAAAGCCTCGCTCATCGCTGCAGTCCAGCCCGAGAAGACCAGCGCCTTGTATTTCGTTGCCCGAGGCGATGGGACCAGCCAGTTCAGCCCGACCCTCGATGAGCACAACCGTGCCGTCAACCGCTACCAGCGGGGGCAGCCTTGACCATGCCCCAACACGGCAGAAAGTCCACCATGGAGCCCGCGGGCCGGTTCATCACATTCGAAGGCATCGACGGTGCGGGCAAGTCATCGCACATCGACACCTTGGCTGCGGCCTTTCGGCGCCTGGGCGAGACCGTCACGGTCACCCGGGAACCCGGTGGCACGCCGCTGGCGGAAAAGATTCGCGCGCTTTTGCTGAATGACGCCATGGACGCTCTCACGGAGTCGCTGCTGGTGTTCGCGGGTCGCCGCGACCACCTGCGCTGCGTGATCGAGCCTGCATTGGCAAGGGGCGAGGTGGTGCTGTGCGACCGCTTCACGGATGCCACTTTCGCGTATCAGGGCGGCGGACGCGGCTTCGATGCGAAGGTGCTATCTATTTTGGAGCGCATCACTCAATCAGGTATTGCGCTGGAGCCTGAAAAAATGCGCGATCCTGATCTAACGATCTGGTTCGATCTTCCTCCGGAGATGGCCGCTGCACGCCTGGCCGATGCGCGTGCTCCCGATCGCTTCGAATCGCAGCCTGCCGAGTTTTTTGGCCGGGTGCGGCAGGGTTATGCCGAGCGCGCCTCGGCGGCGCCGCAGCGCTTCGTGCGCCTGGACGCAGGACAGCCCCGGGATGCGGTGTGGTCGCAATTGACGGGCTCGCTTGTTCAGCGAGGCTGGCTGCAGGCGGGCACTTCAGACGTTGGCGCGAGTGCATCATGAGCCATCCTTCATTCATCGCTCCGTGGATCGCCGCACAACGCCAGACGCTGCTGGCACAGCGGGGTCATGCGTGGCTGCTGAGTGGCCCGTCTGGACTGGGCCAATATGCGTTGGCCATGGAGTTGGTACGGGCCTGGTTGTGCGATACGCCCAAAAATGATGGCGCATGTGGTCACTGCGGCAGTTGCCATGCGGTCGAGGTGAGAACGCATGCGGATCTTTGCGTACTCATGCCCGAAACGCAGATGATGGAGCGCGGCTGGCCATTGCCGGAGAAGGCGCAGTCTGAAATCGACGACAAGAAGCGCAAGGCCAGCCGCGAGATTCGAGTGGATGCCATGCGAGACGCCGTGCAGTTCGCGCAGCGTACTTCTGCCCGCGGGCGTGGCAAGGCTGTGCTCGTGTACCCCGCAGAGCAGATGAATAACGTCACGGCCAATGCGTTGCTCAAGACGCTGGAGGAGCCGGCAGGCGACGTGCGATTTGTGCTGGCCACCGAGGCGGCGCACCAATTGCTGCCCACCATCCGAAGCCGCTGCCTGGGGCACACGATGCAATGGCCCGCCGAATTCGACATGGTGAATTGGCTGGTTCATCAAGGTTTGGAATCCGAAGCCGCCAGCGCATTTTTGCGGGCGTGTGGTGGTCGTCCCGATGACGCACTGAGCTTGGCCCGTGCCGGGCGCAGCCCGCAATCGTGGTCGCAACTGCCCAAGGCGGTCGCCAGGGGTGATGTCACGGTGTTGGCCGATGCGTCTCCTGCCCAGGCGGTGGACGCGTTGCAGAAACTTTGCCATGACCTGATGGCGTGCCGGGTCGGCGCGGCGCCACGCTACTTTGCAGTGGCGGACCTGCCGGCGCCGCCGGGCCTCGGGCCATTGAGCCGTTGGGCGAAGGCTTTGGCAAAAGAGGCACGTACCGCCGATCACCCCTTCAATGCGGGGCTCATGCTGGAAGCGCTTGTTGCCCAGGCGCGAAACACCCTACACTCGCGCCATTGAAGAAGACGTCCCCAAGACCATGAGCAGCCCCTCTACCGCGCCCCGTCCCAGCGTCATGCAGCTGGCTATCAAGGAGAAGGCGGCTCTGTATGCGGCCTACATCCCCTTGTTCGCCGAAGGCGGCATCTTTGTACCGACGCAGCGCGAATACAAGCTGGGCGATGATGTCTACGTGCTGCTGACGTTGCCGGAAGACACGCAGCGCTATCCTGTCGCGGGGCGAGTGGCCTGGGTGACCCCCGCTCGGGCGGCCGGGAATCGGACACAGGGGGTCGGCATTCAGTTTCCGAGGGACGAAAAATCCCGCATTCTCAAGCTCAAGATCGAAGAGTTGCTGGGGACCAGCCTGGGATCGGATCGGCCGACGCAGACCCTCTGAGCGCCCGGCGCCGTTGCCATGCCGACCGACTGCCGGTCGGCATTTTTGTTTGGATTGCGCATGTTCACAGATTCCCACTGCCATCTCACCTTTCCGGATTTGGTCTCCCAACTGCCAGCCATTCGCCAGGCCATGGCCGATGCCAGCGTGGATCGTGCGCTCTGCATCTGCACCACCCTGGAGGAGTTCTCCGATGTGCATGGGCTGGCCATGGCCTACGACAACTTCTGGAGCAGTGTGGGCGTGCATCCCGACAACGAGGGCGTTGCCGAACCTTCCGAGCAGGATCTGCTCGATCGTGCTGCCTTGCCGAGGGTGATTGCCATCGGCGAGACCGGCCTCGATTACTACGGCATGGAAGACCGCAAGGGGGGACGCAGCATCGCCGATCTGGAATGGCAGCGTGATCGTTTCCGAACGCACATCCGTGCTGCCCGCGCGTGCGGCAAGCCCTTGGTCATCCACACGAGAAGCGCCTCGGACGATACCCTGGCCATTCTGCGCGAAGAGGGCGAGAACGGAGTCGGTAACCGTGCGGGCGGGGTGTTCCACTGTTTCACCGAGACCGCCGAAGTGGCTCGCGCAGCCCTCGATCTGGGCTACTACATTTCGTTTTCCGGCATCGTGACGTTCAAGAGCGCTCAGCATTTGCGGGATGTGGCGGCTTTCGTGCCCTTGGACCGGATGCTGATCGAAACGGACAGCCCCTACCTTGCGCCGGTGCCCTACCGTGGCAAGACCAACAACCCGTCCTACGTTCCCTTCGTGGCGCAGCAACTGGCCGACGTCAGGGGGATGCCCGTGCAGGAGGTGGCGCTGGCCACGAGCCGCAATTTCGACACACTGTTCTTTTCTGGAGCCACCCCATCATGATGGTCCGTCGCCGAGTGCTCGCTTCCCTTGCTTTGGCCGCCGCGGCGCTGTGCGGCGCATGTGCCCACGCCGGTGCGTATGAGGATTTCTTTACCGCCGTATTGCGCGACGACGACTCCGGCATCAACTCATTGGTACGCCGGGGATTCGATCCGAATACGCGCAATCCGAAGGGTGAGGTCGCGCTCACGCTTGCGTTGAAAGAAGGCTCCATGCGCGCCTTTGCGGCGCTGATGGCGGCCAAGGGCATCAAGGTGGAAGAGCGGAACGTCAAGGATGAAAGCCCGTTGATGCTGGCCGCGATCAAGGGCAATGTCGAGGCGGCGCGCGCGCTCATTGCCAAGGATGCGGATGTCAACAAGACGGGGTGGACGCCTCTGCACTATGCGGCCTCCGGCACCACGCCGCAGCAGGCGGCCATCACCACGCTACTGTTGGAAAACCATGCCTACATCGACGCCGCGTCGCCCAATGGCACCACGCCCTTGATGATGGCAGTGAGCTACGGCACGGCCGACGTGGCCAAGCTGCTGCTGGACGAAGGAGCGGACCCCACGCTGCGCAATCAGATCGGTCTGGGTGCCGCTGACTTCGCGCGGCGTGCCGACCGCAAGGACATGGAGGAACTCGTGGCAGAGGCCGTGCGTCGGCGGCAACCCCGCCGCGGACAGTGGTAGGGCGGCGAAGCGTTTCGCGGTTGGGTCGGGCCCGGAGCGCAGCGGAGGTTCAGTGCCCCGCAGGGCGGGCCTGGAGTCGGGCGTAGAGGCCGCCTTGGGCGATCAATTCGGCGTGCGTGCCTTGTTCGGCAATGCGTCCCCGCTCCATCACCACCACCCGGTCGGCATGTTCGATGGTGGACAGGCGGTGTGCGATCACGAGCGTGGTGCGCCCCTGCATGAGGCGCTGCAGTGCGTCTTGCACCAGACGCTCTGATTCGGTATCCAGTGCCGATGTGGCTTCGTCCAGGATGAGGATCGGCGCATCCTTGTAAAGCGCGCGGGCAATGGCCAGGCGCTGGCGCTGCCCGCCCGACAGCTGCGTCGCGTTGTGCCCCACCACGGTGTGCATGCCGGAAGGCAGCGCCGCCACATGCTCGGCCAGGTTCGCGGCGGCCAGACAGTCCTGCACGCGCTGCTCATCGATTTCGCCGCCCAACGCCACGTTGGCTGCCACCGTGTCGTTGAACATCACCACGTCCTGGCTGACCATGGCAAATTGCGACCGCAGGGCTTGCAGGTTCCAGTGCGATACAGGCTGGCCATCCAGGAGGACCTGGCCTGCGCTCGGCGCGATGAAGCGGGGCAACAGGTTTACCAAAGTGGTTTTCCCGGCGCCGGACGGGCCTACGAGCGCCACGGTTTCTCCGGGGTGCACGGTCAGGTTCACACGGTCCAGGGCCATGGCCTGCTCTTCGCCGAACGCCACGGTGACGTCTTCCAGGGTAATGGCTCCCGAGGTGCGTGCGGGCGCGTGGTTGCCTCCGTCCTCTGCCCGGGTGTCCCCCAGCAGGGCCAATCCGCGTTCGAGGGCCGCGACTCCCCGGGTCACGGGATTGGCCACGTCCGCCAGGCGGCGGATCGGTGCGATCAGCATGAGCATCGCGGTGATGAATGCCGCAAAGCCACCCACGGTCACATCGCGGTCGCCGCTGGCATGGCTTTGCCAGAGCGCCACGCAAATCACGCCCGACAGGGCCGCGGCGGCGAGCAACTGGGTGAGGGGGGTCATCGCCGCCGAGGCGATGGTTGCCTTGATGGCCAGCCGGCGCAGGCTCTGGCTCAGAACACCGAAGCGCCGCGACTGGCTGGGTTGTGCCCCGTGCAGCCGAACCATGCGATGGGCCAGCACGTTTTCTTCCACCACATAGGCCAACTGGTCGGTCGCTTCCTGGCTGCTTTTGGTGATGCGATAGAGCCGCCGGGACAGCGTCTTCATGATCCAGGCCACGCCCGGCACTACGATGGCGACGATGAGCGTGAGCTGCCAATTGAGGTAGAGCAGGTAACCCAGCAGCGCAATCAGGGTGAATCCGTCGCGAGACAGCCCCATCAGCGCCTGCACGAGCAGCGTGGCACCGGTCTGCACTTCGTACACCACCGTGTTAGACAGAGTGCTGGCCGACTGCCGCGTGAACAGGGCCATTTCGGCTGCGAGCAGGCGGTCGAAGAGCGCCTCGCGCAGCTTCATCATGCCTTCGTTGGCAATGCGGGCGAGGGCGTATTGACCCGCGAACTGCGCCAGTCCCCGCACCAGAAACACACCCATGATGGCCAGCGGGACCATCCAGAGTTTCAAGGAGCCTTCGGTGAATCCCTGGTCGAGCAAAGGCTTGAGCAGGGCGGGAATGAGGGGCTCAGTGACCGCTCCGACCAGCGTGGCCAGCACGGCGAGGGTCCATGCAGAGCGCTGGTTGCCGAAGTAAACGGAAAGCCGCCGGAGCCTCGCGGCCAGGGTGAGGCGGGCAGTTTGCTCGGGAGCCGGAAGGGGGCGGGGGTCTGGGGCGTGCATGAGGCGCGGATTCTACGTAGGACCGCATCCAAACCTCGCACAGTTTGTCACAGGGGTATCCCACCAGTGTGTAACATCCACGGTCTGTCCACCGGCATTTGCTCGGTATCCGATGGCTGCCAATGACTATTGACCGAAATCCATCCTCCATTCTCGCTGCGGCCCTGCCGCACCTCTCTCGCCGGCACGCTATCACCGCGCTGGTTTCTTCCTCCGCACTGCCTGCACTGGCCCAATTCAGGGTCGAGATCACCGGCGTGGGTTTGACCCAGCTTCCCTTTGCGATCTCGCCGTTCCGTGGCGAGGCGCAGTCCCCGCAAAAGATCTCGGCCATCATCCAGGCCGACCTGGAGCGCAGTGGCCAGTTCCGGGCGGTCGATTCTTCCGGTCCGGCGCTCGACGAAACGTCGCGACCCGACGTCGCCCTGTGGAAGCAAAAGGGGGCGGAATCGCTCACGACCGGCAGCATCACGCGCTTGCCCGATGGTCGCTTCGACATCCGCTTTCGCCTGTGGGACGTGGTGCGCGGTCAGGACCTCGGTGGCCAGAGCTTCGTGGTCACGCAGGGCGACCTGCGTCTGGTGGCCCACCGCATCGCTGATTTCATCTACGAAAAGCTCACGGGCCAGCGCGGGGTGTTCTCGACTCGCATCGCGTATGTCACCAAGTCCGGCCCGCGCTACAGCCTCTGGGTGGCCGATGCTGACGGAGAGAACGCGCAATCGGCGTTGTCCAGCCCGGAACCCATCATTTCGCCGGCCTGGTCTCCCAGCGGTGGGCAATTGGCCTATGTGTCTTTCGAGTCGCGCAAGCCGGTTGTCTATGTACACGATGTGGCCTCAGGCCGGCGCCGCCTGATCGCCAACTTCAGGGGCTCCAACAGTGCGCCCGCATGGTCTCCCGACGGCCGTACGCTCGCCGTAACCCTGAGCCGTGACGGTGGCTCGCAGCTTTACACCATCGATGCCAATGGCGGCGAGCCGCGTCGGCTCATGCAGAGCACCGGCATCGATACCGAGCCCATGTTCTCGAGCGATGGCCGGAGCATCTACTTCGTGAGCGATCGGGGCGGCGCACCGCAGATCTACAAGGTCGGCGCTTCGGGCGGCAATGCCGAGCGTGTGACGTTCACTGGCTCGTACAACATTTCCCCCAGCATCAGCCCCGATGGCAAGTGGTTGGCTTACGTCTCGCGCATCGGCGGTGCGTTCAAGCTGCACGTCATGGATCTGGCGACGGGTACGGCCACGGCCGTGACCGACACCACTGCGGATGAAAACCCCAGCTTTGCACCCAACAGCCGCCTGATCGTCTACGCGACGCAGCAACAAGGCCGTGAAGCGCTCATGACGACCACGCTGGACGGCAAGATCAAGGCCCGCTTGGCCGGGCAGGGCGGTGATATCCGCGAGCCCGACTGGGGCCCGTTCCAAAAACAGTGACCGTCATCTTTCGATTTTTTGATCATTTGGACTTGAGGAGTATTTCAATGAACCGCTTTCCCTTCAAACGCATTTCCGCCATCTTCATCGCTGCAGCCATCGTTGCTGGCTGCAGCTCCGGCGTGAAGCTGGAAGACGTGCCTGTCGAAGACAAGGGCGCCACGTCGACGATGCCAGGCAATGCCGGCGCCAACCCCAACGGCGCTTCGCAAAGCGGCGTCGCTCCCGTGGACCTGAGCCAGTCGGCGCGCGATGGCGCGGGCCCGGTCGGCGTGAGCCGCATCGTGTACTTCGACTACGACAGCTATGCGGTCAAGCCGGAGTTCCAGTCGCTGATCGAGCAGCACGCCCGTTTTATCAAGGCAGGCCAGAACCGCAAGGTCATGATCGAAGGCCATACCGACGAGCGTGGCGGCCGTGAATACAACCTGGCCCTGGGCCAAAAGCGCGCAGAAGCGGTGCGCCGTTCGCTCGCCTTGCTGGGCGTGTCGGAAGCGCAAATGGAAGCTGTGAGCTTCGGCAAGGAAAAGCCTGCGGCACAGGGCAGCACGGAAGACGTGTACGCCCAGAATCGCCGCGTTGAGCTGTCTTACCGTTGATGAGCGCGCAGATGGTGGTTCCCCGCAAGGCACTTGCCCTGCTGGCCTTGGCCCTGTCGGCGGCTTTCGCTCCGGCAAGCCACGCCGCGCTGTTCGAGGACGAAGAAGCACGCCGCGCCATTCTGGAATTGCGTCAGCGTGTGGACACGCTGCAGCAGGCCAATCAGCGTGCGGGTGACGATCTTCGTCGCTCAGGCGACGAGACTTCCCAGATGCGCCGAAGCCTGCTCGATCTGCAGACGCAGATCGAAACCCTGAGGGCTGAGCAGGCCAATCTGCGTGGGCAGAACGAGCAGTTGCTTCGGGATGTCTCCGAGCTGCAGCGCCGCCAGAAAGACATCGCCCAAGGCGTTGACGAACGGCTGCGCCAGTTCGAACCTGCCAAGGTCACGATGGATGGTCAGGAGTTCCAGGCCGATCCCGCCGAAAAGCGGGATTTCGATGCGGCATTGGCGGTCTTTCGCACCGGCAAATTTCCGGATGCCGTGAGCGCATTCGGAAATTTCCTGAAGCAGTACCCGCGCAGCGGCTATGCGCCTTCCGCCAGGTTCTGGCTGGGCAATGCCCAATACGCTACGCGCGATTACAAAGAAGCCATCAACAATTTCAAGGCCTTGCTGGCTGCTGCGCCTGACCATGCGCGTGCCCCGGAAGCTGCGTTGTCGATCGCTAACTGCCAGATCGAGTTGAAGGACACGCGCGCCGCCCGCAAGACGCTGGAAGACCTGATCCGCGTCTACCCCCAGTCCGAAGCGGCTGGAGCGGCCAAAGAACGCTTGTCGCGCCTGAAGTGAGCGGCGCGGTAGAGCTTTCGGCAGAAATCCATTCGCACGTCCACGCGATGCAGGATGCCGGCACTGCCTATCTTCAGCGCCGCTTCGGCGGCCTGGAGCGGCTGTACGGCGTGGATGGCGCCGCGCGCATTCGCAACGCGCATGTGGCCGTGGTGGGCATTGGCGGCGTGGGCTCCTGGACTGCGGAAGCGCTGGCGCGCAGCGGTATCGGGCACCTCACGTTGATCGACCTGGATCAGGTGGCGGAGTCCAATATCAACCGCCAAATCCATGCCCTTTCCAGCACGGTGGGCCAGGCCAAGGTCGAAGCCATGCGAGACCGCATTGGCCAGATCAATCCAGAGTGCCAGGTGACGTGCATCGAGGAGTTTGCGGATGCCGACAACTGGCCGGCCTTGTTGCCGCATGGAGTCGATGCGGTGGTGGACGCCTGCGACCAGGTCAAGACCAAGGCGCTGATCGCTGACTGGGCGATTCGCGGTAAGCATCGGCTGGTGGTGGTGGGTGCTGCAGGCGGCAAACGGCTGGCGTACAAGGTGGACATCGACGATCTGTCCAACACCACGCACGATCCGCTGCTCGCCCAGATGCGTTACCGGCTGCGCAAACACTATGGTGCTGCGAAAGAAGGGCGCCGCATCGGTGTCCAGTGCGTGTTCAGCCGGGAAGCGGTGGCACCTCCCCATGCGTCCTGTGATATCGCGGGCGATGGTGACGGTTCACTCAATTGCCATGGCTATGGCTCGGTGGTGGCGGTGACCGCCACGTTTGGCCAATGCGCTGCCGGATGGGTCTTGGACATGCTGGCAACCGTGCCAAAGCGGTAGATCCACATAGAAAAGACGCTATAATCCGAGGCTTTGCTGCATGGGTTCCAGGCCGATGTGGCAAAGGTTGGGACGTTAGCTCAGTTGGTAGAGCAGCGGACTTTTAATCCGTTTGTCGTGGGTTCGACCCCCGCACGTCCCACCAGATCATGCGAAGCGCTGCAGCTGTTCCAGTTGCAGCGCTTTTTGCTTTGTATGGGTGTGATGGGCTTTCTTCTGCAGCGGGCGACCAGTGCGCTTTATAGCGGCTACTGAAACTGCGCGTTTCGCGCTCGAACCTGCTGTTGCAATGTCGTGCTGAACTCAGCCTTTAGTGCGCGACGTTGCTGCGTTTCGCCTGCTAGAGTCTCGGCACGGAGGTCATATATGAATATCAAGGGACTCACCATGGTGGCCATGGTGCTGTGCGGCTGGACGCTATCGAGCACAGCGCAGGTTCATCGGTGCGCAGATGCCACAGGCAAGCTCACCTACTCCGATCAGCCCTGCCAGGCAAGCCAGGCGGGTGCACAGATCGAACGGCGTAAAACGGCGGAAGTGTTGCAGCAGGAACGCGCGGAGGCGGCTCGGGCCCATCAGCTGAAGGCGCAACAGCAGCGCGCCGAACAGGACGCGCAACGCCGTCCCACTCCAACGACTTCACCAGCGCCGACTGTCATGGCGCAAACGCAGCCCACCGTCGAGTGCCGTGCCGCGCAAAAGGAGTTGGAGTTCGTCTCCAGTATCCGCACCCTGTCTGGTGCAGAAAAGCGTTCACGCATGAACGCCGCGATCAGCGGAGTGAATGCCTCATGCGGTACGCAGACACCGCTCATTCAGGAACCACCCCCCCCTGTGATCCGGCAGATCGTCATGACGCACTGCGACACCAAGTTCTGCTACGACGATCGGGGTGCCGCTTATGGCCGAAGCGGGAACGGTGTGCTGACGGCGCCGGATGGACAGACGTGTACCGGGGCCGGCATGGCCTGGACATGCCAATGAAGATGCGTCGTCCGGTTTGACGGAGGGGGGGGCGCCACGCCGGTTGACCATTCATTGCACGGCGTTTGCGATGCCCTGCATGAGTGCGGGTGCGATCGCATTCAGCGCTTTCCTTTGGCATTGAAGTGAATCGTTCGCGCATCGAATCGCTACGGTGCGAATGAAAGCGGCAGCACAAAAAAGGCAGCCCGCACAAGGCGGGCTGAAACTTGCTCAAGAGCAAGAAAGGGAGGTGTCGACAGGGAGTGTCGACAGGTCAATATTAGGCGCTGTTGGCCCCCTTGTTGTCCCACTGCATGGAAAGTGGTGGATTGGTGCAAAATGGCGGGTTGACCTCGACGGCGCACGGGGCGGTGCGCAAAAGTCAAGCGCTTGCCTAGCGTCGATCACCCTTGCCAGCCCCGTTGCTGCAAATGCCCAACCCTCAAGAAAACTGGCGCGAAGGCGCGTCCGAATGGCTCATTTGCACGCGGGCCTCGTGTGCCTGATGTACCTGCTGCGGCAGCAGCGCGGGATTGGCACCCTGCACATCATCCGGCGCATCCGGCATGCACACTTGCCGGAGATCCGCCAATTTTCCAACCGGTTCTTCCCACATGGTGGTCACCTACCGATTCGCCAAATAGGAACGCACCGCCTGCGCAGAATTGCCCACGGCTTTCACCGCGATGCGCAACTCGTCCTCGGTGCAATTCAGAGACCGGGCCCAGTCGCGCACCTCATAGTCCTCGGCCAGGCTGATGAGCTTGCGGTCTTGCGCAGTTTTCGTGGCGTCGTCCGACATGCGTGGCTCCTGATGGAATGAGAGCGCCATGCTAGCTCTGCCGCTCGCGGTCTTCGCGTAGGACGATTGCGGCAGGACAATGCCATCGACCGCGATGGCCATGGGCGGCGGTCAAGGCCTGCGCTGCGGGGTCAGTTGAATGGTACCGATGCCCTGCGGTGCCTCGCGGGCGGTCAGCCAATGGATCCACAGGCCGCGAAGCCACGCCCCCATGTAGAGGACGCTGACGGCGAAGATGCCCCATTGGCCCGCCGTCCAGCTGGCATAGAACCAGAAGGGCTGGCCTAGCATGCCGAAGATGCAGGCCCAGCGCCGGCGTTCCTCGTGGCGCGATTGAGAGAGCCATGCCGCGGCGGCGCCCAGCAACGCGATGGCGATTTGGTCGAAGCCCATGGGTGTGGGAATGGCTGGGGACAGGACGGGCAACAACGCCGGTTCATCCCGCCAGATGAACGTCGAAGTACGCGCTTTCCGCCTCGCCCAAACCCTGGAACGCGGCCTGGCGCGCCGCGGTACTGGCCTTGCCCCATTGCCGCAGCAAGGCGAGATCGGCGGGTGGCACCACTTCGGGCGGCGACTCTTCCAGGCTGCGCAGCGTGTCCAGTGCCGCGGCGACCTGGGCGGCGGAGCCGAAGGCCTTTTCCATCGCCTTGGCATAGCGGCGTTCCGCGTTGGTGCGCTCGCGTTCGGGCAGGTTTTCCGGATAGTCGCGCAGGGTGACCGTGTAGGTGAGTTCTTCCGTTTCCATGGCGTGCTCCTTGTGTTGATGCTGTATGAATTTACAGTATTTTGGCCCAACTTTCATCCGGGTTTTTAGTGCCCGGCCGTTGGAAGCGCTGGTCCTACACCTGCCCGGCCATGCGCGGCATAGGCTGGCAGCTTCCTTTTCAGGAGCGAAAAAATGGCACACGACAAATTGACGCCCGAGCAGGATCGCCAGCGCGATCAGGGCCATTTCAACCTCTATGGAATGCGCGACGACGCGCGCGGCCGTGGCGAAGTGGACGGCGAGAACCCCGGCGATGGCGAAGGCCCCCGGCGCTTCGGAGCCAGTGGTGACGAATCCACGTACGCCAACCGCGCGCCGGAAGACGCGGTGCATGAGCATGCCACCGGCCCGATCGCCGCCGTCGATGCCTCCGGCTCGGCACGCGGCCTGGGCCTGGACTACGGGGGCGATGCGCACAAAGAGCCCCGGTTGTCCTCACGCCAGGGGGCGGCGCTGATCGGCGAGCTCGATGACCGAAAGAAGACGGAATAGGGCTTGCCGCATGCTGCAAGGCGCCTGTTTCGCCCGCTGCAGCGGCCCCGCCGACTCCCACGTTTCACCGTCCCTTGAAAGGCCATCGATGCACGCGTCCTCCATCCCCATTCCGACCCCGACCACCCCGCAGCCTCCGCTGGATACGCCGCCCCAGCCCGTCTGGACGCCTGTGCCCCCCGTCGAAGACCCGCCCGGGGGCGATGGGCCGCCCGTGCAGGAGCCGCCGCCTCACCACTGAGCCGGTGCTGCGCGCCGCAGCCGAGTACAGGTCCCGAGTCCGATCGGCCTTCACCGCTTTGTCCACGCCATGATTTGCTATGAAAAAAGTAGCGTCTGATGGCGCTCAAGGCCGGTGCTGCATGACCATGGAATACATCGCCTGGGCCGCGACCGACAGGCTGCGGTCCCGGCGCCGCACCAGATAGATCTGCCGGGTCAACCCCGGCAATGCCAGCGGCCGCGTCACCAGCCCGGGTTGGTCGAAGTGGAACAGCGTGAGCGTGGGCACGACGCTGATGCCCAGGCCCGCGCGCACCATGCCCATCACGGTGGCGAGCTGTTCCACTTCCATGAGCGTGTTCATCGCCTGCGGGTGCAGCGCCGCCTCCAGGTACTGGCGCACGCTGCTGGTTCGCGCCAGATGCACGAAAGGGAATGCTGCCAGGTCGGCGGATTGCAGCGCAACGACCTTGCCGCCATGGCGCCGGCGACGCGCGAGCGGATGGTCGGCGCGGCACACCAGGTGAAAGCCGTCGCTGCTGAATGGTTCGGCCTGCAATTCCGGCGTATCGGCCCGGATGGCGGCCAGCGCGAAATCGGCCTTGCCCGTGGCCACCCGCTCGATGCAGGGCTCGGACAGCACGTCGGCGATGTCCAGTTCGATGCCGGGATGGGCCGCGCGGTATGCCGCCAGCACACCGGGCAGCCAGCCCGCCGCGAGCGAGGGCAGCAGGGCGATCGCCACGCGCCCCCGGCGCAGCGTGGCGGTGTCGTGCACCGCGGCGAAGGCGTTGTCGACTTCGGCCCGGATGCGGCGCGCGGACTCCAGAAAATCCTCGCCTTCCGCCGTCAGGGCCACATGGCGCGTGCTGCGGTCGAACAACCGCAGCCCCATCGCATCTTCCAGCGTGCGGATGAGGGCGCTGAAGGCGGGCTGCGACAGGTGGCAGTGCGCGGCCGCACGCGTGAAGCTGCGCTGGCCGGCCAGGGCGATAAAGGCATCGATCTGCCGCGTGGAGATATTCATTGAAGAATTGGATGAATTGATCCTGATTATCTATTTCACAGAATAACGCGCGGGGCCTACATTGGCCGGCAGGAGACAACCATGGCCCCCCCAAAAAACCTGCTGGTCGGCTGCGCCGCCGGCTTCTCGGGCGACCGCACCGATGCCGCCGCACCCGTGGTGCAGGCCCTGATCGCCAGCGGCCAGCCCGCGGTATTGATTTTCGAAACCCTGGCCGAGCGCACCCTTGCCCTGGCCCAACTGGCGCGCCGCACGAACCCGGATGCCGGCTACGAGCCGCTGCTCGACGACCTGCTGCGCCCCGTGCTGGCGCAGTGCCTGCAGCACGGCATTCGCATCGTGAGCAATTTCGGCGCGGCCAATCCGACGGGTGCCGCGCACCGCATCCAGCAATTGGCCCAAGCGCTGGGTGCGCGCCGCCCCCGCATCGCCGTGGTGCAGGGCGACGACCTGAGCGGGGACGGGCACCGTGCCGTGCTGGCCCAGGCGCTGGGCGCAGCCCTGCCCACCGACCCCATCGTGAGCGCCAATGCGTACATCGGCGCGCAGCCGATTGCCGACGCGCTGCGCGCAGGCGCCGATATCGTGGTGTGCGGCCGCGTGGCGGACCCCTCGCTGGTGCTGGGGCCGGCCCTCGCGCATTTCGGCTGGGCTCCGGACGACTGGGACCGGCTGGCGCGCGCCACCATGGCCGGGCATCTGCTGGAATGCGGCGCGCAGGTCACCGGCGGGTATTTCGCCGACCCGGGCTACAAGGACGTGCCGGGCATGGCGCAACTGGGCTACCCCATCGCCGAGATCGACGCCGATGGCCACTGCACCATCGCCAAGCCCGCGGGCACGGGCGGGCGCATCGACGAGCGCACGGTGAAGGAGCAGCTGTTGTACGAACTGCACGACCCCGCCGCCTACCTCACGCCCGATGTCGTGGCCGACATCACCACCGCGCGCGTGCTGCCGGCCGGCACCGACCGTGTGCGGCTGGAAGGGGTGAGCGGCCATGCGCGGCCGCCGTCGCTCAAGGTGAATGTTTGCTTTGAATCCGGCTGGTTCGCCGAGGGCGAGATTTCCTATGCCGGGGCCCGTGCCGAAGCACGCGCGCGGCTGGCGGGCGAGGTCCTGCGCGAGCGCCTGGCCGGCGTCGCGCCGCTGCGCATCGATCTGATCGGGGTGACCAGCGTGTTCGGCGACGACGCCGGGCACTGGCGGGACGCGGCTGCGGCCGGCGATGCCCGCGATGTGCGCCTGCGCGTGGCGTTGCAGCACCGGGAGCACGCCAGCGCCCAGCGCCTGGTGCGCGAGGTGACGGCCCTGTACTGCTGCGGCCCGGCGGGCGGCGGCGGCGTGCGCACCGCGATGCGACCGCGCCTGGGCACGGTGTCGTGCCTGGTGCCGCGCGAGTCCGTGGCCGTGGGCCACGTGATGCTGGATTGACGCCGAGCCCCGAGGAACCCGCCATGACCACCGCCACCCCTTCGATCCCTGCATCGGCCGCCGCGCCATCTTCCGCTTCGGCCTCCGCTACTGCCACCGCCGCGCCCTTGACCGTGCCCCTGTACCGCCTCGCTCACAGCCGCACGGGCGACAAAGGCAACCGCTCCAACATCAGCGTGATCGCCTGGCATCCCGCGCTGTGGGAGGTGTTGACCGCGCAGGTCACCGAGGCCGCCGTGGCGCGCCAGTTCGCGCTGCGCCGGCCCAGCCGCGTTGCGCGCTACCTGCTGCCGAACCTGCACGCCATGAACTTCGTCATTGACGACGTGCTGGACGGCGGCGTGAACGATGCGCTCAATCTCGACAGCCACGGCAAGGCGCTGTCGTTCCTGCTGCTCGACTTGCCCGTCGAGGTGCCTGCCGCCCTGGCCGGGCACCTGGCGGGACCGCCCGGGTGACGCCTTTCGAATGCCGCAGCCGGCCATGCGCCGGGCCCGCGGTCCTGCATCGCTTTTTCCATAACCACACAGGAGACGACATGAACCCCTTTTTCCACCCCCAGCCTCGCCCCGAACCGCACCGGCGCGCCTCGCGCCGCCATGCGCTCGTCGCCACCGTGGCGGTGGTTCTGGGCCTGGCGGTGGCCGGGCCGGCCGCTGCCCAGGCCCCGGCCTATCCGTCCAAGCCCATCACCTTCGTCGTGCCGTTCGCGGCGGGTAGCGCCACCGACCAGCTCGCGCGCGCTATCGGCCAGTCCGTCACCACCGACACCAAGCAGGCGGTGGTGGTGGACAACAAGGCCGGCGCCAGCGGCATGATCGCCGCGCAGGCCGTGGCCAAGGCCGCGCCGGACGGCTACACGGTGCTCATCACCACCAACACCACGCACGCCGCCAACGAGCACCTGTACAAAAAGCTGTCCTATGACCCGGTGAAGGATTTCGTGCCGGTCACCGGCCTGGGCAAGGGCGGCCAGGTGCTGGTGGTGAACGCCGCGGCGCCCTACAAGAACGTGGGCGAGCTGATCGCGGCGGCCAGGAAGAGCCCGGGCAAGCTCAGCTTCGGCAGTGGCAGCTCGTCCAGCCGCGTCGCGGGGGAGATGCTCAAGCAACTGGCCGGCGTGGACATCCTGCACGTGCCCTACAAGAGCAACCCCCTGGCCATCACCGACCTGCTGGGCGGGCAGATCGATCTGATGATCACTGACACCTCCACGGGCGTGCCGCAGATCAAGGCCGGCAAGCTGCGCGCGCTGGGCTATTCGACGAAAAAGCGCGGCGCGCAACTGCCCGACGTGCCCACCATCGAGGAGGCCGGCGTGAAGGGCTACGACATGGGCTACTGGTTCGCCGCCTACGTGCCGGCTGGCACGCCGGCCCCCGTGGTGGCGCGGGTCAACGAACTGCTCGGGCAGGCCACCAAGAGCGCGGCGGCCCAGTCGTTCTACGACATGGCGGGCTCCGAGGCCTGGACCACCACCTCCGACGAACTCGCGAAGTTCCAGGCCGCCGAGACCCAGAAATGGGGCCAGGTCATCAAGGCCGCGGGCATTCAGCCCGAATAGGTTTTCTCTCGCCCCTCACGGCCCATCGGGCCGCGCCCTGAAGGCGCGCACGTCCCCGCCGCAGCGCACGGCGGGGTGGCGCAGCCTTGCCCTGTACCGACGACAACACCCAAGAACACTTCGGAGACAAGACCATGACATTCCCGTCCTTCGCGATTTCCCCGCTGGGTCGACCCCGGCTGCGCGCCATGGCGCCCGTGCTGGCCGCGGCGCTGCTGGCCGCCTGCGGCGGCAGCGATTCCCCGCCCTCGGCCACCGCTCCGCAGATGCGCCTGTCCATCACGGCCACCGAGGACGTCGCGGGCACCTACGGCAGCGTGGGCGCCTACGAGAAACTGACCGGCACCCTGCGCGGCGAGGTCGATCCCGCCGACCCGCGCAATGCGGTGATCCAGGACCTGCAACTGGCCCCCGTCAATGCGCGCGGCATGGTGGAGTACAGCGCCGATTTCGTGATGCTCAAGCCCAAGGACATGGCCCGCGCCAGCGGCGTGCTGCGCTACGACGCTCCCAACCGCGGCAACATCCTCACGCAGCCCAACCCGGCCGCGACGCCGGGCGATGCGGTGTACTTCGAGCGGGGCTACGTGATGCTGTATTCGGCCTGGCAGGGCGACGTGCCCAAGAGCACGCCTGCGCGCCTGACCGTGACGGTGCCCGTGGCCCGGAACAAGGATGGCAGCACCATCACCGGCCCGTACCGCACCGAACTCGTGCCCACGGCCACCGTGCCCGCCATGGCGCTGCCGGGCGGCGTGTTCAACGGCACCATGATCCCGTACGAGCCCGCCAGCCTGGACAACACCCAGCCCGGCTATTCGCTCACCCGCCGGCGCAACGAGACCGATGCGCGCGAGCCCGTGCCCGCGGGCCAGTGGAAGTTCGCCACCTGCGATGCGGCCGCCAACCCGTTCCCGGGCACGCCCAGCCCGGCCAGCGTGTGCCTGCAGGGCGGCTTCGATCCGCAGTACCTGTACGAGCTGGTCTATGTGGCGAAAGACCCCAAGGTCATGGGCGTGGGCCTGGCGGCGCTGCGCGACACAGTGAGCTTTTTCCGCAGCGCGGCCGCCGATGCCGAAGGCCGGGCCAACCCGGTCGCCGGCCGCATCCAGTCCACGCTGGGGCAGGGCACCTCGCAGTCGGGCAACGCGATGAAGACCTTCCTGCACCTGGGCTTCAACCAGTCGCTGCGCGGCGGCAAGGTGTTCGACGGTATGTTCGCCCACGTGGCCGCGCGCCAGACCAACATCAACACGCGCTTTGCCGTGCCGGGCGGCGGCGGCGGGCTGCGCACCGACCACACGGCCTTCGGCCAGACGGCGCCGCGCGGGCTGGACAAGGACTACAGCGACGAGGTGAGCGGCCGGCAGGGCGGCGTGATGAAGCGCTGCGCGGCCACCGACACCTGCCCGAAGTTCTTCCTGGGCCTGTCGGGCACCGAGTTCTGGCAACTGCAGGGCTCGCCGGTGCTGACGGATGCCAACGGCCTGCGCGACCTCGCCCAGCCCGCCAATGCGCGCATCTACTACTACGCCAGCACGCAGCACGGCGGCACGGGCGGCACCGAAAGCATCAGCTACGCGCCCACGCGCAATGTCTATCCGGCCGGCACGGTGGTGCACTTCACCGACACCTTCCGCGCGCTGTTCATCGCGCTGGAAGACTGGGTGGTGCGCGGCACCGAGCCGCCAGCCAGCCAGGTGCCCAAGGTGGCCGACGGCACGCTGGTGCCGCCCGCGAAGCTCGTGTATCCGGCCATGCGGGGATTGACCTGGAGCGTGGGCGGCACGCCGACCGCCATCCCGGCGTTCGACTACCTGGCGCGCTACAACGGCTTCTCGCTGCTGGACTTCGGGCCGCAGTACGTGCCGCAGGACGAGTCCGGCATCGCCACGCTGCAGCCGCCGCGCGCCGTGGGCCGCGACTACGCCATCCTGGTGCCGCAGGTGGACCCGTCCACCGGGCTGGCCCGCGCCGGCATCCCGAGCGTGGAAGCGCGCGCCCCGCTGGGCACGAGCATCGAGTTCAACTACGTGGCCACGCCGGGCATCACCGATCTGTCCAACCTCACCGGCAGCTTCATTCCCTTCCACAAGACGCGCGCCGCGCGGCTGGCGGCGGGCGATGCGCGGCCTTCGCTGGAGGAGCTGTACGGCACGCAGGCCGGGTACGTGGCCGCGGTCACCCAGGCGGCCGATGCACTGGTGGCGGGGCGCCTGCTGCTGCGGCGCGATGCGGATGCGCTGGTGGCCAAGGCCAGGGCGTCTTCCGTGCTTCCCTGACGCGGAAGGATGGCGGGGCGGCGGTTTGAAAGAAAAAGTGCCGATGCCCTAGTCATCATTGCCTCCATTGCTATTGATTTAATAGCAATCGGTAGCGGCGTCGGGGGACCCGCCCCGGCACAGCGCGCCGGCCAGTGCGCCCACGGTTCGCAGGGCCTCGTCGAAGCGCGCCACGGCCGGGTGGCCGCAGTTGATGCGCACGCAGTGCGAGAAGCGCCGGTCGGTGGAAAAGAGGTGCCCCGGTGCCAGGCTGATGCCCCGGCTCAGCGCCGCGCGGTGCAGGGCCAGGGCATCCATGGACTGGGGCAGCTCCACCCACAGGAAATACCCGCCGTCCGGCCGCGACACGCGCGTGCCCGGCGGAAAGTGCGCGGCAATCAGCGCCCGTGCACGCGCCTGCTGGCGCGCCAGCGTGCCGCGCAACTGGCGCAGGTGCCGGTCGTAGCCGCCCTGGTCCAGGTATTCCGACAGCGCCTGCTGCGACGGCGTGGCGGTCGAGAGCGTGGTCATCAGCTTCAACCGCTGCACCGCGCCGGCAAAGCGTCCCGCAGCCACCCAGCCCACGCGGTAGCCGGGCGCCAGGCATTTGCTGAACGAGCTGCAGTGCAGCACGTGGCCCCCGGTGTCGAAGGCCTTGGCCGGAGGCGGGCGGCGCGGGGCGAAGTGCAGCTCGCCATACACGTCGTCCTCGATCAGCGGAACGCCGTGGCGGGCCAGCAGCGCCACCAGCGCCGCTTTGCGTTCCTCGGGCAGGGTGCTGCCCAGCGGGTTCTGGAACGTGGGCATGAGCCAGCAGGCCTTGACGGGGTGTGCGTGCAGCGCGCGCTCCAGGGCGCCCAGGTCGATGCCTTCGCGCGGGTGGGTGGTGATCTCCACCGCGCGCAGCCGAAGCCGCTCCAGCGCCTGCAGCGCCGCGTAGAAGGTGGGCGACTCCAGCACCACGATGTCGCCCGGCTGCGTGGTGGCCTCCAGGCACAGGTTGAGCGCCTCCATCGCGCCGTTGGTGGTCACGATCTCGGCCGCATCCACCGCCATGCCGTGCAGGCCGTAGCGCAGCGCGATCTGCTGGCGCAGCCGCTCGTCGCCCGGCGACAGGTTCTGCACGATGGCGGCCGGGTCCAGCCGGCGCATGCCGCTGGACAGGCAGCGCGCCAGCCGCGCCAGCGGAAAGAGCTCAGGGCCCGGAAACGCCGACCCGAGCGGCACCAGGTGCGGCTCGCGCGCCGAACCCAGCACGTCGAACACCAGATCGCTGATCTCCACGCCGCGCGAGCCGTCGTTCGGCGCCGAAGGCTGGGGCTCGGCTGGGACGCGGTCCGTGGCGGACGGCTGCCGGTGGCTCACGTAGTAGCCCGAGCGCGGCCGGGCATGCACCAGGCCCTGCGCTTCCAGCAGGTCGTAGGCCGCGAACACGGTCGAGGGGCTGATGCCCCGGGTCCGGCTGGTTTCCCGCACCGAGGGCATGCGGTCGCCCGCGCGCAGGGCGCCGCTGTGGATCAACTGAGCGAGGGCGTCAGCGTGGCGTTCGTAGCGTTTCATGGACGGGAGCGGACCGGGGAGGGGTGGTGGATGGACCGTGGCGGCGTGGACGGCATGCAACTGATCCGTATTTTTAGCGGCAAACTGAATCTGTACTGTTTTGCACGGGGTGCGTAGAGTCGCACCATGGCAGACCCGCTGCATTTCCCACGTCCGAACGGATCCCCCATGAATGAAACCGCACGCCGGGCCGGGCGCCTGGCTTGGCCGGCCCTTGTGTCGCTGCTTGCGCTGCTGATGGCGGCGGGGCCGGCCGCCGCGGCGGCCCCTGCCGACGGGCCGGCCGCTCCTGCCCTGGGCGACCGCGTGCTGGCCTGCACCGCCTGCCACGGCCGGGAAGGGCGCGCCACCCAGGAGGGCTACTTTCCGCGCATCGCCGGCAAGCCGGCGGGATACCTCTACCACCAGCTGCTCAATTTCCGGGACGGCCGCCGCAGCTATCCGCAAATGGCCTACCTGCTGGAGCACATGACCGACGACTACCTGCGCGAGATCGCCGCGCATTTCGCCGCGCTGGACCTGCCCTACGCTCCGCCGCCCCCGGCCCGGGCCACGCCTGCGGCCCTGGATCGCGGGCGCACGCTGGTGCGCCAGGGGGATGCGGCGCTGGGCATTCCGGCCTGCGTGCAGTGCCATGGCGCCGCCATGACCGGCGTGGCCCCGGCCATTCCCGGCCTGCTGGGGTTGCCGCGTGACTACCTCAACAGCCAGATCGGCGCCTGGCAGACCGGCCAGCGGCGCGCCCAGGCGCCCGACTGCATGGCCCACGTGGCCCGGCAACTGGCACCCGAAGACGTGAGCGCGGTCACTGCCTGGCTGTCCGCACAGGCCGTGCCCGCCGATGCACGGCCTGCCGCTGCCTTGCCCGGCCGGCTGCCGATGCCCTGCGGCGGCGTGGCCGCCGCCGGCACAGGCGCATCGGGGGGCTTGCAATGAAGCGCGCGCTGAAAGGGCTGGTCGGCCTGGTGCTGCTGGGCGCCTTGGCGTGCGCCGTGGTGGTGTTCCTGAACCTGCGCGGCGAAGCGCCCTTGCCGCCCCAGGACGTGCCCCTGGCACAGCCTGCGCCGCAGGCCGTGCAGCGCGGTGAATACCTGGCGCGTGCGGGCAATTGCATGTCGTGCCACACCGCGCAGGGTCGGGCGCCGTTCGCCGGAGGCCGGGGCGTGGAGACGCCGTTCGGCGTGGTGTTCGCCAGCAACCTCACGCCCGACGCCGAAACCGGCCTGGGGCGCTGGACAGCGGCGGAGTTCTGGCGCGCGATGCACCACGGCCGGTCCCGGGACGGCCGGTTGCTGTACCCCGCGTTTCCCTACCCCAACTACACCCACGTCACGCGCGAGGATTCCGACGCGATCTACGCCTACCTGCGCAGCCTGCCGGCCGTGCAGCGGCCCAACACGCCCCATGCGCTGGCGTTCCCGTTCAGCACGCAGGCCGCGCTGGCCGGCTGGCGCGCGCTGTTCTTCCGGCCCGGCACGCTGGCGCCCGATCCGCAGCAGTCGGCCGAGTGGAACCGGGGGGCTTACCTCGTGCAGGGGCTGGGCCATTGCGCGGCCTGCCACAGCCCGCGCAACGCCTTCGGCGCGACGAGCGAATCGCAGGCGTTCCGCGGTGGTCTCATCCCGGTGCAGAACTGGTATGCCCCGGCCCTCAACGTCGCCGCCGAGGCGGGCGTGGCCGGCTGGCCGCAGGAAGACGTGGTGGCGCTGCTGCGCACCGGCGTGGCGCCGCGCGGGTCGGTCACCGGGCCCATGGCCGAGGTGGTGTTCCGCAGCACCCAGTACCTGAACGATGCCGACCTGGGCGCCATGGCGGTCTACCTGCGCGCGCTGCCCGCACACGAACGCCCGGCACCGGTGGTGGCACCCCCGTCCGCTTCGGCCATGGAGCGGGGCGCCGCCGTGTATTCGCAGCAATGCGCGCAATGCCACGGAGACCGCGGCGAGGGCCGGCCTGGCGCCTTTCCCGCACTGGCGGGAAACCGCGCCGCGACCATGGAAAACCCGACCAATCTGGTGCGCATGGTGCTCCTGGGCGGCTACCCGCCCACCACGGCCGGCAACCCGCGCCCCTACGGCATGCCGCCGTTCCGGCACGTGCTGGGCGACGACGATGTGGCGGCGGTGTCGACCTATGTTCGCAACGCCTGGGGCAATAGGGCGGCCAGTGTGGGTACGATGGACATCTACCGCGCCCGCGAGGGGCGCCATCCCTGAGCCCCATCCTTTCTTCCATGCACGCACCGGCTGCCTCTCCCGACACTTTCTTCCCCAGTGCGAACGCCGGCTGGTGGGTCGTCTGCCTGTGCGCCGGCTGGTGCGGTGCGTGCCGGGAATACCGGGCGGTGTTCGACACCGTGGCGCAAGCCCATCCGCAGGCCCGCTTCGTGTGGGTGGACATCGAAGACGAGGAAGACCTGGCCGGCGATCTGGACGTGGAAACCTTTCCGACCCTGCTCATCGCCGATCCGGCCGGCGCGCGCTTTCTCGGCCCGCTGCTGCCCCAGTCCGGAGTGCTTTCGCGGTTGCTCGACAGCCTGGCATCCCAGCCTCCGGCAGGGCGGGATCCACAGGCCCAGGCGTTGATCGAACGGGTGCGCGCAGCCCGTGGATAGCGGAGAACCGCCGGGTTTTTTGCCCGCTCGCCGCAGGGCCGACCGGGACGCCTGTGGCGCCAATGCAAATTGCATGCCGCCGCCTTTGCAAAGCGGCGCGCGACAGGCTACAATTGCGTCTTCACGACCAAACGGGCGGGTACCTACCGCCCGTTTTTTTTGGCCGTTCGCTTTTGGAGCTCGAAGCTGCCCTGGAAGGTCCTAGGTGGTTATCGGGTTTTTTGTACTTCTGGATACTGAACAGAACAACACGTGGCATTGCAGCAGATCGTTGAACAAACCGTGACCGGGCTGGGCTATGACCTGGTGGAGATCGAGCGCTCCGCCGGCGGCCTGCTGCGCATCACCATCGATTTGCTCTGGCAGGTGCCCGTGGAGGGTGAGTCCGTGCTGCCCGAGCAGTTCGTCACCGTGGAAGACTGCGAAAAGGTCACGCGGCAACTGCAGTTCGCGCTGGAAGTGGATGGCGTCGAGTACAAGCGGCTGGAGATCTCCTCGCCCGGCATCGATCGCCCTCTGCGCCACGAGCAGGATTTCATCCGTTTCACCGGGCACATGGTGGACCTCACGCTCAAGGCGCCCATCGGCGAGGCTGGCGGCGGTCAGGTCAATGCCAACCGCAAGAAATTCCGCGGCACGCTGGAGCGTACCGAAGCCGGTGGATGGCAGGTCGTCTGGAGCGAAGAGCCGCCCGTGAAGCCTGGCCAGCGGGTCAGCAAGAAACGCGTACCGGCGCCGCTGCAAGCGCTGGGTTTCACGCTGGACGAACTGCGCGATGCGCGCCTGGCGTCCATCGTCGATTTCAAGGGGCGGGGATCCAAAGACGGGCCGGTCCAGGCCTGACACACCGAACGAATACAAAGGTTGGCGCGCGCGGCGCGGCGGCCTTCAAGAGATTGAAAAATAGGAGAGTCGTCGCATGAATCGCGAACTGTTGATGTTGGTCGAAGCCATTTCGCGTGAGAAGAACGTGGAACGCGATGTGGTCTTTGGCGCCGTCGAATTGGCCCTTGCCCAGGCCACGAAGAAGCTGTACCAAGGCGAAGTGGACATCCGTGTCGCCATCGACCGTGACAGCGGCAACTACGAGACTTTCCGTCGCTGGCTCGTCGTGCCCGACGACGCCGGTCTGCAGAACCCCGAAGCCGAAGAGCTGCTGATGGATGCCCGCGAGCGCATCGCCGACATCGAAGTGGGTGAATTCATCGAAGAGGGTGTTGATTCGGTGCCCATCGGCCGCATCGGCGCGATGGCTGCCAAGCAGGTCATCCTGCAGAAGATCCGCGACGCCGAGCGCGAGATGCTGCTCAACGACTTCATGTCGCGCGGCGAAAAGATCTTCACCGGCACCGTCAAGCGCATGGACAAGGGCGACATCATCGTCGAGTCGGGCCGGGTGGAAGGCCGCCTGCGCCGCTCCGAGATGATCCCCAAGGAAAACCTTCGCAATGGCGACCGGGTGCGCGCCATGATCATGGAAGTCGACCTCACGCTGCGCGGTGCGCCCATCATCCTCTCGCGCTCGGCGCCCGAGTTCATGATCGAGCTGTTTCGCAACGAAGTGCCCGAGATCGAGCAGGGCCTGCTGGAGATCAAGAGCTGCGCGCGCGATGCCGGCAGCCGCGCCAAGATCGCGGTGCTTTCGCACGACAAGCGCGTCGATCCCATCGGCACCTGCGTGGGCGTGCGTGGCACGCGTGTCAACGCGGTCACCAACGAGCTGGCCGGCGAGCGGGTGGACATCGTGCTGTGGTCGGAAGACCCCGCTCAGTTCGTGATCGGCGCGCTGGCGCCGGCCAACGTGTCGTCCATCGTGGTGGACGAAGAGAAACACGCCATGGACGTGGTGGTGGACGAGGAAAACCTCGCCATTGCCATCGGCCGCGGTGGCCAGAATGTGCGCCTGGCTTCCGACCTGACGGGCTGGAAGATCAACATCATGGACGCGGCTGAAAGTGCGCAAAAGCAGGCCAACGAGACCGACACGGCCCGCAAGCTGTTCATGGAAAAGCTCGATGTGGACGAGGAAATCGCCAACATCCTGATCGAGGAAGGCTTCGCCAGCCTCGAAGAGGTGGCCTACGTGCCGCTGCAGGAAATGCTGGAGATCGAAAGCTTCGACGAAGAAACCGTGAACGAGCTGCGTGCCCGCGCCAAGGATGCGCTGCTCACCATGGAAATTGCCCGAGAGGAAAGCGTGGACGGCGTTTCGCAGAACCTGCGCGATCTCGAGGGCCTCACGCCCGAGTTGATCGGCAAGCTCGCCGAAGGCGGCGTGAACACCCGGGATGATCTGGCCGACTTAGGCCTTGACGAACTGACCGCCCTGACCGGCCAGTCTGAAGAAGATGCCAAAGCCTTGATCATGAAGGCGCGCGAACATTGGTTCGCGGGGCAAGAGTAGGTCAGGGGAGGTACGAACCAAATATGTCCAGTAACACAGTCGCCGAGTTCGCCACTGAACTCAAGAAATCGCCAGAAACCCTGCTCGACCAGCTCAAGTCTGCCGGGGTGGCCAAGGCCGCCCCGACCGATGCCTTGACCGAAACGGACAAGCAAAAGCTGCTGGCCTTCCTGCAGGCCAGCCACGGCACCGCCTCGGCCGATCGCAAGAAGATCACCTTGACGAAAAAATCCACCAGCGAGATCAAGCAGGCCGACGCCACCGGCAAGGCGCGCACGATCCAGGTGGAAGTGCGCAAGAAGCGCACTTTCATCAAGCGCGACGAAGGGGGCGAGGGCGCCTCCGACGCCGGCTCCGACGAGGCTGCCGAAGCCGCGGAAACCGTGATGTCTCCGGAATCGCAGGACCTCGTGCGCCGCGAAGAGGAAGCACGCCGCCAGGCCGAGCTGATCGGCCACCAGGAAGCCGAGCTGAACGAAAAGCGCCGCGAGCGGGAAGCCCGCGAACAGCGCGAGCGCGAAGCCGAAGAGCGTGCCGCTGCCTACGCCGCGCAGGAGCAAAGCCGCAAGGCCCAGATGCAGGCGGAAAAGCAGGAGGCCTCACGCGAGCAGGCGGCGGAAGCCAGTGCACGCCAGGCCGCCCAGGCTGAAGCCCGCGCCAAGGCCGAAGAAGAATCCAAGGCCCGTGCGGCAGAGGAAACCGCGCGCGCCGTCGATCTGGACGAACGCCGCCGCAAGGCCCTGGCCGAAGCCGAGGCGATCCGCGCCATGATGGCTGCGCCCAAGAAGGTGCTCGTGGCCAAGAAGCCCGAGGAGCCCAAGCCGGCTCCCGCGGCCGCCAAGCCTGCCGGTGCCGATGCCAAGAAGGGCACGCTGCACAAGCCAGCCGCTGCGCCGGGTGCCCGTGCACCGGCCGCGCCCGCTGGCGGCAACAAGGAGGTCAAGTCCGCCAAGCTGTCGTCCAGCTGGGCCGGCGATCCTGCCAAGAAGAAGGAAATCAAGACGCGCGGCGACAGCAGTGGCGGCGTGGGTCGCAACAACTGGCGCGGGGGTCCCCGTGGCCGCCGCAACGAGCGCGACGACCACCATCACCAGCAATCCGCTCCGGTGGAAGCCCGCATCATCGAAGTGCACGTGCCCGAAACCATCACGGTGTCCGAGCTCGCGCACAAGATGTCGATCAAGGCGTCCGAAGTCATCAAGGCGCTGATGAAGATGGGCCAGATGGTCACCATCAACCAGCCGCTGGACCAGGACACCGCCATGATCGTGGTGGAAGAAATGGGCCACAAGGCCGTGGTGGCGGCGCTGGACGATCCGGAAGCCTTCACCAACGACGACGTGGCGGGTGCCCAGGCCGAATCGGTCTGGCGCGCTCCGGTGGTCACCGTCATGGGCCACGTGGACCACGGCAAGACCTCGCTGCTGGACTACATCCGCCGTGCCAAGGTGGCCGCGGGCGAAGCCGGCGGCATCACGCAGCACATCGGTGCCTACCACGTGGAAACGCCGCGCGGCATGATCTCGTTCCTGGACACCCCGGGCCACGAGGCATTCACCGCCATGCGGGCCCGCGGTGCGCAGGCCACCGATATCGTCATCCTGGTGGTGGCGGCCGACGACGGCGTCATGCCGCAGACCAAGGAAGCCATCAAGCACGCGAAGGCGGCCGGTGTGCCCATGGTGGTCGCGATCACCAAGTCCGACAAGCCCGATGCCAACCCCGACCGCGTCAAGCAGGAACTGGTGGCCGAGCAGGTCGTACCCGAAGAGTACGGTGGCGATTCGCCTTTCGTGCCCGTGTCCTCCAAGACCGGCATGGGTATCGACGACCTGCTGGAGCAGGTGCTGCTGCAGGCCGAAGTGCTGGAGTTGCGCGCCCCGGTCGATGCGATGGCCAAGGGCCTCGTGATCGAAGCCGAGCTGGACAAGGGCCGCGGCCCCGTGGCCACGGTGCTGGTGCAGTCCGGTACGCTGAAGGTCGGCGATGTGGTGCTGGCAGGACAGACCTACGGCCGCGTGCGCGCCATGCTGGACGAAAACGGCAAGGTTGCCAAATCGGCCGGCCCGTCGATCCCGGTGGAAATCCAGGGCCTGACGGAAGTGCCGCAGGCCGGCGACGAATTCATGGTGCTGGGCGACGAACGCCGGGCCCGCGAAATCGCCACCTACCGCGCCGGCAAGTTCCGCAACACCAAGCTGGCCAAGCAGCAAGCCGCCAAGCTGGAGAACATGTTCGCCGACATGACGGCGGGCGAGGTCAAGTACCTGCCCATCATCGTCAAGGCCGACGTGCAGGGTTCGCAGGAAGCGCTGTCGCAGTCGCTGCTCAAGCTGTCCACGGACGAGATCAAGGTCCAGCTCGTGTATGCGGGCGTGGGCGGTATCAGCGAGTCCGACATCAACCTGGCGATCGCCTCCAAGGCCATCGTGATCGGCTTCAACGTGCGTGCCGATGCCGGCGCGCGCAAGACGGCCGAGAGCAACGGCGTCGATCTGCACTACTACAGCATCATCTATGACGCCGTGGACGAGTTGAAGGTCGCCATGTCCGGCATGCTGGCCCCCGAGCAGCGCGAGGAAGTCATCGGCACGGCCGAGATCCGCACGGTGTTCGTGGCTACGAAGATCGGCACGATTGCCGGTTCTTACATCACCTCGGGCATGGTCCATCGCAACGCACGCTTCCGCCTGCTGCGCGACAACGTGGTGGTCTACACGGGCGAAGTCGACTCGGTCAAGCGCCTCAAGGACGATGTCAAGGAAGTCAAGGAAGGCTTCGAGTGCGGTATCAAGCTCAAGAACTACAACGACATCAAAGAAGGTGATCAGCTGGAGTTCTTCGACATCAAGGAAATCGCGCGGACGCTGTAAGGCCCGAGGCTCGACATGGCTGCGAAGAAATCCTCCACCCCCAACCGCGGCTTCAAGGTCGCCGATCAGATCCAGCGCGATCTGACGGAGCTGATCGCGCGCGAATTGAAAGATCCGCGCGTGGGCATGGTGACGTTGCAGGCCGTGGAGGTGACTCCCGACTACGCGCATGCCAAGGTCTTCTTCAGCGTGCTGATCGGTGACCCCGAAGCCACGCAGGTGGCGCTGAACCAGGCCGCGGGCTTTCTGCGCAACGGCCTGTTCAAGCGCCTGCACATCCACACCGTGCCCACGCTGCACTTCGTGTTCGACCGCACCACCGAGCGTGCGGCCGATATGAATGCCTTGATCGCCAAGGCGGTTTCTTCGCGCGCCCAAGAAGACTGAGCATGCATACCGACGGGCCGCCCCAGGGAGCGAGTGCCCCCTTGGGGGGCAGCGATTTGCACGCAGCGAACGGGCCGCGTGGCGGTGCGGTGCGCGCGCCGCGCACCCGCATCCAGCGGCGTCCGGTGCATGGCGTGCTGCTGCTCGACAAACCGCTGGGCCTGTCGAGCAACGATGCCCTGCAGAAGGCCAAGTGGCTGCTGCGGGCGGAGAAGGCGGGCCACACCGGTACGCTCGATCCCCTCGCGACGGGCGTGCTGCCGCTGTGCTTCGGCGCGGCGACCAAGTTCAGCCAGTTGCAGCTGGACGCCCCCAAGACCTACGAGGCCATCGCCCTGCTGGGGACGACCACCACCACTGGCGACGCCGAGGGCGAGGTGCTGGCGCAGCGCGCGGTCGATCCGGCGCAACTCACGCCCGGGCGCCTGGCCGAGGTGCAACGCCAGTTCACGGGACCGATCCGCCAGGTGCCGCCCATGCACAGCGCGCTCAAGAAGGATGGCAAGGCGCTGTACGAGTACGCACGCGCCGGCATTGCCGTGGAGCGCGAGGCGCGCGACGTGGTCATCCATGCATTGAAACTGGCTCCAGTGCAAGAAGCACTAGGGCGTTCTGCTATCAAAATAATAGTAACCTGCAGCAAGGGCACCTACATTCGCACGCTGGGCGAGGACATCGGTGCTGCGCTCGGTTGCGGTGCGCACCTCACGTTCCTGCGGCGCATCGACACCGGCGGGCTGGGCGTGGAGCGCTGCGTCACGCTGGCCGCGCTGGAGGCGATGGACGAGGGTGAGCGCATGGCCTGCGTGCACCCCGCCGAGATCCTGCTGGCACAGCATGTGCGTGTCACGCTGGACAGCGAGAATGCCGGGCGGTTCCTGTCCGGCGTGCGCCGCCGCGGCCCCTGGCCCGATGCGCCCGCGGTCGCGGTCTTTGGAGACGATCCCCATGCCCTGCTGGGCGTGGGCCACACCACTGCGGGTGAACTGGTGCCCGACCGGCTCCTGAGCCCCTTGGAAATTCAACAGATTCTAGAAAGCACGCCGCAGGTAGAGCGCGGCATATTGGAAGCACTATGAGCAAACAAATCCGCAATATCGCCATCATCGCGCACGTTGACCACGGCAAAACCACCATGGTCGACCAGCTGCTGCGCCAGTCCGGCACCTTCGCCGACCACGAAAAGGTCGTCGATACCGTGATGGACAACAACGCCATCGAAAAAGAGCGTGGCATCACCATCCTGGCCAAGAACTGCGCCGTGAGCTGGGAAGGCACGCACATCAACATCGTCGACACCCCGGGCCACGCGGACTTCGGCGGCGAAGTGGAACGTGCCCTGTCCATGGTGGACAGCGTGGTGCTGCTGATCGACGCGCAAGAAGGGCCCATGCCCCAGACGCGTTTCGTGACCAAGAAGGCCCTGGCCCTGGGCCTGCGCCCGATCCTGGTCGTGAACAAGGTGGACAAGCCCGGTGCCAACCCCGACAAGGTGGTGAACGCCGCGTTCGACCTGTTCGACAAGCTGGGCGCGACCGACGAGCAGCTCGACTTCCCCGTGGTGTATGCCTCGGGCATCAATGGCTGGTCTTCGCTGGAAGAAGGCGCTCCCGGCGAGCAGTGGGGGCCCGACATGTCGGCCCTGTTCAACACCATCCTCAAGCATGTGCCTCCGAACTCGGGTGATCCGACCGCTCCGCTGCAGCTGCAGATCTCGGCGCTCGATTTCTCCACCTTCGTGGGCCGCATCGGCGTGGGCCGCATCAGCCAGGGCACCGTGAAGCCCGGCCAGGACGTGCTGGTGATGGAAGGCCCCGAGGGCAAGAGCGTCAAGGGCCGCATCAACCAGGTGCTGACCTTCCAGGGCCTGGACCGCATGCAGACGCCCCTGGCCGGCCCGGGCGACATCGTGCTGATCAACGGCATCGAGGACATCGGCATCGGCGTGACCGTGACCGACCCCTCCAACCCCGCACCGCTGCCGATGCTCAAGGTAGACGAGCCCACGCTGACCATGAACTTCTGCGTGAACACCTCGCCCCTGGCCGGCCGCGAAGGCAAGTTCGTGACCAGCCGCCAGATCTGGGACCGCCTGCAAAAGGAACTGCAGCACAACGTGGCCCTGCGCGTGAAGGAAACCGACGAAGAAGGCATCTTCGAGGTAATGGGCCGTGGCGAACTGCACTTGACCATCCTGCTGGAAAACATGCGCCGCGAAGGCTATGAGCTGGCCGTGTCCAAGCCGCGCGTGGTTTTCCGCGACATCAACGGCGAAAAGCACGAGCCGATCGAGCTGGTGACGGCCGACATCGAAGAAACCCACCAGGGCGGCGTGATGCAGGCCCTGGGCGAGCGCAAGGGCGAGTTGGTGAACATGGAGTCGGACGGCCGTGGCCGCGTGCGCCTGGAGTACCGCATTCCGGCCCGTGGCCTGATCGGTTTCACCAACGAATTCCTGAACCTGACGCGCGGCTCGGGCCTGATCTCCAACATCTTCGACAGCTACGAACCGCACAAGGGCGCCATCGGCGGCCGCAAGAACGGCGTGCTGATCTCCATGGACGACGGTGAAATCTTCACCTACGCCCTGGGCAAGCTGGACGACCGCGGCCGCATGTTCGTGAAGGCGAACGACCCGGTGTACGAAGGCATGATCGTCGGCATCCACAGCCGCGACAACGACCTGATCGTGAACGCGACGCGCACCAAGCAGCTGACCAACTTCCGCGTCTCCGGCAAGGAAGACGCGATCAAGATCACGCCCCCGATCGACCTCACGCTGGAATACGGCGTGGAGTTCATCGAGGACGACGAACTGGTCGAGATCACGCCCAAGAGCGTGCGCCTGCGCAAGCGCTTCCTGACGGAAAACGAGCGCAAGCGCGCCGGCCGCTGACCGATGAGTGTGAGGGGGATTCGATCCCCTTCGCTGTGACCCGTCCTGGAATAGGTTGACACCTATGCGGGACTGAACCCTAGCCGTAATTGGCTTGCAAGAGACGCCCGGTGCACCGCATCGGGCGTTTTGTATTCTAGGGACAGGTGGGGCCGCTGCTC